>NZ_MAXF01000046.1 GCF_001704635.1 Streptomyces sparsogenes | reverse complement strand
CGTGGTCGTGGTGGTGGCCGGGGCGGCGGCGGTGGCCGTGGCCGGGGCGATCAGGTCGGCGAGGAGCCGCAGGGCCTCCTCGGACGGCGAGCCCGGCTCGGCGTTCATCACGGCCACCCGCTGCCCCTCGTCCGCCGGGAGCGTCAGCAACTCGCACATCAGCGTCATGGTGCCCACCAGCGGATGGCGGTAGGTGCGGGCGGCGGTGCCGCAGTCACCCACCGCGAGCGCGGCCCACAGTCTCGCGAACTCCTCGCTCCCGATGGTTAGTTCGCCGATCAGGCCGGTCAGCGTGGGGTCGCTCGGGTATCGCCCGGTGAGCAGCCTGAGGTCGGCGACGGTGGACCGGGCCTTGCGGGGCCAGTCGGCGTACAGCTCCCGGGTGTGGGGATCGAGGAACATCAGGCGGGCGATGTTGGGGCGCCCGGCCGGGCGGTTCGGTGCGTCGAAGTCGAGGTGTCCGCCCAGCAGGGCGTGGGCCATCCGGTTCCACGCGAGGACATCGCAGAAGCGCCCCATGACCAGCGCGGGCACATCCCCGAACGACTCGATCATGACCCGCACCCCCGGCCGCACCCGCTCCGGCCTGGCGGCCCGGCGGCGGCCCGGCGGCTTGGGCCGGGCCAGCGAGTAGAGATGGGCCCGCTCCGCCTCGTCCAGCCGCAGCACGCGTGCGACGGCGTCCAGCACGGCGTCCGACGCGTTGGGGCTCTGCCCCTGTTCGAGCCGGGTGTAGTAGCCGGCGCTCACCCCGGCGAGCTGCGCCAATTCCTCGCGCCGCAGCCCGGGCACGCGCCGCCGTCCCCCGTACGAGGGAAGCCCCGCGTCCTGGGGCCTCAGCCGCGCCCGCCGCGACCGCAGGAACTCTCCCAACTCCTCACGTGTCTCCACGCCCCCAGTCTCACCGACGCGCGCCCGCTGAGCCTGCACCTGTCAGATGTAGCCACCGCGCGTACACCTCCGGCAGGGGGCTGGGTACGGCCCGCCGCCCGTCGCAGGCTGAGCGGCACAGGACCGGTGAAGCGGCACAGGACCAGTGAAACGGACGGACAGCCAGTGAAGATTCTTGTGATCGGCGCGACGGGGACCATCGGCGGTGCGGTGGCCGACGCGCTGGCGGAGCGCCACGACGTGGTGCGGGCGTCGCGCCGTGGCCCGGTGCGGGTGGACACGGCCGACACCGCGTCGATCGACGCCCTGTTCGCGGACCTCGGGGACGACCTGGACGCGGTGGTGTGCTGCGCCGCGGGCGGCGGCCTGACCCCGCTGGACAGCCCGTCGGACGAAACGTTCTGGAGCGGGCTCGACGGGAAGCTGATCGGGCAGGTGAACCTCGTACGGCGGGCGCTCGGCCACGTACGGGACGGTGGATCAGTGACCCTCACCAGCGGACGGTTCACCGAGCCCGTCCCCGGCAGTTCGCTCGGCTACTTGGTCAACGCGGCCCTGGAGGCGTTCGTGTACGCGGCCGCCGCGGAAATGCCGCGCGGCCTGCGCCTGAACGCGGTCAGCCCCGGCTGGGTCCGCGAGACCCTCGTCGCCCTGGGCATGGACCCGTCGCCCGGTAGCCCGGTGGCGGAGGTCGCCCACGCGTACGTGGACGCGGTGGAGGGCGATGCCCGGGGACGGACGCTGACCGTGGGCCCGGCCTGAACGACCGGGCCACCGGACCGCGTTCACCGCACCGCGTAGTCACCCAGGGACGCCTCCAGCAGGCCGAAGACCTGATGGGCCGAGCGGGTGGCGACGGTGGCGATCTCCTCGTTGGTCCGGCCCGCCCGTGTCAGATCCAGGACCTGCTGGAAGAGCGTGCGGTGGACGGCCGTGAGCAGGGCGGCCACGGCCCGGGGGGTGAGGTCGCCGGGGTCGGCCGCCGGGTCGGCCACTGGGTCGGCCACTGGGTCGGCCACCGGGTCGGCCGCCGGGTCGGCCGCCGGGTCGGCCGCCGGGTCGGCCGTCCGCTCCACCGCAGGCTCGTCTGCCGGGTCGGCCGTGCTGTCGGCGGCGAACGCGTCGGCGAGTACGTCGGCGAGGGCGTCCTCGCGCTGGTCGTGCAGTTCGCGCAGCCGGGCGGTCAGGGCGGGGCTGTCGGCGATCATCCGGGCGAACTCCGGCCCGGTGAAGCCGATCGCGGGATCGTGCCGCTCGACCGCGGCCAGGTACTCGCGGCGCAGGGCGGCCAGCGCGGACTCGCCTTCCTGCCGGCCCGCGACGGTGTGGGCCAGGGCGGCGGTGAAGGGCTCGTGGTAGTCGAGGGCGAGGTCTTCCTTGCGCGGGAAGTAGTTGGTGACGGTCATCTTCGCCACCTGGGCGGCCGCCGCGATCTCGGCGATGGTCACCGCCTCGAAGCCGCGCTCCAGGAACAGCCGCGTCGCGGTGTCGGAGATTGCCTGGCGGGTCTGTTGCTTCTTCAGTTCACGAAGTCCTGCCGTCATGGCCCCATCCTCGCATAGACCGGTCACAAAAAAGTGCTTGACCTAAATCTAGGTCGGACCTAAGTTTGTCCCCGGCAACACGCAGACAGAACAAACGCAGACAGAACAAACGCAGACAGGCCAGAGACGCAGACAGACCAGAGGCGCAAACACGCAGTCGCCGACCGCGACCGCGACCGATCGAGAGGAGCCCGCTTGAACCTGCGCATCACGCCCCCGGCCCCGTCGCGCAAGAACCGCGACCGCTACGACTGGCCGATCCGCCAGGTCCGCCCCCTCCCCAGGCCCGTGGCGCCCAGGCCGCCGCGCGGCAGGAAGGGCCGCTGAGGAGATCCGTCCATGAAGATTCCCGCCACACCCGAGGAGATCGCAGCCGTCATGGCGCGGCTGCGACTGCGGCTGCCGGACGAGGGCGCGCCGGATCTCCCCGGCGACGCCGACCCCATGCCCGCGCTCCCGAGCGCGGGCATGGGGCCCGGCCAGTGGGTGAACGCCTCCGGACGCCCGGCGACCGAAGCAGGGGCCCTGGTGTACGCCCACGGCGGCGGCTTCGCTCACACCGAGCCGCGGGCGGAGCGGCTCCTGGCCTCCCACCTGTCCAGGGCGACCGGCCGCCCGGTCTTCGCTGTCGACTACCGCCTCGCCCCCGCCCACCCCTACCCGGCGGCACTGCGGGACGTGCTGGCCGTCCATGACAGCCTGCTCGCCCACGGCGTGCCCGACATCGTCCTGTTCGGCGAGTCGGCGGGCGGCACCCTCGTCCTGTCGGCCCTGCTGGCGCTCAAGACGGCCGGAAAACCGCTGCCCAGGGCGGTCGTGGTGTCCCCGCTGACCGACCTGACCCTCTCCGGCCCGTCGCTGGACGCCAACGACGGGCTGGACCTCATCAACCGGGCGGTGCTGGAGCGGGTCGCCCGCCAGTACCTCGCCGGCGCGCCGCCTGACCGGGCGCCCCAGTCGCCCCTGCACGGCGATCCGTCCGGACTGCCGCCGCTGCTAGTCGCGGCCGGGTCGCGCGAAGTGCTGCTCGACGACGCCAAGCGCTTCGCCGAAGCGGCGCCCGACTGCGTCCTCGACATCTACGAAGGTATGCCGCACGCCTTCCACCTGGCCGTGCTCACCGGCCCGCCCCTTCCCACCACGACCACCTTCCTCCGCCGCCTGGCGGACTTCACCCACCGGAGGCCCATATGACCCTGCGCCTGATGAGCGTGCACGCCCACCCCGACGACGAGTCGAGCAAGGGCGCGGCCACCCTGGCCAAGTACGCGGCCGAGGGCGTGGAGGTGCTGGTGGTCACCTGCACCGGCGGGGAGCGCGGCGACGTGCTCAACCCCGCCATGGACCGGCCCGGCGTACGGGAGAACCTCGCGGAGATCCGGCGCGCCGAGATGGCCGAGGCCCGCCGGATCCTCGGCGTCCAGCAGCGCTTCCTGGGCTTCGTCGACTCCGGCCTGCCGGCCCCCGGCGAGCCGCCGCCCGACGGCTGCTTCGCGCTGTGGCCCCTGGAGGAGGCGGCCGGGCGGCTGGTGGCGCTCATCCGCGAGTTCCGCCCCCACGTCGTCGTCACCTACGACGAGACCGGTGGCTACCCTCACCCGGACCACATCAGGACCCACGAGGTGACTGTGGCCGCCTTCGACGCGGCCGGCCAGGCCGACCGCCACCCCGAGGCGGGCCCGCCCTGGCGGCCCCTCAAGCTCTACTACCAGGGCGGACTGTCGCGCGCGTGGTTCCAGACCCTCCACGACGCCATGACCGCGCGCGGGCTCGACTCGGCCATGGGGGCCGTGCTGGACGAACTGCCCGCCGAGCCCGCCGGACTGGAGATCACCACGCGCGTCCCGTGCGCCGAGTACTTCGCGACCAGGGACCGCGCCCTGCTCGCCCACGCCACGCAGATCGACCCCCACGCTGGGTTCATGCTCCACGACCGCGACATCGAACGGCAGGTCTGGCCCACCGAGGACTACCACCTGGCCCGCTCCCACCTCCCGGTCACCCTTCCGGAAGACGACCTGTTCGCCGGCCTGCGCACCGAGCCGCAGACGCCGCAAGCCTCCGGGGCCGGCTCCGGGGCCGGTGCCGGTGCCGGTGCCGGTGCCGAGTCCGGGAGGGCGGGCTCCACGAGGGCGGGCTTTACGGGAGCGTCCTGACCGCCGGACTCGGGGACTCCCGGCTGAGCCGATCACGGATCCTGCGGAATGGGCGGCTATTCGAGGTAGTTGTGGGGCGGGTTGGTGTAGGTGTGGCCGGTGGGCGCGGTCCAGGTGGTGACCCCCGTGTCGGGGTCCCGGGTCACTTGCCATCCGGGGTGGTGGGTCTTCATCAGGTGATGCCGTCGGCACAACGGGCCCAGGTTCTCCGGCACGGTCTGCCCACCGGCCGCCGGGTTGTCATGGTCGAACGGCTGGATGTGGTCGAGGTCGCAACGGTGGGCGGGCATCTGGCAGGTGGGGAAGGTGCACCGGCCGTCCCGGGCGAGCACATGCCGCTCCGTCTCCGCCGTCGGCTTGTACGTCGTCGGATCCGTCTTGACCAGCATCCCGGTCTTCGGCTCGATGATCAGACGCCGCCAGATCGTCCCCTCCGCGAACGCGATCTCCCTCGCCTGCCCCGCCGTGATCGGCCCGTACCCCTTCAACTGGGCGGGCCCCTCACTTTCTCCGATCAGCACATCCAGCGGCACGGTGACCTGCACGACAGCCGCCGCCCGCCCACCCGAGGCCTGCTCAGTGCGGGTGCTGCCGGTGCTGGTGCTCCTGCCGGTGCCGGTGGCGCCGACCGTGGTGGTGCGGTTGACGACCAGATCGAACAGGGCATCCACCCGCTTCTGCTCCAGGGTCCGCCCCTCATCCGGCAGTGTGGCCGCATGCGCGTCCACCGCCTGGTTCATGCGGGCGGCCTGCTCGGCAGGCAGAATCGCACCCCACATCGCCATGCCGTCGGCCTGCGGATAGTGGACCAACTGCCGCTCCCGCTTCCGCTTGCGATGCCGCTCCTCCGCCCCCTGCGGATCCGCCCGCACGATCTCCCGGGCCAACACACGCCGGGTCTGCCCAGTCGCCAACCCCGGCATCTTCTGCGTCACAGCGGCTTCGACCTGGGCGGCCAGCAACGGATCCAACACAGCACAGGCCTCGGTGACAGCCACCGCCTGCATATACGAGATCTCCCCGCGCTCCAACATGCCCAGCGTGGTCGGATAATGCCTGTCCAGCTCCCGGGCCACCTGAAGCCGCTTGGCCGCCGTCGTCCCCGACAGCTTCAGCGCACAGGCCACTTCCTCACACGCGAAGTTCCACTCACCCTCAATGCTCTCGTTCCACTTCCCCTCCGGCAACGCCGCCTGCGCATCGGCATCCAGAGCAGCAAGAAGACGGACCTGCTGCGCCTGGATCCACGCCGCATGCCGCTCCAGCGCCTTCAGCGCGTCCACCCGGCCCGCGTGGGACAGCCTCTCCGGTTCCAACGTCTGTAGTACGAACGCCGTCTGCGGACCCGGCGCCGTCTGGGCCAGGTAGGCAGCCCACTCGTCCGGCGACCCCGGAACCGCAACCGAAGCCGAACCCACAGACGCAGCAGGACGCGGAGCTGAACCTGGCCCTTGAGCTGCGCCTGCACCCGGAGCTGCACCTGCGCCCGGAGCTGCACCTGCGCCCGGAACCGCACCCGCGCCCCGAGCTGCACCTGCGCCAGGAACTGCACTTGGCCCCGGATCCGCACCTGCGCCCGGAGCCGGACGAGCGGCCTTCGTGGCAGTGGTCGTAGCTGTGCCCCCCATGGCGATCACCCCCCAGTGATGCGCTCAACACCCGCCTCCCCCGGCGGGCCCAACACCTCCATTCTCCCTCACTCTCCGTAATCCAACCAGGTCGCCGCCCCATCTCCACCCCATCGAGTGACAGTTCGGAACCCGGAACTCCACCCAACTCCCTACTGCTGCGACACAACACGGACCGGTAGCTGCGAGCATTGGCGGCCTGACGCGGCGTGCCTCAGCGCGAGGTATCGCTGTCCGGGTCCGGTGCCCATCGGGTCGGGCCTGCGGCGTTGGCGTAGCGCGCGGCGAGTTCGGCGAACGCATCGGCCAGTTGTGGTGGACCGATGACCTGGATGTCGGTGTCGAAGCGGCCGATAGTGGCGGCAAGACCCGTCCACGACCAGGAACCGAGGGACAGGCGGCAGCGGTCGGGGCCGAGTTCCTCAACGATGCCGTCCTGCGCGAAGGGGGCCACAGCCCGCGCGGGGAGGTTGAGGATGACCTCGCCGCGGCAGGGCCAGTCGGCCGTAGAGCCGTCAGTTCCGCGGAACCGGCCGGTGACGAACGCGGCTACGCCGTCGCCGGGGAGATGGCGGGGAGTGAAGCGCGGGCCGGTCGGGGTGCGGGGGCGTATGCGGTCGGCGCGGAAGACGCGCCAGTCGGCACGGTCGAGGTCCCAGGCGATCAGGTACCAGTGGCCGCGCCAGGTGACGAGGTGGTGGGGCTGCGTCCGGCGGGGGTGCTCGGCGGGACCGGCGGGACCGGCGGGGCCGGTGGGGTCGTGTCGGTAGTCGAAGCGCAGCTCCTCACGGGCGTGGATGACGCGGCTCACCTCCATGAGGAGCTGCGTGCCGACCGGGGAGGCGTTGCCGGCCCCGGGTGATGTGATGGCGGTGATCTGCAACATGTCGACGCGCTGACGCAAACGGGACGGCATGACCTGGCGAATGGTGGACAGGGCCCGTGCGGCGTCCTCGCCGATCGCTGGGCTGGTGGCGGCGGACTGCAGGGCGAGGGCCAGGGCGACGGCTTGGTCGTCGTCGAACCGCAACGGGGGCAGTTGCGAGCCGGTCCCCATGCGGTATCCGCCGGAGGGCCCCTTGAAAGCGCGGATCGGGTAGCCCAGTTCCCGTAGGCGGTCGATGTCGCGGCGCACCGTGCGCGGGGTGACGTCGAGCCGCTCGGCGAGGTCGTCACCCGACCAGTTGCGAGGCGTCTGAAGCAGCGAGAGCAGCGCGAGCAGCCGCGAGGACGTCTTCTGCATGCTCGGCATTCTGTCCCCAGTACAGGACACAACCTGTCCGCTGCCCGTGGAATGGTGGGTTTCAAGATCCGCCAGAGAGGCCATAGCCCCTGGTCACGAGGTTGCCGTCGCAAGATTCCAGCGCTGTGGCGGCGCCCCACCCCGCCGAACTGCGAGCAAGGAGAAGGCATGTCCGTCACCACCACCACCCACCTGAACTTTCAGGGCGACGCGCGGGCGGCATTGGACTACTACCAGTCCGTCTTCGGCGGGCGCATCGCCGCCATCACGTACAAGGACATGGGCACCGTGCAGAACGAGAACGAGGCGGACTGGGTGGTGTGGGGCGAGGTGGCGGGCGACAACGGCTTCCACGTCATGGCGTACGACGTGCCCTCCCAGCTGCCCTGGGACCAGGGCAGCAACCCGTTCTTCGTCTCCGTGCGCGGCGATGACACGGACGAGATCGGCGCCCTGTGGCAGAAGCTGGCAGAGGGCTCGACGGTGGTGCGGCCCCTGGAACCGTCGCAGTGGGCACCGCTGTACGGCATGCTCACCGACCGCTTCGGCGTGACCTGGGTCCTGGACGTGGCGGCCCCGTACAACGGCTGAGCCTCGTACATCGGCTGATCCCGTACAACGGCTGAGCCTCGTACGCCGACTGAGCCTCGTACAACAACTGATCCCCGTACAACGCTGATCCACCTCCGAACCGGAAAAAGGGCACAGGAAACCATGCGAATGCGACAGCTCGGGCGTACCGGGATCGAGGTCAGCGCCTACTGCCTGGGCACCATGATGTTCGGCAGGAACGGCAATCAGGACCACGACGAGTGCGCGCGCATGATTCACCGCGCGTTGGACGCGGGCATCAACTTCGTGGACACCGCCGATGTGTACGGCTACAGCGAGACCGAGGAGATCGTGGGCAAGGCCCTCAGAGGGCGGCGTGACGAGGTGGTGCTGGCCACCAAGTTCAATGGACCGATGGGCGAGGGCCCCAACCGCAGCGGCAACTCACGCCGCTGGATCATGACGGCGGTCGAGGGTTCGCTGCGGCGGCTGCGGACGGACCACCTCGACCTGTACCAGATCCACCACCCCGATCCGCACACGGACATCGAGGAGACGCTCTCCGCCCTCAGCGACCTGGTGCGTGCCGGGAAGGTCCGCGCGATCGGCTCCTCCAACCTGCCGGCCTCACAGATCGTCGAGGCCCAGTGGGTGTCCCAGCAGCGTGCCCTGCACCGGCTGCGCACCGAGCAGCCCACCTACTCCGTGCTCAACCGCGGCATCGAGCGCGAGATCCTGCCGACCTGCCGCCGTTACGGCATGGGCGTCCTCGTGTGGAGCCCCCTGGCCATGGGCCTGCTCACAGGCCGCTACCGCAAGGGCGCCGTGCCGCGGAACAACGCCCGGATGCGGTGGGTTCCCCAGCACCTCAACGACGAGCGCAAGCTGGACGCCGTCGAACGGCTCCTGCCCGTCGCCGAGGAGGCCGGCATGTCCCTCACCCATCTGGCCATGGCCTTCGCCACCAGCCACCCGGACATCACGTCCGCGATCGTCGGACCGCGCACCATGGAGCAACTGGACGATCTGCTCACCGGCGCCACCCGCACGCTCGACGACGCGGTCCTGGACCGGATCGACGCGATCGTCCCGCCCGGCACCGACCTCGGCCCGCTGGACGTCTCCTACGTCCCGCCCTCCCTCACCCGATCCGTACTCCGCCGCCGCCCGATCGGCGAGCGTGCCGCGGCCTGAAGGACTCATGACCATCCTCAGCACGCGCGCTCTGAACCGCGCGACCCTGGCCCGTCAGCACCTGCTCGCGCGCACCACCGCTCCGGTCGAGGCGGCGGTGGCCCACCTGTGCGGCCTGCAGGCCCAGGAACCGCATGAACCCTTCACCGGCCTGTGGTCGAGGTTGCACGCCTTCGCGCCCGACCGACTCGATCAGGCACTGACGGATCGGCACGTCGTACGGACTCACCTGATGCGCCGCACCGTCCATCTGGTCACCGGCGACGACGCCCTCGCCTGGCGGGCCCGCCACGACACCATGCTGCGCCAGCGGGTGCTGGCCACCTACCGACGCGAACTGGCCGGCATCGACCCCGACGAAGTCGCGGCAGCCGGCCGAGCGGTGATGGCCGACCAGCAACCCCGCACCATGAGCGCCCTCGTCCAGGCACTCCAGGACCGCTGGCCCGGCCCGCCACGCCGCGCCCTGGGCGAACTCCTCGTCGCCGCGCTCATTCCGATGGCTCAGCTTCCCCCGCGCGGTCTGTGGCAGACGAAGGCCGGCGTGCGGAATCTGCCCCTGGCCACCTGGCTCGGACAAGACCCTGCGCCGCTGCCTGACGACGCGAGCGACCCGGTCGGACAGCAACTGGTGCGCCGCTACCTCGCCGCCTACGGGCCCGCCGCCACCGCGGACATCCGCGCCTGGAGCGGTCTGGCCGGTCTGCCCGCCGCGGTCAAGGCCATCCGGGACGAGCTGATCACCTTCCGTGACGAACGCGGCCGGGAACTCCTCGACCTGCCCGACGCGCCACGTCCGTCCCCGGACACGCCCGCTCCCGTCCGGTTCCTCCCGGCCTTCGACAACGCGATCCTCGGCTACCGCGACCGCAGCCGCATCATCGACGACGCCCACCTCGGCCTGTCCGTCTCAGGTCAGCGCGCCGTGCTCGTGGACGGACGCGTCGCCGCCACATGGACCGTGCGCGACCGGCAACTCAACGTCACGCCCCTGCGGCCCCTTTCTCCTCAGGAACGGGAAGCTGTCGCAGAGGAGGCCCAGAACCTGGCCACCTTCCTGGATCAGGGCATCGCCCGGGTGGAGATGACAGCCGTCCCCGACACCGTCGGCTGAGTGAGACCGCGGAACCGCGGAACCGCGGACCCGCTCGCCGTGGGCGGACGGCTGGAGTACGGCCCCCACCAGCGCCGGCGCGGCGGCCTCCGCATCGGCGAAGGGTAACCGCGCCTGGCGGCCCCCTTCAGCCAGTCCGGAGCAGGGTGCGCAGCTCGGCGGTGTCGATGAGGTGGGCCCGGGACGGGAAGACCTGGTGGAGCAGGACGTCGTGGACTTCGGCGTTGGGATCGGCCACGCCGTCGGACAGGACGTAGAGCCGGTAGTCGCGGTCGGCCGCGTCGATGACGGTGGACAGGACGACGCCGCTGGTCGTGATGCCGGAGACGACCAGAGTGGTGATGCCGCGCTCGCGCAGCCGCTCGTCGAGGTCGGTGGTGGAGAGGGCGCCGTAACGGGTCTTGCGCACCACGATGTCGCCGTCCCCGGGGGCCAGGCGGTCGTGGAGGGCGGCGGCAGGGGCCTCGTGGTGCATGACACGGTGCTGGGCGACCGGGGCGAAGGACTTGTTGGTGTCCGGGATCGCGTCCCAGTCGGCCTCGGTGAAGCCGACGCGGACGTAGGCGATGGTGCCGCCGCCGGCGCGTACGTCGGCGATGGCCCCTTCCACGCGGCCGAGCAGGGCTTCGCGGTCGCCTTCGGGCAGACCGGCCAGGATGGCGGGCTGGAAGTCCATGACGAGAAGGACGGTGTGCGCGGGGTCGAGGGCGGGGGCGGGGGTGGTGCTCACGCGAGTGTTCTCCTTGCTGTTTTGTGGGGGCTTTTTGTGAGGGCTTTTCGCGGGTGTCAGGGGTGGTGGCTGCGCTTCTGTGCGGTGTCGGGTGTGGCTGCACTTTTGTGGAGGGTCAGGTGTGCCGGTGGTTTTGCGGGTGTCAGGTGTGCCGGCGCTTTGTGGCTGTCAGGTGTGGCTGCGGGCCGGTTCCGGTTCGCGCTGGGACGTGTGATCCTGCCGGGGGAGCAGCAGCGGGGTCGCCAACAGCAGCACCCCGGCCAGGCCGATGGCCGTGCGCGGGCCGAGCAGACCGCCCAGCACGCCCCAGACGGCCGTCAGGAGCGCGGTCGAGGCCTTGGTCGTCACCGCCCACGCGGAGAGCGTACGGGTGACCCGGTCGGTCGGGGTTCGTTCGAGGCGGTAGGTGGCGTAGACGGGGTTGAAGACCCCGCAGCAGAAGATGAGCCCGAGCTCGACCCCCATCACCAGCAGCAGCCCCCCGGCGCCGGGCCCCGTGAAGGCGAGGCCGACGGACCACAGCGCACGCAGCGTCCCGGCCACCACCAGGACCTGGTGCTGCCCGTACCGGGTGACGAGCGGCCGGGCCAGTCGCGAACCGAGCAGCCCGCCGATCGAGGGCGCGGCGAAGGCGAGGCCGTACTGCCACAGTTCGAATCCGAGCGGGCCGAGCATCAGGACGGCCATCAGCGGCTGGGAGGCCATCACCAGGGCGTTGAAGAGGGCGGTGTTGAAGAACAGCGGGCGCAGCGCCGCGTCGGCGAGTATGTACCGCCAGCCGTCGAGCAGGTCGCCGGCCCGCAGGCGCGCGGCCTCCCGCCGCTCGGGTGCGGCCTCCCGGCGCTCGGGCGCGGCTTCCCGGCGCTCGGGCGCCGGCTCCTGGCCCTCCGGCACAGCCTCCCGCCGCTCGGGCGGCGGCTCCTGCCCGCCCGTCGCGCGGATGCCGAGCGCGGAGAGCAGGTAGCTGACCGCGTCGGCCACCACCGTCGCCACCGGACCGAGGAGCCCGATCGCCGCGCCGCCCAGCGGCGGGCCGATGATCGTGGTCGTCCAGGTCGTGGACTCGAACCGGGCGTTGGCGACGAGCAGGTCCTCGGCCGGCAGCAGTGTCTTCAGGTACGCGCCCGAGGCGGCGCGGAAGGTGATGTCGGCCGCCGCGACGACCGCCGACACCAGCAGGAGCTGGAGGAAGGTGAGCGCGCCGAGCGCGTACGCGGCGGGGATCGTCAGCAGCGCCGCGAACCGCACCAGGTCCATCGCGATCAGCACCGGCCGCTTGCGGCGGAACTCCACCCACGGGCCGAGCGGCACCGCCACGGCGGCGCCCACCGCGGCCCCCACGGAGGAGAGCGCGGCGACCTCGGCCGGTCCGGCGTGCAGCACCTGGACGGCGATCAGCGGGAACGCGCCGAAGGCCAGCCACGTGCCGAGCGCGCTGGTCCCGTACGCTCCCCAGAGCCAGCCGAACCGCCGCCCCAGCCGATGCCCGCTTCCCATGCGCCCCTCGCCTTCACCCGCACAACCGATCCGCGATCAGAAGCATCAAAGCGAGCGCCATACCGCGGGATCAAACAACCGCGAGGCCGCCCCGTCACAACCAGCGGTTGTATCCGTAGGGTGTCCGCATGGACCTCGACACCGTCCGGACCTTCGTCGCCGCCGCCGAGGCGGGGCAGTTCCAGGAGGCCGCCGCCGAGCTGGCGGTCACCCAGCAGGCCGTCTCCAAGCGGATCGCCGCGCTGGAGCGCGACCTCGGCGTGCGGCTGTTCACCCGCACGCCGCGCGGTGCCGAGCTCACCATCGACGGGCAGGCGTTCCTGCCCCATGCCCGGGAGCTGCTGCGCGCCGCCGAGCGGGCCGTCGCGTCCGTACGGACCGGCCGCCGGCCCCTGCGCGTCGACGTGATCGCCTCGCGCGGCGCGGCGACGGGTCTGATGCGCGGCTTCCACCGCTCACACCCCGAGATCGACCTCGACGTGGTGATGCTTTTCGACATCGAGACGGCCGTCTCCGCCCTCCGCTCCGGCGCGATCGACGCGTCCTTCCGCGCCGTCGCCGCGCCCGGCAGGCCCCTTCCCGAGGACATCGACTTCGTCCGGGTGCTCGACGAGCCGCTCCAGCTCCTCACGGGCCCCGGCCACGCGCTGGCCTCGGCCCGCTCGGTGACCGTCGCCCAGCTCGTCGGACACCGGATCTGGATGCCCGGCATCGTCCCCGGTACGGAATGGGCCGCGTACTACGACGACCTCGTCGCCGAGTTCGGCCTCACCATCGAGGCGACCGGCCCCAACTTCGGTTCGGACGTGCTCATCGACACCGTCGCCGACACCCCGGCCCTGGCCACCTTCATGAGCGAGCAGACCCGCCTTGTCTGGCCCGCCGGTCACGGCCTGCGCCGCATCCCCGTCACCGACCCGACGCCCGTCTACCCGCACTCCCTCCTCTGGCACCGCGACAACCCCCACCCCGCCCTGCCCACCCTCCGCGCCCACCTCGCCACCACGGGGACCGGCCACGACGCGCCGGGGACCTGGACGCCGGACTGGGTGCTTCCGCGCTGAGCGCCGCCGCGCTGGCCGCCGCCGTGTCCGCGATCGCCTGTGCCGAGGCTTACGGGTCATCCGAGATACGGCCGGTCGCGGTGTTCCAGAAAGTGGCGGAGCCGGAGCCGCTGCGTGTGATGCATGGGCAGATCGGCCAGTTCCTCCGGCGCGAGGAAACGCAGCTCCGTGGATTCGTCGGAGATCGCCAGCTGACCGCCGTCGATGCGGGCGGTGAAGCAGACGTTGAACTGTCGGCGGACCTCGCCGTCCGTGTAGGCGATGACGTGGCGCGGGTCGGTGTACGTGCCGACGAGTCCGGTGATCTCTACGTCGAGTCCTGTCTCTTCCTTGACCTCGCGGACCGCCGTTCCCGGGAGGGAGTCGGTCATCTCCATGCCGCCGCCGGGCAGCGCCCAAAGCTCGTTGTCCCGGCGGCGCTGGAGCAGGATGCGACCGGTGTCGTCGGTGACGACGGCGGAGGCGGCGACCACCAGGCTGTTCGGCTCGGGGGCGGCCGGGTCGGTCGTAGTACTCGGTGCGCGCCACGGCGAATCAGGCTGCGATGTCGAACGAGTCGCGGAGCGGGGCGAGTTCGAACCACAGAAGCTTTCCGCTGATGCCGAAGAGATCGTCGGCGAGCGGGTAGCCGCCCCAGTTGTCCGCGCAGAGCCGGACGATGAGCAGGCCACGGCCGTGGGTGTCGTCGGCCTTGGCGGCGGCCTCGGCGAGGGCGGTGAGGCGGTCGAGACGGCCGGGCGGGGTGTCGAAGGGCGCGGGGATGGTCGGGTTGGTGTCCCAGATGCTGACCCGGAGGCGGCTCTCGCAGAGATGGCGCAGGCGCAGTTGGGCGGGGCCGTCGGAGTGGCGGATGGCGTTGGTCACCATCTCGCTGGTGAGCAGTTCGGCGGTCTCGGCCAGCTCGGCCATGCCGTGACCGGAGAGGACGGCGCGAAGGGTGACCCGCGCGATACGGGCGGCACGGGGGTCGTTGGGGAGCCGGAGGGTGTACGTCCACGGCTGGTCGGACGGCGCCGAGTCGGTCTCCTGCGGGGATACGGTGGCCATGCGAGTCTCCCTCGGTCGGGTGGAGTTGGGTGGCTTGGCCCACACGGTAGGGCAAGTGGTGTTAGATCTAACAGGGATCTGGCGTTATAGCTCACGATTCAACTCGTGTGGGTGATGAGGAGACCGATGGCTACGACCAACAACCTGACGATCAAGTCGCGGCGCCTGGGCGCCGAACTGCGCAAGTTGCGTGAGCGTGCGGGTTTGTCCTCTACGGCAGCAGCCGCCCTCCTGGGCGTTCAGCAGGCTCGGGTGAGCATGATCGAAGCAGGTCGTTATTCGGTGAGCGGCGATCGGGTTCGGGCGATGGCCAGGAGTTACGGTTGTGTCGATCACAAACTGGTCGACGCCCTGGCCGACATGACAGGTGGACGCACCCGGGGTTGGTGGGACGAATACCGGGAGCACCTCCCGGCGAGCTTTGCGGACATGGCCGAGCTGGAGCATCGGGCGCGCGCGCTGCGCGTCGCGCTGGTCATCCACATTCCAGGCCTGCTCCAGACAGTGGACTACGCCCGTGCGGTGATCGGGGAAGTGGCTCCACCATTGCGGGCCTACGAAGTGGAGCATCGACTATCGCATCGGATGAAGAGGCAGGCGATTCTCTATGGAGACAGCCCGGTGCCGTACACGGCAATCATCCATGAAGCCGCTCTCAGGATGGAGTTCGGAGGGCTGGCTACGGTCCGTGCACAGCTCGAACACCTCATCGCGATGAGTGAGATGGACAGCATCACCGTTCGGGTGATTCCGTTCGCCGGTGGGACCTTCCCCGGTACTGGGCAGTCGTTCGACTACGTCCTCGGCCCCGTGTCACAGCTCGATACAGTCCAGCTCGACTCCGCTCAGGGAACCCAGTTCATGGACGCTGAGGCGGAGTTGGCCAAGTATCGGGCCGTTCTGGAACGGATGGAGACGACCGCGCTCGATGCGGCGGAGTCCCGGGACTTCATTCATCGCATTGTTCGCAGCATGTGAAAGGTGAAAAACGTGTCCACGTACTTGTGGCGTAAGTCCTCCTACAGCGGCGACGCGGGTAACTGCGTGAACGTCGCCGCCTCCGACGGCGTCATCGTCCTGCGCGAGAGCGACGACCCGGAGACCATCCTGAGCACAACCCCCGCCGCTCTGCGCGACTTCATACGTGGCGCCAAGGCGGGCCGTCTCGACCACGTCAGATAGCGGGGATAGGGGGCACACGCGACGGCCCGGCCCCCACCGGGGAGCCGATGGGGGCCGGGCCGCATCGCGTGTGGCTCAGCGCGCTCGGGGGGTCACCGCACGATCTTGATGCGGTCCGCCGCCGGGGGTGCCAGGGGCGCGGAGGCGGAGGAGTGCGCGGTGAGGTAGGCCGTGAAGGCCTCCAGGTCGGAGGCGCCGACCAGCTTGTTCTTGCCCTCCTTGAAGGCGGGGAAGCCGTCGCCGCCACCCGCGAGGAACTCGTTCATCGCGACGCGGTAGGTCTTGGCCGGGTCGATGGCCTCGCCGTTCAGCTTCACCGAATCGGCGACGACACGGTCGGCGCCGGTCTTGGTGAGGTCGAGGGTGTAGGTGAGGCCCCGGGAGACCTGGAGGATCTTGGGGGAGGCCTGGTTGGAGCCGCTGACCTGCTGCTTCAGGGCGGTGATGAGCTGATCGCCGGTGAGGTCGATGACGTTCATCATGTTGGTGAAGGGCTGCACCGTGAACGCCTCGCCGTACGTGACGACCCCGTCCCCCTCGCTGCCCGACGCCGCGTACGCGAGGTCGGAGCGGATGCCGCCGGGGTTCATGAGGGCGAGCTGGGCGCCGCCCTTGTCGGCGGGGGAGAGCGCTTCGAGCTGGGCGTCGGCGATGACGTCCCCGAGCGGGGACTCGTACGCCGTGGAGCCGCGCCCCGGGATCTCGGCGGAGACGTAGCCGACCGGCTTGTTGGCAATCGGCGCGGCCAGCTTGTTCCAGCGGCCGATGAGGGAGGTCATGTCGGCGGCCTTGGGCTGCTGCCGGTCGACGACATGGTTGGCCGACTTCACCTTCGTACGGACGATGTCGCCGGTGCGGCGGTCGTAGGTGAGGGTGGTGTCGGTGTAGAGGCGGCCGAAGGAGGCGGCGGAGGTGACGGTGCGCGGGGTGCCGGAGGGGTCCGGGATGGTGCACGCGTACGCCTGGTGGGTGTGGCCGGTGACCAGGGCGTCGACCTTCGGGGTGACGTTCTTGGCGATGTCGACGATCGGGCCGGAGATGCCGGAGCCCGGGCCGCCGCTGTCGCAGTCGTAGTTGTACGAGGAGGAGGCCGGGAGCCCGCCCTCGTGGATGAGCGCGACGATCGACTTGACGCCCTTGCGGTTGAGTTCCTTGGCGTACTTGTTGATCGTCTCGACCTCGTCGTGGAACTTGAGGCCCTTGACGCCCTCGGCGGTGACGATGTTGGGGGTGCCTTCGAGCGTGACGCCGATGAAGCCGATCTTGACGCCGTTGTGCTTCCAGACGGTGTACGGCTTCAGGATGGGCTTGCCGGTCTTCTCGTCGGTGACGTTCGCGGCGAGGTAGGGGAAGTCGGCGCCGGGGAAGGTCTTGCCGTCCTCGTAGCAGCCGTCCTTCGGGTGGCAGCCGCCGTTCTGGATACGGGTCAGCTCGGCGCGGCCCTCGTCGAACTCGTGGTTGCCGACGGCCGTGACGTCCAGGTCGAGCTTGTTGAGCGCCTCGATTGTCGGCTCGTCGTGGAAGAGTCCGGACAGCAGCGGGCTCGCGCCGATCATGTCGCCGCCGGCGGCGGTGACGGAGTACGGGTGGCCCTTGCGCGCGGTGCGCAGGGCGCTCGCGAGGTATTCGACGCCGCCCGCCGGGACGGCCTTGGTGGTGCCGTCCGGCTGGGTCTCGGTGACGGTGCCGGAGGAGCCCTGCGGGGGCTCCAGGTTGCCGTGGAGGTCGTTGAACGACAGCAGTTGCACATCGACCGTGCGGGCTGGGTGCGGCTTCGCGGGGGCGCTTGGGTCCGCGCCCGCCGGGCCGGCGGCGGACATGATCCCGGCCGCGGCCGCCAGCACGGCCGCCGCGGCGGTCAACCGGCGGGCCGCGCGGGGCCGTTGAGCTATCCCTGGCATGGGGTCCCCTCTGTACGGTTCTGTGCAACGCTTCTGTGCGATGGTCGAGCGACGGCGGCAGCATACGGTCAACGCGCGTAGCGGGGCAGGGGGCTCGAGGTTACGAGCTGATTGCGCGTGGACAACCGGTGGGGTGGGGCGCAGCCGGGTGGGGAGGGGGCGGAGCCGGGTGGGGAGGGGGGCGGAGCCGAGTGGGGAGGGGGTAACCGCCGGGGGTAAGCGGCGGGGGCGGCCGCCGGGGGTTAGGGGGGGCGGCCGGTGGGGCAGTCGGCGGGGCGTAACCGCCGGGCCTACCCGGGGCAGGGGCTCACCCGTTCGGCCGTACGGCGGGGCGTCGCCCCCGGGAGGGTGCGGGGGAGGGTGCGCGGGGTCGGGGCGTGCGTGTGGGGCCTGTCCGGTCAGGGCCGGGCCGTAGGCTCGGGACCATGAATGACGTGCTGAACGAGGCGGCCGGCGCCCGCCGGATCGATGTCCTCGACGAGGTGACGCCCGCCGTGGCGCAGGACGTGCTGCGGCTCGTCGCGGAGTCCGCGCGCACGGACGGGCAGCAGGCCGTGTCCGAGCAGGGGCGGCTCCAGCTGCGGGGGCGGCGGGAGGGCGTGCGCCACCTGCTGCTGCGCGAGGAGCCGGGCGGGGAACTCGTGGGGTACGCGCAGCTGGAGGACACCGACCCGGTGGAGGCCCCGGCCGCCGAACTGGTCGTACACCCGGCGCACCGCGGGCAGGGCCACGGGCGGGCGCTCGGCGTGACGCTGCTGCGCGAGTCGGGCAAGCGGCTGCGGGTGTGGGCGCACGGCGGGCACTCCTCGGCGCGCCATCTCGCGCAGGTGCTGGGGCTGACCCTGTTCCGGGAGCTGCGGCAGATGCGCCGGCCGCTGGGCCCGCTGGACACGCTGGACATCCCCGAGCCCGTGCTGCCGGAGGGCGTGACCGTACGGACCTTCCGGCCGGGCGAGGACGAGGACGCCTGGGTGGCGGCGAACGCGGCGGCCTTCGCCCACCACCCCGAGCAGGGCTCGCTGACCCGGCGCGACCTGGAGGACCGGATGGGGGAGCCGTGGTTCGACCCCGAGGGCTTCTTCCTGGCCGAGCGGGGCGGGGAGATCGTCGGCTTCCACTGGACGAAGGCGCACGCGCAGGAGCGGCTGGGAGAGGTGTACGTGGTGGGGGTGCGGCCCGACGCCCAGGGCGGCGGACTCGGGCGGTCGCTCACCGCGATCGGGCTGCGGCACCTGGCGGGCCGCGGGCTGCCGACCGCGATGCTGTACGTGGACGCCGACAATTTCCCCGCCGTCGCCGTATACGGGCGGCTGGGCTTTACGACGTACGAGACGGATCTCATGTACCGCACGGAGACGTGACGGAGACCCGAATGGAGACGTGACGGAGATCTGAACGGAGAGGTGACGGAGATCTGAAACGGAGACGTGACGGGGACCTGACGGCGGGCCGGGGAGCTGCGCGGTCGGGCCGAGGGAGCTGCGGGGCCGGCCCGGGGAGCTGCGCGGTCGGCCGTGACGCCTGCGAGATGGATCCCGATTTCCTACGCGCCATGTCTCCGTTACCGGCGATTCAAACTCGGTTGCGAGCATCGCTGAATGCAGCCCGCCGTGCCGACCCCCTCGAACCGGAGGCTCCGTGCCGCTCCAGCACAGTCTCCGGGGACGCCGTTCCCGCCCTCGGCGCGGAACAATGAGGACATGAACCACTCCAGCGGTCAGGCACCCGTCCACGCGCAGCCCCACCCGCAGCCGCAGCCCCAGCCCTCGGTCGGTTCCATCGCGGCGCACCGGCCGCACGCCGTCGCCGCGCCGCCGGTCCGCAACCTGGACCCGGACCTGGACGGCGACCTGGACGCGTACGAAGTGGACGGCGTGGACGTGGACGGGGAGGAGCTTCCCCAGGGGCGGTTCCTGGACCGTGAGCGGAGCTGGCTGGCGTTCAACGAGCGGGTGCTGGAGCTCGCCGAGGACCCGAACACGCCGCTGCTGGAGCGGGCGAACTTCCTCGCGATCTTCGCCAGCAACCTGGACGAGTTCTTCATGGTGCGGGTGGCGGGCCTCAAGCGGCGCATCGCCACCGGCGTCGCCACCCGCTCCGCCTCCGGGCTGCAGCCCCGCGAGGTCCTGGACCTGATCTGGACCCGGTCGCGCGAGCTCATGGCCCGGCACGCGGCCTGCTACCAGCAGGACGTCGCCCCCGCTCTCGCCGACGAGGGCATACACCTGATCCGCTGGCCCGACCTCACCGAGGACGAGCAGTCCCGCCTCTTCACGCTCTTCCGCCAGCAGATCTTCCCGGTCCTCACCCCCCTCGCGGTGGACCCGGCGCACCCCTTCCCCTACATCTCCGGGCTCTCCCTCAACCTCGCGGTCGTGGTGCGCAACCCGGTCAGCGGCCATGACCACTTCGCACGTGTGAAGGTCCCACCGCTGCTCTCGCGGTTCCTGGAGGCATCCCCGCAGCGGTACGTGCCGCTGGAGGACGTCATCGCGGCACACCTGGAGGAGCTGTTCCCCGGCATGGAGGTGCTGGCGCACCACATGTTCCGGGTGACCCGCAACGAGGACCTGGAGGTCGAGGAGGACGACGCGGAGAACCTGCTCCAGGCCCTGGAGAAGGAGCTGCTGCGGCGCCGCTTCGGGCCGCCGGTGCGCCTGGAGGTCGAGGAGTCCATCGACCCGTACGTGCTCGACCTGCTGGTGCGCGAGCTGAAGGTCTCCGAGGCCGAGGTCTATCCGCTACCGGGCCCGCTGGACCTGACCGGGCTGTTCGGCATAGCCGCGCTGGACCGGCCGGAGCTGAAGTACCCGAAGTTCGTGGCCGGCACCCACCGGGACCTCGCCGAGGTCGAGTCCGCCTCCGCGCCCGACATCTTCGCCGCGCTGCGCGAGCGGGACGTGCTGCTGCACCACCCGTACGACTCCTTCTCCACCTCCGTGCAGGCCTTCCTGGAGCAGGCGGCCGCCGACCCCGACGTGCTCGCGATCAAGCAGACGCTCTACCGCACCTCCGGCAAGTCGCCGATCGTCGACGCGCTCATCGACGCCGCCGAGTCCGGCAAGCAGGTGCTGGTCCTCGTCGAGATCAAGGCCCGCTTCGACGAGCAGGCCAACATCAAGTGGGCGCGCAAGCTGGAGGAGGCCGGCTGCCACGTGGTCTACGGCCTGGTCGGCCTCAAGACCCACTGCAAGCTGTCGCTGGTGGTCCGCCAGGAGGGCGACACGCTGCGCCGCTACTGCCACGTCGGCACCGGCAACTACCACCCGAAGACGGCGCGGCTGTACGAGGACCTGGGGCTGCTGACCGCCGACCCGAAGGTCGGCACCGACCTGTCCGACCTGTTCAACCGGCTGAGCGGCTACTCCCGGCGGGAGAACTACCAGCGGCTGCTGGTCGCCCCCAGGTCGCTGCGCGACGGGCTGATCACCCGGATCAACCGGGAGGTCACCCACCACCGGGCGGGGCGGCCCGCGTATGTGCGGATCAAGGTCAACTCGATGGTCGACGAGGCCATCGTGGACGCGCTCTACCGGGCCTCGCGGGCCGGCGTGCCGGTGGACGTGTGGGTGCGGGGCATCTGCGCGCTGCGGCCGGGGGTCCCCGGGCTCTCGGAGAACATCCGGGTCCGCTCGGTCCTGGGCCGATTCCTGGAGCATTCGCGCGTCTTCGCGTTCGGGAACGGCGGGGAGGCCGAGGTGTGGCTCGGCAGCGCCGACATGATGCACCGCAATCTGGACCGCCGGATCGAGGCGCTGGTCCGGGTCACCGACCCCGCCCACCGCGCCTCCCTCAACCGGCTGCTGGAGACCGGCATGTCCGACTCCACCGCCTCCTGGCACCTGGGCCCGGACGGCGAGTGGACGCGGCACGCGACGGACGCCGAAGGACAGCCGCTGCGGAACGTACAGGAAATGCTCATAGACGCCCGGAGGCGACGGCGTGGTACAGCGACATGATCTGTCGTCGCCGGTCGGGGTTACGGGGGCCGGCCGGTCGCGCGGCGCTCTACCCGCCGCTGCCCTCGGCCCTGGGGGGTACGACATGACGGACGGTGTGATGGGGGCCGACACGGCGACGGGGGCCGGGCCGGCGCTCGCGACGGCGACGGCGGGCGACGCGCTGTCCTGGTACTTGAACGCCCAGGCCGGGGACTTCCTGCGGAGCCTGCGGCAGCAGCGGGACAGCGGGGTGGACGCCGAGGAGGCGGCCGAGGCCGCCCGGCTGATGTGCCGCTGCGCGCGGCGCATCAGCGGCGTGCTGTGGGTCTACCGCCCGCTCATCGACACCGCCTGGGCCGACCACCTCCGCTCCGAGCTGGCGTGGCTGTCCGGCACGCTCGCGCTGGAGCACGCGTACGCGGCGCGCCTGACCCGGCTGCGCGGCGCCCTGCACCGGCTCTCGGGCGCCGGCGCCCCGACGGACGCGGCGGACGCGGCGGACGCGGCGGGGGGTGCGCCAGGGAGTGCGCCGGGGACGCCTGGCATGGCGGGGCGCGGGACGGTGGGGGACGCGCCGGTCCAGCGCCTCTCCCGCGCCGCACGCCGCAGCGTCTCGCTGACGGCCGACGCCCCGCAGGGCCCGCCCGGTACACCTCCGGGTACGCCTCCCAGCACGCCTAGCCCTAGCCCGCCTGGTACGCCCGGCCCGCGCGGCAGCGATGCGGCGAGCGGCACGGCGGAGGCGGCGCAGGCGGGCCAGAGGGGGCAGGCGGGCCAGAGGGGGCATGCGGGGCAGGCGGCGGACGCCGCGGTCCGGCCGGCGGGCGGGCCGGGGGCCCTGGGGCCCGAGCGGCAGGGACAGTACGTACAGCAGGAGCAGCGCGAGCAGCGGGAACAGCCCGGGCGGCGGGAACAGCACGTACAGCCCGGGCGGCGGGAACAGCAAGAACAGCAGGAACAGCACGAGCGGCTCGACCCCGGCGCGGCCACGCCGCGCGGCGACCGGACGCACCAGCGGCCGGGCGGCGGCGCGGGTGCGCGATCGGGCGGCGGCACGGACGAGGCCCGGGGCGGGGTTCTGACCGTCGGGGCCGCACGGGCCGGGGCGCTCCTGGAGCGCCAGCTCACCCTCGCGCGGACCCGCGCGCACACCGCGGCCCTGCAGGCGCTCGGCTCCTCGCGCTTCCACGCGGTCGCCGACGCGGTCGCGCTCCTGGCCTCCGAGGTGCCTCTCGACGAGGCCGCCGCGGCCCGCCCCGCCGAGTTGGCGCTGCCGCCGCTCGCGGAGCTGGCGCAGCGGCGGCTGGCCGAGGCGGTCGAGGCGCTGCCGCTGGGGCGGGCCGGGCATCCGTACAACGCGGAGGCGCTGATCCACGGTCTCGCCGCCACCCCGGCCGCCGACGCCCCGCCCGCCAGTGAGCGGCAGGACGCGCCCTGGCACCAGGTGCGGCGGCTGCTGCGACTGCGGCGTTACGCCCTGGAGGTGCTCGACGCGGGGGACCGGCCGGACGGCAGTGGGCCGGCGGAGGCCGACCCCTCGCTGTCGGTACGGCTGCTGGCCGCCGGGCAGGCCCTCGAGCGGCACCGGGACGCGGCCGAGGCGGCGGCCGCCGCGGCCGCCGCGGCCCGGACCCCGCGGATCGCCCCCGCCACCGCCTACGCCCTCGGAGTGCTGCACGCCGACCAACGACATGAGGTCGAGGCCGCCCGCTTCGCCTTCGGCCGGATCTGGCAGCGGACGCTGTCCTCGGCGTCCCAGGCGTCTCAGGGGCTCTCGGTGTCCTAGGCGTTCTCGGCGCATCGGCGTGCTGGTGCCGGGCCGTGACAGGGAGGTCCGCGCATGGCTGGGAAACCGGTGATCCGCGCGGCCGGCTGCGTCCTCTGGCGGCGCTCCGCCCGCGACGGCCGACCGGAGATCGCGCTCGTCCACCGACCGCGATACGACGACTGGTCGCACCCGAAAGGCAAGCTCAAGCGGGGCGAGGACGCGCTGCGCTGCGCGGTGCGCGAGGTGGGGGAGGAGACCGGGGTGCGGTGTGTCCCCGGGCCCGAGCTGCCCACCGTCCGCTATCCGGTCAAGGGCCGGCCCAAGGAGGTCCGTTACTGGGCGGCTGAGGCGGTCCCCGGCCACCCCGATGAGCCTGATGAGCGCGATGAGCCCGATGACCGTGGATTCGCCCCCAACGTTCCTGGTGTTCCCGATGCCCCCCACATCCCTAACGCCCCCAACGTCCCCAACGACGAGGTCGACCAGCTCGTCTGGCTGCTCCCGGAAGAGGCCCGCGAGCGGCTGACCCATGCCCACGACCGGGCGCTCGTCGACGCGTTCCTGGACGCGGTTACGACCTGACCCCCAGCAGTCACAACCTGACTCTCGGTTTGGGGGACAACCTGAGTCCGTTGTTGTCAATTTTCTTCGAGAGAGCTATATAAGAAGACGTAGGGCATCGCACTCAGTGCACCAGACGGAAGGAGTGACCTGTGATGCTCATGCGTACCGATCCGTTCCGGGAGTTCGACCGGCTCGCCCAGCAGATGTTCGGCAGCGCCACCGCGACCCGGCCCGCGGCCCTCCAGATGGACGCCTACCGCCAGGGCGACGAGTTCGTGGTGATGTTCGACCTCCCCGGCGTCGACCCCGAGACCATCGACATCGATGTCGAGCGGAACGTCCTCACCGTCCGCGCCGAGCGCCGCTCCATGACCCCCGAGGGCGCCGAGACGATCGCCGCCGAGCGCCCGACGGGCACCTACAGCCGACAGCTCTTCCTCGGCGACTCCCTCGACACCGAGCGCGTGGACGCCTCGTACGACGCGGGTGTGCTCACGCTGCGTATCCCGGTCGCGGAGGAGGCCAAGCCCCGCAAGATCCAGATCACGGGCGGCGGTTCCGGGCCCAAGCAGATCAGCGGCTGACCCGCGCATGGTGGCCCCGGGCCGGCCGGCGGCCCGGGGCCCCGCCGTGGTCAGCAAGACCGGCAGGATCACCAGGCTCAGCAGCATCACCAGGCTCAGCAGGAAAGGAATGCACGCGATGCGGTGGAGCGAACTCGTGGAGCAGGTGCGCGAGCGCGGCCAGTACGCCACCGGCGAGGAAGCCGAACGGATCACCCGGACCGTTCTGACGTCCCTCGGCGGCCATCTGACCGGGCCCGAGCGGGCGGAGCTGGCCCACCGGCTGCCGCGCGAGGCGGCCGCCGCCCTGGCCGGGCCCATCCCGCCGACGCTCGCGCCGGCCGCCTCCGAGTTCGTCGACGCCGTCGCGGCGCGCCTGGGCGGGGCCACCTCCGCCACCGCGCGCTGGGACGTGAGTTCGGTCCTGGGCGCGGTGGCGGAGATGGCCGGGGACGAGCTGCTCGACCGGCTGCTCAGCCGACTGCCCTCCGGCTACGGCCTGCTCTTCGGCCGCGCAGAGCTGCTCCCGGCCGGCCACGTCTGAGTCACGCTCTCAACCGCCCTCTGACCCAACTTCTGACCCAACCCTCTGACCCAGTTTCTGAACCAACTTCTGAACCACCTTCTGAACCACCCTCCCCCTCGGGGCCCGAGGCTGCTGGGGGTCTCAGGCCCCGGCCCGCCGCCGGCGCTGCGCCTTGTCGGCCAGCGCCGGCGGCTCGTAGTAGCTGTCCGCCCGGTTCAGGTCCGTGCCCGGGGGCACGATCTCGTCGATGCGGTCCAGGACGTCCTCGCTCAGCTCCACGTCCGCCCCCGCGAGCAGGTCATCGAGCTGCTCCATCGTGCGCGGCCCGATGATCACCGAGGTGACGGCCGGATGGGACCGTACGAACGCGACCGCCAGGTGAGGCAGCGAGAGCCCGGCGTCGGAGGCCAGCTCGGCGAGCCGGCCGACGGCCTCCAGCTTGCGCGCGTTCTCCGGAAGCGAGGGGTCGAACTTGTGCCGCTCGAGGGCCGAGCGGCCGCCGGTCAGGTCGATGTCGGAGGGCTTGGTGTAGCGGCCGGAGAGCCAGCCCGCGGACAGGGGGCCCCAGGTCAGCACCCCCATCCCGTACTTCCGCGCGGTCGGCAGCACCGCCGCCTCGACCGAGCGCGCCAGGATCGAGTACGGCGGCTGCTCGCTGCGGAAGCGGACGTGGCCGCGCCGCTCGGAGGTCCAGTGGCCCTCCACGATCTGCTCCGCCGGGAAGGTGGAGCAGCCGACGGCCCGCACCTTGCCCGCCCGGACCAGGTCGGACAGGACCGACAGGGTCTCGTCGATGTCGGTCGCCGGGTCGGGCCGGTGGATCTGGTACAGGTCGATGTAGTCCGTGCCGAGGCGGCGCAGGCTGTTCTCGATCTCGCGGGTGATCCAGCGCCGGGAGTTGCCGCCGTGGTTGGCGTCCGGGCCCATGGAGTTGAAGACCTTGGTCGCCAGGACGACGTCCTCGCGGCGCCCCTTGAGTGCCTTGCCGACGATTTCCTCGGACTCGCCGGCGGAGTAGATGTCGGCGGTGTCGACGAAGTTGATGCCCGCGTCCAGGGCGCGGTGGATGATCCGCACCGACTCGTCGTGGTCCCGGTTGGCCCAGGCGCCGAACATCATCGTGCCCAGGGCGTATTCGCTGACCGAGATGCCGGTGCCGCCGAGGATCCTGCGCTTCATGGGGGTTCCGCCTTACCTGCGTCATGTGGTTTCGGTGGGGTGTGGTCCCAGCTTTCGGCCGGCGGGGGCCGGGCACCAGGCCCGGCTCAACCTGGGTCTGGCAGAACCACCTGGACGGCGGGGATCGGCGGCCTTCCGTGGGCTGCGGCCTTCCGGGGGCTGTCGCGGATACGCGGATAATGGAGCGATGGGTGATGCGGAGCCGGAGATCAAGGCGTTCCTGAGGGCGCGGCGGGCGGCGCTCGACCCCGCCGAGCTGGGGCTGCCCGACGGGCTCGTACGGCGCCGGGTGCGGGGGCTGCGCCGCGAGGAGGTCGCGCAGCTGGCGGGGATCAGCGTCGACTACTACACCCGCATCGAGCAGGGCCGCGCCCCCGCCATCTCGGACTCGGTGGTGGACGCCCTCGCGCGGGCGCTCCGGCTGACGCCGTCCGAGCACACGTATCTGCGCAACATCACGCTGCCCCGGCGGGAGTGGCCCGTGGACCCCGGGCCCCGGCCGGGGGTGCGGCCCGAGGTGCGGCTGCTGCTGGAGGCCATGGACGAAACGGTGCCCGCCTTCGTCTTCGGGCCGGGTGCCGACGTGCTGGCCTGGAATCTGCTGGGCGGCCGGGTCTGCTTCGACCTTGCCGCGCTCCCGGAGCGGGAGCGCAACTCGGCCCTGCTGGTCTTCCTCCACCCGGAAGCCAAGGCCCTGCACCCGGAGTGGGACAAGGTCGCCGACGAGACGGTGGCGGGCCTGCGGGCGGAGGCCGGGCGCCACCCCGGCAACGTCCGGGTGTGCCAGGTCGTCCGGGAACTGCTGGAGCGGAGCGAGGATTTCCGGCGGCGGTGGGAGGCGCAGGCCGTGCGGGAGCGGACCGGCGGTACGAAGCGGATCCGGCATCCGGTGGCGGGGGAGCTGGTGCTGACGTACGAGGCGTTCGTGCTGCCCTCCGACCCCGGCCAGGTGCTGTGCACCTACACGGCGGAGAAGGGCTCCCCGACGGCCGGGGCCCTGCGGGCGCTGGCGCGCGACACGGTGCCGGTGGGATAGCGGGCGCTGCCCGCGCTCCGGGCGCCCCCCTCGCGTGCCGGCGCCGCCGACGGGCAGCAGCTCACGGCGGCGACGCTGCCCGCGCTCCGGGCATTCCCCCCGCGCTACCCGCCGCCTTCCCGGGTGCGGGTGAACACCTGCTCCCTGGCCGCCTCCAGGTCCGTGGCCACCGCGCCCAGCAGCACCGCGTCCTCACCGAGGGCGCTCGCCGCCGCCCTCCCCGACATGCCGAGCTCCCGGGCGGCCCGTACGACCGCCTCGGCCGCGACGGCGCCCTCCAGATCCTGTTGCCCCTCAAGGCCCCTGGGGCCGTACGGATCGGGCCCGCCCACCCGAGGCAGCAGCGGCAGGTGCTGCGCCGCCGGCAGCCGGGGCTGCGGCGGCCGCACTGGATGTGGCTGTATCCGGTGCCGAGCGTCGTCGCGCTCGTCGGCTGGCTGGTGATCTACGGCTACGCGGACCGGAACGCGCCCGGCCGGCACCCCATCGAGTGGTCGCTGGCCTGGGTCGGGGCGGGGTGTGTGGCGTTCCTGCTGTGGGCCCGGTTCGAGAAGGTGTGGCCGTTCGGGCCGAAGGAGATCAGCGAGGGGATCAGCGAGGAGATCGGCGAAGAGACGAGCGAGGCCAGCGGGGAGGTCGGCGAGGAGATCAGCGAAGAGACCAGCGAGGAGGTCGGCGGGGAGACCAGCGAGGGGATCAGCGAGGAGTCTCTGCGCGGGGCCGACCCGGACGCGGGCGGGGCGCCAGTGCCTCCCAGCGCACGGTGACCTCGCCCTGGCGCCAGCGCCGGGGGCCGTCCATGAGCGGCCAGCCGGCGGCGCGCAGCGCCTGGGCGCTGCGTATCCAGCGCTGGCGCGCGCTGAGCACCGCGTAGGGGGCTGCGGCCGCCCAGGCGCGGTCGAAGTCGCGCAGGAAGGTGTGCACCGGCTCGCCCGGCACATTGCGGTGGATGAGCGCCTTCGGCAGCCGTTCGGCCAGGTCGGAGGGGCGGTCCAGGGAGCCGAGCCGCGCCGCGAAGGTCACGGTGCGCGGGCCGCGCGGGGTGAGGGCGACCCATACGTGCCGCCGCCCGATCTCGTCGCAGGTCCCCTCCACCAGCAGCCCGCCCGGCGCCAGCCGCGCGCACAGCCGCCGCCACACGTCGGCGACCTCGCCCTCCTCGTACTGGCGCAGCACATTGGCCGCCCGGATCAGCGCGGGCCGCGCGCCGCCCGGCAGCGGCACCTCGAAGCCGCCGTGCGCGAAGTCCAGACCCTCCCGCCGGTACGGGCGGGCGGCGGCGACGCGGCCGGGGTCGATCTCGACCCCGACGACCCGGGCGTCCGGCCGCACGGTACGCAGCCTGCCCAGCAGCTCGACGGCGGTCCACGGCGCGGCCCCGTACCCCAGGTCGACGGCGATGGGGGCCTCGGCGCGACGCAGCGCGGGGCCGTGGGCGGCGGCGATCCACCGATCCATGCGGCGCAGCCGGTTGGGATTGGTGGTCCCCCGGGTCGCCGAGCCGATGGGCCGACCCGGCGGAGGTACACGGGCAGACATGCGCCGAGCGTAACCCCGGGCGGAAGAACGTCACGCTTTGGCAAAGCGGAAATGGGAACGAGAGGTTCCGGTGTTGAGGGGTTGGCGGCGCGCGTCCGGATTCCGCTACCCGAATCCGGATTCCGCCACCAGAGCTAACCGAGGTACCCGAGCCACCCGAGTCTGACCCACGTCGGACCCAGTCCGACCCACGTTGGACCCGAGCCCGACCCACCTTGGACCCGAGCCCGACCCACGTCGGACCCGAGTCCGACCCACGTCGGACCCGAGCCCGACCCACGTTGGACCCGAGCCTGACCCATGTTCGACCACACGTTCGACCCGAGCCCGACCCGAGTCCGTCCCGGCAAGGAGGATCGCGCGGTGAGCCAGCACATATCCCGGCTCGGCGGCCTGCGAGGCCGTTCACATGGGGCCTTCGGCGGCCCGCACCACCAGCGCCTGCGACGCGCCGGCCGTCGGCCGCGCAGGATAGCGATGCTCAGCGTCCACACCTCGCCGCTGCACCAGCCCGGCACCGGCGACGCGGGGGGCATGAACGTCTACATCGTGGAGCTCGCCAGGCGGCTGGCCGCCCTCGACATCGAGGTGGAGATCTTCACCCGCGCGACCACCGGTGCCCTCCCGCCCACCGTCGAGCTCACGCCCGGGGTGCTCGTACGGCATGTGGACGCCGGGCCGTACGAGGGGCTGGCCAAGGAGGACCTCCCGGCCCAGCTCTGTGCCTTCACCCACGGGGTCATGGGGGCCTGGGCGGGCCACCGCCCCGGCTACTACGACCTCGTCCACTCCCACTACTGGCTCTCCGGCCACGTCGGCTGGCTGGCCGCCCAGCGCTGGGGCGTGCCGCTCGTCCACGCCATGCACACCATGGCCAAGGTCAAGAACGCCGCGCTCGCGGCGGGCGACACCCCCGAGCCCGCCGCCCGCGTGATCGGCGAGGAGCAGATCGTCGGGGCCGCCGACCGGCTCATCGCCAACACCGCCGAGGAGGCGGAGGAGCTGGTGCGCCACTACGGCGCGGACCCCGAGCTGGTCGCCGTGGTCCACCCCGGGGTGAACCTCGACCGCTTCCGCCCCGCCGACGGCCGCGCCGCCGCCCGCGCCCGCCTGGGCCTGCCGCCCGACGCGCTGATCCCCCTCTTCGCCGGGCGTATCCAGCCGCTGAAGGCGCCCGACATCCTGCTGCGCGCCGTCGCCCATCTGCTGGACGAGGACCCGGGCCTGCGTGAGCGGATCGTCGTCCCGGTGGTCGGCGGGCCCAGCGGCAGCGGCCTGGCGAAGCCGGAGGAGCTGCACAAGCTCGCGGCGCGGCTCGGGGTGAGCGATGTCGTCCGCTTCCGCCCGCCCTGCGCCCAGGACGAGCTCGCGGACTGGTACCGGGCGGCATCCGTGCTGGTCATGCCCTCCTACAGCGAGTCCTTCGGGCTGGTCGCGGTGGAGGCGCAGGCCTGCGGTACCCCGGTGGTCGCCGCCGAGGTGGGCGGCCTGCCGGTGGCCGTACGGAACGGGCACAGCGGCATCCTGGTGCCCGGCCACGACCCCGCCGACTACGCCCGCGCGCTGCGCCGCCTCGCCGACGACCCCGCGCTGCTGAAACGTTTGGGCATCGGCGCCGCCCACCACGCCGAGCGCTTCGGCTGGGACAAGGCGGCCACGGCGACGGCGGACGTCTACGCGGAGGCGATGCGCGGCTACCGTCGCCTACGATCGGTTCATGGGTGACGCCGAGGCCAGGAACGAGGCCACCGCCGCAGAAGCCGCCAGGGCCGTGATCGAGCAGACGCTGCGCGACGCCGAGCTGGAGTGGGAGAACCCGTCCGACGGCACATACGTCGTCACGCTGCCCGGCACCCGCAAGCTCTCCACCACCTGCTCGCTGCGGCTCGGCCGGCACTCGCTGTCCGTCAACGCCTTCGTCGTCCGCCGCCCGGACGAGAACCACGAGGCCGTGCACCGCTGGCTGCTGGAGCGGAACACCCGCCTGTACGGGATGAGTTACGCGATCGACCAGCTCGGCGACATCTACCTGGTGGGGCGGCTGCCGCTGGCGGCGGTCACGCCGGAGGAGCTGGACCGGGTGCTCGGCACGGTGCTGGAGAACGCCGACGGCAGCTTCAACACGCTGCTGGAGATGGGATTCGCCAGCGCGATCCGCAAGGAGTACGCGTGGCGCACGGCGCGCGGGGAGTCCACGCGGAACCTGGAGGCGTTCGCCCATCTGACCCGGGATGCGTGAGAGGCCCGGGGCGCGTGAGGCCCGGGGCGCGTGAGCGCCACGCCGTCTGGGGAGGGGCTGGCCGCGTGCCCCAAAGCCGTAACCGCCGAGCCGTAACCGCCGAGCCGTAACCCAAGTCCCGGAGATTCCCCGCGATGGGCGGTGAAGAATCTCGTCCCCCGCAGCCTCTTCCTGATGAACCGGTCGCCGACCGGGAAGCATCAAGGGAGACAAGACGGTGTTCATGGACAATCCGTGGCTGATGGTGACAACGGTCGTGACAATGGGGGTGCTACGGCTGATGGGGGAGGTCATCCGCTGGCTGGCGGCGCGCTCGGGGGAGCGCCTCCGCGCGCGCATGGTGGTCGAGTTGGTGACCAGGTCGGGCCCGGGCACCGTGCTCACCGACCACCGCGCGGACGGCGCGGCGCTGACCGTCCGCTCCGGCTCGGGGGGAGGGGCCGGGCATGAGTGACACGGCGGGGGAGGCCGCGAGCGGCGGGGACTCCCAGACGCGTGACGATCCCGGCGTCTTAGAGCTCCTAACAAAGGCGTTGAACGTGTCGGTGGGTGATGAGGCAGGCGGCGAGGCCGAGGAAGGCTTCGTGGATGTCGTCGCGTCTCTCCCAGCGGATGCGCAGGCGGCGGAAGCCGTGCAGCCAGGAGATCGTTCGTTCCACGACCCAGCGGAAGATGCCCAGGCCGGAGCCGTGCGGCTGGCCGCGTTCCGCGATCATTGGACGGATACCACGCTGCCACAGCAGCCGCCGGTACTTGTCATGGTCGTAGCCGCGGTCCGCGAAGAGCATGTCCGGCCGTCGCCGTGGCCTGCCGACGACGCCGGCGACCGGTGGAA
>NZ_MAXF01000045.1 GCF_001704635.1 Streptomyces sparsogenes | reverse complement strand
ACAAGCCAAGCCGACGGTCACGTGATCAACAACTTCTGTTAGGGCCTCTTAGAGGACTTCGAGCAAGCCGAGCAGCCCGAGCAGTCCGAGCAGTCCGAGCACTTCGAGCAGTCCGAGCGAGCAGTCCGAGCAGTCCGAGCAGCCCGAGGAGTTCGAGGACTTCGAGCAGTCCGAAGAGTTCGAGGACTTCGAGGAGTTCTACGCCCGCACCTACCCCTGGCTCGCCGCCCGCGCGGTGATGCTCAGCGGCAATCGGCAGAACGCCGAGGACGCCGTCCAGGAGGCGTTCATCGAGGCGATGCGCCGCTGGCCCACGGTACGGGCCTGCGCCTCGCCGGAGGGCTGGGTCGCGACCACCATGCGCCGCAAGCTCTCGCGCGACGGCCGCCGCTGGTGGTACCGCTGGAAGCCGACCGAGCTGACCGTACCGGCCGCCGCCTCCGCCGGCGTGGAGGAGACCTCGGAGGCGCTGGCCGCACTGCGCGCGCTCGGGATGCTGCCGCCGCGCCAGCGCCAGGTGGTCGTGATGCACTCCCTGGAGGGCATGAGTTACGCGGAGATCGGCGCCGAGCTCGGCATCAGCGCGGGGAGCGTCGGCAGCAACCTGCACAAGGCCCGCGCCCGGCTCAGCCTGTTGCTCGACGTCTCCCCGGAGCTCGGCCGACCCGGCGAGTCCCTGGTCCCCGGCGTACGGACCGACCCGCTGTCCAGCGCGCTGCGCGGCGCTGCCGCATGGCTGCTGGACGGCCTGCGCGCGTCGCCGCCCGTGCCGCCGCTGCCGCCCGAGGAGCGCGGCGACGGCCGAGGACGTGAGGCCGATCGGGGCGGCGGGCGGGGCGGGCAGGCCGATCGGGGTTGGCAGGACGAGCGCGGCGACCGACGAGGGCGTGAGGCCGATCCGGGTGGCGGCCCAGGCCGTGAGGCCGATCGGGGCGGCCGGTGATCACCGCCGCCGTCGCCGCCGCCCGTGCCGTACTGGCCCTGGTGCTGCTGGCCGTCTTCTACGTTTTGGTCGCGCTCCTGGTGCTGCTGTGGCTGGCCTTCCTGGTGCTGGGGTTATGGAGCGCGGGGATGCCGGAGAGCACGGCGCCGCCGACCAGCGTCATCGTGGCCTGCGCCGCGTTCGCGCCGATCGTGGGGGGCATGGTGTGGGCGGTGGCGCGCACCGCGCGGCCCGCCGCGCCGCCCGAGGACACGGTGTGGGTGAGCAGGCGCAGGGCCCCCGCGTTATGGGCGGCGGTCGAGGAGCTGGCCGCCGGCGTGGGCACCGCCCCGCCGGACGCCATCCGGCTGACCACCGAGGTCAACGCCTCGGTCACCGAGGACGCCACGTTCCTCGGCCTGATGTCGGGCCGCCGCACCCTCTATCTGGGCCTGCCCCTGATGGTGGGCCTGCCGCCCGCCGAGCTGCGCGCCGTGCTCGCGCACGAACTTGGCCACTTCTCCCGGCGCCACAGCCGCTTCGGCGCCCTCGCCCACCGCGGCACGGTGGGGCTGGCCGCCGCCCGCGAGGCGATCAACAGCGCGGCGGCGGCCAACAACCTGGTACGGACGTACGCGGGCGGGCCGCTGCTCCTGCTCCGCGGCTACACGCTCCTCTTCCGCCGGCTCACCCGCCCGGTCCGGCGGCGCCAGGAGATCGAGGCCGACCGCGAGGCCGCGCGGGTGGCCGGGGCGCGGACTGTCGCCGACGCCCTGTGCTCGGCGGCCGCGCTGGAGGTGGCCTGGCTGGAGTTCGTCGGGGGCTTCCTCACCCCCGTACGCCGGGCCGAGGGGCGCGTACCGGACGACCCGTTCCGTGTCTTCGCCCACATGGTGGAGGCTCCCGAGCTGCGGGAGCCGCTCGCCGCCCTGAGGGCGCGGGCCACCGAGCGGCCCGCCGACCGCGACGACCCGCACCCCGACCTGGCCACCCGCCTGAGCCGCCTGGCCCGCCTCCCCGACCAGCCACCCCCGGCCGGCGCGGACCGCTTCGCCGAACCCCTCGACGTGCCATCGGGCTACGCGCGCGCGCTGGGCCGCACGCTGCACCCGGGCGGGCGTACGGCGGCGAGCGTGCCATGGCGGGAGTGGCTGCGTCTGCTGGCCGAGCACCGGGCGACCCGGCTGCTGAGGCCGCTGGCGGAGGCGGTCCGTACGGTCGAGGAGGCGGCGGGCCGGCCAGGGGACGGGCCGGGGTCACTGCCGGGGGAGCCGCTGGGGGAACCGCCGGCGAAACCGCCAGCGAAACCGCCGGGGTCACTGCCGGGGAAACCGCTGGGGGAACCGCCGGCGAAACCGCCAGCGAAACCGCCGGGGTCACTGCCGGGGAAACCGCTGGGGGAACCGCCGGCGAAACCGCCAGCGAAACCGCCGGGGTCACTGCCGGGGAAACCGCTGGGGGAACCGCCGGCGAAACCGCCAGCGAAACCGCCGGGGTCACTGCCGGGGAAACCGCTGGGGGAACCGCCGGCGAAACCGCCAGCGAAACCGCCGGGGTCACTGCCGGGGAAACCGCTGGGGGAACCGCCGGCGAAACCGCCAGCGAAACCGCCGGGGTCACTGCCGGGGAAACCGCTGGGGGAACCGCCGGCGAAACCGCCAGCGAAACCGCCGGGGTCACTGCCGGGGAAACCGCTGGGGGAACCGCCGGCGAAACCGCCAGCGAAACCGCCGGGGTCACTGCCGGGGAAACCGCTGGGGGAACCGCCGGCGAAACCGCCAGCGAAACCGCCGGGGTCACTGCCGGGGAAACCGCTGGGGGAACCGCCGGCGAAACCGCCAGCGAAACCGCCGGGGTCACTGCCGGGGAAACCGCTGGGGGAACCGCCAGGGTCACCGCCGGGGGAACAGCCAGGGCCAATGCCGGGGCTGCCGGGGTCACTGCCCGGGGAAATGTCGGTACAGCGGGTGCTGCGCCTGCTGGACAGCGGACGGCGGATGCCGCTCGCCCGTGCCCTGGGCAGCCGTGTGCCGCCGGCGGAGGGCGCGGCGCCGGCCGGGCGCGATCCGCTGGGCCTGCTCGCCGAGGCCCTGTACGTACTGATCGGAGCGCACCTGGTCGCGCGGGGGAGCGCACACTGGACGATGCACTGGACCGGCCCGGGCACCCTCGTACCGCCCGAGGGCATCGCGCCCGAGACGATCCGGGACTGGGCCGACGCGGCCGTACGCCTGCCCGGTCAGACCCAGCGCCTCCGCCTGCACCTGGCTGCCCTGGGGCTGGACGAGCGGGCGCCCCTGCCGGGGTTCACGGGCGCGGCGGGGGCTGGGGCGCGGGAACGGGCGCCGAAATGGGCGCCCGAACGGGCGGAGCAGACCGGAGCGTGGCCGTCCCGGCCGCAGATCCGCATCACCCCCGGCGTGGACGCACCCGCCCGGCGGCGCATCTCCGGCATCCAGGTGCTGGCGCTCACCGTACTGCTGGGATTGACGGCCGTGACCTGGCTGCTGTGGGCCAACCGCGAGGAGCGGCCCTATCCCGGGACCGGCTGGCAGCGGGTGAACCCGACCAGCACATACGACCCGGCGGGCGGCACCTCCGCCGGCCTGCCGGGCGGCGGCACCTCCGCAGGCCTGCCGGACGGCGGCACCTCCGCGGGCCTGCCGGACGGCGGCCTGTCGGATGGCGGTCTGTCGAATGGCGGCCTGCCGGGGGGCGGCCTGCCGGATGGCGGCGTCTCGGGCGGCGGCGTGTCGGGCGGGGTCTCGCCCTGGCCGGACCCGACCCCGTCCTACCGGCTGCCCACCGCCCCGGAGTGGACGCTGAGCCCGTCGCTGGGGCCGAGCTTCCACACCCGTCCCCTGGTGCCCAGGCTCACGCCATGAGGGTGGCGCCGTCAGCCCGCCGCGACGGGGCGGTCGGTCTCGCCGGACCCCGGGGCGCCGCCGGACGGGGAAGTGCCGCCGGACGCGGGAGCGCCGCCGGCCTCCGAAGCGCTGCCGGACCCCAGACGATCCCCCGTCACACCATCCCCATCCCCATCCCCCTCCCCATCACCATCCCGCTCCTCCGCCGCGACGGCGCGCACGAGCGCCCCGTACCCGACCGCGGTCAAGGTCCCCACCACCGCGCACGCCGCCCAGAGCACATCCGCCCCGAAGTGGTCGATGACCGCACCGCCGGCCAGCGGGGCGACCAGCGCCGCGAGTGACCAGGAGAGCACGTAGACGCCCTGGTAGCGGCCGCGCCCGTGGGTGGGGGAGAGCCGGGCGACGAGGCCCATCTGGATCGGGGTGTTGATGATCTCGCCGATGGTCCAGACGCACACGGTCAGGGCGTACACCGCGACCGATCCGGCGAAGGCGGTGAGCCCGAAGCCGTAGCCGATCAGCAGCGCGGCGCCGACCAGCAGCCGGGTCGGCTCCCGGTGCCGCTCGATGAAGCGGGTGACCGGGATCTGGAGGGCCACGATCAGCACCCCGTTCACGGCGATGGCCAGCCCGAAGTCCGAGCTGGACAGGCCGCTCGCGCCCATGGCCACCGGCAGGCCGACGAACCCCTGCTGGATGAGGGCCGCCACCAGGAACGACAGCGCCACGACGGCCATGAACCCCCGGTCGCGCAACACCGTCCCCAGCCCGACCTCCGGCTCGGCGGCGGCGGCCGCCGCGCCCGCCGGCTCCTCCCGCACGGGGCGGGACTCCGGCAGCTTGACGAAGACGACGACGGCGCACAGCAGCGTCATGATCGCCTCACCCAGGAACAGCGCCAGATAGCCGTGCTCGGCGATCAGCCCCGCCACGGTCGCGGAGAAGGCGAAGCCGAGGTTGACGGCCCAGTAGTTCAGCGAGAAGGCGCGGATCCGGTCCGCGGGGGCGACGAGGTCGGCCATCATGGCCTGCACAGCGGGCCGCGACCCGTTGCTCGCCATGCCGACCAGGAACGCGACTGCGGCGATGGCGACCGGGTGTTGGACGAAGCCGAGCACGGCGACGCTGACCGCCGTCGCGCTCTGCGAGACGAGCAGCGTGGGGCGGCGCCCCAGGCGGTCCGTCATCACCCCGGCCCCCACCGCCGACACCGCCCCGCCCAGCCCGTACAGCGCGCCGACCAGCCCCGCGTACGAGGCCGAATATCCCCGGTCGACGGTCAGGTACATGGCGAGAAACGGGGCGACGAAGCCCCCCAGCCGGTTCACCAGCGTCGAGGTCCACAGCCACCAGTACGCCCGGGGCAGCCCCGAGACGCTCTCCCGCGCTGCCTGCCTCATCCGGGCGAGGGACGGTAGGGCGACGGACATCGGACAACCCCCGAAATGTAAGTGGCGCAAGCGGTAGCGGCACCTTACCGACCCCACCCCTCCCGCGCCACCGGATTGCCGGATCCGTCACGCGGCCCGCCCACCCGGGTCAAGTAGGCTCGAGGTCATGGCCGACGCACCGTACAAGCTGATCCTCCTCCGCCACGGCGAGAGCGAGTGGAACGCGAAGAACCTGTTCACCGGCTGGGTGGACGTCAACCTCAACGAGAAGGGCGAGAAGGAGGCAGTCCGCGGCGGTGAGCTGCTCAAGGACGCCGGCCTGCTTCCCGACGTGGTCCACACCTCCCTTCAGAAGCGCGCCATCCGCACCGCGCAGCTCGCCCTGGAGGCCGCCGACCGCCACTGGATCCCGGTCCACCGCTCCTGGCGCCTCAACGAGCGCCACTACGGCGCCCTCCAGGGCAAGGACAAGGCCCAGACCCTCGCCGAGTTCGGCGAGGAGCAGTTCATGCTGTGGCGCCGCTCGTACGACACCCCGCCGCCGCCGATCGAGGACGACTCCGAGTGGTCCCAGGCCGACGACCCGCGCTACGCCACCATCCCCCCGGAGCTGCGCCCGCGCACCGAGTGCCTCAAGGACGTCGTCGTCCGCATGCTCCCCTACTGGTACGACGGCATCGTCCCCGACCTCCTCGCCGGCCGCACGGTCCTGATCGCCGCCCACGGAAACTCCCTGCGCGCCCTGGTCAAGCACCTCGACGGCATCTCCGACGCCGACATCGCGGGCCTCAACATCCCCACCGGCATCCCCCTCTCCTACGAACTCGACGCCGACTTCCGCCCCCTCACCCCGGGCGGCACCTACCTCGACCCGGAGGCCGCGAAGGCCGCCATCGAGGCAGTCAAGAACCAGGGCAAGAAGAAGTAACCTGGACTGATCAAGCCCCCTACCTGCGGTTTTCCTGCGGGCAGGGGGCTTGTTTCGGTATCGGGGCCGTGGGCTGACGGGTGCGGGACGGGTCGGACCGGACCGGGCCGGACGGTGTCGAGGCCGGCGGCAAGCCTCTTCGGTGGCAGGCGGTGTGCCTACTCGATGGGTGCGGCGGCTGCCACCAGCATGCTGCTGGTTGAGACGGTGTCGGGGGCGGTTGTGGTGGGGGCGATGCTGGATTCCCCCGCGACCGTCGTAGCCCAGCAATCCCCCCAGGTAGCGGCCCAACGGTCGGCCAGGTCGCTGTTGGGGTCCAGATCCTCGGGCTTGCCCGTGATGCCGTAGGCGTCGAGGAGCCGTCGCTCGACTCCGAACGGTTCGCCCAGGGCCAGCTGCGGATACTCACTGATCCAGCGCCTGCGGATGCGGCCGCGTTCGGCGATCAGCCACGCCTCCCCGTCGTTCTGCTCGCTATGGAAGAAGAGCTGGGCCTTGCCGAAGTTCGCGCTCAACTCACGACACACGTCGGTGAGGTGCGCCGTCTGCTGGGGAAAGGGCAGGCCGAAGTACGGTCCGACGACCAGGGTCCACCCCTGCATGGGTGGGGTGACAACGACTGTGGAGAACGGCTCCTTCTCGTCGTGCGCCACATCGTCGATGAGTTCCACGCCATCGGCCCAGGCAATGTCCCGTACATTCGGTCAAGCCGAGGGCGCTCACCACTTCTCCCTGATCCACGGTCTCGACCGCGAGCCACGAGAGCCAACAGGCGCGTATGGGGGCTGCGTTACCGGCTGCCTTCATGAACCGCATCGTAGAGGTGTAGACGCTCGGCCGGCCTCGCCGCGGGAACCTGCCCCGTCAGGCCTTTCGGGCTTGCGGGCCAGGAGGCAGGCGCGCGGTCTGTTCGCCCGTCCGCCGGGCTCCTGCTCCAGTCGCGCGGTGACGATGAGTCCTGCCTGGCCGAGTAGGCCGGCCATGTGGTCCAGGGGCAGAAGGTGCGACTCATAGGACACGGGAAGGCCATAGCCGTGGGTCGGCTGCAGTCGTTCATTGCCGACGTAGTCTCCCCAGAGCAGGAAGCCGCCGGGCGCGAGCGTGCGGTGGAATTCGGCGAACACCGCCGGCAGCCACTGCGGGGGCGTGTGGTGGGTGGAATACCAGGCCAGGATGCCACCGAGTTCGCCGTCCCCCGTCTCCAGGGCCGTCATCGAGCCCTCGGTGAACCGCAGGTCCGGATAGGCGTCGCGGGCCAACCCGATCATCTTCGGTGACAGATCGACGCCGAAGGCGGACACCCCCAGACCGGCCAGGTGCGCCGTTATGCGGCCGGGGCCGCACCCCACGTCCGCGACCGGCCCCAGACCGGCCGTCCGTACGAGTTCAGCGAACCCCGCCAGCATCGCGCGGGACAAGGGGTCCATCTCGCCCGGCGGCGGGACGCGTTCGACGTACGCGGCGGCGACCGTGTCGTACGACTCCCGGACCGCGGTCAGAAAGGAGGGCTCGGCCATGCGGGCGACCCTAGACCGGGGAACTGACAGGCCGTGGCGCGCGTCGCCGGGCATCGAACCCCTCCTCAGCTTGATCGGACTCGCCGACCTTGCCGCTTTTTCATCAGCACCTCGTCCGGCCGTCGCACCGGGCCTGACAGACGGATCTTCGCTACGTCCCGGCCGGGTGTCGATGCACAGCAGTTGCGGGTTCGGAGAAGGACGGAAATCGGTCCGAAGGCGCCTGAAATCGGCCGTATGTGCCTGTGTCGGGCACGGCCCGTGCCTCTACACGGTGACGATTGACCCGAGACGGTGCCGACCGGGCGAGGGGGATGTATGGGCAAGCAGGTCAAGTGTGGCTCGACCAAGACCGCGACGGGCAACCCCTGTCAGAATCCCGCGATGATTGGCTACTCGCGGTGCCAGATACATCGAGGCGACTGGAACAAGCCGCAGAAGAAGAAGACCAAGCGTCGCTGACCCTGCTGCGTCGCTGACCCTGCTGGCCGCACCGAGACTCCGAGGCTCTGAGGCCCCGCGGCTCTGAGGTGATGCGCTTCCCCGGAAACTGGGTGCGCGTTGGGGGTACGGGGCGGTGTGTGTGGCGAAGGGCCTTCGACCGGCCGCCGGTCGAAGGCCCTTCCTCGTGCGTGGCGGGCGCGTGGTGAAGGGTCAGCCGCAGTTGCCGCCGCAGGAGCAGGAGCCGCCGGACTGGCAGCCGCAGGAACAGCCGGAGCCGCAGCCGCAGGCGCCGAGGAGGGGGAGCGGGGGGCGGTGTTCGGCTGCCGGCCGGGCGGGGTCGGCGGGGGCGGGAGTGGGGAACTCGGCCATGACGCCTCCTTGGGAGGTCTCGGGAGGTCCTGGAGAGGGGTCGCCTCGTGCTCATGGTGCCGGTCCTCCGGGTCTCGCCCGCAGCGGCGCATGGACGGCGCGCGGATGCACGGCACGGCGGCGCGTGGTGGCCGCGTGCCCGGCGCGCAAGGGCGCGCCCGCGCGCGGCGCGGGGTTCACCCACAGGGCGCGCGCCCGTCGTGCGCCCGCCCGCCGCGTGCCGGGGTGCACTCGCGTCGCCGCGCAGGCCCGCCCGGGTAGACCTATGACCATGACCCCCCTGACCCTGACCCCTGAACACGCCGGAGGAGCGTGGTCAGGGGTCTACCGGCGTCACGCCCCCTCGGGGGTCTCCACCTGCGCGATCTCGTCCGCGTGCTCGCCGGTGACCAGGTACACCACGCGCTTGGCGACCGAGACCGCGTGGTCGGCGAAGCGCTCGTAGTAGCGGCCCAGCAGGGTGACGTCGACGGCCGTCTCTATGCCGTGCTTCCAGCGGTCGTCCATCAGGTGCTGGAAGAGGGTGCGGTGCAGGAGGTCCATCGCGTCGTCGTCTTCCTCGAGCTGCAGCGCGAGGTCGACGTCCTTGGTGATGATCACCTCGGCGGCCTTCGCCATCAGCCGCTGCGCGAGCTGGCCCATCTCCAGGATGGTCGCGTTCAGGTCGCGCGGAACGGCCGAGTCGGGGAAGCGGAGCCGGGCGAGCTTGGCGACGTGCTGGGCGAGGTCGCCGGAGCGCTCGAGGTCGGCGCTCATCCGGAGGCTGGTGACCACGATCCGCAGGTCCGTGGCGACCGGCTGCTGCCGGGCCAGCAGGGTGATGGCCCGCGCCTCCAGGTCGCGCTGCAGATCGTCGACCTTCTCGTCGGCGGCGATGACGCTCTCGGCGAGCTTGAGGTCCGCGTCGAGTATCGCCGTGGTCGCCCGCCCGATGGCCGAGCCGACCAGCCGGGCCATGTCGACCAGGCCCTCCCCGATCGAATCGAGCTCCTCGTGGTACGCGTCCCGCATCAGTGACCTTCTCTCGCTGTGTCTCGCTGTTGACTCTCGGTGGACGTGGACTCGTGGTCTCGTGACGAGCCGCCCCCAGGCTTCCACGTTCCGTCCGGAACGCGTCGGGCTCCGGCATCCGGAGTGAACCGCTGCTGACTCCCCGGTGAACTCTGGGAAACGTCTCCCTGAGGGCGCCCGTCTGGGGCTGTGGAGCTGTCTCGTGCCGCGCATAACCTGGACGCATGAACGTGAACGCGGCGATCGCCGCACTGGCGGCGCTCGCCGGGCTGTGCACCGGCGTCATCGCCATGCTGGCGTTCCGCTGGAGTGAACGCGAACAGGCGAAGCCTACGCGTTCCTCACTGCACACCGACGCTGTGCTGCCGCCCGGCGTGGACACCGTGCTGTCCGTGTTGCGGTCCTCGGCCGTCGTCCTCGACGAGGCGGACGCCGTGGTCAAGGCCAGCTCCGCGGCGTACGCCCTCGGACTGGTCCGGGGCGGGAAGCTGGCCGTCGAGCCGATGATGCAGATGGCCCGCGACACCCGGCGGGACGGGGAGATACGGCAGATCGAGCTGGACCTGCCCCGGCGCGGCACCGGCCGCGGCGAGGCCCTCGCGGTGTCGGCCCGGGTCGCCCCGCTGGGCTCCCGCCTGGTGCTCCTCCTGGTGGAGGACCTCACCGAGGCCCGCCGGATCGAGGCCGTACGGCGCGACTTCGTCGCCAACGTCAGCCATGAGCTCAAGACCCCCGTCGGCGCGCTGTCCCTGCTCTCCGAGGCCGTGATGGACGCGTCCGACGACCCCGAGGCCGTCACCCGCTTCGCCGGCCGGATGCAGATCGAGGCGACCCGGCTGACCAGCCTGGTCCAGGAGCTCATCGACCTGTCCCGGGTGCAGAACGACGACCCGCTGGAGGACGCGGAGCCGGTCCGCGTGGACGAGCTGGTCGCCGAGGCCATCGACCGCTGCCGCCACCAGGCCGGCACCAAGCAGATCACCATGGCCACCGGCGGCACCGCCGACCTGCACGTGTGGGGCAACCGCGGCCAGCTGGCCGCCGCGCTCGGCAACCTCGTGGAGAACGCCGTCAACTACAGCCCGGCCCGCACCCGCGTCGGCATCGCCGCCCGCCGCCTCCCCGCCACCGGCGGCGACCTGATCGAGATCGCCGTCACCGACCAGGGCATCGGCATCTCGGAGAAGGACCGCGAGCGGATCTTCGAGCGCTTCTACCGGGTCGACCCGGCACGCTCGCGACAGACCGGCGGGACCGGGCTCGGACTCGCCATCGTCAAGCACGTGGCCGCCTCGCACGGCGGGGAGGTCACCGTGTGGAGCGCCGAGGGACAGGGCTCCACCTTCACCCTGCGGCTGCCGGAAGCCGGCTCGGTGCGCGATCGTGACCGCGATCGCGCCCGAGACCGCGACCGCTCGTCGCGCGAGCCGTACGAGACCAACGCTGACCTCGATGGAGAGGACCAGGACCGGCCGTACGAGACCAATTCCTGTGAACACCTTTCTGCCCCGGAGGTCCTTCCGTGACCCGAGTTCTGGTCGTCGAGGACGAGGAATCGTTCAGCGACGCGCTGTCGTACATGCTCCGCAAGGAGGGATTCGAGGTCGCCGTCGCGACAACGGGACCCGAGGGGCTCGACGAGTTCGAGCGCAACGGCGCCGACCTGGTGCTGCTCGACCTGATGCTGCCGGGCCTCCCCGGCACGGAGGTGTGCCGGCAGCTGCGCGGCCGCTCCAACGTCCCGGTGATCATGGTGACCGCCAAGGACAGTGAGATCGACAAGGTCGTCGGCCTGGAGATAGGGGCCGACGACTACGTGACCAAGCCCTTCTCCTCGCGCGAGCTGGTCGCCCGCATCCGCGCCGTGCTGCGCCGCCGCGGCGAGCCGGAGGAGGTCACTCCGGCCGCGCTGGAGGCCGGGCCGGTACGGATGGATGTGGACCGGCACGTGGTGACGGTCGGCGGCGGCAAGGTGGACCTCCCGCTGAAGGAGTTCGACCTGCTGGAGATGTTGCTGCGCAACGCGGGCCGGGTGCTCACCCGGATGCAGCTGATCGACCGCGTCTGGGGCGCGGACTACGTCGGCGACACGAAGACGCTGGACGTCCACGTCAAGCGGCTCCGCGCGAAGATCGAACCTGACCCGGGGGCGCCGCGGTATCTGGTGACGGTTCGGGGGTTGGGTTACAAGTTCGAGCCGTAGGCCGGGCCGGTGGTGGCCGGGGTGGCGCGCTGTGAGCTGCCGGGGCGCCGGCTGTGGACGGCCGGCCCCGGGCCGTGAGTGGGTGGCCGGGTGGCCGGACGGAGTCCGGCGCGGCGTCCCGAAGCCCGGGAGGCCCCCTGGGGCCGAGCGGTGCGAGGGGTGCCGTGGGGGTCGCGCACGCGAGGGGCCCTGGAAGTCGCTTCCAGGGCCCCTCGCGGTCGTTGTCGGCTCAGTGGCCGGTCGGCGTCGGCTCGCCCGACGCGATGCCGTTGGTCGGGGCGTTGCTCTCGCCCGCCGCGCCGGACGGCTTGTTGGTCGCGGTGGCGGAGCCGGAGGGCTTGGTGCCGGGCTTGGTTCCGGGCTTGGTGGTCTGCTCGCCGTTCGGACTGGCCGGTGCCGTGGTGGGGGTGGCGGTCGGGAGCTGGGAGGGACCCCAGTCCGTGAAGTAGTGCTTCGCCGGGACCACGAACGCCGTGATCGGCACGTCACCCGTCGCGCTGAGGTCGAAGACGACCCGCTGCGCGTCGCCGTCCCTGGCGGCCTCGCGGCCGTTCGCGATGACCGCGGAGGGGTTGCCCTTGCCACCGAGGAGCACCGAGCCGCCGGCCGGGACGACGACCGGGCCCTTGCCCTTGGCCGGGGAGACCTTCACCGTGGAGCCGGTCCCGGGGAGGGTGATGGCCTTGAGGGTCTGGTCGTCCTTGCCGTTGTTGAAGATCTTGGCCGTGACGATGGCCGGGCCCTTCGCCGTGAGCTCCGGCTGGGTCACGATCGTGGCGTTCTGGATCTTGATATCGCCGACGGACGTCGCGGCGTTGTCCGGCTTGACCTGCAGCGTCTGCGCGTCGTTCCCGGCCGCGCAGGCGGAGAGCGGGGCGACCGAGACCACGAGGGCGGCGGCGGCGAGGGCGCCGCGTCGAAGGCTGCTGCTCACGGCGGCGGCATCTCCTAGGGCTAGGTAAAAGTTGGATCAGCGGGCTTAGGTTACCGAGCCCCCCGCCCGGGGCCGCACCCGACCCACCCGGGGCCGCGCCCGCACCCGCTCGGGGTCGCCCTTGCGCCCGCCGGGGCCGTGCCCGCGCCCGCCCGGGGCCGCACCCGCCCCCCGCTCGGGGCCCCGCCCCGCCCCCGCCCCGCCCCCGCCAGGGGCCGTGGCGGCGGTGGTTGCCGCCGCACCGGTGAAATATCGCTCCGACGGTGTGAAGGGCGATTATCGGTAAGGAATGTGTGGACGTCCGAGAATTGATCAACGCTGTTGATCCACTCTCGATCCACCCTTGATCCACTCTGGCGTGATCAATTCGGGAAACGTGATGCGATCAGTCGCTCCGAGCCCGAACGGAGTAGCGGAAGTCCTTCGACTGGACTCCGGCAAATCGGGACATAGTGTCACTCGTGAGGGGTCGTCGAAGGGTGTAACGTACGGGTTTCGCTGCGCCTGCGCAGCCGCTCCCACCTGCGAATACCCGCTTCCGCAGACCTCTCCCAGCACGTTCCGCCCGCTGTTGTCAAGCCCCGAGATATGCCCTGACCTGCGAAAACGCCATTCAGAACAAGGCGTTCCCGTGTTACCCTGGATAGCCACGGAAGGGGTACCTGTCACATGACGTTCAAGGTTGGCGACACCGTGGTCTATCCCCATCACGGGGCCGCGCTGATCGAGGCCATCGAAACTCGCCAGATCAAAGGCGTGGACAAGACCTACTTGGTGCTGAAGGTCGCTCAGGGTGACCTGACGGTTCGTGTGCCGGCGGACAATGCGGAGTTCGTCGGTGTGCGTGATGTGGTCGGCCAGGACGGGCTGGACCGGGTCTTCGAGGTGCTGCGGGCGCCGTACGCCGAAGAGCCGACGAACTGGTCCCGTCGCTACAAGGCAAATCTCGAGAAGCTCGCCTCCGGCGACGTTATCAAGGTCGCCGAAGTGGTGCGCGACCTGTGGCGCCGAGAGCGGGAGCGCGGACTCTCCGCCGGTGAGAAGCGCATGCTTGCGAAGGCACGCCAGATCCTGGTGAGTGAGCTCGCCCTCGCGGAGAGCACCAACGAAGACAAGGCCGAGGCTCTGCTCGACGAGGTCCTCGCGTCCTGACCCATAGATGCCGCGGTGCCCGAGTGACTCAGATCCAGCATCTGTCGCCGGGCGCTGCGGCATGTGCGCATGCCGGTATCACGGTGTCGCCCATCGCCCTCAGGCCCACGCCGAACGCTGTCTGGAACGCAGTCCGGCCCGGTACATGGCGTGCCGGGCCCGGGCAGCTGGCTCGACCAGTCGTCACGGAAGGGGCTGGTCGGCGCATCGCGCCCGGCACGCTGTGGCCATACCCATCTCGGTCGAGGAAGCAAACCTGAACGCCAACTCAATGTCCGCATCAGGGCAGTCCGCGAGTCCCGGGGGCGCCGAGGGCCCCGTCCGCCCCGCCCGTACCGCTGCCGTCATCCCGGCGGCGGGCCGCGGGGTGCGCCTGGGGCCCGGCGCGCCGAAGGCGCTGCGTCCGCTGAGCGGCACGCCCATGCTGGTCCACGCCGTACGTGCCATGGCCAGGTCCCGTTCGGTCGTGCTCGTCGTCGTGGTCGCCCCGCCGGACGGGGCCGACGAGGTCCGTCGGCTGCTGGACGCGTATCCGCTGACCGGCACCACCGAGGTCGTGGTGGTCCCCGGCGGCGAGACCCGCCAGGAGTCGGTCCGGCGCGGTCTGGCCGCCGTGCCCGAGGACATCACCACCGTCCTGGTCCACGACGCGGCGCGTCCGCTGGTCCCCGTCGACACCGTGGACGCGGTCGTCACCGCCGTACGGGAGGGGGCGCCCGCCGTCGTCCCGGCGCTGCCGCTCGCCGACACCGTCAAGCAGGTCGAGCCGCGCACCGGCGAGCGGGCCGGCGAGCCCGAACCGGTCGTCGGCACCCCGGAGCGCGCGCTGCTGCGCGCCGTCCAGACCCCGCAGGGCTTCGACCGGGCCACGCTGGTCGCCGCGCACGAGAAGATCGCCCTGGAGGGCGAGGGGGCGACGGACGACGCCGGGATGGTGGAGCGGCTCGGGGTCGAGGTCGTGGTCGTGCCCGGCCACGAGGAGGCGTTCAAGGTGACCCGGCCCCTCGATTTGGTGCTGGCCGAGGCCGTACTCGCCCGGAGGAGGGCCACCGATGGCTTCTGAGGTCCCCGACACGCCCGCCCCCGACACGCCGGTCCCTGACACGCCCGCCTCTGGGATGCCGGTGGCCGGGATGCTCGCCCCGGGGGCGCCGGTGGCCGGGGTGCCCGCGGCCGCGATGCCGCTCGTGGGCATCGGCACCGATGTGCACGCCTTCGAGAAGGGCCGCGAGCTGTGGTGCGCGGGGTTGCTGTGGGAGGGCGCGGAGTACGGCCTGGCCGGGCATTCCGACGGCGACGTCGCCGCCCACGCCGCCTGTGACGCGCTGTTCTCCGCCGCCGGCCTCGGTGACCTGGGGGCCCACTTCGGTACCGACCGCCCCGAGTGGGCCGGGGCCTCGGGGGTCACGCTGCTGACCGAGGCCGCCCGGATCGTCCGGAGCGCGGGCTTCGAGATCGGGAATGTGGCGATCCAGGTGATCGGCGTACGTCCGAAGATCGGCAAGCGGCGGGACGAGGCGACGAAGGCGCTCTCGGCGGCGGTCGGGGCGCCGGTGGCGATCTCGGGCACCACGACCGACGGCCTGGGTCTCACCGGCCGGGCGGAGGGCCTCGCGGCGATCGCCACGGCCCTGGTGGTGCGGGCGCGCCAGACGGCCTGATCAGGGCGACGGCGGGCGGGGGAAGGCGCTGCGCCGAACGGCCCTGCTCGCGGAGGTTTGACGGTGTGTCGGGCGCTCACCGGGTACCCAACACACCGTACGTATCTCCCGAGGGAAGGAACCGCCGTGCCAGCCGCACTCTCCGACGAGCTCAAGCGCATCCTCGACACCCCGGTCTTCGTGACCGTCGGCACCATCCAGGCCGACGGCAGCCCGCAGCTGTCCCCGGTATGGGTGAAGCGCGACGGCGACGAGCTGCTGATCTCCACCACCATGGGGCGGCAGAAGCAGAAGAACCTCGACCGGGACCCGCGGGTGTCGGTCGTGGTGCAGCCCGCCGACGCCCCGTACACGTACGCGGAGATCCGCGGCACCGCGACCTACACCACCGAGGGCGCGAACGAACTGATCGACGAGCTGTCGCTCAAGTACGCGGGCAAGAAGTACGCCGAGTTCAACCCGGCCTCGGCGGAGGACGCCCAGCGCATCGCCGTACGGATCACCCCGCGCAAGGTGGTCGGCAGGGTCTGAGCGGTGAGGGAACGGCGGTCGAGCCGACGGTCGGAGCGGCAGACGGGTCGTGGTCGGGCCGGCGGTCGGAGCGGCAGACGGGTCACGGGCCGGTCGCGGGCGGGTCAGCAGTCGGAGCGGCAGCCCGGCCGGCGGTCGGGCCGGCGGCCGCGGCGCCGGCCGCGGCGCCGGTCGGGGCGTCCCAAGGGTCACGCTTCTGTGTCCCTGCGGCCATAAGGTCGCGGGGCACTACTGCCTTCCGTCTACCCTTGATGCGTGACTATTCGCCTGTACGACACCAGCGCCCGGCAGATCCGTGACTTCAACCCGCTCACGCCGGGCTGTGTCTCGATCTACCTGTGTGGCGCGACCGTGCAGGCCGCCCCGCACATCGGGCACATCAGGTCGGGGCTCAACTTCGACATCATGCGCCGCTGGTTCGCCTACCGCGGCTACGACGTGACGTTCGTCCGGAACGTCACCGACATCGACGACAAGATCATCGCCAAGTCGGCCGAGCAGAACCGTCCGTGGTGGGCGATCGGCTACGAGAACGAGCGCGCCTTCAACTCGGCGTACGACGTCCTCGGCTGCCTGCCCCCGAGCTACGAGCCCCGGGCCACCGGCCATGTGCCGGAGATGATCGAGATGATGCGGGGCCTGATCGAGCGGGGCCACGCCTACGCCGCCGAGGGCAACGTCTACTTCGACGTGCGCTCGTACCCCGGCTATCTCCAGCTCTCCAACCAGGACCTGGACGGGCTGCGCCAGCCGTCCGGCGAGGGTGAGGGCGGCAAGCGCGACCCGCGCGACTTCGCCATGTGGAAGGCGGCCAAGCCCGGCGAGCCGAGCTGGGAGACGCCGTGGGGGCGCGGCCGGCCCGGCTGGCACCTGGAGTGCTCGGCGATGGCCCACAAGTACCTGGGCTCGGCCTTCGACATCCACGGCGGTGGCGTCGACCTGATCTTCCCGCACCACGAGAACGAGATCGCGCAGGCCAAGGCGTTCGGAGACGACTTCGCGACGTACTGGACGCACAACGCCTGGGTGACCATGAGCGGCGAGAAGATGAGCAAGTCGCTCGGCAATTCGGTGCTGGTCTCCGAGATGGTCAAGCACTGGCGCCCCATCGTGCTGCGCTACTACCTCGGCACCCCGCACTACCGCTCCATGATCGAGTACAGCGAGGAGTCGCTGCGCGAGGCCGAGTCCGCGTTCGCGCGTATCGAGGGCTTTGTGCAGCGGGTCACCGAGAAGGCGGGGAAGGTCGTCCCGCCCGCCCCCGAGGTGCCGCCCGCGTTCGCCGAGGCGATGGACGACGACTTCGGCGTTCCGCAGGCGCTCGCGGTCGTCCACACCACCGTCCGCCAGGGGAATTCCGCCCTGACCGCCGACGACAAGGAGTCGGCGGTCGCGCGGCTGGCCGAGGTGCGCGCCATGCTGGGCGTGCTGGGCCTCGACCCGCTCGACGAGCACTGGGCGGGCGGCCCGGACCGGGGCGAGGACCTGCACGGAGTGGTCGACTCGCTCGTACGGCTGGTCCTGGAGCAGCGGCAGGCCGCGCGGGCCCGCAAGGACTACGCGACGGCGGACGCGATCCGCGACCAGCTGCAGCAGTCGGGGCTGGTCATCGAGGACACCCCGAGCGGGCCGCGCTGGGAGCTCGGCTCGCGCTGACCCCGGTGGCCGCGGCGCCCTGCCCCGCGCGGGGTGCCGGGACCACCGCCACCGCGCAGACGACCCCGGGGCCCCGCCCCGGCCGACCCGAGGGGCCTCGCCCCGACCGACCCCCGGGGCCTCACCCCGGCCGACCCCCCGGGGCCCCGCCCCGACCGACACGCGGTGTGCCGCCCGGCGCACCCACCACGACATGACCCAAGCAGGCAGCCGCCGGACCAGGCCCGGCGGCGCAGCCGCGCGAAGCCGTGAGGCCCGCCAGGGCCGGGCGGCCGGCGGGCGGCCACGGACGAGAAACAGGTGAACCCCATGGCCGGCAACAGCCAGCGCAGGAACCGTCGCACCGCCAACAAGAAGGGCGCGACGGTCGGCAGCGGCGGCAAGCGGCGCCGGGCGCTGGAGGGCAAGGGCCCCACCCCGCCCGCCGAGATGCGCAAGGGCCACGTCAAGCAGCGCGTCGCCCAGGCGCGCGCCAAGCAGGCGGCCCGCCGCCCGGCCCCGCGCCGGGGTGGCGGCAAGGGCACGAACGAGCTGGTGGTGGGCCGTAACCCGGTCGTCGAGGCGCTGCGCGAGGGCGTCCCGGCCAGCACGCTCTACGTCCAGCAGTTCATCGACAGCGACGACCGGGTGCGCGAGGCGCTGAAGCTCGCGGCCGACCGCGGCGGCATCCACCTCATGGAGGCCCCGCGCCCCGAGCTGGACCGGATGACCAACGGCCTCAACCACCAGGGGCTGGTCCTCCAGGTGCCGCCGTACGAGTACGCGCACCCCGAGGACCTGGTCGCGGCGGCGGCCGACGCGGACGAGGACCCGCTGATCGTCGCGCTGGACGGGGTGACCGACCCGCGCAACCTGGGCGCGGTGGTGCGGTCGGTGTCGGCGTTCGGCGGCCATGGTGTGGTGGTGCCGGAGCGGCGCGCGGCCGGGATGACGGCGGGGGCGTGGAAGACCTCGGCGGGCACCGCGGCGCGTACGCCGGTGGCGCGGGCGACCAACCTCACGCGGGCGCTGGAGGCCTACAAGAAGGCGGGCCTGATGGTGGTCGGGCTGGCCGCCGACGGCGAGACCGAGGTGCAGGACGCCGAGGTGCTGCAGGGCCCCGTGGTGATCGTGGCCGGCAGTGAGGGCAAGGGGCTGTCCCGGCTGGTCGCCGAGACCTGCGATGTGCTGGTGCGCATCCCGATGCCGGGCGGCGCCGAGTCGCTCAACGCGGGTGTGGCGACGGGTGTGGTGCTGTACGAGGCGGTCCGGCACCGGCACTGAGCTGATCATGGTTTGACGGGTCTCGGACACCCGGCAGGGGTCAAGGCAGTGTCCTAACCGCGCGTCACTCGGTTAGATGAGCGTGGAGACCAGAACACCCCGCACGCCCTTGGGGGGACGCGCACCGGGTTTTGACGACGAGCCACAGCTGGCCATGGCCAAGGTGCCGAGCGATCCGGCGCAGGTCATCGTCAATCCCGTGAGCTTCCGGGTGCAGCTCGCCGCCCCGGTGGTGAGCAGCGCGCTGGCGGACACGACGCGGCTCGCCCGCGTCCCGGCCGCCGCCGCCCGGCGCCGCCCGCCCGTGGTGTGGAGCGGCCGCACCCGGCCCGGTGGCGACGCGGCGGCCACCCGGCTGCTGCAGGCCGTGCGGTACGCGGGGGTGGGGCTCGCGGACTCCGGCGCGCCCGGCACCGGGGACGGCACCGCCCGGGACGGCGGCGACGACGCGGCGGCCACCCAGGTGCTGCCCCGGCTCAGGTTCGACGACGGCCCGCCCACGGTCGTCGGCCCGCGCCGCAGCCCCCACACCGAGTCCATGCCGCCGGCGGACGGGCCCGGCGGGCCGCGGCACGGGACGCCGCGGGAAGCCCGCGCCTCGCAGGGCCGGGCCTCCCAGGGCCGGGCGGCCGAGGGCCGGGCGGCGGCCGGGGGGCGGGCGGCCCGGTCCGCCGAGGTGCCGCGCCAGCGTCGCCACTCCGACTCCGTACGGCACGCCTACTACCCGGGCCGCCGGATGAACCTGGGCGTCGTCCTGCTCCCGCTGCGCGTCTTCCTCGGCCTCATCTCCGTCTACGCCGGCATGGGCAAGCTCTCCGACCCGGTCTACTTCGACGGCGGCGAGCGCGGCTCCATGGTCACCTGGCTGCGGTCGCTGCACCCCTGGCCCATCGCGGAGCCGCTGCGCGACCTGGCGCTCGGCCACCCCGTGGGCGCCGGCCTGACCGTCGCCTTCCTGCAGATCGTGGTCGGGGTGCTCACCGTGCTGGGGCTGTGGCAGCGCCTGGCGGCCTTCTTCGGCGCGTCGCTGTCGGCGGCGCTGATCCTGACCGTGAGCTGGCGGACCGTACCGGCGTACGACGCGCCGGACATCATCTACCTCGCCGCCTGGAGCCCCCTGATCATCGCGGGCGCCCCGGTCTACTCGACGGACGCCCGGCTCGCGGGCGAGGCGTGGCGGCGGCTCGGGCCCCGGGTGGGGCTGTGGGAGCTGCGGCGGCGGGTGCTGCGCCGGGGCGGGCTCATGGCGCTGGTGGTGGCCGGAATGACGCTGCTGGTCGGCTCGATGCTCGGTGGCGCCGTACGGGCCTCCGAGACGGTGCGTTCCCCCGAGCCGAGCGACGTCCCGACGAACAACCTGCCCGGTTCTCCGCTGCCGCGGCGGGCCGACCAGAGCCCCACGGGCGCCACCCGCGGTCCGCTCGGCGAGGGCCGAGCCCCGTCCCCGCGCACCCCGGCGGCCGGCTCGACCGCCCCGTCGGCGTCCTCCTCGGCCGGCTCGCCCAGCGCCTCGGCCACGACCGGCGGCACCGCCCGCCCCACCCGGCCGCAGAACGGCGCCCGGACCGCCCCCCGGCAGCCCCGGCGTCCCGCCGCCCCGGCGACCCCGGACGGGCAGTCGTCCGTGGGCGGCCGGGCCGGCCTCGGGACCGGCGAGGGCGAGTCCCTGCCCGAGTCCGTCGTGGGCAACGGCGGCACGTCCGGCGACGCCTACGGCTACAGCGAGAGCGCCCCCGAGGGCACCGGCGCCCTCGGGGGCCTCCTGGGCTGACGGCCCCCGCCTGAACTGACGGCATCCGCCTGAACTGACGGCATCCGTCCCGGCCTGCGAACCCACTGCGGCCTGCGAGCCCTCTGCGGTCTGCAAGCCCCCTGCGGTCTGCAAACGCTCTGCGGCCTGCACACCCCCTGCGGCCTGCACACTCCCTGCCCGGGCGGCGATCCGGTCGCCCGGGCGTCACCGCCTCTGCTGGCGGGTTCCTGCCGAGTCACCTGGGAAGACGAGTCCTGTCTCGTAGGCGAGAACGACGGCCTGGGCTCGGTCGCGCAGGGCGAGTTTGGCGAAGATCCGGGCCACGTGGGTCTTCACTGTCGCCTCACTGAGCGTCAGCGTCCGCGCCAGTTCGCTGTTGGACAGCCCCCGGCCGACGAGCGTCAGCACCTCGCGCTCCCGCTGCGTCAGGGCGGCCAGGTCGCGGTGGACGGCCGGGGTCCCGGGCTGTCGTTCGGCCCCGGCCCGGTGTCGTTGTTCTTCAGCCCCGGCAAAACGCTCCACCAGGCGGCGGGTGATCGAGGGGGCGAGCAGCGCGTCGCCGGTTCTGACCAGGCGTACGGCGGAGGCGAGGTGCTCCGGGGTGACGTCCTTGAGGAGGAAGCCGCTGGCGCCGGCGGCGAGGGCGGCATAGACGTAGCGGTCGAGGTCGAAGGTGGTCAGCATGATCACCCGGCAGTCCGGGGCCTGCGCGAGCACGCGGCGGGCGGCCTCCAGGCCGTCCATGACGGGCATCCGGATGTCCATCAGCACCACGTCGGGCCGCAGCCCGCGCACCGCTGCCACCGCTTCCGCCCCGTCGGCGGCCTCGCCCACCACGTCGATGCCGCGGGCGGTCAGGATCAGCCGGAAGCCGGTGCGGACGAGTTCCTGGTCGTCGGCGACGACGACGCGGGGGGCGGCGGGTTCGGCGGGCGTCATGGCCGGTCCAGGGGGATCCGGGCGCGGACGCGGTAGCCGCCGCCGAGGCGGCGGCGGGCGTCCAGGTCACCGCCGTAGACGGCGACCCGCTCCCGCAGCCCCAGCAACCCGCGCCCGGCTCCGTCCGCCCGACCGGCGGCAGGGCGGACGGGAGACGCGGAGCCGCCGGCGGCGGTACCAGCAGCGGTACCAGGAGATACGGCGCCGCCGGCCGTCAGGACGCTCGGACCGCTGTTCAGCACCTCGACCCGTAGGTAGTGGTCCGCGTACCGCACTGTCACCTCGGCCTTCGCTGAGATTCCGTGTTTGAGGGCATTGGTCAGCGCCTCCTGGATGATCCGGTAGGCGGTGACATCGATTCCGCCCGGCAGCGGGCGCGGTTCCCCGGAGATTCGTACGTCCACGGGCAGGCCGGCGAAGGCGAACCGGTCGATCAGCGGGCTGAGCCTGCTCAGGCTCGGCTGGGGGGACAGATCCGTACCCGACAGGCCCGCACCCGACAGATCTGTACTCGACAGGCCCGTACCCGACAGGCCCGTCCCCGACAGATCCGTCCCGTAGGGCTCGTCGTCGCCGTTCTGCGCGGGGGCGAGCAGGCCGAGCAGGTGTCGCAGTTCGGTCATCGCGTTCCGGCCGGCGCTCTCGACCGCGCTCATCGCGGCCGCGGCCTCGTCCGGCATGGTGGCCAGCACCTCGCGGGCGGCACCGGCCTGGACGACCATGAGGCTCACGTTGTGGCTGACGATGTCGTGGAGGTCCGCCGCGATCCGGGCCCGCTCGGCGTCGACCGCGGTCCGGGCCGCGCTCTCCCGCTCCCGCTCCAGCAGCCAGCCGCGCTCCCCGATGGCCGACCGGTGGCGCCGCCGCACCCGGATGAGGGCCGCGCCCAGCCAGCCGGCGGCGGTGCACGCCGCCACCAGCGCGATGACCAGCCACCCCACGCCCGAACTCCACACTCCGCCAGCCTCGCAGCCCGTCCCGTGATCCGCGTCATTCCCAGGGTCCAGCTCCGTACATCCCCGGGATGACGGCCCCGTACGGTTACATCCGGGGAGGGACGCCGCCCCGTCCCGCCGATCCTAGGTTCGTGCCATGACTCAAGATCCCGGCAGCTCGCAGCAGGTCGTCGTGCGGCTGGACGGCGTACACAAGGAATATGGCGACGCCAAGGCCCTGGACGGCATGTCCCTGGAGATCCGCGCGGGGGACGCGGTCGCCGTGATGGGGCCCTCCGGCTGCGGCAAGTCCACCCTGCTCAACATGGTCGCGGGCCTGGACCGGCCGACATCCGGAGCCGTCGAGGTCCACGGCCAGGACCTCGGCAAGCTGAACGAGACCGGGCTGGCCCTGTTCCGGCGGCGGCACATCGGCATGATCTTCCAGTTCTTCAACCTCATCGACGACCTCCCGGCGCTGGACAACGTGGCGCTGGCCGCTCAGCTGACCGGGATCTCGGCCCGGCAGGCGCGCCGCCGTGCGCTGGAACTCCTCGACGAACTCGGCATCGCCGACCGCAAGGACACCTATCCGGCCGCGCTGAGCGGTGGGGAGCGCCAGCGGGTCGCCGTGGCCAGGGCGCTGATGAACCGTCCGGCCCTGCTGCTGGCCGACGAGCCGACCGGTGCCCTGGACAGCCGCTCGGGCGAGCAGGTGATGGACCTGCTGATCGACCTCAACCAGATCGGCCAGACCCTCTTGATCGTCACCCATGACCCGCATCTGGCCACCCGCTGCGCCAGCCGGCTGATCGAGGTGGCCGACGGCCGGGTGGCCCGGGAGAGCGCGCTGGAGCCGAGCGCGTGAGCGCCGTCTGGTCGGCCTCGCGCGTGGCCGTGAGGCGCCGCAAGGTCCAGACGGCCGTCATAGGACTGGTCGTGCTGTGCTCGACCACGACCGTCCTGCTCGCGCTGGCTTTGATGAGCGCCGCCTCGGCGCCCTTTGAGCGGGCCTTCGCCCAGCAGCGCGGCGCCCATGTGGTGGCGACTTTCGACCGGACCAAGGTCTCGGCCACCGAGCTGGCGCGCACCGCCGGGCGGCCGGGTGTCCAGGCCGCCGCGGGGCCGTATCTCCAGGCCACCGTCGACATACCGGAACAGTGGCTGTGGGTCCCGTCCGGCCCCCTGACGGTGGTGGGCCGGTCCGATCCGGCGGGCAGCGTGGACCGCGTCCGTCTCCTGGAGGGCCGCTGGGCCACCAAGCCCGGGGAGGTCGTCGTCAACTGGCCCGTCCAGGGCTCCCCGGGCCCGGACAAGCTGGGTACGAAGCTCAGGGCGCGCGGGGTCCCGGCACTCACCGTCGTGGGCTTCGCCACCAGCATGAGCAAGTCCGCCGGCGCCTGGGTCGTACCCGAACAGATGGCCGCGCTGCACCCGGCCTCGGTCCAGATGCTCTACCGCTTCACCAAGTCCTCCACCGACGGGCAGATCCGCGACGGCCTGGCGGAGGCCACCGCGGGGCTGCCCAGGGGCTCGCTGACCACCACGCAGTCCTACCTCACGCTCAAGCGGGCCTTCTCCGCGGTGGCCGATTCCTATCTCCCGTTCATGACGGTCTTCGGCGTCCTCGGCCTGCTGGTCTCCGCCCTGATCGTCGGGAACGTGGTCAGCGGGGCGGTCGTCTCCGGGAACCGGCACATCGGGGTGCTCAAGGCGCTGGGCTTCACGCCGAACCAGGTGGTCGCGGTCTACCTCACGATGGTCGCCGTGCCCGCGGTCGTCGGCTGTGCCGCCGGGACCCTGATCGGCGACGCGCTGTCGCAGCCCATCCTGCGGGACGCCTTCAGCGGGATCGAGACCGGCGACACCTCCATCGGCGTCAGCTCGTGGGTGTACGCCGTCTGTCTGCTGGGCATGCCCGCCGTCGTCGTGCTCGCCGCGCTGGTCCCCGCGCTCCGCGCGCACCGGCTCCCCGCGGCCCGGGCGATCAGCGCGGGCAACGCGCCGCGGACCGGGCGCGGGCTGCGTGTCCAGCGGGGGCTCAGCGGCACCCGGCTGCCGCGCGCCGTGAGCCTGGGCCTGGGCCAGCCCTTCGCCCGCCCGGGCCGCACCCTCATGACGATGGCGGCCATCGTGCTCGGCGTCACGACCGTGACGCTGACGACCGGTCTGACCAGCACCATGGTCGCGTTCGGGAAACACGGCCAGAACAACGGCGCCGCGTGGGTGAACGTGGAGGCGGGCAGGCCCGGGCTCGACCAGAAGGTCCCGAAACTGAGCGACCGCCAGATCGAGGCACGGCTGCGGTCGCTTCCCGGGGCGGACCTGGTGACCGCCCGCGCACTCAGCAAGGTGCGCCTGGCCGGGTACACGCAGCCCGTCTTCGCGAACTTCTACCGCGGGGACACCCGGATGTACGACTCCGACATCGTCAAGGGGCACTGGCCGCACGGGCCGGGCGAGGTCGCGGCCGGTCCGGCGTTCCTGAACCAGCGCGGGCTGGCGGTCGGCGACCGGATCACCCTGTATCTGGACGGCCGGCAGACCCGCGTCACCGTCGTCGGTGAACTCATCGAGGGCAACCCCCAGGCGGTGGAATCCACCTGGGAGACCCTGGCCGAGCTCGCCCCGGACCTGCGGGCCATCGAGTACACGGTCGAACTCGCCGACGGCGCCGACGCCGAGGCGTACGCCAAGGCGGTCAAGGCGTCCGACCCGGGGCTGTATCTGCTGCCCGGCAGCTCGACGAACACCACGGCCGCGACCGTCGTCAGCTTCTCGGCGGTGTTCACCGTGCTGCTGACCGTCGTCGCGGCTCTGGGCGTCTTCAACACGGTCCTGCTCAACACCCGGGAACGCCGCCGCGACCTGGGCATGCTCAAGTCGATCGGCATGACGCCACGCCAGGTCACGGTGATGACCGTGACGTCCGTGGCGGGGGTGGGCGCGGTCGGCGGGCTGCTGGGGATACCCCTCGGGATCGCCGCGCACCGGCTGCTCGTGGACCACGTGGGAGTGGTCGCGTTCCCGGAGTCCATGAAGGACGTCTGGCACGCGCCGCAGCTGGCCGTGCTGGCCCTGGCGGGGGTCGCGATCGCCGTCCTCGGCGCGCTGGTCCCGGCCCGCTCGGCGGCGAGGCTGACGATCGCGAAGGTGCTGCACAACGAGTAGGCCGTCCGTGCCTTCCCCCCGGCGCCGGGGCCCGGGCCCTCGGGCCCCGGCCCCGGCGCGGGGGAGACGGCGGGCGCGCCCGGTGTTCGTTCGGACGCGCCGGGCGGTGGGGAGTCCGTTCAGACGCGCCGGGCGGCGAGGAGTCCGTTCAGACGCGCTGGGCGGTGGGGAGTCCGTTCAGACGCGCCGGGCGGTGGGGAGTCCGTTCAGACGGGCGGCGGG
>NZ_MAXF01000044.1 GCF_001704635.1 Streptomyces sparsogenes | reverse complement strand
GCGCCGGGCGGTGGGGAGTCCGTTCAGACGCGCTGGGCGGCGGGGGCGTGGCCCAGGGGGCCGGGCGGGGGCGGGCCGGCGGAGAGTTCCTTGGCCGCTTCGGTGAGGTCCTTGGCCGTGTCGATGGCGCGCCAGTACGCGCCGTGGGGGAGGGGGAACCCGGCCAGGCGGCGCTCGCGGGCCAGGCGGGGGAAGGTGGTGCGCTCGTGGTCGCCGCGGTCGGGGAGGAGCGCGGTGAAGTCGGCGGAGAAGACGTAGACGCCGGCGTTGATGAGGTAGGGCGACGGCGGGGCCTCGATGAAGTCGAGGACGTGGCCGAACTCGTCGGTCTCCACCGCGCCCCAGGGGATGCGCGGGCGGGCCAGGGCGAGGGTGGCGACCGCGTCCCGCTCGCGGTGGAAGTCGGCCATGTCGCGGAGCGAGAAGCGGGTCCAGATGTCGCCGTTGGTCGCGTACCAGGAGCGGTCGGGGTGGGGGAGCTGCGCGGCGGCGAACTTGAGGCCGCCGCCGCGGCCGAGCGGCTCCTTCTCGACGACCGTGGTCACCCGCAGCGGGAGGTCCGCCGACTCCAGCCAGTCCTGGAGCACCGCCGCGAGGTGCCCGCAGGAGACGACGGCGTCGGTGACGCCCTCGGCAGCCAGCCAGGCCAGCTGGTGGCCGATGATCGGGGTGCCGGTGCCGGGGATCTCGACCATGGGCTTGGGGCGGTCGTCGGTGTACGGGCGCAGCCGCGAACCCTGGCCTCCGGCCAGGACGACGGCTTGGGTGGGGCGGGCGGGCAGCGGGTGCCGTGCCGCGGTGCGGGCGTCATCTGTCATGGGCCGCACGATATGCGGTGCCGTGGTGGGGGGCGCGAGCCGCGGTCAGCCGCGGTCAGCCGCGGCTCTGGGCAACGCCGGTCGCGAAGGAGGTGTCGCAGACCGGGCGGGAGTAGGCCTGGGCACGGTCCGCCCCGCCGTACTTGGCGACCGCGGCGCGGCCGAGCGCGCGGGCGATGGAGGCGCAGTGCCTGGCCAGCGAGGGCCGCTCGGAGGTGGCGACCTGGAGGTGGGTGAGGGCCACGCCCGGGTCCTTCTCCTGGAGTTCGGCGAGCAGCCGGTCGCGCAGGGCCTCGTGCGGGGCGCGGTGGGCGGCGCGGGTGGAGGCCTTGTCGGAGGAGGCGGTGAGGATCTGGGACTCGGACGTCGGGGAGGCCCACGGGACGCGGGTGACGGCGAGTGTTCCGGAGAGGACGAGGACGACGGGGAGGACGAGGGCGAGAGTTCTGCCGATGCGGCGTGCTGCGGTGTTCAAGGGACGTTCCTCGCGGTTCGTGGCCGTGCTCGACGGTCGGTAGGGGACTGCGGTACGCGGTGATCGTAGCGAGGAGCGATGATTTGGCGACATTTAGTCACCGTTTCGGGGGATCCGGAGCCCGAGGGGGCGGGGTGTGCATTGACGAGTTGGGTGAAATGTCTGTTTTTGATGGGGAATTTGTCTGCCGGGGTATTTGTCGACAGGGAAACAGACGGCGCCGCCCCTCCGTCTGTGACGGAGGGGCGGCGCCGTAGGGGCGTCTCGGTCAGTCGCTCAGGCGCTCGCCGGAGGACGTCGAGAAGACGTGGGTCTCGCCCGGGCGCGGGACGACGTGGAGCGTGGCGCCCTTCTCCGGGACGGAGCGGCTGTTGACGCGGACCACGAGGTCCTTCGTCTCGCCGCCGACCTCGACGGTGCCGTAGACGTAGCCGTCGGCGCCGGTCTCCTCGACGACGTTCACGGAGACGGCGAGGCCGGCCGGGGCGTCCTTGCTCTCCTTGGCCAGGGTCTTGGCGGCGGCGCCGCCCTCCTCGACGACGTCGAAGTGCTCGGGGCGGACGCCGACGGTGACCGTGCGGTCGCCCCTGTCCGCCGCCGCGCTGAGCGCCTCGCGGCTGACCGGGACGACGCTGTTGCCGAACTTCACTCCGCCGTCGGTGATCGGCACCTCGATCAGGTTCATCGCCGGGGAGCCGATGAAGCCCGCGACGAAGAGGTTGGCCGGCTTGTCGTACATGTTGCGCGGCGAGTCGACCTGCTGGAGCAGCCCGTCCTTGAGCACGGCCACCCGGTCGCCCATGGTCATGGCCTCGACCTGGTCGTGGGTGACGTACACGGTGGTGATGCCCAGCCGGCGCTGGAGGCTGGCGATCTGGGTGCGGGTCTGCACACGGAGCTTGGCGTCCAGGTTGGACAGCGGCTCGTCCATGAGGAAGACCTGCGGCTCACGCACGATCGCGCGGCCCATCGCGACACGCTGCCGCTGACCACCGGAGAGCGCCTTGGGCTTGCGGTCCAGGTACTCGGTGAGGTCCAGGATCTTGGCGGCCTCTTCGACCTTCTGCCGGATCTCGGTCTTGTTGACGCCGGCGATCTTCAGGGCGAAGCCCATGTTCTGCGCCACGGTCATGTGCGGGTACAGCGCGTAGTTCTGGAACACCATCGCGATGTCCCGGTCCTTGGGCGGGAGGTGGGTGACATCGCGGTCGCCGATGCGGATCGCGCCGCCGTTGACGTCCTCGAGGCCGGCGAGCATCCGCAGGGAGGTGGACTTGCCGCAGCCGGAGGGGCCGACGAGGACGAGGAACTCGCCGTCCTCGATGGCGATGTCGAGCTGGTCGACGGCGGGCTTTTCGGTGCCCGGGTAGATCCGGGTCGCCTTGTCGTACGTGACCGTGGCCATGCTGATCTGGTCCCTTCACCGGCAGGAACGTGCCGGACGATCCGAGTAAAAGGCAGGGGTCTAGTCCACTAACGTGGGCTGGCCGCGAACTTACCTGGGGGTGGGGCTCCCTGTCTCTACCTGAGCGGACCAAACTTTGGGCGAGCGGAGAATTTCGAACGGATCACCCCCGCGGCGTGGGTACACTGCTGGGGACGCGCCGACTTAGCTCAGCTGGTAGAGCACCGCTCTTGTAAAGCGAAGGTCGTCGGTTCGAGCCCGACAGTCGGCTCCGCGGCGCAGCGGCCCTTCGTGGCGAATCACGGAGGGCCGTTCGTCTCGCTTCGTACACGCCCCCGTACGCCCGGTGCCCGCCGCGGCTGTCAACAAATTGCCAGCGCCACCTCCGGGTGATTGCCCACCGTTGCCTTCCGGGTGCGCTGCGCGTTCGAACCGGGCTCGCTGGGGGGTGAGTTTCCGGGTCGGTGTGCAGCTTGTTGACAATCCCACGGGTGTCGCGTGGTGGCGTTAAGCAGAAGCGGCCCAAGAGGGGCCCATTTTGCTTGATCTTTACCAACTGTAGTGCGTTGACTGGCTTGCTGAGGGCGAACTAACCTCGCGCCGCAGGGGCTTGTACGGCCTTTCCGAGCACAATCCACCCACTGGACGAGGGCTTCTTGGTGTGCGGAAGAAGTGGCTACTCGCGCGTCAGGAAACCGGTGGTAACGGTGCGCGGAAGTTCGTGGTGCCGAAGTTCGTGATTCTGATCGGCGGCCGTTTCATTGCGGGTTCAATTACGGGCGGCCGCCGACCGTCATCGCGGCCGTTCTCGGGGACCTGGGACGGTCGGCAGCAACCGACGGGTATGCGACGACGGGTCGCGTGCCGCATGGGGGAGTCATGGCTGAACTGTCCAGTACGAAGGAAGAGCCGGCGCCCGTACTCGGCGTCCCGGCGCAGTGCCCGCCGATGGTGCTGGCCACCGACGGCCCCGCGGTCAGACAGGCCATCGGGCAGCTCCTGACGCGCGCCCGGCACAGCGTCAGTCTGATCGTGCCCGGCACCTTCGAGCGGGCCAAACCGATCCTGCCGCTGATGGGCCGGTTCACCGCCGTCGCGGGCACCGGGGTCACCGTGCGCGTGCTCTGCGCCCCGCAGGTCCTGGCCCCGCTCGGCATCCTCGCCGCCGCGCGGCGCGGCCCGCTGGGCTACGAGGTGCGGGTCGCGGACGTCGATCTGCAGGGGACCGTGATCGCCGACGGCAGGGCCGCCTTCGGCCGGTCGGGCGGCGAGCGGGGCGGCCGTTACGCGACCTTCAACACCGACCCGGCCTCCGTCCGCGCGCTGGACCTGATGTTCGCCGGGGCCTGGGGCAGCGCGATGCCCCTGGAGGAACACCAGCGCCTGGCCGAGCGGCTGCGCTCGGAGTCCGTACGGATGATCCTGGAGCGGCTGCGCGAGGGTCACACGGACGACGTGGCGGCGCGCCAGATCAGGGTCTCGCTGCGCACGTACCGCCGCCATGTCGCGGCGATCATGCGTGACGTCGGGGCCCACTCCCGCTTCCAGGCCGGGGTGCGCGCCGTCGAACTGGGGCTGTTGTCGGACGTCGACTGACGTGACCGGGCACGAGGAGGGCGACGCCGAAAACGAGCGGGCCGACCAGGCCATCGCCCGGGAACTCCTGGCGGTCCGCGCGCTCATAGAATCCACGGCCGTTTCCGCGGCAGCCGAATCGACGGCAGCTGAATCGTCGGCGGTCGAATCGACGGCAGCTGAATCGACGGCCGCGGAATCGACGACAGCTGAATCGACGGCCGCCGAATCCAGAGCCGGTGATTCCGCCTCCGCCGAATCCGCCGCCGGCCAGGAGCCCGGGCGACCGCTGGGGAACTCCTGGGTCGCGGCGGTCGAAACGGACGAGGAGGAAATTCGAACAGCGGCCGAAGAGCTGATCCGGGAGGCCGAGGAGAATGTCGACGTGGTGCTCGCGGCCGAGGCCGCGCACGTCGTCGCCCTGCATTCCGTACTGAGCGAATGGCTCCGTTCCGGGGGCGAGGACGTGAGAACGCGTGTCCTGTGCGCGCAGAACACACTCGACTGGAATTTCGTGCGGCGGCACGCCCGGGACGGACGGCCGCTGGAGGTCCGGGTCGCCCGGATTCCGCTCCTCGCCGCGTTCATCGTGGACGGGCGCGCCGCGCTGGTGTGCGCCGACTCCGCGGTCGGCCGGCGGGCCTCCGCCATCCGCGACCCGGGGGTCATCGAGACCTTGCAGACCCTCTTCGACGGCATCTGGCGCAACGCGGTGGTGGTGAACGAGAGGGTCGACTTCGGGGATCACGCCCGGATGGAGATGGTGCGGCCGATCCTGGAATGGCTCAGGCTGGGCGTCACCGACGAGGTCGCGGCGCGCGAGCTGTCGGTCTCGGTGCGCACCTACCGCCGCTATGTCGCCGAGATCATGGCCCTGCTGGGCGCGAGTTCCCGGTTCCAGGCCGGGGTACGCGCCGCTGAGCTGGGGCTACTGCCGGTCACACCGCCGGGCGACGCCCCCCGGGACCCGCCGCGGGACCCCCCGCGCCACCGGCGCTGAGCCGGTGGCGGGGCGGGGGGTGGCCGTGGCCGGTTGAGGTGCTGGCAGCTTCCTGTAGCCGCATTGCGGGTGCTCCGGGCCGACGACTAGACATGATGAACTGACCTGACAAAAGCCCGTGGTTGCGGACGGTCCTGGCGCATGGGAGTGACCGGCCCGACAAGGAGGCACTCTTATGACCATCTCAACTGCCGAAAAGGTGCTGACGAGTCACCGGAAGGCGACTCGCCGGAATGCGGCCCCGGAAAGGGCCTCGCAAGACCGGACTCCCCAAGGCCAGTCTCCCCAAGGCCGGGCCCCTCGCGACCGGACCCCTCAAGGCCAGTCTCCCCAAGGCCGGGCCCCTCACGACCGGACCCCTCGCGACCGGTCCTCGGAGGGCCGGTCTCACCAGGGCCCGTCTCCTGAAGGCCGGACCTCCTCTGAGACGTTGCTGAGCGGGGTCGGGGTGCTCGACAAGGCCTCGCTCCTGCTCGGCGTCCTGGAGGCGGGCCCGGCGTCCCTGGCCAGGCTGGTCTCGGCGACCGGGCTGAAGCGCCCCACCGTGCACCGGCTGGTGCTCGCCCTGGAGCGGCTGCGGCTGCTCGCCCGGGACGCGCAGGGCCGGTTCATCCTGGGGCCGAGGCTCGGGCTGATGGCCATCGAGGCCTGCCGGGACCATCTGGCGACGGCGGCGGAGCCCGTGCTGAGCGAGCTGCGCGACCTGACCGGCGCCAGCGCCCGGCTCTACCGGCGCCGCGGCTACATGCGCATCTGCGTCGCGGAGTCCGCGGTGGCCGGCAACCCGGTCGCGCAGGACCGGGTGCCGGTCGGCGCCGCCCTGCCGATGAACGCGGGCCCCGTCTCCCAAGTGCTGCTGGCCTGGGAGCGGCCCGAGGAGCTGTACGAGGGGCTGCGCGGCGCCCAGTTCACCGCCGCCACCCTCTCCGGCGTACGGCGCCAGGGCTGGGCGCAGAGCATCGGCGGGCGGGAGCACGGGATAGCCGCCGTGGCGGCCCCGGTGCGCGGCCCCGGCGGCCGGGTGGTGGCCGCGCTGTCGATCTCCGGGCCCGTGGGGCGGATGTCCAGCACCCCGGGCCGGGTCTACGGCAGCGCGGTGATCGACGCGGCGGTCCGGCTCGGCAGCGGGTTCCAGCGCTGACCGGGCTGACGGGGCTGACGGAGCCGACAGGCTGAGAGGGCTGTGGGCGGGTCGCCGCGTGGCCGCGGGCGGGGGGCGGCACAGGTGGTGGCGCAGTGGGCGGCACGGGTGGCGGTCGGCTCAGAGCCGACGCGGGGCGGTGGGCTCGGGCTGTCGCGGGGCGGTGTGGGGGTGGTGGGCTCGGTCGCGGGGC
>NZ_MAXF01000043.1 GCF_001704635.1 Streptomyces sparsogenes | reverse complement strand
CGGTGTGGCGGTGGTGGGCTCGGGGCTGTCGCGGGGCGGCCGCCGCTGCGGGATGCTGTGCGCATGTCGACCCCAGCGGAGCAGCAGCTCGCCCCCATGACCCTCGAGGACTACGCCGACCGGATGTCCCGGGCGGCCCGTACCGCCGCCGACGCCGGGCTGGCCGGGCTTGTGGTCACCCCCGGCCCGGACCTGGTCCACCTGTGCGGGTACCGGCCCCCGGCGGTGACCGAGCGCCTCACCGCGCTCCTGCTCGTCCCCGGGCGGACGCCCCGGCTCCTGGTGCCGCTGCTGGAGCGGCCGGACGCGCTGGCCGCGACCGGCGCCGGGGCGATCGAGGTGACCGGCTGGACCGACGGCGGCGACCCGTACCGGACGGCGGCGGAGACGCTGCCGCCGCGCGGCCGCTACGGCGTCTCCGACGAGACGTGGGCCGTCCACCTGCTCGGCCTCCAGCGCGCCCTGCCCGACACCTCCTACTCCGCGATCGGCGAGGCGCTGCCCATGCTGCGCGCGGTCAAGGACACCCACGAGCTGCAACGGCTCGCGTCGGCGGGGGCGGCCGCCGACGCCACGTACGAGGAGATCGTGCGGGTCCGCTTCGCCGGGCGGCGGGAGCGCGACATCGCCGCCGACCTGAGCGAGCTGCTGCTGCGGCACGGGCACAGTCAGGTCGACTTCACGGTCGTCGGGTCGGGCCCGAACGGGGCCAACCCGCACCACGAGGCCGGGGAGCGGGTGATCGAGGAGGGCGACATGGTGGTCCTCGACTTCGGCGGCCTCAAGGATGGCTACGGCTCCGACACCACCCGTACGGTGCACGTCGGCGAGCCCACGAAGGAGGAGCGCGAGGTCCACGCGATCGTGCGCGAGGCGCAGCAGGCGGCGTTCGAGGCGGTCCGGCCGGGGGTGGCCTGCCAGGAGATCGACCGGGTGGCGCGCCGAGTGATCACCGACGCGGGCTACGGCGAGTACTTCATCCACCGCACCGGCCACGGCATCGGGGTCACGACGCACGAGCCGCCCTATATGGCGGAGGGCGAGGAGCTGCCGCTGGTGCCGGGGATGTGCTTCTCGATCGAGCCGGGGATCTATCTGCCGGGGCGGTTCGGGGTGCGCATCGAGGACATCGTGACCTGCACGGAGACGGGCGGGCGGCGGCTGAACAACACGGCGCGGGAGCTGCGGGTGGTGGCCTGAGGAACCCCGGCCCCGGCTCCGGCTCCGGCTCCGGCCCCGGCCCCGGCTCCGGCTCCGGCCCCGGCGCCGGCCCAGGCACCGGCCCAGGCCCCGGCACCGGCCCTCGACCCTGGCCCTCGGCACCGGCGCCGGCCCCGGTCTCAGCCCCGAACCCCGGCCCCCAGCCCCCGGCCCCCGGCCCCCGGCCCCGGCCCTGCCCAGGCCGGGCCGGCCCCGCTCTCCCCTCGTGGAGCGGGACCGGCCCGGTGGTGGAGGTTGGTTTTCGGGACTTCGGGACTTCGGGGCCGTACGGGGCGGTTATGGCACCAGGACGACCTTGCCCATGGTGGCGCGCGTCTCCAGGGCCCGGTGGGCGGCCGCCGCCTCGGACAGCGGGAAGCGGTGCACCGCCGGGACCAGGCGGCCGGCCGCGGCCTCGGCCATCGAGCGCTCCTCCAGGGTGCGGATCGGGTCCGGCCCGCCGGCCTTCTCCAGCATCACCGGGCCGAGCACGGACCGGGACGTGATGCCGCGCGCCGTCAGCTCCTCCTCGCTGAACTCCAGCGGGCCACCGCCGCCGGCCAGCAGCCCGCCCGAGGACCAGCCGTAGACCAGGTGACGGCCGCCGGGACCGAGCAGGTCCACGCCGGCCCGGCCGGGCTCGCCGCCGACCCCGTCGAACAGCACGGTCGCGGCCCGGCCGCCGAGGGCGGCGCGGACCTGGTCCGGCCAGGCCGGGTCGGTGTAGTCGACGGCGACGTCGGCCCCGAGATCCCGCACCCGCGCCACCTTCGCGGGGCCGCCCGCGAGGCCCACGACCGTGGCGCCGGCGTGCTTCGCGTACTGCACGAGGAGCTGGCCGATCCCGCCCGCCGCCGAGGTGACGACCGCGATGTCGTCGGCGGTCAGATCGGCGAACTGCAGGATCCCCATCGTGGTCCGGCCGGTGCCGATCATGGCGACGGCCTGGGCCTCGTCGAGGTTCGCGGGCACCTCGTGCAGCTTTCCGGCGGCGACCACGGCCAGTTCGGCGTAGCCGCCGGGGACCATGCCCAGATGCGCGACGACGCGCTTGCCCAGCCAGGCCGGGTCGGTGCCCTCGCCGAGCGCGTCCACCGTGCCCGCGACCTCGCGGCCGGGGATGGTCGGCAGCTCGGGCGCGGCGTGGACGGCGGTGGTCTGTCCCTGGCGCAGCGCGGTGTCGAGGAGGTGGACACCGGCCGCGGCGACGGCGATCCGAACCTCCCCGGGACCGGGCAGCGGATCGTCGGTCTTCTCCAGGACCAGGTTCTCGGCAGGGCCGAAGGCGTGCAGGCGTACGGCGTACATGGGGCTCCCCGGGCTTGTCGTCACTGTCTCGTGCCGCCACCCTCCAACTTCAACTTAACTTCAAGTCAAGCGGCTTCAAGTCAAGCGGCTTCACGTCACGCGGCTTCGCGTCACGCGGCTTCGAGCGGCGCGGAGCGGTGGCGGCGCCCGCCGAGGGCGAGCGCGGCGGCGGTGAGCGCGCTGTTGAACGACACCTCGCAGAGCACCCCCGGCGCGGCGACCTGGTCGCCCGCCAGATACACCCCGTCGCCCCGGTCGATCGCCGGCCGGTCCCGCCAGGTGGTGCCGGGCGCGTCCACCGCCCCCGTACGCCCGGTCGCCAGGGCCTCCCGCCGGAAGACCATGCGCTCGCGCCAGCCGGGGAAGCCCAGGTCCAGCAGGTGTTCGGCGCGGGCGATGCCGTCGGCCCTGGTCTCGTCCGGGGCGATGGGCACCTGGCCCTGGATCAGCTGCTCGCCGGGCGGGGCCAGCGAGGGGTCCTGGGCGGTGAAGCGTTCGACCCAGCCGGGGGAGTCGAGGTCGGAGACGGCGAACGCGTCGCCGCGCCGGGTGCGTACGGCCAGGTCGAGCAGCACCGTACGGCCGCTCGGCCAGGTGAGCGAGGCGTCGCCGAGGAGCGCGCGGGCGGCGGACAGCTGGGTCGCGACGATCACCGGGCCTCGGTCCGTGGGCAGCGCGTCCAGGCGGGAGCCGGTCTCGATCCGTACGCCGAGCTTCCAGGCGTGGTCGGCCATCCGGCCGATGACCTCGCCCCAGCCGCCGCGCGCGTAGTGGGCCTCCGGCGGCACCTTGGCGGCGCGCCGGAGGCGCTCCTGCACGAAGGCGGCGGACAGCTGCCCGGGGGCGTGGTGGAAGGTGGCGACGCCGACGTAGTTCGCGGCCGCGCGGGCCCCGGCAGCGCCGACGACGCCCGTCGCCCAGGTGGTGAAGTCGGCGTCGACCGGCGCGTTTTTGGTCAGCAGCAGCCTGAGCATGGCGGCCGGCGGGACGCGCCGCAGCCGCCCGTCGCGGTGGAAGCGCAGCCGGGCGGCTTCCAGCAGCGGGAGATCGGCGAGCGGGCCGAGCAGCCCCCGCTGCTTCAGCCACCCCCAGTGCGGCCCGCCCGCGTAGAGGGCGTGCGGACCCTCGTTGGTGCGGTACGGGGCGGGGGCGGTGCGGGCGCGGCCGCCGAGCGTGTGATGGGACTCGTGCAGGATCACCTCGGCCCCGGCCTCGGCGGCGGCGATGGCCGCCGTGAGGCCTGCCAGGCCGCCGCCGATGACGGTGATACGACGCATGGGCAGCACTCCTTGCCGTGCGGCGACCCGGGTCGGATCGCGCTTCACGAGTACGACGAGGCGGCGGGCCGGGGTGTGACATCGGGGCGTTGTCAGTGACGTGGTTCACGATGGGGGTGGGGAGACGGGGAAACGGACGGGGCAGTGGGCACGGCGAGTGGACGGAGCGGTGATGGCGGGGCGCGGCGGCAAGCGGACAGGGACGACAGGGGCGACGGGGGCAGCGGGCGTGGCAGGCGCGGCGGACGCGGTGCGGGCGGCGCGGCGGCCGGAGGTGTCGCTGCCCGAGCTGCGGCCTTACGGGGGCGGGGAGCTGGAGCCGGAGGGGGACTACGACGGGCTGGAGTTCGCCGACGCGGACTTCACCGGGCAGCGGGCGGGCGGCGCCCGCTTCCTGGACTGCGGGTTCGACCGCTGCGGGTTCGACGAGGCCGGGCTGTCCCGGGCCAGGTTCCTCGACTGTGTGCTGGAGGGCGTGCGGGGCGTGGGCACCGACGTGTCTGAGGCGCGGCTGAGGGACGTGGAGCTGGTGGACGCCCGGCTGGGCGGGGTCCAGCTGCACGGGGCGGTGCTGGAGCGGGTGGTGGTGCGCGGCGGGAAGATCGACTATCTGAATCTGCGCACGGCCCGGCTCACGGACGTCGTGTTCGAGGGGTGCGTGCTCGTCGAGCCGGACTTCGGCGGGGCGGTCCTGGAGCGAGTGGAGTTCGTGGACTGCGCGCTGCGCGGGGTGGACTTCAGCCGGGCGCGGATGACGGACGTGGATCTGCGGGCGGTCGCGGAGCTGGACATCGCGCGGGGCGTCGAGGACCTGTCGGGCGCGGTGATCAGTCCCCCGCAGCTCCTCGACCTGGCCCCGGCGCTCGCGGCCCGGCTGGGCATACGGGTGGCGGAGGCGCGCGGGATTTAGGGCGGCCGGGGGCCGGACGGGCGCGGCTCGGCGGGGCGGGGCTCGGCGGGATGGGAGCCAGCGGGATGTGGCCAGGGGGTGGGGGCCGGCGGGGCGGAACTCAGGGGGATGGGAGCCGGCGGGATGGAGGCCGACTGGGCGAGGGGAGTCAGCGGGGCGGGGGTCAGACGCGGGGGTAGCGGGCCTGGAGCTCCCACACCGCCGGGTTGTCGGCCAGCCCCTCGTGCATATCGGTGAGGTCGGCGATCAGGTCGTGCAGGAAGTCGCGGGCCTCCCGGCGCAGCGCGGCGTGGTTGAAGGTGAGCGGCGCCTCCTCGGCCGGCACCCAGTCGGCCGTGATGTCCACCCAGCCGAAGCGGCGCTCGAAGAGCATCCGGTCCGTCGACTCGGTGAAGTCCAGCTCGGCGTGGACGGGACGCGCGGAGCGGCTGCCGCGCGGGTCGCGGTCCAGCCGCTCCACGATGTCGCACAGCGCCCAGGCGAAGTCGAGCACCGGCACCCATCCCCAGGCTGTGGACAGCTCCCGGTCCGCTTCCGTGTCGGCGAGGTACACGTCGCCGCAGAACAGGTCGTGACGCAGGGCGCGCACGTCCGCGGTGCGGTAATCCGTCTGCGGGGGGTCGGGGAAGCGGCGGGAGAGGGAGTAGCCGAGGTCGATCACACGGTCGATGGTGTCACGCCCCCGGCCCCCCGGAGGCCCCGGCCCGGGGCCCCCGGGGCCGGCCCGGGGCCCCGGCCGCGAGGGGCGCCCGGGTCGCGCGGCAGGCGCCCAGGTTGCGCGGCGGGTGCCGGGGTCGCGCGGCGGGTGCCCTGGTCGCGGCGGCGGTGCCCCGCAGCGACCGGGTGCCCGGCCGCGCCAGGTGCCCGGGTGGCGCGGCGGGTGGCCCGCCCATCGTCGGCGAGGCCCAGGCGCCGACGGGGCCCAGGCGTCGGCGGTGCCCAGATGGTGGCGAGGCCCAGGCGTCGGCGGGGTCCAGGCGGCGGCGGGGCCCAGATGGTGGCGCCTCCCAGGCGTCGGCGAGGCCCAGGCGTCGGCGAGGCCCAGGCGTCGGCGAGGCCCAGCCGGCGGCGGGCCCCAGCCGGTGGCGGGCCCCAGGCGGTGGCGAGGCCCAGGCGCCGACGGGGTCCAGGCGGCGGCGGGGCCCAGATGGTGGCGCCTCCCAGGCGTCGGCGAGGCCCAGCCGGCGGCGGGCCCCAGCCGGTGGCGGGCCCCAGCCGGTAGCGGGGCCCTGGCGGCGGGCCCCAGCCGGTGTCAGTGGCCGCGGGCGATCCATTCCTCCAGGTGGGGGGCCTCGTCGCCGATGGTGGTGGGGTCGCCGTGGCCCGTGCGTACGACGGTCTCCGGCGGCAGCGACAGCAGCCGCTCCCGGATGGACTCGATGATCGTCGGGAAGGACGAGTACGACCGGCCGGTCGCCCCCGGACCGCCGTTGAAGAGCGTGTCCCCGGAGAAGACCGTGGTCAGCGCGGGCGCGTGCAGGCAGACCGCGCCCGGGGAGTGGCCGGGGGTGTGCAGCACCCGCAGCTCGGTGCCGGCGACGGTGAGGACGTCGCCGTCGGCCAGCGCCCCGTCCGGCTTCCGGTCCGGGTGGCGCATCCGCCACAGCACCTCGTCGTCCGGGTGCAGCAGGATCGGCGCGCCCGTGCGGTCGGCGAGGTCCGGTGCGGCGTCGATGTGGTCGTCGTGGCCGTGGGTGCACAGGATGCCGAGCAGCCGCCGGTCCCCGACCGCCCGGGCGATCGCGTCCGCGTCATGGGCGGCGTCGATGACGTACACCTCGCTGTCGTCCCCGATCAGCCAGACGTTGTTGTCCACCTCCCAGGTGCCGCCGTCCAGGGAGAAGGTGCCGGAGGTGACCAGCCGGTCGACGCGTACGGGCGGGGGAGTCATCACAGCGTCACCACCGAGCGCAGCACCTCGCCGCGGTGCATCTTCGCGAACGCCTCCTCGATGTCGTCGAGGCCGATCGTCTCGCTGACGAACGCGTCCAGGTCGAGCCGCCCCTGGAGATACAGGTCGATGAGCATCGGGAAGTCGCGGGAGGGCAGGCAGTCCCCGTACCAGGAGGACTTGAGCGCCCCGCCGCGCCCGAAGACGTCAAGCAGTGGCAGCTCCAGCTTCATCTCCGGGGTGGGCACGCCGACCAGCACCACGGTGCCGGCCAGGTCGCGGGCGTAGAAGGCCTGCCGGTAGGTCTCGGGCCGGCCGACCGCATCGATGACGACGTCCGCGCCGTGGCCCCCGGTCAGCTCCCGGACGGCCTCGACGACATCGGCCGACTTGCCGTTGACCGTGTGGGTGGCGCCCAGCGTGCGCGCCGTCTCCAGCTTGCGGTCGTCCAGGTCCACCGCGATGATCCGCGCGGCTCCGGCCAGCCGGGCCCCGGCGATCGCCGCGCCGCCGACGCCGCCGCAGCCGATGACGGCGACCGAGTCGCCGCGCCCCACCGCGCCGGTGTTGATCGCCGCGCCGAGGCCGGCCATCACGCCGCAGCCCAGCAGGCCCGCCGCCGCGGGGGACGCGGCCGGGTCCACCTTGGTGCACTGCCCGGCCGCGACCAGGGTCTTCTCGGCAAACGCGCCGATGCCCAGGGCCGGGGACAGCGGGGTGCCGTCGGTGAGTGTCATGGGCTGGGCGGCGTTGTGGGTGTTGAAGCAGTACCAGGGGCGGCCGCGGCGACAGGCCCGGCACTGGCCGCACACGGCACGCCAGTTGAGGATCACGAAGTCGCCCGGGGCCACCTCCGTGACGCCCTCCCCGACGGACTCCACGACGCCCGCCGCCTCATGGCCGAGCAGGAACGGGAACTCGTCGGTGATGCCGCCCTCCCGGTAGTGGAGATCGGTGTGGCACACCCCGCAGGCCTGTACCCGCACCACCGCCTCGCCGGGTCCGGGGTCCGGCACCACGATCGTCTCGATCCTGACCTGCTCGCCTTTGCCCGGGGCGATGACACCGCGTACGTGTTGAGTCATGGCAGCAGCGTAAGTGCTGATCAGGGGCGGGGACAGAAACGGGCCGCACCGGGTTGCGGTGCGGCCCGTCGCCGTGCCTGCGCTTTTGGCGCGCCTACTTCACGTTGATCGCGGTCCAGGCGGCCGCGACGGCCTTGTACTCGGTGCTGTTCGCCCCGTACAGGTCGGTCGCCGCGTTGAGCGTGGCGGTGCGGGCCTGCGCGTACTTGGAGGTGGAGGTCAGGTACGTGGTCAGCGCCTTGTACCAGATCTTGATGGCCTTGTCCCGGCCGATGCCGGTGACCGTGGAGCCGTCGTACGTCGGGCTGTTGTAGCTCACGCCGTTGATGGTCTTCGCGCCGCTGCCCTCGGACAGCAGGTAGAAGAAGTGGTTGGCGGGCCCGGAGGAGTAGTGGACGTCGATGTTGCCCAGCGTCGAGGACCAGTAGTCCCGGGACGCCCCGTCCTTGCTGGGCTTGTCCTGGTAGCGCAGCGGGGTGCCGTCGCCGTTGATGTTGATCTTCTCGCCGATGAGGTAGTCACCGACGTCGGTGGAGTTGGCGGCGTAGAACTCCACGGCGGAGGCGAAGATGTCGGAGGTGGCCTCGTTGAGGCCGCCGGACTCGCCGCTGTAGTTGAGCTTGGCGGTGGCCGCGGTCAGACCGTGGCTCATCTCGTGGCCGGCCACGTCCACCGCGGTGAGCGGGTTGGCGTTGCCGGAGCCGTCGCCGTAGGTCATGCAGAAGCAGGAGTCCTGCCAGAACGCGTTGACGTAGTTGTTGCCGTAGTGGACCCGGGAGTACGAGCCGACACCGTCGTTCCTGATGCCGTTACGACCCAGCACGTTCTTGTAGAAGTCCCAGGTCAGCGCGGCGCCGTAGTGGGCGTCGACGCCGGCGGTCTGGCGGCCGCCGCCCCACACGTCGTCGGCGTCGGTGAACAGGGTGCCGGTGCCCGAGGTGCCCTGGTTCAGGTCGTAGGTCTTGTGGTTGCCCCGTGTGCCGTCGGTGAGGCTGTAGGTGCTGCCGCTCTTGGTGGTGCCGAGGGTGACCGTGCCGCTGTACTTGCTGGTGCCGGTGCCGGTCTCGACGGCTTCCTCGGTGAAGAGCTTCTTGCCGGTGGCGGCGTCGGTGATGATGTGCAGCTCGCTCGGGGTGCCGTCCTTCTGTACGCCGGTGACCACGGTCTCCCAGGCCAGGACCGGCTTCCCGGAGGCCGCCCAGATGACCTTGCGCGGCGACTTGCCGGCCTTGTCCTCGGTGGTGGCCGCCTTGAGGGCGGCCGTCCTGGCGTCGGCGGAGGACACGTCGGCGGACGTGGTCGGCACGGATATCCGGGCCGAGGTCGCCTTGGTCACGCTGCGCGCGCCGTTCGCCTTCTCGTGGACGATCAGGTCGCCGCCGAGGACGGGCAGGCCGTCGTAGGTGCGCTCGTAGCGGGTGTGGACGGTGCCGTCCGCGTCCTTGATGACGTCCCGTACGACCAGCTTCTCCTGGGCCCCGAGCCCGAGGTGCTCGGCCTGGGCGGCGGCCTCGGACTGCGCGGCCTTGATCGCGGACGCGCGCTCGCCGGCGCTGAGCGGCAGCGCCGTCGCGCCGGCCTCACGGCCGCGCTCGGCCTGGGCGCTGGCCGGGCCGGACTGTACGCCGATGACGACCATCGCGGCGGAGGCGACGAGGGCCGCGGTGCGGATGGTCTTCTTGCGGGTGGCGGAAGCGATGGATCTCACTCGGTCTCCTTGCCTTGGGGCCGCTGGGTCGCGGCCCTGTGTAGGGGGTGGGGGCAGCCATGGGTGGGCCGCCCGGTGGTGCGAGGAGTGGTGCGAGAGTGGCGCCGTGCTTCGTTGGTGCGTGCTCCGGTGGTGCGTGCTTCCGTGCTCGTGCTCCGTTGGTGCGTGCTCCGGTGATGCGTGCTCCGGTGGTGCGACACCTGGCGTGCGGCTACCTGACAGCTACCTGACGTGTATCTGACACGCACTGGTGACCGAGCAGAGATTGTCATCGAACGATCGGTCGGGACAGGCCTGAAACAAGAATTTGACTTTGCGTTATCTCTTCAGGCGGGGATCCGGTCAGATTTTCGCCACTCAGCCGCGCCCGGAAGATGACGGATTTTCAGCCTTTGCGTGGTCGCCCTCCGCCGCCGTACCGAGCCCGTCCTGGCTCGCCGCCCAGCTCGAAAGCACCGCCAGCTTCTCCGCGGCCGCCGTCCCGGGCGCGGCCGTGTAGGCGACCAAGAGCTGGTCGGGCGCGCCGGGCAGCGCGAGGGTCTCGTATCCCAGCTCCAGGTCGCCCACGACCGGGTGGCGCATGCGCTTGACCCCGTGTGTCTTCTCCTTCACCGGGTGGTCGGCCCAGAGCCGGCGGAATGTCTCGTTCTTCATCGCCAGCTCGCCGATCAACGACGCCATCAGAGGGTCGTCCGGGTGCCGGCCCGCGTCCAGCCGCAGATAGGCCACGGTCTCCGCGGCCACGGCGGGCCAGTCGGCGTAGAACTCCCGGGCCGCGGGGTCGAGGAAGGTGTGCCGGGCGGCGTTGCGCTCGCCCTCGGGCATCGCGGAGAAGCCTGACACCGCGTCCGCGAGGGCGTTCCACGCCAGGACGTCCATGCGCCGCCCGAGGACGAACGCGGGCGTGCCGGTCATGGTTTCCATCAGCGTGCGCACCCCGGCACGGACCGTCCGCCCGGCGCCCTCGCGCGCCCCCGCCCCGCGGCCCCGGCCCCGGTCCCGCTTCGGCCGGACCAGGTCCCTGAGGTGGGCCGCCTCCGTATCGGTCAGCCGCAGCACCCGCGCGACCGCGTCGAGCACCGCGTCGGACACGTTCGTCCCGCGCCCCTGCTCCAGCCGTACGTAGTAGTCCACGCTGACCCCGGCCAGCTGGGCCACCTCCTCCCGGCGCAGCCCTGGCACCCGGCGGCGCCCATGGGAGACCAGGCCCACCTGCTCGGGGCGTATGCGGGCGCGCCGTGAGCGCAGGAAGTCACCGAGGGCGTCGTCGTTCATGCCCCGAGGGTAGGCGAGCCGGCCGCCGCCAACCTGGTACTGGCAGACCCAGGAAAAGCGCCACCCTGGGTACGGCGGCGCGGCGGCCGCAGTCTTGAGGACGTGACGGGGGGCTCCCGCACTACACACCGAGCCACCCCCACACGAGCCACCCCCACCCCGGACACACCACCCCGGACACACCCCACGACCTCAGGAGCACACGAGATGAACCAGACCGACTTCGCCGGGCGCACCGCCGTCATCACCGGGGCCGCGAGCGGCATGGGCGCCGCGACCGCCCGCCTGCTCGCCGCGCGGGGCGCCCGGGTGGCGCTGTGGGCGCGCCGCGCCGACCGGCTGGAGGAGCTGGCCGGGAAGATCGCCGCCGAGGGCGGACAGGCCCTCGCGGTCCCGGTCGACGTGACCGACGAGGCCGCGGTCGCCGCCGGCGCCGCCCGGGTCCGCGACGCCTTCGGCCCGGTGGACCTGGTGGTCAACGCCGCCGGGGTGATGCTGCCGAACCCGGTCGAGGCCGGCCGGACCGACGAGTGGACCCGCATGGTCGACACCAACCTCACCGGCGCCCTGCGCGTCGTGGGCGCCTTCACCCCGGACCTCCTCGCCGCGGCGGCGGACGGGCGCCGCGCCGACCTCGTCAACATCTCCTCCATCGGCGCGCACGTGGCGTTCCCCAACTACGCGGTGTACTCGGCGACGAAGGCCGCGCTCACCCAGCTGTCCGCGTCCCTGCGCGCCGAACTCGGCCCGCGGGACGTGCGCGTCACCAACCTCGAGCCCGGCCTGACCGAGAGCGAGCTGGCCGGCCACGTCGACAACGCGGAGGCGACCAGCCAGCTGGACGGCATGTTCGCCGCGCTCGGGGGGCTCTCCTCGGAGGACATCGCCGACCTGATCGCGTACATCACCAGCCGCCCCGCGCAGGTGAACCTGCGCCAGGTGATCGTCCTCCCCACGCGCCAGGCGTGACCCCGCGGCGGACCACCCGGCCGGTGCGGCAGGTCCGGCCCGCCCCAGGTCGCGGGGGCCGCTCTCGTAGCGCGGTCCCTCCTCGTGCAGGTCATGATCGGTGACCGGCATCGAGCATCGAGGACGGAATCTGACCTACATGACCTTTACGGTCAACCCATGACCACTTCGACGGAAACCCAGGCACCTTCTCTTACGGGCGAGCGCGGCGAGCTGCTGCGCGCCTTCGCGGAGCAGCGGGAGCTGCTGCTGATCACTGTCCGAGGCCTCACCGACGCCCAGGCCGCGCAGCGCACCACGGTGAGCGAACTCACCCTGGGCGGGATCGTCAAACACCTCGCCTGCGGTGAGCGGGTATGGGCGCAGATCATGCTCAAGGGCGACGGTGAGCTGCCGGAAGGCATGCTCGACATGGGGCAGTACCGCATGGCGGACGGCGAGACGCTCGCCGGACTGCTGGAGGAGTACGCCACCGCCGCGCGGACGACCGAGGAGACCGTGGCGGCCCTGCCGGACCTGGACCGGACGGTCCCCCTCCCCAGGACCCCGTGGTCCCCGCCGGAGACCGTCTACTGGTCCGCCCGCCGGATCCTGCTGCACCTGATCAGGGAGACGGCCCAGCACGCCGGCCACGCGGACATCATCCGCGAGACGCTGGACGGCGCCAACACCACGGCGCAGCGGTGATCGACGCCCCAGGGGTAATCCCCGTATGGGTGATGTCTGGCCCATCCCCGCCCCGGGGGCTCGCCTAGGCTGGGACTGTCGCTCCGTACGAAGGAGGTCCACCGTGGCACTGATGGCTCCCGAGCTCGCACCGCACACGGACACCGACGGGAACACCGTTTCATCGGTCGAGGACGCCTTCGAGGCGTTGAGCGCGGCAGCCCCCGAGGGATGGCGCGTGGAACTGATCGAAGGGAAAATCCACGTGGTGCCTCCCGCCAACGGCGAGCACGAGGAGATCGTGTCCGAAGTAACGGGGCAGATGCGCGACCATCGGAAGGACCTGGGGCGTTACACCGGAATCGGGCTTCTCGTCCCCGGTGCGTCCCCCACCGGCAAGGTCATCCCTGATCTCGTCATCGCCCCCAAGGGGAGCTTCAGCGACGCGCTGGAATATCACGACCCCGGCCCCGCCCTGCTCGTCGGCGAGGTCACCTCGGACTCGACGGCCGCGAACGACCGGGGGCCGAAGCTGCGCGGCTACGCCCAGGCGGGCATCCCCTGCTATCTCCTGATCGACAGGGAAAGGGGTCACGTCGTCGTGCACACCGAGCCCTCCGGGCAGCGGTACGCACGGCGGTCCGAGGCGGAGATCGGTAAGACGATCACCCTGCCGTATCCCTTCGAATTCGAGCTGGACACGGGCGAGTTCTGACCCACACCTTCGAGGGGTAATTACCCGTTGTGACCCTGAAGGTGCTACGAGTGTCCTAAATTGGGTGGCGCAAATACTCCCTTGCGCCGCCAAGGGGGCGGGAAACGGGACACAGGGGTGGGCACATGCCGTTCCAGCCGCGCGAACTCCAGCCGGATCGCTCCGCTCGCGATCTGCTCGGCTTCGAGATCCGGCGCCACCGGGAGAAGGCGGACATGTCGCTGCGGCGGCTCGCGGAGGTGCTGAACTACAGCAAGTCGCATCTCGCGCGGATCGAAGGGGCGGAGTGCCTGCCGGAGGACGATCAATTGCCGTCGAAGCTCGACACCTGCTTCGGCACGGAAGGGCTCTTCATCAGGCTGTACAGGCTGGCGAGAAAAGAGCCGTTCCCCGGCAAGTACCGCCGCGTGATGGAGATCGAGAGCCGAGCGGCGATGATCGAGGAGTACACGAGCGCTGCGGTGCCTGGTCTGCTCCAGACTTCGGCGTTCGCCACATGCTGGCTGCGTTGCGGCAACCTGGATGCGCCGGATGGAGAAATCGCGTCGATGGTGAAGGCGCGACTCGATCGGCAGGCGCCTTTGTGTGCCCCGAAGCCGCCGCGCTGCTGGTTCATCCTCGACGAGGCGGTGCTGCGACGCCGGGTCGGAGGGCCAGGAGTGATGCGCGATCAGATGGCGGCGCTGATCGAGCGCGCGGCCCAGCCGAACATCACCGTTCAGATCCTGCCCTTTGCGGCGGGCGAGCACCCGGACCTGGGCGGTTCATTGACTCTCTTCACACTGCCCGACCAACCGCTGGTCGCTTATCTGGAGGGCAGTCGCTTCGGGTCGATTGTCGAGGACAGGGAGGAGGTGATGAGGCGTCGTGAGTCCTACGATCTGTTCAGGGCGATGGCTCTCTCGCCTCGTGACTCCGAAGCGATGATCCGAGCGGCAATGGAGGACTGGAAGGCATGTCGACCACCCCGGACCTGACTACCACTGTCTGGCGCAAGAGCAGCTACTCGAACGCCGACCAGGGGACGTGCGTCGAGGTGGCCGACGGCCACCCCGGCATAGTGCCCATACGCGACTCCAAGCGCCCCCACGGCCCCGCCCTGGTCTTCCCCGCCCCCGCGTGGTCCGCCTTCGTGGCGGAGGTCAAGGGCGACGGCTTCCGTACGGGCTGACGCGGCGAGGGCCGCCCCGTGAGAACGGGGCGGCCCTCGGCGTCTTGCGTACTACGTGCGTCAGACGCTGACGCCGAAGTCCCGGGCGATGCCCGTCAGGCCCGAGGCGTAGCCCTGGCCGACCGCGCGGAACTTCCACTCCGCGCCGTTGCGGTAGAGCTCGCCGAAGACCATGGCCGTCTCGGTGGCCGCGTCCTCGCTCAGGTCGTAGCGGGCGATCTCGGCGCCGCCGGCCTGGTTGATGATGCGGATGAACGCGTTGCGCACCTGGCCGAAGTTCTGGCTGCGCGACTCGGCGTCGTAGATGGAGACCGGGAAGACGATCTTCTCGACGTCGGCGGGCAGGGCCGCCAGGTTGACGTTGATCTGCTCGTCGTCGCCCTCGCCCTGGCCGGTGACGTTGTCGCCGGTGTGGACGATGGACTGGTCCGGGGTGGACTTGTTGTTGAAGAAGACGAAGTGCTGGTCCGAGTAGACCTTGCCGCTCGGGTTCACGGCGATGGCGCTCGCGTCCAGGTCGAAGTCGGTGCCGGTGGTGGTGCGGACGTCCCAGCCGAGGCCGACCGTGACGGCGGTCAGGCCCGGTGCCTCCTTGGTGAGCGAGACGTTGCCGCCCTTGGACAGGCTTACAGCCATGGGGGTCCCTTTCGTGGTCGAGTCCTCGGGGCTTCGTACTCCGGACGAAGCTACCGTCACCCTCCCTAACGCCCTCAGCCGCCCACCGGTTCCAGGTCTCTTTACCTTCTTTGCCAAGCATCGGCGCCGAGCGGTTCGCCCTCGCCCCGGGCGCAAAAGCAGATGACGGAGTTCCGGCGGCGCGGGAACATGGGGGTATGTCCGGGCCCTATGTCATCCGTGGCTCGGTCTCCCTGCCGGAGGCCGAGCTGATGTGGCGTTTCTCGCGGTCGTCCGGGCCGGGCGGGCAGCATGTCAACACCAGCGACAGCCAGGTCGAGTTGCGCTTCGACCTCGCCGCGACCGAGGCGCTTCCGCCGGTGTGGAAGCAGCGGGCGCTGGAGCGGCTGGCGGGGCGGCTCGTCGGCGGGGTGGTGACCGTACGGGCGTCGGAGCACCGCTCGCAGTGGCGGAACCGCGAGACGGCGGCGGTCCGGCTCGCGTCGCTGCTGGCCGAAGCGACCGCGCCGCCGCCCAAGCCGCGCCGTCCGACCCGTATTCCGCGCGGCATCAACGAGCGGCGGCTGCGGGAGAAGAAGCAGCGCGGCGATACCAAGCGGGGGCGGTCCGGGCGCGACTGGGGTTAGCGGTCAGCGCGGCGTTTGTGGTGCGTAGGGGCGTTTGTGGTGAATATGGGACAGCGACACGCCGACACCATGGCGTGTCGCTGTCTCATATTCACCGCAATCTCAGCGGCTGTGCCCCTGAGGCCCGGCGAGCGGTTCCTTAGGGGTCTCATGAGGGGGACCCTCGGGTGATCACTGATGGCCGGGCGCCGGGGACGCGACAGGGTGGCTCACAGTCCACCCTCCAGCTGTCCGCCCCACCTGTGGGGCCGTCATTCCCGGGAGGCGCTTGATGCGTCGTCGTCCCTCCGTCTTCACCCGTTCGGCCGTGATCGGCGTGGCCCTGGCCGCGGTCACGGCGGGTGTGGTCCTGCCCGTTTCGGCGGCCGCCGCGGCTTCTCCGCGGGCCTCGCGGGCCGCTGCCGCCGCCCGGCTCGCCCCGTTCGATCCCGCTCCGATGCGGGAGCTGCTGGCCGGCCTGCCCGATCCGGTGGTGGCCGGTGCGCTCGTCGAGGTGAGGCACGCCGGTTCGGGGCGGCCGTGGGCCGGCTACGCGGGAGAGGTGCCGCGTGGTGCCCACTTCCGGATCGGCAGCGTCACCAAGGCCTTCACCAGCACGGTGGTGCTCCAGCTGGTCGCCGAGCGCCGGATCGCCCTCGACGCGCCCGTCCGGCGGTATCTGCCCGAGCTGATACCGGCCGCGTACGAAGAGGTCACCGTGCGTCAGCTTCTGGACCACACCAGCGGCCTGCCCGCCCCCGCGGGCATACCGGGGCCGGCTGACGGGCCCGGGTGGTGGCTGAAGAGCCTCTCGCCGGAGCAGGTGGTCCGCGCGGCGTTCGCGAATGCCGCGGGCGGGGAAAAGGGGCCGCGGCCCGGCGCCGTCCAGCAGTACAACGGCGTCAACACCTTTGTCGTGGGCCTGCTGGTGGAGAAGGTGACCGGGCACACCTTCACGGAGGAGCTGGACCGACGCCTCATCCGGCCCCTCGGGCTGCGGGACACCAGCCTTCCCGCCGCCTCGGACACCACCATCGCCGCACCTCACGCCCGCCCGAGCCTCGGCGGGGACGAGGTGACCGAGCAGTCCCCGTGGGCCTGGGCCGAAGGCGGAATGATCTCCACCGCCGCGGACCTGGACAGGTTTCTGACCGCCCTGTTCCGCGGCAGGCTGCTGCCCCCGGCCGAGCAGCGGCTTGCGTTCACCGTCCCCGACGCGGCCAACGGACCGGACAACAAGAACTGCGTCAACGGGACCGCCTGCTACAGCATCGGCGGGCTGATGCGGGTCACGCTCGACAACGGGGTGACCGTATGGGGCAAGACCGGGTCGCAGCCGGGCTGGACGACGGGCATGTTCGCCACCCGCGATCTGAAGCGCCGCGCCGTGTACTCGCTCAACCCCACGGGGGCCGCCTCGGAACGCCCGTACGTCATGGCCGTTCTCAAGGCCGCCTTCGCGGACGGGAGCGCCGCCTGAGGTCCGGGTGGCAGCCCTGACGGGCCGGCGGGAGCCCGACGGGCCGGGCGGGGGTCTCTGACGTTGCGGCCGGCGGCTACGGCAGGACCGAGCGGACCGCGTCCGGGGTGCGGCCCACGACCGCCGTGCCGTCGTCCGCCGTGATGATGGGCCGCTGGATCAGGATCGGGTGCGCGGCGAGCGCCTCGATCCACCGGGCGCGGGCCGGCTCCTCGCGCGGCCAGTCCGCCAGGCCCAGGTCGGCCGCGGCGGACTCCCCGGTGCGGGTGATGTCCCAGGGCTCCAGGCCGAGACGGTCCAGCACCTCCTCGATCTCCTGGGCGGTCGGCGGGGTCTCCAGGTAGCGGCGGACCGTGTACTGGGCGCCCTCGGCGTCCAGGAGGGTGAGTGCGGAGCGGCACTTGGAGCAGGCGGGGTTGATCCAGATTTCCATGGTGATTCGGGTCTCTCGGGTCTCTCGGTTCGCCGGGGGACGGACTGCGGAGGGGCGCGGGGGGTGGTCGCGCGCAGGACGTTACCCCAGGGTGTGGTAGCGGCCCCGGAAGTACATCAGCGGGCCGCCGTCCGCGCTGGGGGTGCCCGCCCTGAGGACCCGGCCCACCACGAGGGTGTGGTCACCCGCCGTCACCCGCTGCTCGGTGCGGCACTCCACGATGGCCAGCGCCCCGCCGACGAGGGGCGCGCCCGTGGCCTCGCCACGGGTATAGGGGATGTCCTCGAACAGCAGCCGGTCGCTGATGCGCCCCTTCATGGCGAAGCGCCCCGCTATGTGGCGCTGGCTCTCCGACAGGACCGACACCGCCCAGAGCGGCTGTCGGGCCAGGAGGTCGTCCATCCGCGAGCCGTTGCGAACGCTCACCATGACGAGCGGCGGGTCGAGTGACACCGACATGAACGCCGTGGCCGTCATGCCGACGTCCTCGCCGCGCGCCCCCTCCTCGGGGTCGTGGGCGGTCACCAGCACCACGCCCGCCGACAGGCGGGACAAGGCGGCGCGGAACTCGTCCTCACTCACCCCACCAGCATGGGGGATGGCGGGCTGCGCGGTGGTGGAAGGCGATGAGTGAGGCACGTACTGAACGCTAACCCGGACCCCCAGGGGCCCGCATCGGGCCCCGGGACCAGGACGGACCTAGGTCCCGGGCCGTAGCCGTCGTACGCCCGGGGCGGCAGGGGCGGCCTTCGGATGGATGGTCGAACACTGTCCGCCGATTTGCATTCACAAAATCAAGGAGCGCTCCCATGTTTGTCTCCAAGGCTTGAACACTGTCTGTGAAGTGAGTCACAGCAGGCAGTAATTGTTGACCCTGTGTACCGAGTGGGCAGCTCGCTGTGATTCAGTGGCCGTGGCAATCGGACGACAAGAAGCCAGGAGTTGCTGTCGAGGTCTCGGGGGAGTAGCGAGCGATGGAGACCGAGTCGGAGCCCTACATCCGCCTTGCGACCCTGCGGCTGTTGCACGAGGTGGTCGCCGATCTGAACACCGCCCGCAGTCTCGCCGACACCGTGCAGACCGTCGCCGACGGGGTGATCGCCGGGCTGGGCTACGAGCTGTCGGCCGTCAACCTGGTCCGCCCGGACGGCGACCTGATCGTCGCGGCCGTCGGCGGCAGCGCCGGGGCCGAGGCCCTGATGGCCGGGCGGGTCGGCTCCCGCGCCTCGTGGGAGCGCCGGCTGTCCATGGGCGACCGCTGGGGCGATCTGCGCTTCATCCCGTACACCGAGGGCTGGGTGCTCGACGAGGACGACGTCCCGGAGTGGCACACCCCCGGGCCCGCGCCCCGCTTCCCCGACGAGTGGCACCCCATGGACCGCCTGCTCGCCCCGATGTACACGGCGGGCGGCGCGGGCGGGGAGCTGATCGGCGTCATATCCGTCGACCGGCCGCGCAACGGGCGCCGCCCCGGGGCGTGGGGGCGCGAGGCGCTCCAGATGTACGCCTTCCACGCCGCCACCGCGATCGGCAACGCCCGGCTGCGCGCCAACATGCAGCGCGCGCTGCTGCGCCTGGAGCGCGAGCAGCAGGCCCTGCGCGCCAGCGAGGAGAGCTTCCGGCAGGCCTTCGAGTACGCGCCGAGCGGCATGGCCATCGCCGAGATGGGCGGCGACCATCACGGCCGGTTGCTGCGCGCCAACGACGCGCTGTGCCGGTTGCTGGGCCGCACCGCCTCCGCCCTGCGCCGCTGCTCCTTCTCCGACCTCGTCCACCCCGAGGACATGGGCACCCTGATGCGCACCTCCGCCGAGGGCGGCCGCGCCGAGCTGCGGCTGCAACGCCGGGACGGCAGCTATGTGTGGGTGAACCTGCGCAACTCCGTGGTCGCCGACGCGGCCGACGGCCCGCGCTTCCAGCTCACCCACGTCGAGGACATCGAGGAGCGCAAGCGCCACGAGCTACAGCTCGCCCACCGCGCCAGCCACGACTCGCTGACCGGCCTGCCCAACAGCGCCGAGCTGCGCGCCCGCCTCGGTAGCAGGCTGTGCGCCCACCCGCCGCGCCCCGGGGAGTCCGGGGCCGGCGACGCCGAGGCGGGGGGTCTGTCGCGCGGCTACGACGCGTTCGACGGGCCGGGCGGGGCAGGGGTGTTCGACGGGCCGGGTGCGGCGGGAGTGTTCGACCGGCCGGGCGGGTCAGGGGTGTTCGATGGGCCGGGCGGGTCGGGGGGACCGGGGGTGTTCGAGCGGCCGGGCGGGCCGGCCGTCGGCGGCATCCCGTACGAGCCCCATGTGCACGCCATCGCGCCACGGGAGGACGACGACGTCGACGACGGCCACAAGGGGCTGGCCGTCCTCTTCTGCGACCTGGACGGCTTCAAGTCGATCAACGACCGGTTCGGCCACCACGCGGGCGACGCCGTCCTCATCGAGGTCGCCCGCCGGCTGGCCGGCGGGGTGCGGGAGGGTGACACCGTGGCCCGCCTCGGCGGGGACGAGTTCGTGGTCCTCGCGGACGGCCTCGGCCGGGCCGACGCCCAGGACCTGGCCGTCCGGCTGCGCAACGCGATCACTCCGCCGATCCGGGTCGACGGCCGGGCCGTCCGGGTCGGGGCCAGTTTCGGCATCGGCTGGGCCAGTTGCGGGATGACGGCCGAGGAAGTGCTGCACTCGGCCGACCAGCGGATGTACGTCGAGAAGCGGTCCCGCGCGAAGGAGCGCCGCCGCGCCGGATGAGTGCGGTCGAACCCGGCCCGCCCCCGTCGCGGTAGGCTGCCCCGATGCGGCATCGCCGCCGACAGTGAATCGATCATGAATATTGGCCATCCGGACAGTGCATGCCCTGTTGCGGCCTCCCGGGCCCTGATATGAGCTGTCGTGGCGCGTAAGTACCTGAGCGCCGTTGGCCATATGCACAGGGGAGTGACGAGAGGGATGACGGCCGGCAACAACGGCTCGGACACGCCGGAGAACGACGACCCGTTCGCCTATCTGTACCGCTCGGAGGGCGGGCAGGGCGGCCAGTCGGGCCAGTCGGGCTCCGCCCCCCGGACCGGCGGCTACGGCTACCCGGGCCCGCACCAGCCAGGGGTTCCCCGCACCTCGTACAACCACGTCCGCGCGGTCGGCGAGCGTACCTACGGGCAGCAGAACCAGCAGCAGTACCAGCAGGGTCAGCAGATCCCGAATCAGTCGGCGTACGGCGGCCAGGGGCAGCAGAACCCCCACTACGCCGCCCCCGAGACCCTCCCCGGCGGCGCCCCGCGCCGGGCCGCGCCCTCGCGCGGCACGGGCGGCCGCGGCCCCAACAGCAAGGGGCTGCTCATCGGCGCGCTCGCCGTCGTCGCCGTGGTCGTGGTCGGCATCGGTGTCGCGATGATCACCAACAACGACGACGACAAGAAGGACGACAAGGCCCAGCCGACGGCCTCGTCCACCGCCGCCTCGAGCGTCGAGCCCAGCAAGACCCCCGAGCCGTCCAAGAAGCCCTCCCCGCTGCCCACCGAGGACGCGTCGGGCATGCGCCTGGAGGGCGGCGCCACCCCCGCGTCGGACATCCCCGGCGCCAAGGCCGCCGGCGGTAACTACGTCGCGGGCCTCAACGCCCCCGGCGCCTCCGCGACCTGGAGCGTGGACGTCGACAAGGGCGGCTCGTACAAGCTGTACGTGCAGTACGGCGTGCCCGGCGAGGACCAGGGCCTCTCCCTCAGCGTGAACGGCAAGCCGGCCAACGAGCCGCTGCGCATGAAGAACTACGCGAACGCGAAGAAGGGCGACTGGGAGCACGGCTGGACGTACACCTGGACCCTCGTCAACCTCAACCCGGGCACCAACACGGTCAAGGTGTCCTGCGAGGCGGGCAACAAGTGTGACGTCAACCTCGACCAGATGTGGCTCAAGAACGGCTGACTGAGCGGCAGGGCGGGCTGAGGGAGGGCTGTCAGGGCTGTCGGCTGTCAGGGCTGTTGAGAGCGGGGCGGCCTCAGGCCGCCGGGTCCTCGGTGATCTCGATCCGCCCCTGCAGCTCGTCATACGTGCCGCGGTCGAACTCGCCCGCCACCGGCGCCCGTACGGCCGCCGCCGACAGCGCCACCGCGCGCGCCAGCCGGTCCGGCCACGGAACCCCCTCCACCAGCCCGGACAGCAGCCCGGCCACCGCGGCGTCCCCCGCCCCCGTCGGATTGCCCGCCAGGCGGCGCGGCGGGGCGGCCCGCCAGGTGCCCTCGGCGGTGACCGCGAGCATGCCCTCCGCGCCGAGCGAGGCGGCGACCGCGCGCGCCCCGCGCCGCCTGGCGTCCCGTGCGGCGCGCAGCGGCTCGGTGGAGCCGGTCAGCCCGGCCAGCTCGTCGGCGTTCGGCTTGACGATGTCGGGGCGGGCGGCGATGCCGCGGCGCAGCGGTTCGCCGCTGGTGTCCAGCAGCGTGGGCACGCCCGCCGCGTGCGCCTCCCGGATGAGCTGCGCGTACGTCCCCACGGGCACGCCGGGCGGCAGGCTGCCGCACAGCGCGACCGCCGACGCCTCGCGCAGCAGCTCGGTGTAGGCGCCCAGGAAGGCGGACCACTCGGGTGTGGTGACGAGCGGGCCGGGCTCGTTGAGCTGGGTGGTGTCGCCGGAGGTGGAGTCGACGACGCCGACGGTGCGCCGCGTGGCCCCGGCGATGGGCACGAGGGCGTCCGTCACCCCGCCGCCGAGTTCGGCGAGCCGCTCCCGCAGGACCGCCCCGGTCACGCCGCCGGCGAAGCCGGTGACGACCGTGGGATGGCCGAGGGCGGCCAGCACCCGGGCGACGTTCAGGCCCTTGCCGCCGGGCCGTTCGGTGACCTCGGTGACGCGGTGGGAGGTGTGGGCGCGCAGGCACGGCACCTGATAGGTGATGTCCAGAGCGGTGTTGAGCGTGACCGTCAGGATCACCCCGGCGTCCCCTTCTTTCCGTCCCCAGGCCCCAGCAACCCAGGCCCCCGCATCCCAGCCCCCCGCATCCCAGGCACCAGCAACCCAGCCCCCGCAACCCAGGCCCCAGTGCCCGGGACGAGTTCTGCGTGTGTCCTGCGTGTGCACGGCTGTGAAGGATCATGCCAAAACGGCGGCGGCGGGCCCAGCCCCCCACCGAGGCCGGCCCGCCGCAGCGCGGTGTCGAATCAGCCCACTTCGGGATCGATCACCCAGGTACCCCGGCGCATCACGCCCACCACGCCGAAGTCCTCCCCGAGCACGACGAGGTCGGCGTCCTTGCCCGCTTCCAGCGAGCCCACCCGGTCGTCCAGGCCGAGGACCCTCGCGGGGGTGGTGGACAGCGCCCGTACGGCCTCGGGGACGCTCAGCCCGTCCACGGTCACGGCCCGGGCGAAGGCGCGGTCGAGGGTCAGCGTGGAGCCCGCGATCGAACCGGCCGTCGGGCCGGTGCTGATCCGCGCGACCCCGTCGGTGACCTCGACCTCCATCGGGCCCAGCGGGTAGGTGCCGTCGCTCATGCCGGCCGCGCCCATCGCGTCCGTGATGAAGGCGACCCGGTCGGCGCCCGCGCGGCGGAAGGCCAGCCCCAGCGCGGCGGGGTGCAGATGCGTGCCGTCGTTGATCAGTTCAATGGTGACCCGCTCGTCCTCCAGCAGGGCGGCGACCGGCCCCGGCTCGCGGTGCAGCAGCGGCGGCATCGCGTTGAAGAGGTGCGTCGCCACGGTCGCGCCCGCCTCCACGGCCTCCAGCGCGGCCTCGTACGCGGCGTCGGTGTGGCCGACCGCCGCGATGACCCCGCTGTCGGCGAGCAGCCGTACGGAGTCCAGGCCGCCCGGCAGTTCGGGCGCCAGCGTCAGCATCTTCGCGGCGCCGCGCGCGGCGTCGATGAGCTTGCGCACGTCCGCGGGGTCCGGGTGGCGCAGCAGCGACGGCTGGTGGGCGCCGCAGCGGTGGGGGGAGATGAAGGGGCCCTCGAAGTGGACACCGGCCAGCTCGCCCTGCTCGACCAGCTCGGCGAGGGCGGCGGCCTGCCGCGCGAGGTCGTCGAGGTCGCCGGTGACGGTGGAGGCGAGCATGGTGGTGGTGCCGTGGCGGAGGTGCGTACGGACCACGGTGAGGGCTTCCTCGTGGGTGCCGGCGGAGAAGGAGGCGCCGCCACCGCCGTGGACGTGCATGTCGACGAAGCCGGGGACGATCCAGTGGCCGGTCAGGTCGAGCACGGCGCCACGGTCGGGCGCGCCGCTGTCTGCCGTGCTGTGGTCTGCCGCGCTGTGGTCTGTTGTGGTGCCGTCCGCCGAAGGCGCGCCGTTTGTCCCCGCCCCGCCGTTCGTCCCCGCCGCGACGCCGGCCGCCTCGACGATGTGCCGTCCCTCGACGGTCACCCGCCCGTTGTCGACCACGCCGGTCGGCAGCACCACCCGGGCGCCCGTGAGAACCTTTCGAGCCGTTCGTCCGACCATCAGGCGCTTACCTCCGTGGAGAGAAGATCCCAGGCGAGCAGGCCCGCGCCCAGGCATCCGGCGGTGTCCCCGAGGGCCGCCGGGACGATAGAGGGCAGTCGCTGGAACGTGATCCGCTCCCGGACCGCCGTGCGCAGCGGCGCGAACAGCGTCTCGCCGGCCTCCGCCAGCCCGCCGCCGATGATCATGACCCCGGGGTCCAGCAGGGTGAGCCCGGTGACCAGGCCGTCGGCGAGGGCGCTCACGGCCTCCTGCCAGACCGCCGCGGCCCGCGGGTCCCCGGACTCGACGGCCTTGGCGCAGTCAGCGGCGTCCGCCTCGGGGTCGCCGCTGGCCAGGGCCCAGGCGCGGCCCACCGCGGAGGCGGAGGCGACGGTCTCCAGACAGCCGTACTGGCCGCATCCGCACACCGGGCCGCCCGGCCGTACGACGATATGGCCGATCTCGCCGGAGGAGCCGTGGGCTCCGGGGTCGACCCGGCCGTCGATGCCGATGGCCCCCGCGATGCCGGTGCCCAATGACACGAACAGAAAGCGCCGCGCCCCCTCGCCCGCTCCTATCCGGCCCTCGGCCAGCCCGCCCATGCGTACGTCATGGGCCAGCGCGACGGGTGTCCCGGCGAGCCGTTCGGCGAGCAGGGCGCGCAGCGGCACATCGCGCCAGCCGAGGTTGGCGGCGAAGACGGCGATGCCGCGCTCCTCGTCGAGGACGCCGGGCACGCCGACCCCGGCCGCGGCGGCCGGCTGTCCGTAGCGCTGTTCGCCGATGGCGCGCAGTTCGGCGGCGAAGTCGAGGATCGTGGCGACGACGGCCTCCGGCCCGCGCTCCCGGCCCGTGGGCCGTCTCTCCTCATGGAGGAGTGCGCCGTCCGCCCCCACGAGGGCGGCCTTCATGCCGGTGCCGCCCACATCGAGGGCGATGACGTGTTTCACGCGACCAGTCTGGCGCGATCCACCGCGAGAGGTCTAGTCCACTCGCCGTTCGGGCGGTGGACTACGCTCCGGGTGTCCGCGAAAAGGTGAAAGTCGATACCGAAGCGATATCCGTATGGTGTAGACCCTGTGGAGGTATCCGGGGCAGACTCGCTCGACCTCCATTGCGGACGGGCCAGGAGGTCGAGCCAAGCCACGAGGGTGGGGAAGTGCAGTGCAGCGTCGGCGGTTCTTGGGTCTGACGGCGGCGGGTGCCGCGACGGCGGCGATATCCCCCGCGCTGACGGCATGCGGAAGCGAAGGTTCGGGCTCCGGGGACGTCACGTTGAAGGTGGTGGCGGCCGACTACGGCGACAGCTCCGCCAACAGCTCCCAGAAGTACTGGGACAGGCTGGCCCGGGCGTTCGAGGCCAAGCACGAGAACATCAAGGTCGATGTCTCGGTCCTGAGCTGGACCGAGATCGACAAGAAGCTCGCCGACATGGTCAAGCGGGGCCAGGCCCCGGACATCGCGCAGATCGGCGCGTACGCCGACTACGCCGCCGCGGGCAAGCTCTACCGCGCCGACCAGATGCTCTCCATCCCCACCCAGGCCGGATTCATCGACTCCATCGTCGGCGCGGGCGAGGTCAACCGGGTGCAGTACGGGCTGCCCTTCGTCTCCAGCGCCCGGCTGTTCTTCTACAACAAGAAGCTCTTCGACGAGGCCGGCGTCCTCTCCGTCCCGGAGACCTGGGCCGAGCTGAAAGACGCCGCGGTCAAGCTCAAGGCGATCGGCGTGAAGATCCCCTATGGGCTGCCGCTGGGCCCCGAGGAGTCCCAGGGCGAGACCCTGATGTGGTTGCTCGGTGGCGGTGGCGGTTACACCGACAGCAACGGCAGCTACACCATCGACTCCACGCAGAACATCCAGACCATGGAGTGGCTGCGCGACGAACTCGTCGGCGAGGGCCTCACCGGCCCCGACGCCCCCGCCCGCACCAACCGCCAGGACATCTTCGACGCCTTCACGCGCGGCGAGGTCGGCATGCTCAACGGCCACCCCACCCTGATGCAGCAGGCGGACGGCCACGGCATCGAGTACGGCACCGCGCCGCTGCCCGGGCGCCACGGGAAGTCCAAGGCCACCATGGGCGTCGCCGACTGGGTCATGGCCTTCAAGCAGAACGGCAACCGCCGGCAGGCCGGCCTCTTCCTGGACTTCCTCTACGAGGAGCAGAACGTCCTCGACTTCGCCACCCAGTACGACCTGCTGCCGGTGACCACCAAGGCCTCCAGGACGATGCGCGGGGACCGCAAGTACAAGCGGCTGTGGAAGTTCCTCGACGAGCTGGGGACCGCCGAGTTCTACCCGGTGAACAAGACGTCCTGGGCGACGGTCCAGACCAGCCTGAAGAAGAAGATCGGCTCGGTCGTCACCAAGGGCGGCGACCCCGCGGGCGTGCTCAGCGAGGTCCAGCGCCAGGCCGACGCGATGGAGACCGCGGCGGGTTAGTGGTGTCCGGCGAGCGAGGCGAGCGCGACGAGCGCGCGGACGAGCGGGGCGGCGCACCCAGCGGCGGGGCCGGGGAGCCCGCCGGGGGCGGCCTGTCCGAGCGGGACCGGGCCGTGCTCGCCGTGGAGCGGCGCGGCTGGCCGGGGCCCGGCGCGAAGGAGCGCGCGATACGGGAGCGGCTCGGCATCTCGCCGACCCGCTACTACCAGCTCCTGAACGCCCTCCTGGACGATCCCCGGGCCCTGGCCCACGACCCGGTGACCGTCAACCGCCTCCGCCGCCTGCGCGAAGCACGCCGCGGACGCCGCTGACGCGGGAGCCGTGGCGCCGCGGACGCGGCCGCCGTGGCGCCGCGACGGTGCCCGTTGCCCGCAGTTCACCCCACGGCGATAGGGTCGGCCGCATGGGCAGCCACCCTCTTCCCGTACCCACGACAGCAGCCGGCCGTGAGGGCCTGGCGGCGATCCTCCAGCGGCCCGGGGAGGCCGTCTTCGCCTTCGACTTCGACGGGACCCTGGCCGACATCGTCCCCGACCCCGACCAGGCGCGCGCCCACCCCGGGGCCGTGCCCGCGCTCTCCCGCCTCGCCCCACGGCTGTGCTCCGTCGCGGTGATCACCGGCCGGCCGGCCGCCCTCGCCGTGGAGTACGGCGGCTTCGCCGAGGCGGCGGGCCTCGACCGCCTCCTGGTCCTCGGCCACTACGGCGCCGAGCGCTGGGACGCCGCCGACGGCGAGGTCGCCACCCCGCCCCCGCACCCGGGCGTCGCGGCGGTCCGGGCCGAACTGCCGGACGTGCTCGCGGCGGTCGGCGACGTGCAGGGCGCCACCGTGGAGGAGAAGGGGCGCGCCGTCGCCGTCCACACCCGCCGCGCCGCCGACCCGCAGGGCGCCTTCGAGGCGCTGCGCGAGCCGCTTCGCCTGCTCGCCGAGCGGCACGGGCTGATCGTCGAGCCTGGCCGCCTCGTGCTCGAACTGCGGCCGCCGGGCATGGACAAGGGCGTCGCCCTCACCGAGTACGTCCGGCAGACCGGGGCCGGAGCGGTGCTGTACGCGGGCGACGACCTGGGTGACCTGGCCGCCTTCGCCGCGGTGGAGCAGCTCAGGTCGCGGGGCGTGCCCGGCGTCCTGGTGTGCAGCGGCAGCAGCGAGGTCACCGAACTGGCCGAACGAGCCGACCTGGTGGTCGCGGGCCCCACGGGCGTGGTCGACCTCCTGACCGCCCTGGCCGAGGCCCTCGGGGACTGACGGCGGGCCCGCCCGCGCAAGGCACCGCCCGCCCGCGCCGGGCGGGACCTGGCGCGGCGCGCCCGCCCCGCCCCGGGGGGTTACGGCGTCGTCGTCAGTTCGCGCAGCTGCGCCAGGAACCACTGCGCGGGCGGCAGCGCGGTCGCGGCGGCCGCGAGGCGTTTGGTGCGCTCGGCCCGTTCGCCGTCGGGCATGGAGAGGGCGTCGTGGAGGGCCCGGGCCGTCGCTTCGATGTCGTACGGGTTGACCACGAGCGCGTCGGCGCCCAGTTCCGCGTACGCGCCCGCTTCGCGGGAGAGCACCAGCGCGCAGCCGCGCTCGGAGACCACCGGGACCTCCTTGGCGACGAGGTTCATGCCGTCCCGGATGGGGTTGACGAGGGCCACGTCGGCGAGGCGGTAGGCCGCGAGCGACCGGGCGAAGTCGTCTTTGACGTGGAGGGCGACCGGCTGCCAGCCGTCCGTGCCGTACTCGGCGTTGATCTCGCCGGCGACCCGCCGCACCTGCTCCGTGTAGTCGCGGTAGACGGCCAGGTCCTGGCGGGAGGGGTAGGCGAAGGCGACGTGGACCACGCGCTCGCGCCACTCGGGGTGGGTTTCCAGGAGCCGTCGGTAGGCCAGCAGCCCGCGGACGATGTTCTTGGACAGCTCCGTGCGGTCCACCCGGACGATGGACTTGCGGCCGGGGCCGATCTGCGCGCGCAGGGCGGTGAGCCGCTCGTCGACGTCCGCCGCGCGCGACCGCTGCCGCAGGAAGTCCGCGTCCGCGCCGAGGCCGTGGACGCCCAGCCGGGTCTCGCGCCCTTCGAAGCGCACGGACAGCCGGGCGCCGTCCCGCACCACCTCCGCGCCGAGCACGGCCGCGGCGCAGTCGGCGAAGGCGAGGGCCCAGCGCTCGGTGAGGAACGCGGCGCGGTCGCCGCCCAGGATGCCGCGCAGCACGCTCGCCGCGACGTCGTCCGGCAGCAGCCGGTAGTAGTCCGGCGGCGCCCAGGGGGTGTGGGAGAAGTGGCCGATCCGCAGGTCGGGGCGGCGCTCGCGGAGCATGGCGGGCACCAGCGCCAGGTGGTAGTCCTGGACCAGCACGGCGGCGCCCTCGGCAGCCTCCTGCGCGAGCGCGTCGGCGAAGGCCGTGTTGTACGCCTGGTAGGCGGCCCACTGGTCGCGGAACTCCGCGCCGAACGCCGGCTCCAGGGGGGTCTGGTAGAGCAGGTGGTGGACGAACCACAGCACCGAGTTCGCGATGCCGTTGTACGCGGCGTCGAAGACCTCGGGCGCGATGTCGAGCATCCGCACCCGCTGCCCGCCGGTGTCCCCGGGGTCCAGGTGCCCGGGCCCGGCCCGCCGGGCGGCCTCGCGGTCGCCGTCGCCCAGCGCCGCGCAGACCCATACCGCGTCGGTGTCCGGGCCTATGGCGCTGAGGCCGGAGACCAGCCCGCCGCCGCCGCGCTTGGCGTCGAGCGAACCGCCCTCCCGCAGGGTGTACGAGACCGGGCCGCGGTTGGACGCGACGAGGACCTGTGCACTGTGCTCGGAGGCCATGTCGCGAGCCTAGCCACCCGGCGCCGTGCGCAAACGTGCGTGCGGTTTCTTGCCCCCGTCGGCGGTCGGCCGACGGGCCGGGAGCGCCGGCACGCAGGCGACGGGGCCGGGTGGTAGGGGGCAGGGGGGCCGCGCGCCCCGGCAGCAGGCGGCCGGCGCGCCACGTAGTAGGCGACCGGGCCGGGCGCGCCAGGCCTCAGGTGACGGGGCCCGCGCGCGTCAGGCCGCGCGTCGCTCCACGTACTCCGGGATCTCGATCATCGGCGGCCGCTCCTCCGTGTCCACCGCGCTCGTCCGGGGCACGAAACCGCTCTCCCCCCGGTCGAACTGGGTCAGCCGCGGCCGCACCAGATGGCCGCGGGCCAGCCGCAGCTGGGCCGTGCGGTAGATCGTGGCCGCCATGCGGCCGAGCGCCTGCGCGTCCTGGTGCCGGTGCTTGCGCACGCCGATGTCGACCTGGGCGAGCGCGTCGAGCCCGACCGTGTGCAGCGAGTCGATGAGCAGGGCGAGCTCCACCCCGTACCCGACCGGGAAGGGCAGCCGCTCCAGCAGGGAGCGGCGCGCCGCGTACTCGCCGCCGAGCGGCTGTACGAATCCGGCCAGCTGGGGCCAGTGCAGATTGAGCAGCGGCCGGGCGACCAGCTCGGTGACCCGGCCGCCCTGGGCCGCGGCCGCGCCGGGGGCGAGCGGGCCCTGTCCGCCGCCGAGCGGCCGGTCGTACATGCCCTTGACGAGGTGCACGTCCGACTCGGTCAGCAGCGGGCCGACGATCCCGGAGACGAAGCGCGCGTCGAACTCCCGCAGGTCGGCGTCGATGAAGCAGATGATGTCCCCGCTGGTGGCCAGCAGCGAGCGCCACAGCACCTCGCCCTTCCCCGGCAGCGCCGGCAGCTCGGGCAGCAGGGAGTCGCGGTGGACGACCCGCGCGCCGGCGGCCGCGGCGACCTCGGCGGTGCGGTCGGTGGATCCGGAGTCCAGCACCACCAGCTCGTCGACCAGGGGCGCGGCCTCGCTCATCAGTTCGCGGTGGATGGTGGCGGCGATCTCGCCGACGGTCGCCTCCTCGTCGAGGGCGGGCAGGACGACGCTCACGGTCCTGCCCGTGGCGCGCTTCGCGGCCAGCAGGAGGTCGAGCGGACGGTCGTCGGCCGACCAGGACCGCTCCTTCAGCCAGCGCTCCACCTCTTCCAGCACGTCCCTGCCTCCCTGTTGTGCTCCTGCTGTGCCCGCGAGTACGGCGGACTGTGATCCATCTCGCGCTTCGGACGACTATCTCAACCATCCACGCCTTCGGTTACAGTCTTGAACAACGCACGTGACCGCCATATGTCGGGGGTCGAGTGCGACAAACGCGCCGGGCCGGGTCCGGCGCCATACCGCTCATCCAGAGGGGCAGAGGGAACGGCCCGTTGAAGCCCCGGCAACCCTCCAGCCGGTCCTGATTCTCATCGAAGCGGGGCCCCGGCTAGGGAAGGTGCCAATTCCGGCTCGCGACGAGATGCGTCGCGAGGAAGATGAGGAGAAAGGGCCTCGCCATCCATGGCTGTGCAAGCTGTCGAAAGCTCAACCACTTCTTCCGGTCCCGCCGACTCCGCCGCTGCCGCCGGATCCTCCGTCTCGCTGGGCCCCGCCGTCGCGCTGTCCTGTCGTGAGTGCGGGGAACGCTTCCCCCTCGGTCCCATTTTCGCCTGCGCGGAGTGTTTCGGACCGCTCGAGGTCGCGTATGACCTGCCGACCGGCGACCCGGAGGGGCTGCGCCGGCGGATCGAGGCCGGCCCGAACAACATCTGGCGCTACGCCCCGCTGCTGCCCGTCCCGGCGGACGTGGCCGACAAGCCCAATCTGAACCCCGGCTTCACCAAGCTGGTCAAGGCCGACAACCTCGCCCGAGAGCTGGGCGTGACCGGCGAGCTGCACATCAAGGACGACTCCGGGAACCCGACGCACTCCTTCAAGGACCGCGTCGTCGCCCAGGCCGTCGAGGCCGCCCGCGCCTTCGGCTTCACCACCCTCTCCTGCTCCTCCACCGGCAACCTCGCGGGCGCGGTCGGCGCCGCGGCCGCCCGCGCCGGGCTGCGCTCGTGCACCTTCATCCCGCACGACCTGGAGCAGGGCAAGGTCGTCATGGCCGCGGTCTACGGCGGCGACCTGGTCGCCATCGAGGGCACGTACGACGACGTCAACCGCTTCTGCAGCGAGCTGATCGGCGACCCGGCGGGCGAGGGTTGGGGCTTCGTCAACGTCAACCTGCGCCCGTACTACGCGGAGGGGTCCAAGACCCTCGCGTACGAGATCTGCGAACAGCTCGGCTGGCGGCTGCCGGACCAGCTCGTCATCCCGATCGCGTCCGGCTCGCAGCTCACGAAGATCGACAAGGGGCTGAAGGAGCTGATCGAGCTGGGCCTGGTCGAGGACAAGCCGTACAAGATCTTCGGCGCCCAGGCCGAGGGCTGCTCCCCGGTCTCCACCGCCTTCAAGGCCGGCCACGACGTGGTGCGCCCGCAGAAGCCGAACACCATCGCCAAGTCGCTGGCCATCGGCAACCCGGCGGACGGGCCGTATGTGCTGGACATCGCGCGCCGCACGGGCGGGGCGGTGGAGGACGTGAACGACGAGCAGGTCGTCGACGCGATCAAGCTGCTGGCCCGTACGGAGGGGATCTTCGCGGAGACCGCGGGCGGGGTGACCCTGGGCGTGACGAGGAAGCTGCTCGAGAACGGGGTGCTGGACCCCACCCTCACCACCGTCGTGCTCAACACGGGCGACGGCCTCAAGACGCTCGACGCGGTCGCCCCGACGAGCGGGCCCACGGCGGTGATCCGACCCAGCCTCGACGCGTTCCGCGACGCCGGTCTGGCTTGATTTCGTCCCTCGCTTCCCGCCGCACTTCCCACGAGAAGGTGAAACCCTCATGAGCGTCAATGTCCGGATCCCGACCATCCTCCGCACCTACACCGGCGGTCAGGCGGAGGTCAGCGCCGAGGGGGCGACCCTCGCCGAGGTCCTCTCCGACCTGGACCGCAACCACCAGGGCATCGCGGCCCGGGTGCTGGACGACACCGGCAAGCTGCGCCGGTTCGTGAACGTCTACGTCAACGACGATGACGTGCGCTTCGCCGACGGCCTGGAGACCGCGACGCCCGACGGTGCCGGGATCTCGATCATCCCGGCGGTCGCGGGCGGCTGCTGACCCGGTCGTACGCCGCGTCCCACCCGGGAACCCCACCCCCGGCATAAACGGAATCGCCTCGTCCTGATAGAAACGGACGAGGCGATTCCGTGTGTTGAATCGCGATACAGTTGAAGCGATCCCCATCTGCTTCGGTCGGCTTCGGCGCCGACCGCATATGAGAACTCGTCAACTTGTGCGCTGAGTGCGCGTACGAATTGTCGGGTTGATCCCCTATGTCCGGCCCGGGTTGCCCTGAATTCACGGGAATTCGCCACTTATTACCGATCGACCCTCGCCAGAATTCTCGTCCGATTGACCTGTTGCAGAGGGCAGTGGGACAGATACATTCAGCGGCGGTCGACGCGTTCCGGCGCACACCCCCCTCGACTCGGGGGGTGAGGTCTGACCCGGGTCCGCGGAGTGCGGTCCTGCGCAAGGGCCAGCAATAGGGGAGTTAGGAATGGCTCAGGGCACCGTCAAGTGGTTCAACGCGGAGAAGGGGTACGGCTTCATCGCGGTCGACGGTGGTGCGGACGTGTTCGTCCACTACAGCGCGATCCAGATGGACGGGTACCGCACCCTCGAGGAAGGCCAGCGGGTCGAGTTCGAGATCTCGCAGGGCCAGAAGGGGCCGCAGGCGGACATGGTCCGCGTGGCTGTTGGCTGAAGCGCCGACGCGAGGCAGCTGACTGGACCGTTCAAAGGGCCCGTACCCTCCCGGGGCACGGGCCCTTTGGCATGAGCGCTGACGATCACTTACGACCACCTTGTCCCCCACTGTCACCCGCCCCACGCTTGCGCCCACCCGTCGCCCGACCACCACCCCCCACGGACGCCCTTCGGGCGCTTGCACTCTCGGGGGTCGAGTGCTAATCATTGGCGTTAGCACTCTGAGAGTGAGAGTGACAGAAGGATCGGGTCGGTGAGGTCCGTCAGGCCGTGCGGGGCAAGGAACCGCGGGGCAGGCAGACCGTCCGTCGCGGGCGCCAGGCGCGGTCCGGAGCAATCCACCCCGTCTTGGGAGGACCACTTCACATGGCCAAGATCATCGCGTTCGACGAGGAGGCGCGGCGCGGCCTCGAGCGCGGGATGAACCAGCTCGCCGACGCCGTCAAGGTCACCCTCGGCCCCAAGGGCCGCAACGTCGTCCTCGAGAAGAAGTGGGGCGCCCCCACGATCACCAACGATGGTGTGTCCATCGCCAAGGAGATCGAACTCGAGGACGCGTACGAGAAGATCGGCGCCGAGCTGGTCAAGGAGGTCGCGAAGAAGACGGACGACGTCGCCGGTGACGGCACGACGACCGCGACCGTCCTCGCCCAGGCGCTGGTCCGCGAGGGCCTGCGCAACGTCGCCGCCGGCGCCAACCCGATGGCCCTGAAGCGCGGCATCGAGAAGGCCGTCGAGGCCGTCTCCGCCCAGCTGCTCGAGCAGGCCAAGGACGTGGAGACCAAGGAGCAGATCGCCTCCACCGCCTCCATCTCCGCCGCCGACACCCAGATCGGCGAGCTCATCGCCGAGGCGATGGACAAGGTCGGCAAGGAAGGTGTCATCACCGTCGAGGAGTCGCAGACCTTCGGGCTCGAGCTCGAGCTCACCGAGGGCATGCGCTTCGACAAGGGCTACATCTCCCCGTACTTCGCCACCGACATGGAGCGTATGGAGGCGTCGCTCGACGACCCGTACATCCTGATCGTCAACTCGAAGATCAGCAGCGTGAAGGACCTCCTGCCGCTGCTGGAGAAGGTCATGCAGTCGGGCAAGCCGCTGCTGATCATCGCCGAGGACATCGAGGGCGAGGCCCTGGCGACCCTGGTCGTCAACAAGATCCGCGGCACCTTCAAGTCCGTCGCCGTCAAGGCCCCGGGCTTCGGTGACCGCCGCAAGGCCATGCTCGGCGACATCGCCATCCTCACCGGTGGCACCGTCATCTCCGAGGAGGTCGGCCTCAAGCTGGAGAACGCCGGCATCGACCTGCTCGGCCGCGCCCGCAAGGTCACCGTCACCAAGGACGAGACCACCATCGTGGACGGCGCCGGCGACACCGACCAGGTGCAGGGCCGCGTCAACCAGATCCGCGCCGAGATCGAGTCCTCGGACTCGGACTACGACCGCGAGAAGCTCCAGGAGCGCCTGGCCAAGCTGGCCGGCGGCGTGGCCGTCATCAAGGCCGGTGCCGCCACCGAGGTCGAGCTGAAGGAGCGCAAGCACCGCATCGAGGACGCGGTGCGCAACGCCAAGGCCGCCGTGGAGGAGGGCATCGTCGCCGGTGGTGGCGTGGCCCTGCTGCAGACCGTCTCGGTCTTCGAGAAGCTGGAGCTGGACGGCGACGAGGCCACCGGCGCCCAGGCCGTGCGCCTGGCGCTCGAGGCCCCGCTGAAGCAGATCGCGGTCAACGCCGGCCTCGAGGGCGGCGTCGTGGTGGAGAAGGTGCGCAACCTGACCCCGGGCCACGGCCTGAACGCCGCGACCGGCGAGTACGTCGACCTGATCGCCGAGGGCATCATCGACCCGGCCAAGGTCACGCGCTCCGCGCTGCAGAACGCCGCGTCGATCGCCGCGCTGTTCCTGACCACCGAGGCCGTCATCGCCGACAAGCCGGAGAAGGCCGCCGCGGCGGGCGCTCCGGGCGGCATGCCGGGCGGTGACATGGACTTCTGATCGACTGCTCGAGTCGATTGGCTGTTCCGCCCGATACATCGGGTACGTCGGGGCGGCACCCTCTCCCAGGGTGCCGCCCCGACGGCGTTTCAGCGCCCGAGGGCTACCCCTGCGCGGCCTCCAGGGCGGCCCGCAGATGGCCGTCCGACTCGCTCAGCAGCCGGGCTGCGGTGGCGGCGTCCACCTGGCCGAGGATGGCCAGGATGGCGTGCTTCGTCTCGCCGTCGCTGGCCGCCAGCGCGGCCTCGATCTGCGGGTCGGGGGCGCCGGTGGCCAGGGAGACGATGCGGCGCGAGCGGGCGCGCAGCTTCTCGTTCGAGGCGCGCACGTCGACCATCAGATTCCCGTAGGTCTTGCCCAGCTTGATCATGGTGATGGTCGAGATCATGTTGAGCACGATCTTCTGGGCCGTGCCCGCCTTGAGCCGGGTGGAGCCGGTGAGCAGCTCGGGCCCGACCACCACCTCGATTCCGTGCTCGGCGGCCGCCGCGAGCGCGGAGCCCGTGTTGCAGGACAGCCCGACGGTGAGCGCGCCGAGCCGGCGGGCGTGCTCGACGGCGCCGACCGCGTACGGGGTGCGGCCGGAGGCGGAGATGCCGACGACGGAGTCGTCCGGGCCGACGCCGAGCGCGTCGAGGTCGGCGGCGGCCAGTTCCTTGCTGTCCTCGGCGCCCTCGGCGGAGGTCACCATGGCGGCGGGCCCGCCCGCGATCAGGCCGACGACCTGGCCGGGGGCGGTGTTGAAGGTGGGCGGGCACTCGCTGGCGTCGAGCACGCCGAGCCGCCCGGCGGTGCCCGCGCCCGCGTAGACGAGCCGGCCGCCGCGGGCCATGCGCTCGGCGATGCCGTCGATCGCGGCGGCGATCCGGGGGAGCTGGGTGGCGACGGCCGCGGGCACGGCCGCGTCCTCGCCGTTCATGACGCGGGCGATCTCGAGGGTCGCCAGTCGGTCGATCTCGGCGAGCTCGGGGCGGAACGCCTCGGTGGTGAGCGTGTCCAGCTGGGCGCGCAGCTGTTCCTGGTCAGCGGCGGAAGTCATGGCGAAGCGGCTCTTTCCGGTACGGGGTTCAACGGGGGTGTGTCCCGACTCGGTCGGCGCTCGGTCAGCGGGGTCCGGGCCGGGGGTCATGCCGGTGGGCGAGAGCTTCGTACGAGGCGGCCAGCGCGGGCGCCGCCGCCTCGTACGTACGCTGCGCCACACCTATGAAGAGGCAATCCACGACGAGAAGTTGACTCGTGCGGCTGGACATCGCCGCCGGGCGCAGCTCGCTCTCCCGGGCGGTGGAGGTGGTGAGCACCAGATCCGCGTACTGCGCGACCTCGCCGTCGGGGCGGCCGGTGATCGCGACGGTGGTGGCGCCGTGCTCGAAGGCCACGCGCAGGGGCTCGATGACGTCGGTGGTGCGGCCCGAGTGGGTGATCGCGAGGGCGACGTCCCCGGAGTGCAGCTGCACGGCGTTGGTGACGGCGAGGTGCGGATCGGCGTGCGCGTGGGCTATCAGCCCGATACGCAGCAGCTTCTGGACCAGGTCCTGGCCGACCAGGCTGGAGGCGCCGACGCCGTAGACGTCGATCCGGCGGGCGGCGGCGAGCGCGGCGACGGCGGCTTCGAGCTGGGCGGTGTCCAACCCGGCGGCGGTGTCGGCCAGGCACTGCTGCTCTTCCTGGGCGAGCTTGGTGACGACGTCGGCGATGGGGTCGTCGACCGCGATGTCGGCGGTGACCGCCGGGGCGCGGCCGGCCGCCTGCTGGGCGGCGAGCGCGGCGAGCGCGAGGCGCAGATCGCGGTAGCCGGGGTAGCCGAGCAGCCGAGAGGTGCGGACCACGGTGGCCTCGCTGGTGCCGGTGCGCTCGGCGAGCCCGGTGACGGTGAGCGCGGCACAGCCGGCCGGATCCCCTGCCACGGCCTCGGCGACGCGCTGCATGGAGCGGGTCATCGAGGGCGCGAGGGTACGGACCTTGGCCGCGAGGGCGGCGGGGGCGGGCGGAGTGGCTTCGGGCGTATTGAAAGTTTCCTTCAGCTTGCTACTCACTACTGAAAGGTATTTTCGGCGCCAGGGGGCCGTCAAGGGGCCCGCCGCGGGCTCACCGACGCGCGCTCGGTGTGGTCAAAGGTGACAATGGGTCCCATGAAGCTCGAACAGGCACTGCACGCGGCACGGGCGCTCGTACTCGCGGACCTCGCGGCGGGGGAGGTCGCCCAGGCGGACATCGTCTCGCTCGTGGAGGACTCCATCGCGCACCGGCGATGGTGGGTCGAGCAGTGGCCGGAGGGCGCCGCGTACCTGGCCGGCCTGGTCGCCCAGGACGTCCAGGACGCCCTGCTCGAGCGGTACGGGCGGTGGCCGCTGTGCCCGGTGTGCACCGAGGGCGGCGATCTGCACGCGCTGGACGTGGAGCCGGAGTTGGGCCCGGATCCGCACTGGGTGTGCGGCAAGACGGCGGTCTCGGTGGCGCGGGTGGGGGCGCTCGGGACGGTGTGACGCTCTCAGGGGGCGAGGCTCTCAGGCGGTGACGCTCTCAGGGCGTGAGGTTCTCAGGGGTGTGAGGGGTGTGAGGCTCTCAGGGCGTGACGCTCTCAGGGCCCGAAGCGGCGGCGGTACGCGGACGGGGTGAGGCCGGTCTCGCGCCGCATGAGCGCGCGCAGGTTGGCGGCGGTGCCGAGCCCGCTGTGGCGCGCGACCACCTCGAAGCGCGACTCGTCCCGCTCGATCAGCCGGCAGGCCAGCGCGAGCCGCTCCCCCGTGAGCCAGGCCAGCGGTGTCGTGCCCAGCTGCGTACGGAAGCGGCGGTGCAGCGTCGCCGGGCTGACCGCGGCGCGCGCCGCGAGGTCGGACACGGTGAGCGGCGCGTCGAGCCGCTCCTGGGCCCAGGCCAGGACGGGGGCCAGGGACTCGTCCGGGAGGTCGGGCACCGGGCGTTCGATGAACTGCCGCTGACCGCCGTCCCGGTGCGCCGCGAAGACCAGCCGGCGGCTGACCGAGTTGGCCACTTCCGCGCCGTGGTCACGGCGGACGATGTGCAGCCCGAGATCGAGCGCGGCCGCGCTCCCCGCGGCGGTGAGGATGTCGCCGTCGTCCACGAACAGCACGTCCTCTTCGAGCCGGACGGACGGGAAGCGGGCCCGGAAGGAGCCGGCCCACTGCCAGTGCGCGGTGGCCCGGCGGCCGTCGAGGACCCCGGCCTCGGCGAGCGTGAAGGCGCCGCTGCAGAAGCCCACCAGCCGCGCACCGCGCCGGTGCGCCCGCCGCACCGCGGCCAGCACGGCGGGGCGGCGGGCCACCTCCACATCGGGCCGGTTGGGGACGATCAGGGTGTCCGCCGTGTCGGCCGCGTCCAGCTCGGCGACCCCGGTGAGCGTGAAGAAGCCGTCTCGCATCAGGGTGCGGGGGTCGGGCGAGCACAGCCGGAAGTCGTAGAGGTCGCGGCCGATCTCGGGCCTGCGCAGGCCGAAGACCTCGGTCGCGCAGCCGAGCTCGAAGGGGTTGGAGTTCTCGTCGACGATCACGACGACCCGGTGCGGGCCCGCTGTCCGATCCGGCTGCGAGGATCCTTGCGTCATATGCGATTCCTAGCACTCACGGGTGGCGTGCTCAACCGGCGAGGATCGCACTCGTGAGCAACGCACCCGTGAGCAACGAACTCGTGAGCAACGAACTCGTGAGCAGGACACCCGCGAGCAACGAACCCATCGCCCTCAGCCAGGCCCTCGCCTCCTTCGACGCGCTGTGGAGCCCCCGCATCGTCACCCGCGTCAACGACTACGACGTGCGCGTGGCCAAGGTCGAGGGCGAGCACATCTGGCACGTCCACGACGACACCGACGAGTTCTTCCTGGTGCTCGACGGCGAACTGCGCATCTCGCTGCGCGAGGCCGCGGGGGAGCGCACCGTCCGGCTCCCCAAGGGGGCGGTGTTCACCGTCCCCCGGGGCACGGAGCACAGGCCGTACGCCCCCGAGGGGGCGGCGATCCTCATGTTCGAGCCCACGGGGACGCTGTCGGTCGGCGACCGGCACGAGGGGATCCCCGGTCACGTCGACGCGACGACAGGGCACGCGCTCGACGTCCAGCCGTCCCCGTAGCCCGCCCGCCGACCCGCCCGCGCCGGCCCCCGCCCGCGCCGGCCCCCGCCCGCGCCTGTCCGGCGGGGTGAGCCCCCGCCCGGCGCGTTTCAGCCCGCCTGCTCCACCGCGTCGTGCCGTTCCTGCTGCTCGGGGGCGGCCGAGCCGGTGACCACCCGGGAGCCGCCCCGCGCGTGGTGCAGCCGGGAGGCGGCGGCCGTCATCCCGATGGCGGCCGCCGCGAGCGCCGCGCCCGTCCAGGCCACGGCCGGGTAGCCCCAGCCCGCGTCGATGACGAGCCCGCCGAGCCAGGGGCCGAGGGTGTTGCCGATGTTGAAGGCGGACGTGTTGGTGGCGCCGGCGAGCGTCGGGGCGGCGTTCGCGACGTTGAACATCCGGGCGTTGAGCGCGGGCGCGGTGAAGAAGGCCGTCACGCCGAGCAGCAGCGCCAGGGTCACGGCCGCGACCACGTGGTGCGCGGTCAGCGCGAGCGCGGTCAGTACGAGCGTCGAGGCGGTGATGCCGCCGTAGAGGGTGCCGAAGAGATGGGCGTCCGCGATCCGCCCGCCGACCGCCGTCCCCACGAGCGCCCCGACGCCGAACAGCGCCAGCACGGTCGGCACCCAGCCCTCGTCCATCCCGGCCACGTCCGTCAGCAGCGGCGCGAGGTAGGAGAAGAGGCAGAAGACGGCGCCGCCGCTGAGTGCGGTGGTGGCCAGCGCCAGCCACACCTGCCCGTCGCGGTAGATGGCCAGCTCCGTGCGCAGCCGCGGCCGGTCCTGCCCGGACCGCGCCTCCGTACGCGGTACGAACGCGAACACGCCCACCAGGCCGAGCGCCGACAGCCCCGCCACCGCCCAGAAGGCCGCCCGCCACCCGGCGTGCTGCCCCAGCAGGGCCCCGGCGGGCACCCCGACGACGTTCGCGATGCTCAGCCCGCCGATCATCATCGCCATCGCCCGCGCCCGCGCGTTCACCGGCACCAGCGACACGGCCACCGCCGCCCCCACCGCCCAGAACCCCGCACACGCGAGCGCGCTGACCACCCGCGAGGCGAACAGCACCTCGTACGAGGGCGCCACCGCCCCCGCGACCTGCCCCAGGCCGAACACCGCCAGCAGCGCGATCAGCGTCGTCCGCTGCGGCAGCCGCAGCGTGGCGGCGGCGAGCAGCGGCGCGCCGACCACCATTCCGATGGCGAAGGCGGAGATGAGCAGCCCGGCGGTCGGTATGGACACGTCCATGTCGCGGGCGATGGGTTGCAGCAGCCCGGAGAGCATGAACTCCGAGGTGCCGAGGGCGAAAACGGACAGGCCGAGGATGGAGACGGCGAGGGGCATGCGGGTGCGAGCGTGATCAACCGGGGGCATGCACGGAGTCAACGCCTGGCTGGATCTTGCTATTCCGCATCGGCTGCCGTCCTTCACCGGACACCTGGTGGCCCCCGTCCGGCCAGGGGAGACGTTCCCTAGGCGGCGGTCGGGCGGTAGGTGGTGATGGTCCCGCCGTGGCTGAAGGTGAGCGTCTCCACGGGGGAGAAGGGGCGCGGGGCGAACCCTTCGGCGAAGGCCGGCTTCCTGGCCCTCGTGGAGCTGCGCCGGGACCCTCCCCGGCCTCTTCTCCGAGGAGCAGCGCCACGACCTGGTCGCCACGCTGGTCGACCGGCTCCTGGCCGGGGAGGCGGGCGGCCGGTGACATGGGAGGTGCACAGCGGCCGGTGACTTTGCGGTGAAAATGGGACAGCGACACGCCGTGGCGTCGGCGTGTCGCTGTCCCGTACTCACCGCACCATCAGACCCCGAAGGGCGCCGCGTAACGGACGGTGCCGCTCGGCAGCGGGCGGTCCTCGTCCAGGGCGAGGGCCATCATCGCCTCGTCCGGGACATCGAGGGTCACGCCGATGCCGTGGGCGGAGGCGCGGGTGAAGCCGAAGCGCGGGTAGTACGCCGGGTGTCCGAGGACGGTGACGCAGGACTCGCCCAGCCCCCTGGCCGCACTCAGTGCGGCGCGAATGGCCGCCGAGCCGGCGCCGCTCTTCTGGTGTGCGGGCAGCACGGACACCGGGGCCAGACACAGCGCCGGGGTGTCGCCGATGTGGCAGCGCGTCAGCAGCGCGTGGCCGACGGGCCTGCCGTCCTCATCGGTGCTGACGACGGACAGGCCCTCGATCCACGAGGCGTCGGCGCGCAGGGCGTCGACGAGATCGGCCTCGTACGGGGTGTCGAAGGCGGCGAGCACGATCTCGCGGACGGCGGGGATGTCGGCCTCGGTCTCGGCGCGGGTGAGCCACTGGTGGTGGTTGGGCATGACGGGATGAGGATCCGTTTCATGGTGAGGTTCGTGTACAGGACTGCCTCGCGAGCTCACGCTCCCGGCGAGGCGGGCGACTGGGTCAGGCCGTCGCCCGGGACGTGAGGACGGTCCGGGCGCTGCGCGGCGCAGTGGCCTTCGGCGCGGCCATCAACTCGCCCTCCCTCTCGTCCCCGGCCTGTGACAACACGGCCTGTGCCAACACGAACCGCTGGAGCGTACCAAATCCCTTGGTCGGCCGGCGCTTTCGAGGCTGCCGGGCAGCTCATGGCCTCCGTGCCGGCCCGGTTTCCGCCGCTCCCCGCCGCTCGACCAGCACCGCCACGGCCCGGGTGGCGGGCGGGCCGACCGACCACATGAGCGCGGCGACGACGGCGGCCCCCAGCGCCGCGCCGGCCAGCACGTCGTGGGGGTAGTGCACGCCCGCGGCCACGCGGGCCACCGCCACCACCGCCCCCAGCGGCAACGCGAGGGCCGCCAGGCGGGGGAGCAGTACGGCCAGGCCGACGGCGAGCCCGACAGCGAGGGTGGCGTGGTTGCTCGGGAACGACCAGTCACCCGCCGGCGGACAGTCGGCCACCGCCTCCACCCCGCCCACCGCACGGCACGGCCGCTCCTCGTCCACCACCAGCTTCAGCGCCTCGCTGGACGCGTACGCGACGACGGTCCCGACGCCGACCAGGACCGCCCCCGCGAGGTCACGGGCACTGCGCCGTCGCACGGCCGCCCACCCCGCCCACGCCAGCAGCAACCCGAGGACGACCAGGAGCCCGTCGGCGGCGAGGTCCAGCACCGCCCCCGTCCACGACGGCCCGTCGGCCACCACCCCGTTCACCGCCCGATACACCGCCGCCGAAGGCCCGCCGGTCACCTCCACCGGCCCGGCCTTCCCCAGCCCGCCCGGGTACAGCAGCACGAGAGCCACGGCCCCCGCGCCCAGTGCCATCAGTGAACGGAGCCACCGGCGGTCGTGGCCGGCGTCGTGGGGAGATCTGTAATCCATGCGCCCGACGCTAGGCACGAAGGCCCGCGAACACCCGACCCGAAGGACACCTCCGACCCCTGACGATCGTCAGGTCCGACACCCCACGTCAGGCGTCGTCGGTGTGGCGTACCCATGTCGAGTTGCGGCGCCTCGATCGCGTCTGCCCTCGGTCTCAGCCCTCGTACGCGGGGAGTTCCCGCCACCTGACCCGCGCATGCAGCCAGTTCGGGCTGCAGCGGGTAGGCAGAGGTTATGCCAGCATTTCAGCGTGCCCACGCCGCGTTCACCGATCCACTGCGCCGTGCGTCGGCCGGGGTTGTCGAGGCGGGGAGATGATCTGTGCGAGACCAACTTCTGGCAGGGCGTTACCGGTTGGTGCGGCAGATCGGCGAGGGAGGCATGGGGCAGGTCTGGGAGGCACAGGACGAGTCGCTGAGCCGACGCGTCGCGGTGAAGGTGATCTCCCTCCTCGCCGGTGACGGGAGACAGAAAGCCGAGGCACGCGCCAGGTTCCTGCGCGAAGCGCAGATCACAGCCGGCCTCCAGCACCCCAACATCGTGACCGTTTACGACCTCGGTGAGACGGGCACGGGCGAGGACCGCGTCCCATTCCTGGTCATGGAACTGGTCCGGGGCGAGGGTCTCGACGCGTTGCTGCGCCGAGGCGCCGTAACCCGCCCGGACGCAGCGCGTTGGGGTGCGCAGATCTGCGACGCGCTCAGTGAGGCGCACGCTGCCGGTGTGATGCACCGGGACATAAAGCCGTCCAACATCCTCATCTCGCCGTCCGGCACGGTGAAGGTACTCGACTTCGGCGTCGCGAGGGCAGTTGGCCCTCAAGCGACGGCGGCCCGGCTCACACAGACCGGTTTCATCGTGGGCACCCCCGCGTACATGGCGCCGGAGCAGGCGCGCGGCCACCCGGAACCCAGCAGCGACCTGTACGCCCTCGGCTGTCTCCTCTTCGAGCTGATGACGGGCCGACTGCCGTTCTCCGCCCCCGACACCGCGGGTTGCCTGGCGGCGCACCTTACTCAGGACCCGCCTGCCCCCAGCTCCCTCGCCCCTGGCGTTCCACCCGCCTGGGACGACATCGTGCTGACGCTGCTTCGGAAGGAGCCCGGCGAACGGTACTCGGACGCGGCCGGCCTCGCCCAGGCGCTACGCGGACTCGACCACACCTACGTTTCCACCGTGCCGGAGCCCCGCAACCCGCGGCCCGCTCATGCGGACGGCCCGTTCGCCATCTCGTGGACGGGAAAGGAACCTCTGTCCGCGTACGCCACCTCCCGGGAGCGCCGCTGGATCGTCGGGCTCGGCGTTCCGGGGGCCGTGTCGCTGGCCGGCTTGCTCGTCTCGCTCGCGATGAGCCCGGACGCGCTGAGTCAGGACGACGCGTCCGGCTGGGCGCTCGGGGCTCAGGTCCTCCTCGTCGTCGTAAGCCTGGTCCTGCTGCCTCTGCTGTGGCTCCTCATCTATTTCCCCCTCTCGCATGACAGATCCGCCTGGTCCGTGCAGGTGGGGCCCCTGGGCATCAGAACCACGAACGGCCTCGACAGGCGCGAATACAAGTGGAGCGAGATAAAGACCCTCGCCATCGAAGAAGTCGTCGGCAACAAGGTCCGGTGTGCCGCCGGACTCCACGTCAAGTTCAGGAAGGGCGCCGAACCGTCCGCGCACCGGCCCGCCGGCTGGCCGTACCGGTTCGGCGACCAGGCCCGTGTCCGTAACGGGCGGGTTCCCATCTGTGTCTTCGGTCCTATGACGGACCGGCAATGGGCCCTGCTGACGGAAACTCTTGCCCGATACGGGCAGGGCAGGTGGGAGGACGAAGCCTGGCCCTGCCGGGCCGGACCCATGACCTGACGGCTGCCCGCACGCACCATCTGCCCGTGCACGATCACGCTCTTACGCCCCGAGCAGCCGCAGCTCCGTGGCCATGTTGTGGCGCGCCGCCTCCTCCCAGCGGTCGTGGCCCGCCGGTGTGCGGAACAGCCGGAGCAGGTCCAGGAGTTCGCGGAGGGCGGCTGAGCGGCCCTCGCGGAAGGCGTCGTCGGGGACGAAGGCGTACTCCTCGCGGACGGCGGCGGCGTAGGCGGCGTAGTCCTCGGGGGTGCCCGCGAGGACCGAGAGGTCGGCGTCGCACAGGACTTCGCCGTTGGTGTCGCCGGGGGCGGGGTCGTGGGTGCGGGTGAGGCGGACCAGGCGGGCCACTTCGGCGGTGCGGGACGCCGGTACGCCCGCTTCGGGGAGGGCGCGTTCGGCGAGGCGGGCGCTGCGCTCCTCATTGGTGGAGCGGTCGGGGAGGTAGACGGCGTCGTGGAACCAGGCGGCGAGGCGGACGGCGTCCGGATCGGCGGCGTGGTCGATGAGTTCGTCGACCCGGTCGAGGATGGCGATCAGGTGGTCGGTGGTGTGGTAGCGGCGATGGGCTTCGGCCCAGCGGGCGAGGAGGTCATCGGCGTACGGCCACGGGGAGGGGTGGCAGGCGCCCTCGCGGGCGGCGTTGAGGTGGACCGCCCAGCGGGTGCGGAGCGTGGCGTGGGCGGGGTGGCGGGGAGCGGGATCGGCCATGAGCCAATTGTGTGGGGTGTGGGTTTCGGGGCGGGCCGGGTGTGGCAAGCTGTTCGGCATGTCTAGACCACTTCTCGAGGTGATCGCCCTCGACGTGGCCGATGCGGTCGCGGCGCAGGCCGGCGGGGCGGACCGGCTCGAGCTGGTCACCGATATGGCCGCCGACGGGCTCAGCCCTTCCCGTGAGACCTTCGCCGCGATCCGCTCGGCCGTGGACATCCCGCTGCGGGTCATGCTGCGCGCGTCCGACGGCTTCGCCGCCGGGGGCGCCGCCGCGCTCGACGCGCTGTGCGCGCGGGCGGAGAAGCTGCGGACCGAGGGGGCGGACGAGTTCGTGCTCGGCTTCCTGGCTTCCGACGGGCTGGCCGACCTGGCCGCAGTCGGGGCGCTTCTGGACGTCATCGGCGCGGGGCCCGGGCTGGACGAGAGCCGGTGGACGTTCCACCGGGCCATCGACCACGCCGCCGACCGCGACGCGCTCCGCCGCCGGCTCGCGGGGCTTCCGGGTCTTGACACGTTCCTCACCGCCGGGTCGGCCGCCGGGGTGGACGACGGGCTTCCGGTCCTGCTCGCCGAGGCGGCGGGCGGGGTTGCGGACGGGGCGGCAGGCGGGGCGGTCGCGCCCCGGATCATGGTGGGCGGCGGGCTGCGGCTCGACCACCTGCCCGCGCTGCGGGCGGCGGGGATCGACGCCTTCCACATCGGCGGCGCGGCCCGGCCCTCGGGGTGGGGCGGGCCCGTGGACATCGCGTCGGTGGAGGAGTGGCGGGCCGCGCTGGACGAAGTGGTGCCGGTGGGCTGAGGCGCCCCGGCGCCCCTGTAGCTCCTGCCTCGGTGCCCGGCTCCCTGCCCTGGCTTCGCGGCCCGGTGCCCGCTCCCTTCCCCCCGTCAGGTCCGCTACCGCGAGGGGACGGTCACCTCTGTGGGCGCGGCGGCGGGTGTCGGGGGCGAGGGCTCGCGTGGGGGGGCGGGTCGTGGCGAGGACCGTGGCCGTGGCGAGCAGGGACAGCAGGGCCGCCGTCAGCGGGAACCACCGGTCGCCCAGCAGCGCGACGGAGACGCTGCCCGCGCCGCCGCCCGCCGCCATGCCGAGGTAGAGGGAGCTGCTGTTGATCGAGATCAGCAGCGGCGCGTTGGGCGGGTCGATGGAGGCCAGCCGGTGCGGGAGGGCGACCGCGACGGCCCAGCCGGCGACCGGGACCACCAGGGCGTAGAGCAGCGCGCCCGGCATGGTCCGGCCGAGCCAGGGGAGGGCCACGAAGGCGAGGGCCGGGATCACGCTTCCGGTGAGCATGACGCTCCGTACGCCCCAGTGGTCCACGGCCCGGCCGCCCAGCCAGCTGCCGGCCACCGAGGCGACGCCCATGACCAGCATCACCAGGCTCAGCCGCCCGGCCTCGCCGCCCGTGGCGGGGGCGACGGCCGTGGCGATGTAGATGTACACGGAGTTCCAGGCGAGGAAGAAGAGGAAGGTGGTCGCCGCCGCCCCGACGACCCGCCGGTCGCGCAGCGGGGCCAGCCGCTCGCGCAGGCCGGGCGGCGTGGTGGCGGATCCCGTGGTAGGCAGGCCGGTGGGCAGGTCGCGCAGCAGCAGGGCCTGGCCCGCGAGGGCCGCCGCGCCGAGGGCGACGACGAGCCACATGGTCAGCCGCCAGTCCGCGCGGCCGATCCAGGTGCCCAGGGGGACGCCGAGCGCGGTGGCGACCGTCATGCCGCCCAGCACGGTGGCCAGCGCCCGGCCGCGCCGCTCCGGCGGGACGAGCGAGGTGGCGACGGCGTTGGCGGTCGGGGTGTAGAGGGCGGCCCCGGCGGCCGCCAGCACGCGGGTGGCGAGCAGCAGGGGGTAGGTGGGGGCGAGCGCGCTGAGCGCGTTGGCGGCGGTGAAGAAGGCGAGCGCGGTGAGCAGCAGGCGGCGGCGCGGCCAGCGGGCGGTGACGGTCGCGAGGACGGGTGCGAGCAGCCCGTACGAGAGCGCGAAGACGGTGACCAGCTGCCCGGCGGTGGGGACCGAGACGCCGAGGTCGCGGGAGATCAGGCCGAGGATCCCGGCCATGACCATGGAGTCGGTGCCCACCGCGAAGGTGCCGAGGGCGAGCAGGAGCAGGCGTAGCCGCACGGGTGTCCTCCCCGAGAGATTGTTTGACGACAGTCCAACCATAGGCATCGTTGGATGAGTGTCAAACTGTTTCTCGTATGTCGGGTGGACGGATGTCAAACTGTTCGAAAGAAGGCGGGACGAGCGAGAGGGAGCAGGGCGTGGTGGACGAGCGGCTGCCCCAGCCCGATGCCGAGGACATCGAGCTGGTCAAGGTCATGCACGCGCTCGGCGATCCCGTGCGCATAAGGCTCCTGGGCGTCTACGCCGACGGCGGGGAGCACAGCTGCGCGCCCGAGGCCGTGGGCCTCGGGCATCTCCACAAGTCCACCGTCTCGCACCACATGCGCGTGATGCGCGAGGCCGGGATCACCACGACGCGGGTCGCCGGGCGCAACCGCTATGTGCGGCTGCGCCGGGACGAACTCGACGCCAGGTTCCCCGGCCTCCTCGACGCGCTGCTGAAGTCCCTGCCGTAAAAGCCTCCCCGGGGCGCGCGGCTCGCCTCCCTGCCGTAAAGGGGCTTGAAGGGGCTTGAAGGGCCTGTCAGACCAGCTGCTCCGGCAGCGGCGCCGCGTGGACCACCGTGAGCCCCGACACCGCCCGGGTCAGCGCCACATACAGGCGGCGCAGACCGGTGCGCTCGTCCGGCTCGCCGTCCACCACGGCGGCCGGCTCGTCCAGCACCACGTAGTCGTACTCCAGACCCTTCGCGAGCGTCGCCGGTACGAGCGTGAGGCGGGCCTCGGCGCTGGTCTCCTCGCCGGGGGCCAGGTACGCCAGGCCCGCCGCGTCGAGGGCGCCGGCCAGCACGGGGATCCGCGCGTCGGCCGCGATCAGGCCGATCGAGCCCTCGTGGCCCAGCGCCTCGCGGCACGCGGCGATCACGGCGGAGTCCAGCGCGGCGGGGTCCACGGCCCGTACGGAGAAGTCGCCCGCCGCCTCGCGGATCGAGGTGGCCTCCGACAGGCCGGGGGCAACCGCGGGCAGCAGCCGGGAGGCGTACGCGATGACCTCGCGCGGCACCCGGAAGCCCTGCGTCAGCTCCTCCACCGTCGCCCCCGGCTTGCCGAGGTGGGCCAGGGCCTCCTCCCAGCTCGCGGTCGCCCACGGGGTGGTGCCCTGCGCGATGTCGCCCAGGATGGTCGCCGAGCCGGTGGTGCAGCGGCGGCCCACCGCCCGGTACTGCATCGGGGACAGGTCCTGCGCCTCGTCCAGGACCACATGGCCGAGCGAGGGGGTGCGCTCGATCAGGTCGGTGGCCTCGTCGATGAGCACCGCGTCCGCCGGGGACCACGCCGCCGACTTCACGCCGCGCGGCGGCTTGGCCCACAGGATGGTCTTCTGCTCGTCCGCGTCGAGGATCCCCGCCGCCTGCTCGGCCAGGAAGTCGGCGTCGGACAGCAGCCGCAGCACCAGCTTGGCCGGGTCGACGGGCGGCCAGATCGCCTTGACGGCCGCCTTCACGGCCGGGGTGCGGGCCACCGCGTTCTGCACCCGGTCGTCGGGCGCCTCGCCGGCCTGTTCCATCCGAACCAGCACGGCGTGGGCGATCCGCTGCGGCAGCGCCTCGCGGGCCGCGCCGTACCGGATGTCGCGGTCCAGCAACTCGCGGACCATCTCCTCCAGTTCGTACGCCGGCACCCGCCAGCGGCGCGAGCCGCGCACCACCACGCACGGCTCGGTCGGCAGGGTGACGTGCGAGCGGACGGCGCGGCGCAGCACCTCCGCCATCCGCGCGTCGCCCTTGATGCCCGCCGCCTCGGCGCTGTCCGTGCCGCGCACCTCCACATGCGCGACGAGGTCGTCCACCGTGGCCTGGCCCACCTGCAACTCGCCGAGCGCGGGCAGCACTTGCTCGATGTAGTGGAGGAAGGAGCGGTTCGGGCCGATGACCAGGGTGCCGGAGCGGGCGAGCCGCTCCCGGTGCGCGTACAGCAGATACGCCACCCGGTGCAGGCCCACCGCCGTCTTCCCGGTGCCCGGCGCCCCCTGCACGCAGACCGTGCCGCCGATCCCGGCGCGCACGATCTCGTCCTGCTCGGGCTGGATGGTGGCGACGATGTCCCGCATCGGGCCCACGCGCGGCCGCTCGATCTCGGCCTGGAGCAGCTTGCCGGTGCCTTCCTCCTCGGCCGGGTCGGTGAGGTGCTCGTCCTCGTACGCGGTCAGCTCGCCGCCGGTGTAGCCGAAGCGGCGGCGCAGTCCGACGTCCATCGGCGCCTTCTTCGACGCCTGGTAGAAGGCCTGCGACACGGGCGCGCGCCAGTCGATGACCATCGGGTCGCCGTCCGCGTCGTGCACATGCCGCCGCCCGACATAAAAAGTGTCCGTTGAGCCGCCTCCGGCGGCGGGCTGCTCACCCTCCGCGCCCTCCGCCGCCTCCGCGCCCGGCGCGTGCAGATAGTCGAGCCGGCCGAAGAACAGCGGCGTGTGGGCGAGGTCGGCGAGCGCCTTGATGCGCTGGTCGACCTGGTGCTGGAGCGCTTCGGCGTTCACCCAGTTGGCGGTGACGTCCTTGAGGTCGAGCGCCTCGACGTCGGCGCGCATGGCGCGCAGGGCGGCACGGGAAGCGGCGAGGTGGGCGCGCTCCCGCTCCAGCGGGTCGGGGTGGTCAGGGGCGTGCGAGGGCACGGCGTAGCCTCCGGCGGGTACGGCAGAGCGAGTACGGGATGGAGCGAGAAGCCGCCCGGTTTCCGTGCGGGCGGCGGCTCTCCCTGAGCGGGAGGCGGCAAGACGCGCGATTGTAGCCAGCGCCCCGCGTCCCCGCGAATGGATTTCCGCCGCCTCCGCACCCGGCGCCCCCCGCCCCCACGGCCCCCGCCCCCGCGGCCCCGCTGTCCCGTCACCCTGTTCCCGTCACCCCTGGAGGCTGTCCAGGAAGTCGAACAGCTTGGTCGTCAGCCGGGCCGTCTGCTCCTCCAGGGTGAGGGATTCGGAGATGCGGCTGCCGCCCGGATCCGGGGTCTTCTTGCCCCGCAGATACAGCGAACACTGCAGGTCGGCGCAGATGTAGAGGCCCGCCGAATTGCCCTCGCGCCCCGCCTTCCCCGCCTTGCGGGCCGTCATCAGGGACACGCCGCTGCCGGGGTGCGTGGTCAGACACAGCGAGCACATGCCGCGGTGCAGATGGCCGCGCTGCTGCCCCGGGGTGCGGAGGGCCACGCCGACGAGCCTCCCGTCGCGTTCCACCACGGCATAGCCGCGGTCCGGTGCCGCCGGGTCGCGCCACCCGAGGAAGTCCAGGTCGTCCCAGGGTCGCTCGTCCAGATCGCGCGGCACGGCGAGGCGCTTGGCCTCCCCCTTGGAGCAATTCACGAACGATCCGCGGATTGCCTGCTCAGTCACAGCCTTCATGCAGGGGAAGCTAACAACGCCTAATCCGGCTAGGCAAACGATTAATGGTTTTAGGTTTCGAGGCCCCGGGTCTTCCCGCCTGGTTGGATGCTGCCGGAGGCGCCGCAAAGACCCGGCGCCGAAGGAGAAGGAGGTGGCGCATGCCCCGTGCGGGTCTGACGCCTGAGCGGGTGGCGGAGGCGGCCGCGGATCTGGCGGACTCCATCGGGCTGGAGAACGTCACGATCTCCGCGCTGGCGCGGAACTTCGGCGTGGCCGACGCGAGCCTGTACTCGCACGTCAAGAACATCCGGGACCTGCGGGTGCGGGTCGCGTTCCTCGCGGCGAGCGACTTCGCCGACCGCATCACGGCCGCCGTGGCCGGGCGGGCCGGGCGCGACGCCCTGGTCGCCTTCGCCAACGCCTACCGGGACTTCGCCCTGGCCCACCCCGGGCGGTACGCGGCCACCCACATCGAGATCGCCCCCGAGGAGGCCGTCCGGTCCACGGGCGGCGCCCGCATCATCGGGGCCACGTACGCCGTCTTCCACGCGTACGGGCTGAAGGAGCCCGACCTGACCGACGCCGTACGGCTGCTGCGCAGCACCTTCCACGGCTACGTCAGCCTGGAGGCCATCGGCGCCTTCCGCGACCCGCGCGAGGTCCAGGCATCCTGGGACCGCGGCGTCGAGGCCCTGGCCACGCTGCTGGAGAACTGGCCCTCCAGCAACTCCTAGGCGGTCACACGTCCTCGCCCGCCGGCAGATCGCTCGCGTCCACGATCCGGTAGGCGTACCCCTGCTCGGCGAGGAACCGCTGCCGGTGGGCGGCGAAGTCCTGGTCGATCGTGTCGCGCGCGACGACCGAGTAGAAGACCGCCTGGTGGCCGTCCGCCTTCGGCCGCAGCACCCGGCCGAGGCGCTGGGCCTCCTCCTGCCGGGACCCGAACGTCCCCGACACCTGGATGGCGACCGTGGCCTCCGGCAGGTCGATCGAGAAGTTGGCGATCTTGGAGACGACGAGGACCGAGATCTCCCCCTGCCGGAAGGCGTCGAACAGCTTCTCGCGCTGCGCGTTCGTCGTCTCGCCCTTGATGACGGGCGCGTCCAGGTGCTCGCCCAGCTCGTCCAGCTGGTCGATGTACTGGCCGATGACCAGGGTCTGCTGGCCCTTGTGCCGCGCCACCAGCGCCTCGGTGACCCGGCGCTTGGAGGCGGTCGTGGCGCAGTAGCGGTACTTCTCGTCGGCCTCGGCGGTCGCGTACGCCAGGCGCTCGGTCTCCGTCAGGTTGACCCGGACCTCGACGCAGTCGGCGGGCGCGATGTAGCCCTGCGCCTCGATCTCCTTCCACGGCGCGTCGAAACGCTTGGGGCCGATGAGGGAGAAGACATCGGACTCCCGCCCGTCCTCCCGCACCAGCGTCGCGGTCAGCCCCAGCCGGCGGCGCGCCTGGAGGTCGGCCGTGAACTTGAAGACCGGCGCGGGCAGCAGATGCACCTCGTCGTAGACGATCAGGCCCCAGTCGCGGGAGTCGAAGAGCTCCAGATGCGGGTAGATGCCCTTCCGCTTGGTCGTGAGCACCTGGTAGGTGGCGATGGTGACCGGGCGGATCTCCTTGCGGGTACCGCTGTACTCCCCGATCTCGTCCTCGGTGAGGGAGGTGCGCTTGACCAGCTCGTGCTTCCACTGGCGGGCCGAGACGGTGTTGGTCACCAGGATCAGGGTGGTCGACTTGGCGGTGGCCATCGCCCCCGCGCCCACCAGCGTCTTGCCGGCGCCACAGGGCAGCACGACGACCCCGGACCCGCCGTGCCAGAACCCCTCCACGGCCTGCTTCTGGTACGGCCGCAGCGCCCAGCCGTCCTCGGCCAGCTCGATCGGGTGCGCCTCGCCGTCCACGTACCCGGCCAGGTCCTCGGCGGGCCAGCCCAGCTTCAGCAGCACCTGCTTGATCTGCCCGCGCTCGGACGGGTGGACGACCACCGTGTCCGGGTCGATGCGCTGCCCGACCAGCGGCTGGATCTTCTTCGAGTGCAGCACCTCCTGGAGCACCGGGCGGTCGGTGGTCTCCAGCACCAGGCCGTGGGTGGGGTGCCTGAGCAGCCGCAGCCGGCCGTAGCGCGCCATCGTCTCGGCGACGTCCACGAGGAGGGCGTGCGGGACCGGGTAGCGGGAGTACTGCACCAGCGCGTCGACGACCTGCTCGGCGTCGTGCCCGGCGGCGCGGGCGTTCCACAGGCCGAGCGGGGTCACCCGGTAGGTGTGGATGTGCTCCGGGGCCCGCTCCAGCTCGGCGAAGGGGGCGATGGCGCGGCGGCAGGCGTCGGCCTGCTCGTGGTCGACCTCGAGCAGGAGCGTCTTGTCGCTCTGGACGATCAGCGGTCCGTTCACGCGCCGGGGCCCTTCATACGGGGGTGGGTGGGCAAGCATCCAGTGTTACGCACTCGGGCGGGTGAACGGGAATGGTCACGTTCACGCCGAGTCGTCCGCCAGCTCCGCGACCCCCGTGATCCGGTGCAGCGGGTACGTCCGCACCTCGTCGGCCGTGTGGTCGTACGCCGTCACGAAGCCGCCCTCCACCCGCACCGGGGCGATGACGCGCTGGCTGGCCGCGCCGTCCGCGTTGACGTAGCCGATCCAGACGGCCGAGCCGGTGAGGGCCGCGGCCTGCATGGTGGCGAGGGTGTCGGCGGAGGTGGTGCGGGGCAGCCGGCCGGCCGCCGTGGCGCCTGTGGGCACCGGCTTGTGCGGGGTCGTGGCGGCGCGGTCACCGGCGCGGATGGCGCGCACCGCCGCGCCCAGCAGCGTGTCGTCGGGCACCGGCGGGCCCTCGGGCACCGGGGTGGGGGCGGAGCGCGGCGGGGTGCGGTGGGCCTCGGCGCGGGTGATCAGCACATCGCCCTCGGCGGACTCGGCGGCCGGCGCGTACCCCATCGCGCGCAGGCCCTCCAGCAGCGCGTCCGGCGCCGCCTGCGCGGCCAGCACGGTCGGCGCGAGTCGGCGCAGCCGCAGGCCCGCCGAGCGGCGGTCGGCGAGGATCTCGGCCAGCAGCGCGTCGTCGTCGCAGCGCACATAGGCGGACGCGGCGCCGACGCGGAGGTGGCCGTGCTTCCGGGCCACGTCGTCGATCAGGTAGGCGAGCGGCTGCGGCACCGGGGTGCGGGAGTGCTCGGCGAGGAAGGCGTGCAGGTCGGACGCCGCCTGCCCGGCGTCCAGCGCGCGGCGTACGGAGGCGGGCGTGAAGCGGTAGACCGTGGCGCCGCCCTTGGACTCCACCTCGGCGAGGACCCCGAGCATCGCCGCGAGCGGCCGCTCCAGCGGGCCGGGCGCGACGGCGGTGAGGTCCGCCTGGAGCAGGACGTGGTCGAGCGGCTGCGGCAGCAGCGGCGCGAGCAGCCGCGCGGCCGCGGCCGCGGCGGTGGCGGCTTCGGCGGGGGAGGGGGGCCGGCCGGGTGCCGCGGTCCGGATCTCCGCGGCGGCCGCTCCCGCGGCCGGTCCGCCGGCGGTGGGGGTAGGGGCGGTTACGCGGTCGGCGGCTTGGCGGTCGGGCCCGGCGGCCTTGGCTGGGGCGGCTTGCGCGCCGGCGGCTCCTGCTCCGGGGGCTCCTGCTTCGGGGGCTTGCGGGCCGGTGGCTCCCGCACCGGTGGCCCGAGAGTCAGCCGCCCGCGGGCCGGCGCCCCGGCGCTTGGAGCCGATGCCGCCCGCCTCCCCGGCCGAGGGGCCCGCCGGGGACGGGACCGTGGGCTGGGGCGGGCCCAGGAGGGCCCGGCCGTGGGTGGACAACGCGGCGCGTCCGGTGACGCCGAGCAGCTCGGCCTCGGTCAGCGTCCACTGCGCCAGCCGCGACCGCAGGTCCTCGGCCGGGGCGCCGCGGTGGGGCGGGCGCTCCCAGCGCAGGCGGGCCAGCAGCCCTTCGGCGGTGGGCGGGGCGCCGGCCGGGAGGGCGGCGAGGAGTTCCAGCACGCGGTGGCGCACCTCGGGGGCGGGGGAGCGGTCCAGCTCCGGGCCGAGGGCGGCGAGCGTGCGGCCTTTGGCGTCGCGGCCGCCGACCAGGCCCGCCGCGCGCGTCGCGGTCAGCCAGGCGGAGGCGAGCCGCGCCCAGCGCTCCTCGTCGGGCAGGCGCAGCCAGTCGTCGTAGGCGGGGGTGGGCGCGTAGCGCTCGTCCGTCTCGCCGTCCGAGGCGAGCAGCCCCGCCGCGTACGCCAGCTCGGCCCAGAACGCGGCCGCCGGCTCCGGCACGTCGAGCGCCGCGGCGGCCCGCTTGAGGTCCCGTACGCTCAGGCCGCCCGCGCGCAGCACGGCCGGGCCGGCGGTCTCCCACTGGCTCAGCAACTCCTCGACGGTGGCCAGGGCGGTGAACGCCTGGCCCGCCGCGGTCGCGTCCACAGCCTGTGGATCGTGTCGCGCCGCGGGCTCGAGGGGCGGCGGCAGCGGCTCGGGCGCGCGGTGCGCGCGGCCGCCGCGCAGGTGCAGGGCCACCTCGCGGGGCAGCACCACGTTGCGCGGCCCGGACGGCAGCAGCAGGCCCCGGTCCAGCAGCCACCCGACGGGCGGACTGGGCGCCGCCACGGACGCCTCCCCGTACGGCGGCCCCCAGGCCAGCTTGGCCAGGACCTGCGTCGCGGCGGCGGGGGCCCGCGCGAGCAGCGCCGCCATGCGGGGGCGGTCCGCGAAGAGCGCGGTGAGCGCGGCGACGGCGGTGACCGGGTCGTGGGTCGGCGGCAGCCCGGCCGCCGCCAGGATCTCCTGCAACCGCCCGGGCGACATCCCGGCCGTCGCCTCGTGGGCGGTGGGGCCGAGACCGGTCGGGGAGGGGGCGGTGGGCGAGGGCGCCAGCAGCTCGCGGACGGTGCGGACCAGCCGCAGCCGGTCGTCGCCACCCCAGACGAGGGCCTGGTCGCGGAGGGTGGCGACGGCGCGGGGGAGTTCGGCGAGGATCTGGTCGCGGGTCTCCGGGGCGATGCCGTCCTGCGCGCGGGGGGCGGCGGTCGGGGTGTCGGGGTCGCCAGGGGCGCTCGGGTAGCCGGGGGTGCCTGCGTAACCGGGGGTGCCTGCGTCATCCGGCCTTTCCGGACCGCCGGGCCCGCCCGGGCCCTCCGGGCTGCCGGGGCCGCCGGGGCTGCCGGGGACACCTCCGCCGCCCGAGCCGCCCGGGCCCTCCGGCGCGGCGCCTGCCATCAGGGCGGCCAGCGTCTCGTACGGGCACGGGTCCGGCGCTACGGCCAGGGCCTCGGCGGTCTGGAGCGCGAACCGGTCGAGCCGTTCCACGGCGCGGACGACCGAGGCGCGGGTGCCCGCCCGGGTGGCGAGTTGGGTGAGGTCGTTGGGGACCGGGGACAGCAGGTCGGGGCGGGCGCGCAGAAGGGTGGCGAGGGCGCCGTCGGGGCGGGTGCGCAGCTCTTCGGCGAGCGTGCGCGGCGCTCCGCGGCCGCTGTCCCGTGGGCCGGTCTCTGCAGGCACGTGTGCCTCCCGATTCCGCTAGCTGGTCATTCGATCCACAGTACCGGGGGGTGGTGAACTGCCGGAGGTGCGGCGGGCCGCCGGTCCGGCGCGGTACCGTCGGAACGGTTCTGATACGCCAGCGGTGCGCATTCTCAGGGGTCTTGGTGGGGATCGAGAGCGAGCAGCTCGTCTACGACTATCTGAGCCGTGTCGGCGATCTGGCACAACAGGGGGGCCTGCCGTCCGGCGACCGGATGCGGCTGGTCGCCGAGTTGCGCGCCGACATCGACCGGCGGCGCGCGTCCGCCGGTACGGACAGCCCGGCCGGTGTGAAGCGGATCCTCGCCAAGCTCGGCACACCCGCCGACGTGGTGGCCGCCGCCGGGGGCCGGCCGCCCGCGGGCGGCGCGCCGGACGGTGGCGCGGCGGGCCCGGGGAGCGCCGGCGGGACGTACGCGAGCGGCGGGCCGCCGCGCGGGGCGTACGGGACCGGAGAGCCGCGTGGGGCGTACGGGACCGGGGAGCCGCCGCGCGGGGCGGGCGCGGCCGGGATGGCGCGCGCGGCGCGCGAGAAGCTGTCCGGGCTCGCCGAGCGCAGCGGGCTGACCGGCAAGGTGCCCACCCCGCGCGACGGCGACGCCCCGGCCGGGCGGCGGCCCGGGGCCCCGGGCGAGTCGTCCTCCACCGGGGCACCCCCCGCCGGGGCGTCCCCCGGGCAGCCGGCGGCCGACCACGGCAAGCCGCCGCGCGTGCCGTCGCCCGCCCGGAGGTCGCCCTCCGCCGCGTCGCCGCCCCACCTCGCGGGCGAGGACGAGCTCGGCCCCCGCGAGTCCAATCCCGACTGGTGGCACGTCGAGCCGGGCCCGTTCGCGCAGCCCGAGCAGCGGGACTCGCCGTTCGGGCAGGTGGAGGGGTTCACCGGCGGGATCGAGATCCCCGAACTGCTCGGCATGCCGACCGAGGCCGACCAGGAGAAGGACGCCAAGGAAGCCGCGGGGGCGGACCCGGACCAGGGCGCCGGGGAGGGGGCGGCCGATGGCGGCGGCAAGGAGGCGCGCCGGCCGGGGCTGCTGCGCCGTGCGTTGCGGCGGCGGCGCGGCGGGGACGCCGAGGCCGCCGCCGAGGGGGCCGAGCGGCCCGGCTCCCTCAGCCCGCTGCTTCTGCTGGCGGCCGCGCTGCTCGTGGCCGGCGCCGTGCTGGGCAACCTCATCGTGATGGCGTTCGGCTGGGTGCTCGCCTACAGCACGCGCAAGCTGTCGCGCGCCGAGGCGAAGTGGGCCGCGCTGGGCATGCCCGGCCTGGTCGCGGCCGTGGCCATGACCTGGCTGTGGGGCCGGGCGACCGGCAAATGGGGCGAGCCGATCCCTCAGGACGGCATGAAGGACGCGCTGCGGGCGGCCTGGCCGGTCGTGGTGCGCTCGGCGGCCATCGCGTCGGCGCTCTTCCTCGTATGGCGCGCGAGGCGCCGCAGCTGACCCGAGGGCTGCCGCGCCCAGGCTTCCGGGCCCCGGGGCAGGCGGGTCCCGGCCCCTGGTCCCCCGCTCCGGCCCCGGCCCCGGGCAGGCGGGTCCCGGCCCCCTGGCCCCCGGCTCGGGGCAGGCGGGCCGAGGCCCACGGTCAGGCGGTTTGGGGCCGCCGGCGAGGCGGCCCCCGGCCCCCCCGGCCCCC
>NZ_MAXF01000042.1 GCF_001704635.1 Streptomyces sparsogenes | reverse complement strand
GGCCCCCGGCCCCTGGCCCCCGGCCCCTGGCCCCCGGCCCCTGGCCCCCGGCCCCTGGCCCCCGGCCCCCGGCCCCCGGCCCCCGGCCCCGGCCAGGCGGGTCCCGGCCCCTGGCCCCCGGCCTCGGTCAGGCGGCCCCTGGCCCCCGGCAGGCAGGCCCGGCCCCCGGCTCCGGTGGGCGGTCCGGGGCAGAATGTCGGGCATGCCTTCGTCTTCGTCGCCCGCCTCGCCCGCGTCGCCCGCTTCCCCCGCGCAGCCCCTGACGGTCGGGTTCGACCTCGACATGACCCTCATCGACTCCCGCCCCGGCATCAAGGCCGCCTACGAGGCGCTCTCCGCCGCCACCGGCACCTTCATCGACGCCGAGCTGGCCATCACCCGCCTCGGCCCGCCGCTGGAGCAGGAGCTCGCGCACTGGTTCCCCGACGAGCGGATCGAGGAGGTGGGCGAGGCCTACCGCGCGCTGTACCCGGAGTACGCGATAGCCCCGACCCTCGCCATGCCCGGCGCCCGTGAGGCCGTCGCCGCGGTGCGGGCGGCCGGCGGGCGCGCGGTCGTGGTGACGGCCAAGCACGAGCCGAACGCCAAGCTGCACGTGGCCCACCTGGGCATCGAGGCCGACGCGGTCGTCGGCTGGCTGTGGGCCGAGGCCAAGGCGGAGGCGCTGCGCGAGTACGGCGCATCGGTGTACGTCGGGGACCACACGGGCGACGTGCGCGGCGCGCGCACGGCGGGCGCGCTGTCCGTGGCGGTCGCGACGGGACCCTGTGACGCGGAAGAGCTGCGTTCGGCGGGGGCCGATGTGGTGCTGAACGACCTGACCGCGTTTCCGCAGTGGCTGGCGGGCCATCTGGAGGGGTGACCTCGCCCAGGACCGCTAGGGCTCTCGGGGCACGCGCCGCTGCGCCCTGATCGAGCGCAGCAGGCCCGCCGCGGCCAGCGCGAAGCCGACGCCCATCAGCATGCACACGAAGTACGCGACCGAGGGCAGCGGGTGCAGGCCCAGGAACAGGGGGGCGACGGTGATGAGGGTGGCCACCGCGCCCACGCCGAAGACGATCACGCCCAGGCGCACCAGCCGGTCGCCGGGCAGGGGCGCCTCCGGGCGGTGGCCGGGGGAAGCGCCGTGCGGGGTTTCATTGCTCACCGCACCAGGGTAGGTCCGAGCAGAGCGCGCGTAGGAACCACCACCCGGAACCACCCGGGTACGTCTTGTCACCAGGCTCCGGACCATTAGCCTTGGTGGTGGCGGGTCTTACGACCCGCTGTAGTGCTATCCAGAGCAGTTTTTACGTGCTTTTCCGACGAGTGACGAGGACGAGGACAGACGTGCCTACCGGCAAGGTCAAGTGGTTCAACAGCGAGAAGGGCTTCGGCTTTCTCTCCCGTGACGACGGCGGCGACGTCTTCGTGCACTCCTCCGTACTCCCGGAAGGTGTGGACTCGCTCAAGCCGGGGCAGCGCGTCGAGTTCGGCGTCGTGGCCGGTAACCGTGGTGACCAGGCACTTTCTGTGACGGTACTGGAGACGCCGTCCGTCGCGGCCGCCCAGCGCCGCAAGCCCGACGAGCTCGCCTCGATCGTCCAGGACCTGACCACCCTGTTGGAGAACGTGACGCAGCAGCTCGAGCGCGGGCGCTACCCCGACAAGGCCCAGGGCCACAAGATCGCGGGCATGCTGCGGGCGGTGGCCGACCAGCTCGACGTCTAGGCGCCCCGGCTCGGCGTCCAGGCGCCGGTCAGGCTGTCCGGGTCCCGGGCACCTTCCGGACACCACCACCATCCAGACACCGTTTCAGACGAACTCCAGCTTCAGACGAACTCCAGTGCGTCGTGGCCGAGGGGCGGCACCAGCCCCTCGGCCGCCGCGCGTGTGAGCAGCCCGCGCACCGCCGCGTAGCCGTCCTCGCCCAGATCGGCGGTGAATTCGTTCACGTAGAGCCCGATGTGCTGGTCGGCGACGGCCGGGTCCATCTCCTGGGCGTGCTCCAGGACGTAGTCGCGCGAGGCCGCCGGGTCGTCCCAGGCCGACCGTACGGACGTACGGATGGCCTCGGCCACGGCCCGCAGCCGCTCGGCGCCCAGCGACCGCTTCGCGACGATCGCGCCGAGCGGGATCGGCAGGCCGGTGGTCAGCTCCCAGTGCTCGCCCATGTCGGCCAGGCGGTGCAGGCCGTAGTTCTGGTAGGTGAAGCGGGCTTCGTGGATGACGAGACCGGCGTCCACCCGGCCGTCCCGCACGGCGGGCATGATCTGGTCGAACGGCAGCACGATGACCCGGCCCACCCCGCCCGGCACCTCGCCGGCCGCCCACAGCCGGAAGAGCAGGTACGCCGTCGAGCGGTCGCTCGGCACGGCGACCGTCTTGCCCGCGAGGTCCTTGGCCCGCCCCGGCTCCTTGGTGAGCACCAGCGGGCCGCAGCCGCGCCCGAGCGCCCCGCCGCAGGGCACCAGCGCGTAGTCGCGCAGGATCCACGGCAGGACGGCGTACGACACCTTCAGCAGATCGCGCTCGCCGCGCTCCGCCATGCCGTTGGTGATGTCGATGTCGGCGAACGTGACGTCGATCGCGGGCGCGTCCGGGACGCGGCCGTGGGCCCAGGCGTGGAAGACGAAGGTGTCGTTGGGGCACGGCGAGTACGCGATGCTCAGCGGCTGGTGTGTGTTGGGCTGTGGCGCGCTCGGCCGGCGCGGGGCCGCCTGGGGTGCGGTCGGCTCGTGGTCGGTCGGTGACGGCTGCGGCGTCATGTGCTGGGTCCCTTCCAGGTGGCGAGGGCGGGCGGGAGGTCGCGGAAGGCGCCCGCCAGGGCGTCGAGCGCCTCGCCGATCCGCCAGGCGGCGCGGTCGCGCGGGCCGACGGTGTTGGAGATCGCCCGCACCTCCAGGACGGGCACGCCGTGCGCGGCGGCCGCCTCCGCCACCCCGAAGCCCTCCATCGCCTCGGCGGCGGCGCGCGGGTGGCGCCGCAGCAGCTCCGTGGCGCGCCCGGCGCTGCCGGTCACGGTCGAGACGGTGAGCACCGCGCCGCGCGCCGCGCCCGCCGCCTCGGCGACGGCCCGCACGAGCGCGGGCGGCGGGAGGTGCTCGACGGTCCCGAAGCCGAGGTCGGTGACGGCGGCGAAGCCGTCGGGCGTCTCGGCGCCCAGGTCTGCGGCGACGATCTCCTCGGCGACGACGACGGTGCCGAGCGGCGCCGGCGTGAAGCCGCCGCCGATTCCGGCTGAGACGACGAGCCCGTACGGCGCGGCCCCGGGCCCGGCGGCCCCGGGCCCGGCTGTGCCGAGCTCGGCGGCGGTCAGGGCCGTGGCGGTGGCCGCCGCGGCGGCGGCCGGGCCGACCCCGGCGGCCAGCACGTCCAGGGTGAGCGGGGGCCGTACGACCCGGTGCAGCGTCCGCCCGCCGGGCACGGAGACCTCGGCCGCCTCCGGCGCGTCGGCCGACTCGGCCGCCGCCGCGCGTACGCCACGTACCACCGCGTCCCGCTCGGCGGGTACGGCGGTGACGACGAGTACGCGCATCAGCGGCTCCCGGCTCTCCCTGCTGCGGTGCGGCCGCGGTGGGCGGCCGTCTCGGTCAGGCGTCGGACGTGAGGAGCCCGACGTCAGGGGTTCGACGTCAGGGGCCCGACGTCAGGGGTTCGACGACACGGCGGGCCCGACGTCAGGCGTCGGGTGTCAGGCGTCCCGGGTGAGCTTTATCGGCCAGGCGCCCTTGATGCCGTTCCCCTCGCCGGTCTCCACGACCACGAGCGTCACGCTGTCGAGCGTGGTGGTCTGGCCGGTCTGCGGGTTCCGCTGCTCGAAGAGCGTGTCGCTGTCGAGGCTGCGGTAGGTCTTGTTGGTCTGGCCGTTCACGACGCCCTGGGCCTCGCTGATCACGACCCAGCCCGAGTCGGCGATCTTCGGGTCCACGCCGACGCGGACCTTCTCACCGGGGCTGACCGACAGCGACTGCTCGGGCTTCCTGCTGAGGCACGCCGCGACCTGCTTCTCGGACTTGGCGACGATCTCGCCCTTCTTGTAGCAGTCCTTGGCGGCCTCGGTCGTCACGGTCTTGGAACCGACCGTGACCGTCGCCAGCGGGGTCGGCTTGTCGCAGGCGGAGAGGGTGGCGACGAGCCCGAGGGACACGGCACAGGCGGCGGTGGCGGCGCGGCGGCCCTTGCCCCTGGAAAACAGCGCAGCGGTCATGCGGGCAGGCTATCGGGCCGTTTTGATCGCCCTGCGCGGGGGTGTGCCGCTCGTGCCGTTCAGGCCACTCGTGCCGTTCAGGCCACGCGCGGCCGTGCCGCCCCATGGCGGGCGGCTGCCAGCAGGCCTCGCAGGCTTGCCGCCGTGCCCACGGCGATCATCGCGGCGGCGGCGGACATGCCCAGCGCGCCGTTGAGCGGGAGGAGGATGCCCACCGCACCGCCGACGACCCACGCCAGTTGCAGCGTGGTCTCCGAGCGGGAGAAGGCGGAGGTACGGACCTGCTCGGGCACATCGCGCTGGATCACCGCGTCCAGCGACTGCTTGCCCAGGGCCAGCGAGATCCCGGCGGTCGCGGCCACGGCGGCGACCATGACGGCGCTGTAGAGGGCGGCCGATGCGGCGATCACCCCCAGGGCCGAGGTCAGCACCACCGCGATGATCCGCTCCGGCCCGCGCGTCCGCAGCATGGCGCCGATCGCCGTGCCCAGCGCGTTGCCGCCGCCCGCCGCGACCGCGACCACGCCGAGCGAGATCTCCGGGCCCAGCCCGCCCAGCGGGTGCTCGCGCAGCAGGAAGGCGAGGAAGAAGGTCAGGAAGCCGGACAGCGCCTTCAGCGAGGAGCCCGCCTCCAGGGCGTGCAGCACGGACGGGCTGACCTTGCGCAGCCCCACGCGGCGCGGCGCCGCGTCTGCGGGCTCTGGGGGCTCTGTGGGCTTTACGGGCTCTTTGGGCTCTGGGGGATCGGTGGTCCCGGAGGCGGGCCCGGCTTCCCCCGATTCCCCCGATTCCCCCGATGCCCCCGATTCCCCCGGGGCAGGCCGGTGCGCGTGCTTGGGCAGGTGCAGATGGCGCTCGCCCGACGTGAGCTGCACCCTGCCCTCGCCCTTCGCCGAGTCCACCTTGTGCGGGAGCGTGAAGGAGAGGAAGCCGCCCCCGACGAACACCGCGAACGCCCCGTACAGCGGCCAGGTCGGGCCGAGCTGGTGCAGCCCGGCCCCGACGGGGGCCGCCAGGCCGGTCGCCAGGAGCCCGGCGAGGGTGACCCGGGAGTTGGCCTTGACGAGAGAGAAGCGGGGTGGCAGCAGCCGGGGCACGACGGCGGACCGTACGACGCCGTAGGCCTTGGAGGCCACCAGCACGCCCAGCGCCGCCGGGTACAGCTCGAGGCCGCCGCCCACGACCGCGCCCGCCATCGTCAGCGCGAGCACCGCGCGGGCGAGCATGGCGCTCGCCATCGCGGCGCGGCGGCCGTGCGGGAGGCGGTCGAGCAGCGGGCCGACGACGGGGGCCAGAAGGGTGAAGGGGGCCATGGTGATGGCCAGGTAGAGGGCGACGCGGCCGCGTGCCTCGTCGGTCGGTACGGAGAAGAAGACGGTGGAGGCGAGGGCGACGGTGATCAGCATGTCGCCCGCGGAGTTCACGGCGTGCAGTTCGATCAGCTTGCCGAGGCCGGATTCGCCGGCGCCCTGCGCGTGGGTGGCCCGGCGGATGCCTCTGCCGGTCGCGGTGAAGGGGAGGTGCAGTGCCCGGCCGATGCGACGGCCCGACCGTCGGATCGGGCCGTCGCCGATGAACCGCGTGACGTCCACCCGACCATGGTGCAGGGAAGTCGGCCGGTATGTGAGGCCCCGACCGCCATCCGGAACTACACATTCCCCTTTGGTGGCCCGGGGGCGAGTTCTTCCGGAGCCTCCTTCCGGGCCCGTGCACCGGGTCCCGCCGGAGGGGCCGACCCCAGGGTGCCCCCAGTTGTCCCCAGGTTGTCCAGGGACAGGGGTGGGGTTGGATGGGCCGGACAGGGTAGCGTGCGTTACGCGCCACCGACGGTCGTTCTTGGCCACGCGCCGAGTCACCATCCCGCAGAATGGGACGTACAAGGTGCGCCCGAGGCCGGATCGGGCGCGGACGTCGACGCGGTCCCCTGGTCCGCTCCGTCCGCGATCCCGTGTCCCGGCCGTACGGCTGGCGCACTCGTCAAACGGCTGCGACGGCGTGGAAGAGAGAATCGATCCTGTGAGTGCTGCGATGCGAAGCCGTACCCCCGACCGTCTGTGCGCCGAGGCGGTCGAACTCGCGCGTGAGGCGGCCGCGGAAGCCGCCCGTCCGGGCACGGTCGGCGAGTACGTGCGCGCCGTCGCCGACGCGGACCGCGTCGTCACCCACCTCTTCGAATGCCAGGAGCCGGGTTACCGGGGCTGGCGCTGGGCGGTGACCGTCACCCGCGCCTCCCGCGCGAAGGTCGTCACCGTCGACGAGACGGTGCTGCTGCCCGGCCCGGACGCGCTGCTGGCCCCCGAGTGGGTGCCCTGGAGTGAGCGGCTGCGCCCCGGCGACCTGGGCCCGGGCGATCTGCTCCCCAGCGAGGCCGAGGACCTGCGGCTTGAGCCCGGCTACTCGGGCGAGGACAGCCCGCCGCCGAACTCCGCCGTCTCGGAGGAAATGCAGCAGCTCGCGGCGGTCGAGGACGCCGATGTGACGGCGGGCCCGCCCGCCGCGCAGGAGACCCCGCCCGCGGCCGGGAGCATCGCGGCGGTCGCCGAGGAACTGGGCATGCGGCGGGCCCGCGTGCTGTCCCGCTACGGGCTGCATGTTGCGGCGGACCGCTGGGACGAGGCGTTCGGCGCCAAGACGCCGATGGCGCAGGCCGCCCCCGCGTCCTGCGTGACCTGCGGCTTCATGATGCCGATCGCGGGGTCGCTGCGGCAGGCGTTCGGGGTGTGCGCCAACGAGTTCAGCCCGGCGGACGGGCGGGTGGTGTCCCTGGCGTACGGCTGCGGGGCGCACTCGGAGGCCGCCGTCATGCCGAAGCCGCCGCGCCCGGCGCCGCCGGTGATCGACGAGACGGTCGTCGAGCCGCTGCCGCTGCGGGGGCCGGCGGAGCGCACCGGTGGGTCCGTGGAGCCCGACGCGCCGGCGGAGGAGCTCGGCCACTCCTGAGGCCGCTCCCGGGCCCGCACCGGGCCGGCTCCGGGCCCGCACCGGGCCCGCCCCGGGCCCGCTCCCGAGGCAGTTCCCCAGCCCGTTCCCGCGCCCGTTCCTGAGGGCGTTCCTCGCGCCCGTCCCTGATGGCGGGTGCGAGTGCGTTGGCGCGCCTGCGCCTGCCGTTCGTACGGGGTGCGGGAGGCGCGCCCGTCCCCGCCCGCGCGCGACGCAGGATGGTAGATGAGGGCGGCGCGAGCGTGGCAGCGCAGTGACGGTACGTTCGGCGGCAGCAGTGGGGAAGGCGGGCCGCGGGGGAACTCGATGGCGTGGGCCGCGTTCTCCGCGGCAGACCCAGACGGACCAGACGGACCGGATGGACCCAGACGGACCCAGACGGACCCAGACCAGGACCCCGGAGGCGACACGTGAGCAGCACGGCGATGGTGCAAGGCGCGACGGAGGACGCGGACCCGTTCGGGACCGCGCGGCTGCGGCGCGCCGTGCTGGACGCCTGGGCCGCGTCGCCCGCGAGGTTCCGGGAGGACGCCAACGCCGAGATGGACCTCGTGCTGGGCGGCCACCGGGACCGCCTCGTGGTCGAGCTGGCGCAGAACGCCTCGGACGCCGCGGCCCGGGCCGGGGTGCCCGGCCGGCTGCGGCTGACCCTGCACCCGGCGTCGGACGGCGAGCCCGCCGTGTTGGCGGTCGCCAACACCGGGGCGCCGCTGGACGCGGCCGGCGTGGAGTCGCTGTCCACGCTGCGGGCGTCCGCGAAGCGGGACACCGCCGGGTGGGACGAGCCGGGCGCCGTGGTCGGCCGGTTCGGGGTCGGCTTCGCGGCGGTGCTCGCTGTCAGCGACGAGCCCGCGGTCGTGGGCCGCTCGGGCGGGGTGCGCTGGTCGCTGGTGGAGGCGCGTGAGCTGGCGTACCGCGCGGCCGGGGCGAGCCCCGGCCTCGGGGACGAACTGCGCCGCCGCGACGGGCTCGTGCCGCTGCTGCGCCTGCCGCTGCCGGCGGAGGGCAGCGCGCCGGAGGGCTACGACACGGTCGTCGTGCTGCCGCTGCGCGACGGCGCCGCGCTGGACGTGGTGGAGCGGCTGCTGGACGGCATCGACGACGCGTTGCTGATCACGCTGCCGGGGCTGACGGAGATCGTGGTCGAGACGCCCGAGGGCGTACGGACGGTGCGGCGCCGCAAAGAGGGTCCGTACACGGTCATCGAGGACAGCAGCGCCGTGGACGGGGCCCGCCGGTGGCGGACCGAGACCGCGGGCGGCCCGCTGGACGCCGCGCTGCTGGCCGACCGCCCGGTGGAGGAGCGGCTGCGGCCGGTGTGGTCGGTGACCTGGGCGGTGCCGGTGGACGCGGAGGGCGCGCCGGTGCGGCCCGACACGGCCCCGGTGGTGCATGCGCCGACGCCGACGGACGAGCTTCTGGGCGTGCCCGCGCTGCTCATCGCCTCCTTCCCGCTGGAGCCGACCCGCCGTCACATCTCGCCCGGTCCGCTGAGGGACTTCCTGGTGGAGCGCGCGGCCGAGGCGTACGCGGCGCTGCTGCGCGACTGGCACCCGGTCGGGGTGGGGACGATCGACCTGGTCCCCGGCCCGCTGGGCAGGAGTGAGCTGGACGGTGAGCTGCGGCGGCGGATCCTGGAGCTGCTGCCGCGCGTGCCGTTCCTGCCGAGCGCCGCGACCCCGGCGGGCGGCGAGGTCCCGGCGGGCGCCGAGACGGGCTCGACGGACGCGCTGGGGCCGGACGCCGCGCCGGGGCCGGACGCCGCGCGGGGCGGGCCCAGGAATCCGGGCGGCGGCGCGCCGGCCGTGGAGTCGGGCCCGGCGACGTGGGACGACGACATCCTCGGCGACGTCCTCGTGGGCGGCTCCGGCAGCGAGCCGTACGCGCTGCGGCCCCGGGACGCGGAGATGCTGGAGGGCGCGGGCGCCGACACCGTGCGGGTGCTGGCCGAGCTGTTCCCGACCCTGCTGCCCGCCGGTCTGGAGCGGCGCCAGGAGCTGCGGGCGCTGGGCGTGGCGCGGGTGCCGCTCGGCGAGGTGATCGACCGGCTCGCGGGCGTCGAGCGCGCCCCGGCGTGGTGGCGGCGGCTGTACGACTCGCTGGGCGGCACCGACCCGGACCGGCTCAGCGGGCTTCCGGTGCCGCTGGCGGACGGGCGGACGACGATCGGGCCCCGGCAGGTGCTGCTGCCGCTGCCGGGCGAGGAGGCGGACGGCGACGACCGGCACCGCACCCTGGCCCGGCTGGGCCTGAAGGTCGCTCACCCGGACGCCGCCCACCCGCTGCTGGAGAAGCTCGGCGCGACCCCGGCGACCCCGCGCGCCGTGCTGACCACGCCTCAGGTGCGGGCCGCCGTCGCCCACTCGCTGGACGCGGAGGACGAGTACGACCCGTTCGCGGAGGACACGGGCGCGCCCACCGCCGCGCTCGACCCCGACACGCTCGCCGAGACCGTCCTCGGCCTGGTCCAGCAGGCCCGGCTCGCGCCCGGCGACGAGCCGTGGCTGGGCGCGCTGGCGCTGCCGGACGAGGAGGGGGAGCCCGCCCCCGCCGGGGAGCTGGTCTTCCCGGGGAGCGCCTTCGAGCAGGTGATGCGGGAGGGCGAGCTGCCCGCGTGCGACGCGGAGCTCGCCGAGCGGTGGGGCGAGGAGACGCTGGCGGCGGTCGGCGTGCTGGCCGACTTCACGCTGGTGCGGGCCACCGACGTGGTCCTGGACCCGGACGAGCTGGAGCCGCGCGAAGGGGACTTCGCCGAGCCCGATGACGTGGGGCTGCTGGACGCGGTCGACGTGTGGTGCGAGGACGTCCTTGACCGGCTGCCGGAGACCCCGGTGCCCCCGGTGGCCACCGAGATCGTCGCCGTACGGGACCTGGACCTGGTCGACGACGACGCCTGGCCGAGGGCGCTGGCCATGCTGGCGCGGCCGCCGCTGCGCGACGCGCTCACCGCGCCGGTGCGGGTGCTGCTGCCGGACGGCACGACGGAGTCGGTGCGCTCGTACACCGCCTGGTGGCTGCGCGGCCACCCGGTGCTCGACGGGCGCCGGCCCGCCGGGCTGCGCGCGGCCGGGGGCGATCCGCTGCTGGCCGGCCTGTACGAGCCGGTGGACGCGGCCGGGTTCGAGGACGAGCAGGTGCTGCGCGCGCTGGGGGTGCGGACCTCGGTGGCCGCGCTGCTGGACGAGCCGGGCGGGGCGGCGGAGCTGCTGGCGCGGCTGGCCGACGAGGACCGCCCGGTGACGCCCGCCCAGCTGCACGCCCTCTACGGGCTGCTGGCCGATCTGGACCCCGAGCAGGTGACGCTGCCGGACGAGCTGCGCGCCGTGGTGGACGGCGAGCCGCGCGTGGTGGACGCGGCGGACGCGCTGGTCGCGGACGCGCCGGACCTGATGCCGCTGGCCGAGGCGGACGGGCGGGCGCTGCTGCCGGTGCGCCCGGCGCGGGCGGCGGACGTGGCGGAGCTGTTCCAGGTGCGGCGGCTGAGCGAGGCGTACCCGGCCCCGGTCGTCTCGCAGGGCGAGCCCCACGAGGTCCCGGCGGCGGTGCGCGAGCTGCTGCCGGGCGCCCCGCTGTCGTACGTCGAGCACGAGGAGCTGCTGGTCGAGGGCGGCGCGGAACTCGACGGGCGCGCCGAGTTGGATTGGCGATACGTGGACGGCACGCTGCACGCCTCGACCCTGGAGGGCGTGGCGGCGGGGCTGGCCTGGGCGGCGGGCCAGTGGGCGCGCCGCTTCGAGGTGGCGGCCCTGCTGGAGGACCTGACCCGCACCGAGGAACTGGCCCGCGCCCGCTGGTTCGACTGATCGCGGTTCGGCTGACGGCGGTTCGACTGACAGCGGTTCGGCGCACGGCCGAACCGAAGTGAAGGAGGTGCGGGCGGTGCCGCCTGCTTATGCGATCGAGGTCGGCAGCGAGCCGCTGGACCGGCCGGCGCGGAATTCGGTGGGCGGCCGGCCCTTCCTTGACGAGGGCCAGGAGTGGCCGGAGTGCTTCTGCGGCGAGCGGATGGCGCTGTTCTTCCAGCTCGACGTGCCCCAGGACGTGGAGCCCTTCGGCGGGGACCACCTGCTGGTCTTCCACTGCCGCGCGCACAACGACGCGTCCGAGCCCCAGTTGACCGGCGACGGCCGGCTGGTACCCCGCTACTGGGACGCCCCGCAGCCGCCCTACCCGGGTCCGTTCTGGCGCGTGCTGCTCCAGCGGCACGCCGTCCTGCCGGCGGCGGAGACCGAGCCGTCCGTGATCCCCCTGCCGCTGACGCTGCGGCCGTTCGCGGACACCCCCGAGGGGACCCAGGGCTTCAAGGTGGGCGGCACCCCGTCCTGGGCGCAGGATCCCGAGTGCTACCGGTGCGCGTGCGGGGCCGACCTGGTGTATGTCTGCCAGGTGCCGGAGGGCATGGAGTTCGCCGTCCATCCGGGGCAGCCGGAACAGGCCTACAGCATCCGCGCCGAGGCGTACTGGCTCTTCCTCGGCAACGAGGTCTATGTGCTGGCGTGCCCGGACCACTGCGATCCGGCGGCGGCCTGGCCGGTCAACCAGAACTGACCCCGACCCCGACCCCGACCCCGACCCCGAACCTGACCGCTCGCTACCCCTTGCGCGCCACGCCCGCGTAGATCCACAGGTTCGTCTTCTCGGCCTCCGCCCGCTCCCGCTCGCTCTCCGGCTTCCAGCGGTGCGGCATCACCACGCCGGGCTCGACGAGCTCGAGACCGTCGAAGAAGGCCGTGACCTGGTCGAGGGTGCGCCCCTGTACGTGGATGCCGCTCGACCGGTAGAGGTCGGTGACCGCGTCGGAGAGGCCGGGGCGGGGGTCGAGCCCGCCGTGGGAGAGCACGAGGTAGCTGCCCGGCGCCAGGGGGGCCAGCAGCCGCTGGACGATGTCGTACGGCTGCTGGTCGTCGCCGATGAAGTGCATGAGCGCGTTGAGGGACAGCGCGATCGGCTCGCTGAGATCCAGCGTGGCGTGCAGCTCGTCGGCGGCGAGGATGGCCTCGGGGTCCGTGACGTCGGCGTGGATGTAGGCGGTGCGCCCCTCGGGGCTGGAGAGCATCAGCGTCTGGGCGTGGGCCAGGACGATGGGGTCGTTGTCGGCGTACACGACCCGGGAGGCGGGGGCCGCCTGCTGGACCACCTGGTGCAGATTGGGCTCGGTGGGGATGCCGGTGCCTATGTCGAGGAACTGCCGGATGCCCGCCTCGGTGGCCAGCCAGCGGGTGGCGCGGTGCATGAAGGCCCGGTTGGCGCGGGTCCACGGGATGACGTCGGGCCAGACGGCCTCGACCCGCTCGGCGGCCCGGGCGTCGACGGAATAGTGGGTCTTCCCGCCGAGGAAATAGTCGTACATGCGAGCCGAGTGCGGCTTGCTGGTGTCGATTTGGTCCGCGCGGAAGCCATGGCCGGTCATGAAAAACACATTACTGGGCGGTTGGCGCTCAGAGGTGAGCAATCGTCATACCCAGAATGAAACGTGGAGTCACCGAAACCATTGTGAACAGATGGTGAAGATCGTACAGTTGTTCCCTCCTGGCTCCGCCGCCCCATGTTCAGCGGCCGAGCCCTCTCATTCATCCTGTGGGGGACAGATGCGCAAGAGCGCTACCTTCGCCGTGCTCGCAGCCGCCGTCGCACTGGGCGGGCTGGCGGCCCCGGCCGCCCAGGCGGACGGCTACGGTGACACGGAAATCAAGAGCGTGGTCGTGAACGGCACCGGCAAGGTCGCCGTCGGCACGTCGGCCGCCAAGACCTTCACGGTGAAGGTGACCGCGTCGGACGACTCGGGCATCAAGGCCGCCGACCTCTACCTGGACGGGCCGTCGTACGGCTTTCTGCAGCCGACCAAGAAGGTCAGCTGTGTCGCCTCGAACGCCACCACCTCGACCTGCACCGGCACCTTCACCGTCGACCCGGACGTCGACTTCTTCGACAACTCCCCGGCCGGTACCTGGTACGTCTCCGCGTGGGTGGACGCCAACGACGGCGACTACTTCACCACCGACAAGGCCGGCTCCTTCGCCATGCAGCGGTACTCCAAGCTGACGGTCAACGCCTCGCCCGAGCCGGTGAAGAAGGGCAGGACCATCACCGTGACCGGCGCGCTGACCCGCGCCAACTGGGAGACCGGCGCCTACGCGGGCTACACCAACCAGTCCGTCAAGCTCCAGTTCCGCAAGAAGAACAGCGACACCTACACCACGCTCAAGACGGTGACCTCCGCCAGCCGCGGGGCGCTGAAGACGACCGTCACCGCCAAGGAAGACGGCTATTTCCGCTGGAACTTCGCGGGCACCTCCACCACGCCGGCGGTCAAGGCGGGCGGGGACTTCGTCGACGTCCAGTAGTGATCAGCCGGTGACCGGGATCGCTGAGTGACCAGGGTTCCTCAGCGATCTCTCAGTGATCAGTCGGTGATCATGGCTCGCGGGAGCGGCGGATGGCCGCCTCGCGGGCGCGGACGTACCAGATGCCCAGCAGGCCGAGGCCGCCGCCGGCCAGGCAGGTCCACAGCCACCACAGATGGCCGTGGTCGTCGTACCAGCCGTAGAAGGGCAGCTGTACGAGGAAGAGGACGAACCACACGATCGTGCCGCCGGTGATCGTGGCCACGACGTTGCCCTCGAGGGGTGCCGGGGCCTCGTGCCTGGGGGTCCACTTCGTCATGTGCACAGCTTACGGCCCTGGGTGCCCGCCACCCGGGGCCGTTCGCCTGCCCGCCGGCTGTCGTGACTACGGTCCGAAACCGTCCGGCTACATGGGGGGATTGGCGTTTTATTCTTCATGTATTCATACTGAAACGGTCCGGGTCTGACTGGATTGTCTCGTGTGATCATCCAAACGACCCGTTGGTTGTCTTCACACCTCTGAGGTACTTCATGTCCCCCTCGGCCTCCGCGCCGGCCGACGCCCGGCAGCAGGCACCGGCACCCTCCAAGAACGGCCTGGACAGGTTCTTCCGGATCAGCGAGCGGGGGTCCTCCGTCTCCCGGGAGATCCGCGGCGGTCTGGCGACCTTCTTCGCGATGGCGTACATCATCGTGCTGAACCCGATCATCCTCGGGGCAGGCGAGGACAAGTACCACCATCACCTGGACAACGGCCAGCTCGTCACCGCCACCGCCCTGATGGCGGGCCTGACCACCGTGCTCATGGGGGTCATCGGCAACGTCCCGATCGCGCTCGCCGCCGGCCTCGGCATCAACGCCGTGGTCTCGCTCCAGCTCGCGCCCAACATGAGCTGGCCGGACGCCATGGGCATGGTGGTCCTCGCGGGCCTCGTGCTGATGATCCTGGTCGCCTCCGGGCTGCGGCAGCGGGTGATGGACGCGATCCCGGGCGGGCTGCGCCGCGCCATCGCGATCGGCATCGGGCTGTTCATCACCCTGATCGGCCTGGTCGACTCGGGCTTCGTCACCCGCAACCCGGACAAGGCCGCCACCACCGTGCCGATGGGCCTGGGCATCGAGGGCAAGCTGCAGGGCTGGCCGGTGCTGATCTTCGTGGCCGGGCTCGCGCTCACCTTCGTCCTGGTTGTCCGCAAGACGCGCGGCGCGATCCTGCTCGGCATGGTGACCATGACGGTCGTCGCGGTGGTGATCAACGCGGTGGCCGACATCCCGGACGCGAACTGGGGGCTGACCGTCCCCAACCTCCCGGACAAGGTGGTCGACACCCCCGACTTCGGCCTGATCGGTCATGTCAGCCTCTTCGGCGGCTTCCATGAGGTCGGCATCCTCACCGGCTGTCTGTTCGTCTTCACCGTGCTGTTGTCCGGCTTCTTCGACGCCATGGGCACGATCATCGGCGTCGGCGAGGAGGCCGGGCTCACCGACGAGAAGGGCCAGCTCCCGGGCATGGGCCGGATCCTGATGGTGGACGGCGTCGCGGTCGCCGGCGGCGGCTTCGGCTCGGCCTCGGCCAACACCTGCTTCGTGGAGTCCACGGCGGGCGTCGGCGAGGGCGCCCGCACCGGCCTTGCCAACGTGGTGACCGGCGGGCTCTTCCTGCTCGCGCTGGTCTTCACCCCGCTGGCCAAGATCGTCCCGTCCCAGGCGGCGACCCCCGCGCTGGTCGTCGTGGGCTTCCTGATCATGGCGGCGAACGTCAAGGAGATCGACTGGAGCGACTTCACGATCGCGGTCCCGGCCTTCCTGGCCATGATCTCGATGCCGTTCACCTACAGCATCACCAACGGGATCGGCCTCGGCGTGCTGTCGTACCTGCTGCTGCGCATCGCGACCCGGCGGATGCGGGAGGTGCCCTGGCTGCTCAGCGCGGTCGGGCTGTGCTTCCTCGTCTACTTCCTGCTGCACCCGATCCAGCAGGCGCTCGGCTCCGGCTGAGCCTCCTCGAGACCCTCGCGCACGGGCGCCCGGGCCGTATGGTCCGGGCGCCCTTGTCGCTTGCCCTGCGTCACGCTCCGCAGCGGTTCCCCCTCATATGGGTGAAAATGAAATTGGGCCGTAACGCGGATCTTCATTAGACGAGGTAATGAGTTATGCTAAAGACCATGCCGGATCTGTCCCATGGCGGCGACGCGGACACCGCCGCTGTGAACGCGCTGAGGTCCGCCGTGATGCGTCTGTCACGACGGCTCAAACACCAGCGTGTCGACGAGTCGCTCAGCCCCACCGAGATGTCCGTGCTGGGCACCCTGGCCCAGTGCGGCTCCGCCACCCCGGGCGAGCTGGCCCGCAAGGAGCACGTCCAGCCGCCCTCGATGACCCGCATCGTGGCGCTGCTGGAGGCCAAGGGACTGGTCAGGCTGGAGCCGCATCCGGAGGACAGGCGGCAGAAGGTCGTCTCGCAGACCGAGCGGGCAGAGGCCATGCTCGAGGAGAGCCGCCGCCGGCGGAACGCATGGCTGGCCGAGCTGGTCGGCGGACTGACCGAGGAGGAGTGGGCCGCGCTCCGCGCCGCCGCGCCCGTCCTGGAGAAGCTCGCGCACATGTGAGGAAACGAGCCGCCTAGGAGGCGAACGCACTTTGAGTACGGGACCCGGAACACATTCCGCACCCGCACCTGACGCCGACCCCGTGACCACCCCCGCTGGTGACCCCGCAGCCGGGCGTCCCAGGGGCGGGACCTTCAGCTCCCTGAGGGTCCGCAACTACCGGCTGTTCGCCACGGGTGCCGTGATATCGAACACCGGCACCTGGATGTCACGCATCGCCCAGGACTGGCTCGTCCTCAGCCTCACCGGCTCCTCCACCGCGGTCGGCATCACCACCGCGCTGCAGTTCCTCCCCATGCTGCTCTTCGGCCTGTACGGGGGCGTCATCGCCGACCGCTGCCCCAAGCGCGGGCTGCTGATGCTGACCCAGGGCGCGCTCGGGCTGTGCGGGCTCGCGCTCGCCGCGCTCACCCTCAGCGGCCAGGTGCAGGTCTGGCACGTCTATGTGATCGCCTTCCTGCTCGGCATGGTCACCGTCGTCGACAACCCCACGCGGCAGGCGTTCGTCGTCGAGATGGTCGGCCCCCGGGACCTTCGCAACGCGGTCAGCCTGAACTCCGCGAACTTCCAGTCCGCCCGCCTCGTCGGCCCCGCCGTCGCCGGTGTGCTGATCACCGCCGTCGGCAGCGGCTGGGCGTTCCTGCTCAACGGGCTCTCCTTCGGCGCCCCGCTCATCGGCCTGCTCATGATGCGCCCCGGCGAGCTGCACAAGGTCGAGCGCGCGCCGCGCGGCAAGGGACAGCTCCGCGAAGGGCTGCGCTATGTCGCCGGGCGCCCCGACCTCATCTGGCCCATCGTGCTCGTCGGCTTCATCGGCACCTTCGGCTTCAACTTCCCCATCTGGCTCAGCGCCTTCGCCGACGGCGTCTTCCACGCCGGTCCGGGCACCTACGGCCTGCTCAACACGCTGATCGCGGTCGGCTCGGTGACCGGCGCGCTGCTCGCCGCCCGGCGGACCGCGACACGGCAGCGGCTGCTGATCGGCGCGGCGCTGATGTTCGGCCTGCTGGAGATCGCGGCGGCGCTGGCCCCGGAGTTCTGGCTCTTCGCGGCCCTCATGGTGCCGATCGGGATCTTCTCCCTGACCTTCAACGTGACGGCGAACTCCAATGTGCAGCTGGCGACCGACCCCGCGATGCGCGGGCGCGTGATGAGCCTGTTCATGATGGTCTTCGTCGGCGGCACCCCGCTCGGCGGCCCGCTGGTCGGCTGGCTGACCGACACCTACGGCGCCCGCGTCGGCTTCGCGGCCGGCGGACTGGTGTCCGCGGCCGCCGCGGTGGCGGTCGGCCTGATCCTCGTACGGGCCGGGGGCCTGCGGGTGAAGGTGGATCTGCGGCCGGGGCGCCGGCACCTCGCCTTCGTCCCGCGCGCGCCGGAGGACGCGCAGGACAAGCCGCTGCCCGCGGCGGTCTGAACAGCCCCACCGGCCCTGAGCGGCCCCCGGCCCCTGACGCCCCACCGGCCCTGGGCAGCCCCCCGGCCCTGAAGCCCCACCGGCCCTGGGCAGCCCCCCGGCCCTGGGCAGCCCCACCGGCGGGGCGGGCGGCCGCGCGGGACCGGGTGGCCGGTGGCGCGGGACCGGGCGGCGCTGGGCCAGACTGGGCGGGTGAGACTCTTCGCCGCCGTACTGCCGCCCGACCCGGCCGTCGCCGAGCTCGCCGCCCGCGTGGGGGCGCTGCGCAGGCTCCCGGGCGCGGACGGGCTGCGCTGGACCGAGCGCGCGGGCTGGCACTTCACCCTCGCCTTCTTCGGCCAGGTCGACGAGAGCGTGCTGCCCGCGCTGCACGAGCGGCTGGCCCGGGCGGCCCACCGCCACCCGCCCCACGAGGTCCGGCTCGCGGGCGGCGGCCGCTTCGCCGACAAGGTGGTGTGGGCCGGCGTCGAGGGCGACCGGGCCACCCTGGGCCACCTGGCCGACTCCGCCGAGGCCGGGGCCCGGCGGGCCGGGGTGGCCATGGAGCGGCACCGCCGCCCCTACCACCCGCATCTCACCCTCGCGCGCTGCCGCGGCGGCGCGGACCTGAGGCCGTATGTGGACGGGCTCGCGGATTTCGAGGGCAGCGCGTGGACGGTGGCCGAGCTGAGCCTGGTGCGCAGCCACCCGCCGGCCCCGGGGGTCCCGGGCGCGCAGCCGCGCTACGAGGTGGTGGCCGCCTGGCCGCTGGGACACTGAGCGACCCCGTTACGCTCAAGGCGTGGATCCCAAGACCAGGAATCTGATCATGAGCGGTGCGCTCGTGCTGGTGCTCGTCGTCGTCGCCCTGGCGGCCGCGTTCGGCTGAGGCCGAGGCCGAGGCCCCGGGCCGGACCGCCGCCGCCAGGGCCGGTGAGCCGTCAGGCTCACCGGCTGACTGCCCCATCGGCTACCGGCTCACCGGCTGCCGCTACCGGCTCACCGGTTCACCAGGCGAACGCCTCGGGCGACGGACCCGTGCCCGGGAAGATCTCCTCCAGCGCGGTCAGCAGCTCCTCGCCCAAGGTCAGCTCGGCGGCGCGGAGCGCGGACGAAAGCTGCTCGGCGGTGCGCGGGCCGACGATCGGGCCGGTCACCCCCGGGCGGGTGAGCAGCCAGGCCAGGGCCACCTCGCCGGGCTCGAGGCCGTGCTGGTCGAGCAGGTCCTCGTACCGCTGGACCTGGGCCCGCACCGCGCTGTCCTTCAGCGCGTCGGCGGTGCGCCCGGACGTGCTGCGCGCCCCGCCGCCCTCGCGCTCCTTGCGCAGCGCCCCGCCCAGCAGCCCGCCGTGCAGCGGCGACCAGGGGATCACGCCGAGGCCGTACTCCTGCGCGGCCGGGATGACCTCCATCTCGGCGCGCCGCTCGAACAGGTTGTACAGGCACTGCTCGCTGACCAGCCCCAGCGAGCCACGGCGGCGCGCGGCCTCGTTGGCCTGGGCGATGTGCCAGCCGGCGTGGTTGGAGGAGCCCACATAGAGGATCTTGCCCTGCTGCACCAGGACGTCGATGGCCTGCCAGATCTCGTCCCACGGCGTCGAGCGGTCGATGTGGTGGAACTGGTACAGGTCGATGTGGTCGGTGCGGAGCCGCTTGAGGCTGGCGTCGACCGCGCGGCGGATGTTGAGCGCGGACAGCTTGTCCTCATTGGGCCAGGGCTGCCCCTCGGCGCCCATGTTGCCGTAGACCTTGGTCGCCAGGACCGTCTTCTCGCGCCGACCGCCGCCCTGCGCGAACCAGCTCCCGATGATCTCCTCGGTGCGGCCCTTGTTCTCGCCCCAGCCGTAGACGTTGGCGGTGTCGAAGAAGTTGACGCCCGCGTCGAGCGCGGCGTCCATGATCGCGTGGCTGTCGGCCTCGTCGGTCTGGGGGCCGAAGTTCATGGTGCCGAGGACCACCCGGCTGACCTTGAGTCCCGTACGTCCGAGCTGCGTGTACTCCATGACGGTCTAGCCAAGCTCTTCGAGTGCGCTCGAATCAAGGGCCGGCTACGGGCGACTACTGCCGGCGGGGGTTGATCTCGGTCAGGTCGATGTCGATGGTGAAAGGAACACCGACCTTCAGCAGGTCACGATAGATGCCGGTCGGGACGTATGCCTTGGTAGCGGGCTCCAGTTCGAAGACATAGACCACCGGCAGGCCCCCGTCCGACTCCACCCGCCAGAAGTGCGGGATCCCCGCCGCAGCGTACTTGCGGGGCTTGGTGTCCCGGTCGCGGGCCTCGGACTCGGGCGACACCACCTCGACCGCGAGGACGACGTCCTTCGGTTGGAAAGTGGTCTGACCAGGCCCCGTGTCTGCCTCGGCTTTGGCGACCAGCAGATCCGGTTCCGGGCGATTTTTCGGCCCGAGGGTGATCGTCATTTCCCGGATGACATCCAGTTCCGGCGGCGCGGCTTGGACGAGGTAGTTCTCCAGCAGACGCATGGCACGCATGTGGAATCGAGTCTGCGGACTCACGAAAACGAGGCTCCCGTCGATCAGCTCCGTGTGCGGAGGCAGGTCCGGGAGCTGGTCCAGGTGGTCCGCGACGTAGCCATCCGCAGGCGGACACGGCCACTGCGCGGGCTCGTCGTGTACGTGGGATACGTGGAACTCGGGCGCGGCGCTCATCAACAGTGCTCCCATGGGGCAGATCCTCACCGACCTCACCAGCCTACTCAGCGGATTTACCCATATGCCCCCCTTATGAGGGAAGCGTCCACAGGTGTTGACGAGGGCTGGGGAGGCCCCCAGGTCAGGGCCAGGTAACTTCCCCGTCCGCGACCGACACCGGCGCGAAAGTGTGCTCCTCGTAGAAGCGCACATGGCACTGGAAGGCGAGCGGGTCCACCGCCCGCTCGCGGAGCCACACCAGCAGCTCGCCCAAGCGGTCGCATTCGTCGGGGTGGAACTCCTGGCGGGAGGTGAGGGCCCAGCCGCCGCGCCGCCCCGGTTCGAGGGCCGACAGCAGTACCCCGCCGGTGCGGTAGGCGGGGCCCCTGGCAGCGAGGACGGGGTACGGCTCGTACGCCGTCAGCCAGTTGCCGTGCTCGTCCTGCTCGGGCTCGCCGTCGTCGCCGATCAGCGGCTCGGCGTAGTCGGTCACGAGGGAGAGGGCGGCGGGCCGGGGAGCGAGGCCCAGGTGCCAGCGGAGTTCGGATATCTCGGCGTCCGAGAGGGTGTCGGGGAGATCCACCGACAGGATCAGGTCATAGACATCGGCCACGCCGGGATCATAGCTCCCGGGTTCTTTGGGAAATAACCCGGCAAGGCGGCCCGGGAAATCCGAATGCCCGCATTCCCGGCCGGGTGCGGTCGAAAAGCGGGCTCTCGGATTCGTTCGCTGAATTCTTGCCGACCGGATTTCTTATCGGCCGGCGCGGGACTTCAGGAAGCCGAGCACGCCGAAGATCACGGTCAGCGCGGCGCCGATCAGGACCATGTAGAGGCCGGGGCCCGCGGAGACGTCGGCCATCTTCACGACCGCCTCGGCGGCCTTTTCGGCCTCGGCCGCGGACGCCCCTTCGTCGCTCTCCAGCTTCTGGGCGACCAGGCGCGCCGGGTCCGCCATGTTGATCACCGCGAAGACCACGGTGACCAGCGACAGGATCGCGCCGCCCAGGTAGAACGGCGCCTTCCTGGTGATCATGGCGCCGACCATGACCAGCGCGGCGACGATGGAGACGATCAGCGTGATCACGCCGTCGCCGTCCATGCCCTTGATGCCCCCTGTGTCGTCTCCGGAGCCGCCGACCACCCAGTTGACGAAGGAGCAGGCCAGGGCGAGAACCGCGCCGATGATCGCAACGATCGGGAATGCCTTGGGTACTCCGGAGTCCGCCGGAGCGCCCCCCGGGTGCATGGGCGGCGCGGTTTGTGCGTAAGAAGAACCACCGTATTCGCTCATGGGGTAAGACCGTAGGCGGGTCGTATTCTTCGATGCAACGCCACGGTCCGCTTTGCCGCCAATGACCGATAAATTTCGGGAAATTAATCTCCGGATCAGTTGAAATAATCGAGAGATTGTGAATTCATGTGCAGGGCTGGTGCAGGCCGTCCGCCCATTCGTTATCTGCCCGTTCTCGGCGAAGTCAATCAGACGGGTGTAGCCGCCCCGGGCCCGCCCCTGGCCGGCCGCCGACCCCCGCGGGCCGCGCCCGGAGGGCGGCCCGGATGGCAGTCTTGGCCCCATGCGTTCGCTTCCGTCCGTCCTCGGCGCCGCCGCCCTGGTGGCTCTGCCCGCCGCCGCCCCGGCCGCCGCCGACGACCACACGTCGCCGTCCTCGTTCACGATCGAGGACTCCCGGATCACCGAGTCCAGCGGCCTGGCGGCCAGCCGCGCCCACCCGGGCGTCTACTGGACGCACAACGACAGCGACGACGGCCCGTACGTCTACGCCGTCGACAGCAAGACCGGACGGACGGTCGCGACCGTCACGATGCGCGGCGTCGGCAGCCCGCGCGATGTGGAGGCCATCTCGGTCGGGCCGGACGGCAATGTCTACGTCGGCGACATCGGCGACAACCTCGGCGGGACCTGGTCGCATGTGTGGATCTACCGGTTCCCCGAGCCGAAGAAGCTGCGGAACACCACGGTCACCGCGACGCAGTTCACCGTGAAATACGAGGACGGCCCGCGCAACGCCGAGGCGATGATGATCGAGCCGAAGACCGGCCGGGCCTATATCGCGAGCAAGAGCCAGGAAGACGGCGGGCTCTACGCCGGGCCGAAGACGCTGTCCGCCTCCGGGGTCAACATTTTCCGGCGGGTCGCCGACATCGACATGGAGGTGACGGACGGGGCCTTCGCCCCGGACGCCAGCAGACTCGTGCTCCGCGGCTACTTCAACGTCGCGGAGTACCGCTGGCGCGGGGACAAGCCGGAGCGGCTCGAGGAGGAGCCGGATCTGCCGCTGCAGCGGCAGGGCGAGTCGGTCACCTTCACCCCCGACGGCGGCACGCTGATGTACGGCACGGAGGGCCCCGGCAGCAAGGTGAACGCGGTGAAGCTGGGCGGGGAGCTGCTGCCGGACGCGACGGCGAAGGAGCAGGAGAAGAACGGCGGCGGGGACCCGTCGGGCCGGGACGAGGCGTCCAAGGAGGAGAAGGACCGCAATCTCTTCAAGGGCGCGCTGACCTTCGCCGTCGCGGCGGCCCTGTTCTTCGGTCTGCGCTCGGTCCTGCGCCGCCGCCGCTGAGGTCGCTCGCCGCTGAGGTCGCTCGCTGAATGAGGTTCCTCGCCGGCCTTCGTGTCACGGCCTGAGGTTCACCGCTCGGCGGCGGTCTCGCGGGCGCGGTTCGCGATGAACGCCCCGATGCCGTCCAGCAGGTTCTTCAGGCCGAACTCGAAGGCGTCCTCGCCCCGCCCGGAGAAGGCGTCCTCGCCGAGCGCCGCCTGCATCGGGAATCTGCCGCTGGCGAGCGCCTTCTCCAGCGCGGGCGTGTGCGCCTTCCAGAACTCCTCGTCGCTCACGCCCGTGCGCTTCTCGGCCATCGCCGAGTTCAGATGGGTGCGGGCGATGCCGGTGGCGAACCCCTCGACGGTCACGATGACATGGATCCGCTCGCGGTCGGTGAGGCCCAGCCCGTCCAGGCCGCGCAGCGCGAACTCCAGCCCCGCCATGGCGTTCGGCCCGAGGATGGGGCGTGCCTGGTCGACCTGGAGCAGCCAGGGGTGCCGCTCGTACAGCTGCCAGGAGCCGCGGGCCACCATCTCCAGCGTCTCGCGCCAGCCCAGGTCCGGGGCGTGGGCGTCCGGGTCGAAGGCCTGCACCTGATCGAGCATCAGGTCCAGCAGCTCGGCCTTGCCGGGGACGTAGCGGTACAGCGACATGGTGCCGGCACCCAGCTCGGCCGACAGCCGCCGCATGGAGACGGCGGCGAGCCCCTCCGCGTCGGCGACGGCGATGGCGGCCGTCACGATCCGCTCCAGGGTCAGCCCGGGTTTCGGCCCGCGGCTGGGTCGCTCGCCGGTGCCCCACAGGAGTTCGAGACTGCGGGAGATGTCTCCGCCGCCGCTGTGTTCGGTCGTGGTCATCGCGCCGCTCATCCTACGCCGCCGCCGGAAAACCGAGTACGGCGTACCCAAGAACTGAGTACGCTGTACCCGAATGTGAGTACGGTGTACTCAGATGGGTCTCCTCAGTGGCCGTCGCGGCCACCGACCGACATGGGGGTTTCACATGGATACGGCACACGCGGCGCGATGGGCGGTCCGCACCGAGGGGCTGCGGAAGCGATACGGACGAAAATCCGCGCTCGACGGCTTCGACCTGGCCGTCGGGCACGGCACCGTCCAAGGGCTGCTCGGCCCCAACGGCGCGGGCAAGACGACGGCCGTACGGATCCTGGCCACGCTGGCCCGGCCGAGCGGCGGCCGGGCGACCGTCGCCGGGTTCGACGTGACCCGGCAGCCCCGCGAGGTGCGCCGCCGGATCGGGCTGGCCGGCCAGTACGCGGCGGTGGCCGAGATGCTGACCGGGCGGCAGAACCTGGTGATGTTCGGCCGCCTCTTCCACCTGGACAAGGCGCGGGCCGCGCGGCGGGCCGACGAACTGCTGAGCGCGTTCGGGTTGAGCGAGGCCGCCGGCACGGTGGCCAAGGAGTACAGCGGCGGCATGCGGCGCCGGCTCGACCTGGCCGCGAGCATGATCCTCGCCCCGACGGTGCTGTTCCTCGACGAGCCGACGACCGGCCTCGACCCCCGCGCCCGCAACGAGGTGTGGGAGGCGGTCCGCTCGCTGGTCGCGGGCGGTACGACCGTGCTGCTGACCACCCAGTACCTCGACGAGGCCGACCAGCTCGCGGACCGCGTCGCCGTGATCGACCGGGGGCGGAAGATCGCCGACGACGCGCCGGCCCAGCTCAAGCGGGCGATCGGCGGGGACCGGATCGAGGTGGTGGTGCGGGAGACCGCCGATCTGCCGGCCGCGGTCGAGGCCGTGGCGCGCGTGATGGACGAAGGCGCGGGGCAGGGCGCGGCGCGGGGCGGCGGCCAGGGCGCGGAGCCCGCCGGGCCGGAGGTCGACCGGGAGGACCGGCGGGTGACGGCCCCGGTGCGCGACCGGGTCGCGGCGCTCACCGAGGTCGCGCGGACCCTCCAGGAACGGGGCGTGGCCGTCGAGGACATCGGGCTGCGCCGCCCGACCCTGGACGAGGTGTTCCTGCGGCTGACCGGACGCCGTACGGACGAGCCGGGCGGGCAGAACGAGCCGGGCGGGCCGGGCGGCGGGGCTGAACGGG
>NZ_MAXF01000041.1 GCF_001704635.1 Streptomyces sparsogenes | reverse complement strand
GAGCTGAGCTGAACGGGCCAAGTGGGCCGGGCGGGCCGGGCGGCGGGCCGGGGAAGCCGGGCGGGCGGAGTGGGCCGAGTGGGCCGGGCAGGCAGGACGATCCAGGCGGGCCGGGCGGGACGGGCGGGTCGGGGGAACCAAGTGCGGAGGAGCAGGCCGGTGCGGCCGGGCGTACGGAGGCGGCGGCGTGAGCATGATGAGCCCCGCGGCAGCGGGACGGGCCGTCGCCGACGAGCCGGAGCGGCGGGCGTACTGGGCGGTCGTGGACTGCCTGACGATCGTGCGCACCGAGCTGACCGTCCTCCTCCGCTACCCCGCCGCCATCGCCTGGCAGCTCGGCACCCCGGTGATGTTCGTGCTGCTGTTCGTCTACGTCTTCGGCAGCGCCATGGAGGTGGGCGGCGGTGCCGACTACCAGGACTACGCGCTGCCCGGCATGTTCGCGGTGTCCATGGCCAACGGGTTCATGAACACCGCCGTCGCGGTCGCCGCCGCCAGGGAGCGGGGCGTGATGGACCGCTACCGCTCCATGCCCATGGCGCCCTCCGCGGTGGTCAGCGGGCGCGGCGTCGCCGATGTCATCGGCGCCTCCGTGGACCTCGCGGTGCTCGCGGCGATCGCCCTCACCGTCGGCTGGCGGCCGGACGGCGGCCCGCTCGCGACCCTCGGCGCCTTCGCGCTGCTGATCCTGCTGCGGTCCGCGCTGATCTGGGTCGGGGTGTATCTGGGCCTGCTGGTGCCCACGCAGGAGGCGGCGGGCAACCTGTTCGCGGTCGCCTTCCCGCTCGGGATGATCTCCAGCGTCTTCACCCCGCCGGCGATGATGCCGGACTGGCTGGGCGCCATCGCGCTGTGGAACCCCGTCTCCTCCACCGCGAACGCGATCCGCGACCTGTTCGGCAACCCGGTCCCGGGCGGGGGCGGCTGGGTGGAGCGGCACGCCACGCTGATGGCGGTGGCGTGGCCGCTGGCCCTCACGGCGGTGTTCCTCCCCCTGGCCGTACGGCGCTTCCAGCGGCTGAGCCGCTGAGCCGCTGAGCCGCTGAGGGCGCCCGCCATCGCACGCGAAGGGGCTCGCCACCGCACACCAAGGCGCCCGTCACCGCACGCGGAAGGGGCCCGCGGCCGCTGGATCCGGCCGCGGGCCCCTTCCGGGACCCTGGGGGTCAGAGCTGCTCGATGACGTAGTCCACGCAGGCGGTCAGCGCCTCCACGTCGGACGGCTCGACGGCCGGGAACATGGCGATCCGCAGCTGGTTGCGGCCCAGCTTGCGGTACGGCTCGGTGTCCACGATGCCGTTGGCCCGCAGCGCCTTGGCGACGGCCGCGGCGTCGATGTCTTCGTTGAAGTCGATCGTCCCGACGACCTGCGACCGCTTGGCCGGGTCGGTGACGAACGGCGTGGCGAACTTGGACTCCTCCGCCCAGCCGTACAGCGCGCCCGAGGAGGCCGCGGTGCGCCGCACGGCCCAGTCCAGGCCGCCCTGCCCGTTGATCCACTCCAGCTGGTCGTTCAGCAGGAACAGCGTGGCGAGCGCCGGCGTGTTGTACGTCTGGTTCTTCAGGGAGTTGTCGATCGCGGTCGGCAGCGAGAAGAACTCCGGCACGTGGCGGCCCGAGGCGTGCACGCGGGCGGCGCGCTCCAGGGCGGCGGGCGAGAAGACCGCGATCCACAGTCCGCCGTCGGCGGCGAAGGACTTCTGCGGGGCGAAGTAGTAGACGTCCGACTGGGCGATGTCCACCGGCAGGCCGCCGGCCCCCGACGTGGCGTCCACCAGCACCAGCGCGCCCTCGTCGGCGCCCGCCACGCGCTCGATCGGCATGGCGACACCGGTGGAGGTCTCGTTGTGGGTGAGCGCGTAGACGTCCACGCCCGCCTCCGCCCGCGGCAGCGGGTGGGTGCCCGGGTCGGCGGAGATCACGGTCGGCTCGTCCAGCCACGGCGCGAGCTTGGCGGCCTTGGCGAACTTCGAGGAGAACTCGCCGAAGGACAGGTGCTGGGACTTGTTCTCGATCAGGCCGTGGGTCGCGATGTCCCAGAAGGCGGTCGAGCCGCCGTTGCCCAGGATCACCTCGTAGCCCTCGGGGAGCTGGAACAGCTCGCGCACGCCCTCGCGCACCTTGCCGACCAGGTTCTTGACCGGGGCCTGGCGGTGGGAGGTGCCCAGCAGGGAGGTCCCGGTGGCGGCCAGCGCACTGAGCGCCTCGGTGCGCACCTTGGAGGGGCCCGAGCCGAAGCGACCGTCGGCGGGCTTGATGTCAGCGGGAATCCGGATCTCAGCCACGGACGAAAGCCTAATCCGTCGGTATGCCCAGCCTGCCCCGGTGTCCACCGGATGAGACGCCGTGTCTCTTCTCCGGCACAGCCTCGTCGTTACTTGTCCGGTACGGCCCACCACTTGTCCGGTACGGCCCACCGTTGAAACGGAGCTTGTCATTCTCATCCGGGCCCCCGCCATGGACCATGGGGGACATGGTTGATCACGAGGCAGACGAACTGGAGCGGGCACTGCGCCGCGCCGTCCGCGGCGAGGTCTCCTTCGACACGACGAGCCGGGCCCTGATGACGATGGACGCGTCGAACTACCGGCGGGTGCCCACCGGGGTCGTCGCGCCGTACGACGCCGACGACGTCGCCGCCGCGCTGGCCGTCTGCCGCGAGAGAGCGGTGCCCGTGGTGGCGCGCGGGGCCGGCACCTCGATCGCCGGGCAGGCCACCGGGCTCGGCGTCGTCCTCGACTTCACCCGCCACATGCGGTCCATCGTCTCCCTCGACCCGGACGCGCGCACCGCCGTCGTCCAGCCCGGCGTCATCCTCGACGAGCTGCGCACGGCGGCCGGCGCCCACGGGCTGACCTTCGGCCCCGACCCGTCCACCCACAGCCGCTGCACCCTCGGCGGCATGATCGGCAACAACTCCTGCGGCTCCCACTCCGTCGCCTGGGGCACCACCGCCGACAACGTACGGGAGCTGGACGTGGTGACGTACGGCGGTGAACGGCTGCGGGCCGGGCGCGGCCTGGACGGGCTCCCTCCGCGGCTGCGCGACGGACTGCGCGCGCTGGTCGACGGCGACCTCGCCCTGCTGCGCACCGGCTTCCCCGAACTGCCCCGCCGCATCTCCGGCTACGCGCTGGACGCGCTGCTGCCCGAGAAGGGCGCCGACGTGGCCCGCGCGCTCACCGGCAGCGAGGGCACCCTCGGCGTGCTGACCGAGGCGACCGTACGCCTCGTGGAGGCGCCCGCCGCCCGCGCCCTCGCGGTCCTCGGCTACCCGGACGAGAGCGCCGCCGCCGAGGCCGCCCACACCCTGCTGCCCCACGGCCCGCTCACCGTCGAGGGCATGGCCGCCGACCTGGTCACCGGGGCGGAGGGCCTGCCGAAGGGCGGCGCCTGGCTGTTCGTCGAGGTCGGCGGCGCGACCCGGGAGGAGGCCCTGGCCCGCGCCGGGGCCCTGGCCCGCGCGGCCGCCGACGCCACCACCGACCACACCGTCGTCGCCGACCCGGCCGGGCAGCGCGCCCTGTGGCGGATCCGCGAGGACGCCTCCGGCACCGCCACACGCATGCCTGACGGCAGCGAGGCCTGGCCCGGCTGGGAGGACTGCGCGGTGCCGCCCGCCCGCCTCGGCGCGTATCTGCGCGACTTCCGCGCGCTGATGGCCCAGCACGGGCTGCGCGGCACGCCGTACGGGCACTTCGGCGACGGCTGCATCCACGTACGGATCGACTTCGACTTGCTGAGCGAGGCCGGGGTACGCGTCTTCCGTGACTTCTCCACCGACCTCGCCGACCTCGTCGTCGCCCACGGCGGCTCGCTGTCGGGCGAACACGGTGACGGCCTGGCGCGGGCGGAGCTGCTGCCCCGGATGTACGGCGACGAGATGGTCCGGCGCTTCTCCCGCTTCAAGGACCTGTGGGACCCGGCCGGCGGCCTCAACCCCGGCGCCCTCGTCCGCCCCCAGCGGATGGAGGAGAACCTGCGCTTCGCACCGCTGCCCAGGCGCCCGGTGGACGTGGAGTTCGGCTACCCGCACGACAACGGCGACTTCTCGGCCGCCGTGCGCAGGTGTGTGGGCGTCGCCAAGTGCCGCAACGAGTCCGTCTCCGGCGCGGCCGTGATGTGCCCCTCCTACCGCGCGACCGGCGACGAACAGCACTCCACGCGCGGCCGCGCCCGCCTGCTGCACGAGATGCTCGCGGGCGAGGTGGTCCGCGACGGCTGGCGCTCGGAGGAGGTGCGCGGGGCGCTCGACCTGTGCCTGTCGTGCAAGGGGTGCCGCAGCGACTGCCCGGTCGGGGTGGACATGGCCACGTACAAGGCGGAGTTCCTGCACCACCACTACGAGGGCCGGGTGCGGCCCGCCGCGCACTACTCGATGGGCCGGCTGCCGGTGTGGCTGCGGGCCGCCGCCGCGCTCCGGGCGGCGCCGGTGGCCAACGCGGCGGCGGGCGTGGCACCGCTGGCCGCCCTCGCGAAGCGGGTGGGCGGCATCGCGCCCGAGCGCGACATCCCCGAACTGGCCCGGGAGCCCTTCACCCGCTGGTGGCGCGAGCGGGCGCGCGGCGCGGCGAGGGCCGCCGCGCGGGGCGGCGGCGCGGCGGCCGGCGGGTCGACGGCCGGTGGGTCGGGCGGCGGCGCGAGGCTTGGCGATGGCGGCGAGGCGGCCGCCGGCCCGCCCGCCATCGGCCCGTCCGCCCCGAGGCCGCCCGCAGCGGGGGCGTCCGGCCCGCAAGCGGGCGAGGCGGCGCGGGGCGCCGGGCGGCCCGGCGGGCGCGCGCACGGTCGCACCGTCGTGCTGTGGCCCGACACCTTCACCAACTACCTGTCCCCGGCCGTCGGGCAGGCCGCCGTGCGGGTGCTGGAGGACGCGGGGCTGCGGGTCGTCGTCCCGCCCAAGCCGGTGTGCTGCGGGCTGACCTGGGTGTCGACCGGGCAGCTCGACCAGGCCCGCGCGGTCATGCGGCGCACGCTGGACGTCATGGCCCCGGCCCTGGACGCCGGGCTGCCCGTGGTCGGCCTGGAACCGAGCTGCACCGCCGCCCTCCGCACCGACCTGCCCGAACTCCTCGGCCCCGCCGACCCCCGCGCCGCCCGCCTCGCCGACGCCGTCACCACCTTCGCCGGCGCCCTGGAGGACCTGGCCCCCGACTGGCGGCCCCCGACCGTCGACCGCCCGGTCGTCGGCCAGACCCACTGCCACCAGCACGCCGTCCTCGGCGACGCGGCCGAGCGCCGGCTGCGCGCCCGCGCCGGGCTGACCGGCGAGCTGAGCGGGGGCTGCTGCGGGCTCGCGGGCAACTTCGGCTTCGAGCGCGGCCATTACGACGTGTCCGTGGCCTGCGCGGAGGAGCAGCTGCTGCCGTCCGTACGGGGTGCCGACCCCGCCGCCGAGGTCCTCGCGGACGGCTTCTCCTGCCGCACGCAGCTGGACCAGCTCGCGGGCCGCCGGGCCCGCCATCTCGCGGAGGTGCTGGCCGAGCGGCTGCCGTGAGCCGGGCCGGGGCGGCCGGGGGCCCGGGAGCCCGTGGCGGCCGGGGCTCGGGGCGGCGGGGCCCGTGACGGCCCGTGACGGCCCATGGCGGCCCATGGCGGTCGAGGCGGCCCGAGGAGACCGGGGCGATCAGTCCCGGTCGCCCGGTCAGTCCCGGTCGCCGATCAGTCCCGGTCGCCCAGGTCCAGGCGGTCGAGCAGCCCGGCATCCGTGAAGGCGGCGACCAGTTCGTCCCGGCCCTCGGTGAAGTGCGCCCAGCCCTCGTAGTGGACGGGGACCACCCGGCGGGCGCCGAGGATCCGGGCGGCCTCGGCGGTCTGCGCGCTGTCGAGGACGATCAGCGCGCCGTCGAAGAGGACGGAGAAGCGGGGGGCGCCCGCGAAGAGGACGGCGGTGTCCACCGGGCCGAAGCGTTCGGCGATCTCCCTGACCGCGTCCAGCGAGGCGTTGTCGCCGCTGACGTAGACCGTGGGCAGGCCGTCCCCGGTCAGGACGAAGCCGACGACCTGGCCGGTGACCGGCTCGACCTCCTCGCGCGGGCCGGGCCCGTGGACGGCGGGCACGCCCGTGACGGTGACCGTGCCCCCGTCGGGGCGGTCCAGTTCGACCGCCTCCCAGTCGGCCAGCCCCCTGGCCCCCGCCCCCAGGCGCTGCCCGCCCCCGGGGGTGGTCAGGGTCAGCGGGACCTCGGCGAGCAGGGCCCGGCCGGACTCGTCGAGGTTGTCGGGGTGTTCGTCGTGGGAGAGCAGGACCACGTCGATGGGGCCGAGGTCGGCCGGCGTGGCGGCGGAGGGCGCCGTCTTGGTCAGACCGCCGCCCGGGACGACGTAGTGGCGGGGCGCGTCGAAGGTCGGGTCGGTCAGGAAACGCAGGCCCCCGTACTCGAAGAAGGCGGTCGGGCCGCCGAGGACGCGGACAGGGAGCTGCTCAGGGCGCGTGCTGGTATCAGACACCAAAACCTCACGGATGGGAAGTGGGTTATCCGTGAAGGACGATAGGGGTGTCTCACGGATGAGCGCAAGCCGTACCATGACAACCATGAGTGAGACGCCGACCGCCGAACCCCTGCCACCGCCCGCGCCGGGGGCGGAGGAATACCCGGCCCTCGACTTCGTCAACAGCGCCATCGCGCTCCCCGCGGGGCACTTCATCGACCTCCTCGGCACCCCCGGGGCCGCGAACCGGTGGCTCACCGACCACGGGCTCGCGCCGGCCGACGCCGGGGTCCAGGAGATGTGCGCGGCGCAGCTGCGCTCGCTGCGCGAGCACATCAGGGTGCTGTTCGCCGCCCGCGTCGCCGGGACGCATGTCCTGCCGTCGGCGCTGTCCGCCGTCAACGACGCGCTGAGCAAGGCCCCCACGACCGCCCTGCTGCACTGGGACGAGAAGACCGGCCCCTACCGCGCGACGCCGTGCCCCACCGACGAGATCCTCGACCGCGCCCTCGCGACCCTCGCGGCCGACGCGGCCGACCTCCTCACCGGCCCCGACGCGGACCGCCTCACCGCCTGCGGCTCCACCCCCTGCAACCGCTACCTGCTGCGCCACGGCCGCCGCCAGTGGTGCTCCACCCGCTGCGGCGACCGGGCCCGCGCCGCCCGCGCGTACGCCCGGCGCGCCCGGCCGAAGGCGGACTGACGGCCCCGCGCTGCCCCCGCCCGCGAGCCCAGGCCGCCCGCGGGCTCAGCCCTCCAGCGGGCTCAGTCTCCCGCGGGCTCAGCCCTCCCGCGGCTCCCGCAGCCCCCGGAAGAACTGCCGCAGGTAGCCCACCAGCAGATCGGGCGCAAAGATCATTTACGGGGGGCGGGGCAGGGAGGCCGGCGGGCCGGACGGCGCGGAAGTCGTCTGTCCGGACCTCTACCCCGCCGGGTCGCCGAGCCAGGCCGCGTACACAGCCGTGTGGTCCGCGAAGGCCGCGGCCGGCCCCTCCTGCGGACCCGCCGCCCACACCGCGCGCACCGCCATCGGCGGCAGCCCGGTCAGCGGGGCGACCACCACGCCCGGCCGGTCGTAGGCGTCCAGCAGCGAGGCGAACGTCAGATGCGCCAGCTCGCCCTCGGCGACGAGGCGCAGCACATCCTCCACATACCCGGCGGGCAGCCGCCGCAGGTCCATTTAGCGCGCCGTCGCCCGAGGTGAAGCCGCTATCTACGCGGTTTATGAGGAACGTATCGAGAAGAAGTGGCCGTAGCCCCGGCGGGCTCATGCCCGCCACGATCCGCGCCCCGCCGCCTGGGCGATGATGCTGCCGCCCGGTCAGCGGGCCTTGGAGAGCAGATGCGGGGCGTGTGTCGCGACCGCTTGCATCAGTTGCTTCTTCGACGGGTTCACCATCGCCCTCCCCGCCACGGCCTCGTTTCGCCTTCTCGGTCTTTGCCCACCGATCCCCCTCTCCGTCGGCCCGCCGCCCCGAGTGTGTCAGCCGCCCCGAGTATGCCGGACGAAAACCAGTGGCCGACCTTGGTGTGGACCAATTAGCTTGCGCGCTCGTGACCGAAGGCTCGAAGGTGCCGGGGCTTTTCTCCCGGACATACGCCGCCGCCACCGCAAGCTTCGCCGCGGTGATGTTCCTGACCGGATTCGCCGCGCTCGCCGTGGTGCCGACGCTGCCGACGGCGGCTCGGGAGCTGGATGGGGTGGGGCTGTTCCCCGTGGTGGCGGGGTGTTTTGTGACGGCGAGTCTGCTGGGCGGGGTGCTGGGCGGGCACTGGGCGGACCGGGCGGGGGCGCGCAGGCCGCTGGCGGCGGGGGTGGTGCTCACGGTGGTCACCCTGGTGGTCTCGGGCGGCAGCGTCTCCGTCTGGCAGCTCGCGGCCGGGCGCCTCCTGGACGGGCTGGCGGCCGGGATGGTCGCGGTGTCGGTCAACGCCGCGATCGGGCAGGCGTATCCGGAACGGCTGCGGCCGCGCGCGCTCGCGCTGATGAGTTCCTGCTGGATCATCCCGTCGCTGGCGGGCCCGCCGCTGGCCGGGCTGGTGTCCGAGTGGTGGTCGTGGCGGGCGGTGTTCTTCGGCCTGGCCGGGCTGACGCTGTTGCCCGCGCTGGCGCTGGTGGTCGTACTGCGCGGCCCCGCCCTGGCGGGACCGGAGGCCGCGCCGGCGGACGACCACCCGTCGCGCCCGCCGCTGCTGGTCGCGGCGGTGGTGAGCCTGGGGGCGGCGCTGGGGCAGTACGGGGTGTCGGGCTGGGACGTCCGCCATCTGCTGTTCGCCGCCGCCGGGCTCGGCCTCCTCGCGGTCTTCGCGCCGCGTCTGCTGCCCGTGGGCACCTGGCGTGCTGCCCGGGGTCTGCCGGCGACCGTGCTGCTGCGCGCCCTGTCGTCGGGCACGTACTTCACGATCGAGGCGCTGGTGCCCCTCATGCTGATCGCCGAGCGGCGCGCGCCCGCCGTGGTGATCGGCCTGGCGTTCACCGCCGCCGCCGTGGTGTGGGCGGGCGCCTCATGGGTCCAGGGGCGGCTGGAGAACCTGCCCCGTCACCTGCTGGTCGCCGTCGGCGCGCTGGTGATGGCGGTGGCGGTCGGGCTCGCCGTGGCCGGGACGCTCGCCCGGGGCCCGTATCTCGTCGCCGCGTCCTCCATGCCCGTCGCGGCCGTCGGCATGGGGCTGCTCGCCCCGTCCCTGACCGTGCTGTCGCTCTCTCACAGCCCCTCCGGCCGCCTGGGCCACACCAGCGGAGCGATGCAGACAAGCCAGAACCTCGGCCAGGTTGTGGTGCTGGCCCTCTCCTTCGCCGTGCTCAACACCTGCGTGGCGGGCGGCGCGTCCGCGACGGCCGGTTACGGCGCCGCCTTCGGGCTGCTGCTGGCCCCGACCCTGCTGATCGCCCTGCTGGCCGTTCGGGCGCGCGGCACGGGCGGCAGGGTGGTGGCCGCCGCCCAGACCGGCGAACCCTCCCTGACCGGCAGCGGCTCCGACTGAGCGACGACCGCCCCCGACAGACGCCCCTGGCCGTGGACGTCCCTGGCCGGGGGCGTCCCCGGCCGGAGGTGTCCCCGGCCGGTTACGGCCAAATCATGCAAGCGCGCTTGATTGTTTCTTGCCGCGCTGCCACCCTCCCTTCCCAGGACGCACGTCAGGGACCCCATACGACGGGAGCGCAGCGTGTCCGATACCGACGCCGTGCTCGGCGATCTGCTCGCCGAGGGCGAGGAGTTGGACGGCCTGGTGGCCGGGCTCGCGGAGGAGGACTGGGCCACGCCGACACCCGCCGAGGGCTGGACCGTCGCGCACCAGATCGCCCATCTCGCGTGGACCGACGAGCGGGCGGCGCAGGCGGCCACGGACCCGGCGGGGTTCGCGGCCGAGGTGCGCAAGGCCGCCGCCGAGCCCGACAGGTTCGTGGACGAGGCCGCCCAACTCGGCGCGGCCCGGCCGCCGGACGAGCTGCTGCGGCGCTGGCGCGAGGGGCGCCGGCGGCTGCGGCGGGTGCTGGCGGCGCAGCCGGCCGGGGCGCGGCTGCCGTGGTACGGGCCGTCGATGAGCGTGGCCTCCATGGCCACCGCCCGGCTGATGGAGACCTGGGCCCACGGCCAGGACATCGCCGACGCCCTCGGCGTGCGCCGGCCCCCCACCGCCCGGCTGCGCCACGTGGCGCGGATCGGCGTGCGGGCGCGGGGCTTCGCGTACGCGGTGCGGGGACTCGAGCCGCCCGCCGAGGAGTTCCGGGTCGAACTCCGCGCCCCGGACGGCGACCTGTGGACGTACGGCCCCGAGGACGCGCCCCAGCGGGTGACCGGGCCCGCGCTGGACTTCTGCCTGCTGGTCACCCAGCGGGCGCATCGTGCGGATCTGGCGGTGCGGGCCGAAGGCCCGGACGCGGACCGCTGGCTGGACATCGCCCAGGCCTTCGCGGGCCCACCCGGCAAGGGCCGCGCCCCGGGCGGCGGGCGGCCCACCCGCCCCGACCTGCCCGGCGCCGCCGGGCGCGCCGCAGGCGCCTCGCCCGCGGCGCCTGCGCCCTCCGGGCGAGGCGCCGCCGGGGGTGCCGGGGGTGCCGGGGGTGCCGGGGGTGCCGGGGGTGCCGGGGCCGCCGGGGCCGCCGGGGCCGCCGGGGCCGCCGGGGCCGCCGGGGCTGCCGAGGCCGCCGGGGCCGCCGGGGCTGCCGAGGCCGCCGGGGGTGCCGGGGGTCGCGATTCGGGCCGGGCCGGGGGCCGCGACTCGGCTCCCGCCGAGGGCAGTGACCCGGGCCGGGCGGGCCCCGCCGAGCGCGACCCTGGTCAGGCGGCACCCCGGGGCGCCGCAGGCAGCGCCGGGGGCGCCGCCGGGGGCAGCCCGGGCCACCCCGGCGAGGGCCCGGGCCGCCCCGGCGAGGGCCCGGGCCCGGCCGCCGGGGGGCCCGCATGACGCCCCCGCCGGCCCCGCCAGCCCCGCCGACCCCGCCGGCCCTGCCGACCCCGCCGCCCCTCCGCGTCGGCAACTGCTCCGGCTTCTACGGCGACCGCTTCGACGCCATGCGCGAGATGCTCACCGGCGGCCCGCTCGACGTGCTGACCGGGGACTACCTGGCCGAGCTGACCATGCTCATCCTCGGCCGGGAGCGGCAGAAGGACCCCGCGCGCGGATACGCCGCCACCTTCGCGCGCCAGCTCGACGAGACCCTCGCCCTGGCCCTGGAGCGCGGGGTGCGGATCGTCAGCAACGCGGGCGGGCTCAATCCGGGCGGGCTCGCCGAGGCGATACGTACGGCCGCCGGTGAGCACGGCCTCGCGCCCCGCGTCGCCCATGTCACCGGGGACGACCTCCGCTCCTCCCGCGACTGGCCGGGCCACACCCTCACCGCCAACGCCTACCTCGGCGGCGCCGGGATCGCCGAGTGCCTCCGGGCCGGCGCCGACGTCGTCGTCACCGGGCGGGTCACCGACGCCGCGCTCGTGACCGGGCCCGCCGCCGCGCACTTCGGGTGGCGGGCGGACGACTGGGACGCGCTCGCGGGGGCGGTGGTGGCCGGGCACATCCTGGAGTGCGGGGCGCAGGCGACCGGCGGCAACTACGCGTTCTTCACCGAGCACGACACGCGCCGCCCCGGCTTCCCGCTCGCCGAGATCCACGCCGACGGGTCCTGCGTGATCACCAAACACCCGGGCACCGGCGGCGCGGTGACCGTCGGAACCGTCACCGCGCAGCTCCTCTACGAGACGGCCGGCGCCCGCTACGCCGGGCCCGATGTCACCGCCCGGCTCGACACCGTACGGCTCACCCAGGACGGCCCCGACCGGGTCCGGGTCCACGGGGTGAAGGGCGAGCCGCCCCCGCCGTCGCTGAAGGTCGGTCTGACCCGGCTCGGCGGCTGGCGCAACGAGGTCGTCTTCGTGCTCACCGGCCTCGACATCCACCCCAAGGCCGCGCTCGTCCGCGAGCAGATGGAGGCGGCCCTCGCGGGGCGCCGCCCCGCCGAGGTGCGCTGGACGCTGGCCCGCACCGACCACCCGGACGCCGACACCCAGGAGGCCGCGAGCGCCCTGCTCCGCCTCACCGTCCGCGACCCGGACCCGGAGAAGGTCGGCCGGGCCGTCAGCGGCGCCGCCGTGGAGCTGGCGCTGGCCGGATACCCCGGCTTCCATGTCACCGCCCCGCCCGGCAAGGGCTCCCCGTACGGGGTCTTCGAGGCCGCGTACGTCCCCGCCGCCGATGTCCCGCACACCGCCGTGCTGCACGACGGAACCCGCACCCCCGTCCCCCCGCCCGCCACCACCGCCCCCCTCGCCCCCGTCCCCGAACCGCCCCTGCCGCCCCCGCTCCCGCCCGGCCGCACCCGGCGCACCCGGCGGGCCCCGCTCGGCCTGGTCGCCGGGGCCCGCAGCGGCGACAAGGGCGGGGCCGCGAACGTCGGCGTCTGGGCCCGCACCGACGACGCCTGGCGCTGGCTGGCCCACACCCTCACCCGCGACCGCTTCCGCGCGCTGCTCCCCGAGACCAAAGACCTCCCCGTCACCCGCCACGCCCTCCCCGCCCTGCGCGCCCTCAACTTCGTCGTCGACGGACTCCTCGGCGAGGGCGTCGCCGCCCAGGCCCGCTTCGACCCGCAGGCCAAGGCCGTCGGCGAGTGGCTGCGCTCGCGCCACCTCGACATCCCGGAGGACCTTCTGTGACCCGGCTTGCCTCCGCCCTCGACCCCAACGGCGCCGAGTACGCGGCGAACCGCGAGGCCATGCTCGCCAAGCTCGCCGAACTCGACACCGAGCACGCCAAGGCGCTCGCCGGGGGCGGCGAGAAGTACGTCGCCCGCCACCGCGCGCGCGGCAAGCTCCTCGCCCGCGAGCGCGTCGAACTGCTCCTCGACTCCGACACGCCGTTCCTCGAGCTGTCCCCGCTCGCCGCCTGGGGCAGCGACTACCCGGTCGGCGCCTCCGTCGTCACCGGCATCGGCGTCGTCGAAGGCGTCGAGTGCCTGATCAGCGCCAACGACCCGACCGTACGCGGCGGGGCCAGCAACCCCTGGACCCTCAAGAAGTGCCTGCGCGCCCACGAGATCGCCCGCGCCAACCGCCTCCCCGTCATCAGCCTCGTCGAGTCCGGCGGCGCGGACCTCCCCAGCCAGAAGGAGATCTTCATCCCCGGCGGCGCGATGTTCCGCGACCTGACCCGCCTGTCCGCCGCCTCCATCCCCACCATCGCCGTCGTCTTCGGCAACTCCACGGCCGGAGGCGCGTACATCCCCGGGATGTCCGACCACGTGATCATGGTCAAGGAGCGGTCGAAGGTGTTCCTCGGCGGGCCGCCCCTGGTCAAGATGGCCACCGGCGAGGAGAGCGACGACGAATCCCTGGGCGGCGCCGAGATGCACGCCCGCGCCTCCGGCCTCGCCGACCACCTCGCCCTCGACGAGCGCGACGCCATCCGGCAGGCGCGCCGCGTCGTCGCCCGCCTCAACTGGCGCAAGGCCCACCCTGACCCGGGCCCCGCCGAACCCCCCGCCCACGACCCCGAGGAACTCCTCGGCATCGTCCCCGGCGACCTCAAGGTCCCCTTCGACCCCCGCGAGGTCATCGCCCGCATCGTCGACGCCTCCGACTTCGACGAGTTCAAGCCGCTCTACGGGCCCAGCCTCGCCACCGGCTGGGCCACCCTCCACGGCTATCCGATCGGCGTCCTCGCCAACGCCCAGGGCGTCCTCTTCTCCGCCGAGTCCCAGAAGGCCGCCCAGTTCATCCAGCTCGCCAACCAGCGCGACATCCCGCTGCTGTTCCTCCACAACACCACCGGCTACATGGTGGGCCGCGAGTACGAGCAGGGCGGGATCATCAAACACGGCGCCATGATGATCAACGCGGTCTCCAACTCCCGCGTCCCCCACCTCTCCGTCCTCATCGGCGCCTCCTACGGAGCCGGCCACTACGGCATGTGCGGCCGCGCCTACGACCCCCGCTTCCTCTTCGCCTGGCCCAGCGCCAAGTCCGCCGTCATGGGGCCGGGGCAGCTCGCCGGCGTCCTGTCGATCGTCGCCCGCCAGTCGGCGGCCGCCAAGGGACAGCCGTACGACGAGGACGCCGACGCCGCCCTGCGCGCCATGGTGGAGCAGCAGATCGAGTCGGAATCGCTCCCGCTGTTCCTCTCCGGGCGGCTGTACGACGACGGCGTCATCGACCCCCGCGACACCCGCACCGTCCTCGGCCTGTGCCTGTCCGCCCTCCACACCGCGCCCGTCGAGGGCGCGCGCGGCGGGTTCGGCGTCTTCCGGATGTGAGATGTGAGGAAACCCGTGATACCCGTGATCCGATCCCTCCTCGTCGCCAACCGGTCCGAGATCGCCCGCCGGATCTTCCGCACCTGCCGCGAACTGGGCATCGCCACCGTCGCCGTCCACTCCGACCCCGACGCCGGCGCCCCCCACGTACGCGAGGCCGACGCGGCCGTACGGCTCCCCGGCAGCGCCCCCGCCGACACCTATCTGCGCGCCGACCTCCTCGTCCGAGCCGCCCTCGCGGCCGGTGCCGACGCCGTCCACCCCGGCTACGGCTTCCTCTCCGAGAACGCCGACTTCGCCCGCGCGGTGATCGGCGCGGGTCTCACCTGGATCGGGCCGCCGCCCGAGGCGATCGAGGCCATGGCCTCCAAGACCCGCGCCAAGGACCTGATGCGCGCCGCCGGCGTGCCCCTCCTCGCCCCGCTCGACCCCGGGCGCGCCACGCCCGGTGACCTCCCCCTCCTCGTCAAGGCGGCGGCCGGCGGCGGCGGGCGCGGCATGCGCGTGGTCCGCGACCTCGCGGCCCTCCCCGCCGAGCTGACCTCCGCCCGCGCGGAGGCGGTGTCCGCCTTCGGCGACGCGGAGGTCTTCCTGGAGCCGTACGTCGAGGGCGCCCGCCACGTCGAGGTGCAGATCCTCGCCGACGCGCACGGCACGGTGTGGGCGCTCGGCACCCGCGACTGCTCCCTCCAGCGCCGCCACCAGAAGGTCATCGAGGAGGCCCCGGCCCCCGGGCTCTCCGACGGGCTGCGCGACGCCCTCCACGAGGCGGCGGCCGGCGCGGCCCGCGCGATCGGCTACCGGGGGGCGGGGACGGTGGAGTTCCTGGTGGGGCGGGACGGGCGGCCCTACTTCCTGGAGATGAACACGCGGCTCCAGGTGGAGCACCCGGTGACGGAGTGCGTGTACGGGCTGGACCTGGTCGCGCTGCAACTGCGGGTCGCGGAGGGCGAACCCCTGCCCGCCGGGCCGCCCGAGGCAAGCGGCCACGCGGTGGAGGCCCGGCTGTACGCGGAGGACCCGGCGCGCGGGTGGCGGCCAGGGACGGGGGTGATGCACCGGCTGGCCGTGGCGGAGGGGCCGGGCCTGCGCGTCGACTCGGGCCTCGCCGACGGCGACGAGATCACCGTCCACTACGACCCGATGCTCGCCAAGGTCATCGCCTGGGCCCCCACCCGCGCCGAGGCCGTACGCCGCCTCGCGCACGCCCTGGAGCGGGCGCGGTTGCACGGGCCCGTCACCAACCGGGACCTGCTGGTACGGGCCCTGCGCCACCCCGAGTTCGAGGACGCCCGCATGGACACCGGCTTCCTCGAACGCCACCTCGAGCAGCTCACCGCCACCGACGACCACACCGCCACCGACGACCACGCCGCCCCCCTGGCCGCCCTCGCCGCCGCCCTGGCCGACGCGGCGCGGCGGCCCACGGCCGGGACCGGGACCGGTACCGGGACCGTGGCCGGGTGGCTCGGCGGATGGCGCAACGTACCGTCGCAGCCCCAGCTCAAGACCTATCGTTCGAAGCCGGACGGCATCGAGTACGAGGTCCGCTACCGCCTCACCCGCGACGGCCTCATAGCCGACGACCACCCGGACACCCGGCTGATCGAAGCGAGCCCCCACCACGTGGTGCTGGAAGTAAACGGCGTACGCCGCCCGTTCGACATCGCCGTCTACGGAGACGATGCCCACGTCGACTCACCGCTCGGCGCCCACGCCTTCACCGCCCTGCCCCGCTTCCCCGACCCCACCGCCCGTACAGAACCGGGCTCGCTGCTGGCCCCCATGCCGGGGACGGTGGTCCGCGTCGCCGGGGTGGCGGTCGGCGACCGGGTCGAGGCGGGCCAGCCGATCCTGTGGCTGGAGGCCATGAAGATGGAGCACCGGGTCACGGCCCCCGCCGCCGGTGTGCTCTCCGCACTGCACGCCACCCCGGGCCGGCAGGTGGAGGTCGGGGCGGTGCTGGCGGTGGTGGCGGAGGAGGCCCCGGCCCCGCCCCCGCCGCCCCGTACAGCGCACAGCGACCAGCAGACCGCACCCGGGAGGAGCCGCACATGAAGCCCGACACCAGCCCGCCCAGCCCGCTCAACCCGCCCAGCCCGAGCAGCCCCCTGATCGACGGCCCCGAACGCACCGCCCTTCGCTCCGCCGTGGCTGCCCTCGCCAAGCGCCACGGCAGCGACGGGGGAACCACCGACGAGCTGTGGGCCGAGGCCGGCAAGCTCGGCTACCTCGGCGTGAACCTGCCCGAGGAGTACGGCGGCGGGGGCGGCGGCATCGCCGAGCTGTCCATCGTGCTGGAGGAGCTGGGCGCGGCCGGCTGCCCGCTGCTGATGCTGGTGGTCTCGCCCGCGATCTGCGGCACGGTGATCGCCCGCTTCGGCACCGACGAGCAGAAGCGCGCCTGGCTGCCGGGGCTCGCGGACGGCAGCAGGAAGATGGCGTTCGGCATCACGGAGCCGGACGCCGGCTCCAACTCCCACCGCATCACCACCACGGCCCGCCGCGCCCCCGGCGGTGGCTGGCTGCTGACCGGCCGGAAGGTGTTCATCTCGGGGGTGGACATCTCGGACGCCACGCTGATCGTGGGCCGCACGGAGGACGCGCGGACGGGCCGGCTCAAACCGTGCCTGTTCATCGTGGAGCGCGGGACGCCCGGCTTCTCGTACCGCCACATCCCGATGGAGCTGGCGGCGGCGGAGAAGCAGTTCGAGGTGGTGCTGGACGATGTGGCGCTGCCGGCGGAGGCGCTGGTGGGGGACGAGGACGCGGGGCTGCTCCAGCTCTTCGCGGGGCTCAACCCGGAGCGGATCATGACGGCGGCGTTCGCGCTGGGGATGGGACGGCACGCGCTCGCGAAGGCCGTGGAGTACGCGCGGGTGCGGCAGGTGTGGCAGGAGCCGATCGGCGCGCACCAGGCGGTGGCGCATCCGCTCGCGCAGGCCCATATCGAACTGGAGCTGGCGCGGTTGATGATGGCCAAGGCGGCCCACCTCTACGACGCGGGGGACGACGCGGGCGCGGGGGAGGCGGCGAACATGGCGAAGTACGCGGCGGCGGAGGCGGCGGTGAAGGCGGTCGACCAGGCGGTGCACACGCTGGGCGGGAACGGCCTGACGGCGGAGTACGGGCTGGCGAAGCTGATCACGGCCGCGCGGGTGGCGCGGATCGCGCCGGTCAGCCGGGAGATGATCCTCAACTTCGTCTCGCACCAGACGCTCGGGCTGCCCAAGTCGTACTGAGTACGGACCGGATCGGACGGGACGAAGACCGACGGAGGGATCCGAGATGGCCTGGCGCAGCGAATACCCCGATGTACCGCCCTTGGACCTGCCGATCCACGAGGCCGTGCTGGCCCGGTCGAGCGCCGCGTACGGGGACCGGCCCGCACTGGTGGACGGGGTGGACGGCACGGTGCTCAGCTACGCCGAGCTGGACCGCGCCACCCGCCGCCTCGCGGCGGCGCTCGCCGAGGCGGGGGTGCGCAAGGGGGACGTGGTGGCGCTGCACAGCCCCAACTCGGTGCTGTATCCGGTGGTGTTCCATGGCGTGAGCCGTACGGGCGCGGCGGTGACCCCGGTGCATCCGCTGGCGACGGCGGAGGAGTTCGCGGAGCAGCTGCGGGACGCGAAGGCGGAGTGGATCGTCACCACCTCGGCGCTGCTGGGCGTGGCGCGGCGGGCCGGGGAGCGGGCGGGCGGGGTGCGGGAGGTGTTCGTGTGCGACGGCGCGCCGGGGCACCGGTCGGTGCCGGAGATGCTGGAGTGCGCGGGGCCCGAGCCGGTGGTGGAGATCGACCCGGCGGAGGACCTGGCGGCGCTGCCGTACTCGTCGGGGACGACGGGGACGCCGAAGGGCGTGATGCTGACCCACCGCAGCCTGGCCACGAATCTGGCGCAGCTGCGCCCGCTGGTGCCGACGGGGCCCGAGGACCGGATTCTGGCGGTGCTGCCGTTTTTCCACATTTACGGTTTGACCGCGCTGGTCAACGCGCCGCTGCGGGACGGGGCGACGGTGATCGTGCTGCCGCGCTTCGAGCTGGAGCGGTTTCTCGCGGCGATCGAGAAGCACCGGGTGACCGCGCTGTACGTGGCGCCGCCGATCGTGCTGGCGCTCGCCAGGCATCCGGCGGTGGCCGGGTACGACCTGTCGTCGCTGGAGTACGTGATGAGCGCGGCGGCGCCGCTGGACGCCGAGCCGGCGGCGGCGTGCGCGCGGCGGCTGGGGGTGCCCCGGGTGCTTCAGGCGTTCGGGATGACGGAGCTGTCGCCTGCCTGCCATGTGGTGCCGCGCCACGCGGAGGACGTGCCGCCGGGGACGGTGGGCAAGCTTCTGCCGAACACCGAGCTGCGCGTCGTGGAGACGGCGGGGGCGCGGCGGGACCTGGGGGCGGGGGAGGACGGAGAGATTCTGATCCGGGGGCCGCAGGTGATGCGGGGGTATCTGGGGCGGGCGGCGGAGTCGGAGGCGATGGTCGACGCGGACGGCTGGCTGCGCACCGGCGACGTGGGCCACGTGGACGCCGGGGGCTGGCTGTATGTGGTGGACCGGGTCAAGGAGCTGATCAAGTACAAGGGCTACCAGGTGGCCCCCGCCGAGCTGGAGGCCGTGCTGCTGGGGCACGAGGCGATCGCGGACGCGGCGGTGGTGGGGGTGGCGGACGCGGACGGCCAGGAGGTCCCGAAGGCGTATGTGGTGCTCACGCCCGGGGCCGGGCTGTCGGCGGACGAGGTGATCGATTACGTTGCCGGGCGGGTGGCCCCGTACAAGAAGGTGCGCCGGGTGGAGTTCACCGACGCGGTGCCGCGCTCGGCCACCGGCAAGATCCTCAGGCGCGAGCTGCGCGCGAGGGAAGGGAGCACGAAGGCCTCATGACAGAAGCTCGCGGGACAGACGCTCTCAGGACAGACGCTCTCGTACGGCGCGGGTACGCGCACGGCGTCACCACGCTCACCCTGGACTCGCCGCACAACCGCAACGCCCTGTCGGCGCGGCTGGTCGCCGAGGTGCGCGAGGGGCTGGCGGCGGCCGGGCGGGACCCGGCCACGCGGGCGGTGCTGCTGACGCACACCGGCACCACGTTCTGCGCGGGCGCGGACCTGAGCGAGCCGCCGACGGCCTCGGCGGCGCTGGACCTGGTCGCGCTGTTGCGGGCGGTGGTGGAGCTGCCGAAGCCGGTGGTGGCCCGGGTGACCGGGCATGTGCGGGCGGGCGGCCTGGGGCTGCTGGGCGCGTGCGACATCTCGGCGGCGGGCGGCGGCGCGAGCTTCGCGTTCACCGAGGCCCGGCTGGGCCTCGCCCCGGCGGTGATATCGATACCGCTGCTGCCGCGCCTGGATCCGCGCGCGGCGGCCCGCTACTACCTGACGGGGGAGCGGTTCGACGCGGCGGAGGCGGCGCGGATCGGCCTGGTGACTCTGGGCGAGCCGGGGGCGGACGTGGACGCGCTGCTGGCGCCGGTGCTCGAGGGGCTGCGGCGGGGGTCGCCGCAGGGGCTCGCGGAGTCCAAGCGGCTGGTCACGGCCGGGGTGCTGGCGGCCTTCGAGCGGGAGACGGACCGGCTGGCACAGCGGTCGGCCGAGCTGTTCGCCTCCGCCGAGGCCCGGGAGGGCATGGCGGCGTTCCTGGAACGGCGGGACCCGGCGTGGGTGGCGGAGCCGCCGGCCGACGGCACGGCGCCCGGCGGGGAGGCGCGATGACCCCGCGTGCCGCGCTGCGCGACCCCAAGCAGGACCGCAGCCGGGCGACACGGCAGCGGCTGCTGGAGGCCGCCGTGGCCTGCCTGGCCGAGCACGGCTGGGCCCGGTCCACGGTGGCGGTGGTGGCCGAGCGGGCCGGGGTGTCGCGGGGCGCGGCCCAGCACCACTTCCCGACCCGCGAGGACCTGTTCACGGCCGCCGTGCAGCACGTCGCCGAGGAGCGCTCGGCGGCCCTGCGCGCGCTGCTCTCGCACGAGCGGGGGGAGGGGCGGGAGCAGCGCGAGCCCGGGGGCCCGGGCCGGGTCGCGGAGGTGGTCGAGGCCCTGGTGGAGCTGTACACCGGCCCGCTGTTCCGGGCCGCGCTCCAGCTGTGGGTGGTGGCCTCGTACGAGGAGCAGCTCGGCGCGCGCGTGGCCGCCCTGGAGGCCCGTATCGGCCGGGAGACGCACCGGATGGCCGTGGAGGCCCTGGGTGCCGACGAGAGCGTGCCGGGGGTGCGGGAGTCCGTCCAGGGCTTCCTGGACATGGCGCGCGGCCTCGGCCTCGCCAATCTGCTCACCGACGACCGCGCCCGCCGCGACCGGGTGGTGGCGCAGTGGGCGCGGATCCTCGACGACGTGCTGCGCGCGCCGAGCTGACGTGCTGCGCGCGCCCGGCTGACGTGCTGCGCGCGCCGGGCTAGCGGGAGATGTCCCCGAAGCCCTCGATGTCGTGCGGGCTGCGCGGGCCGGGTCCGGTGTAGCGGGCGGAGGGGCGCACCAGGCGGCCGGTGCGCTTCTGCTCCAGGATGTGCGCGCTCCACCCGGCGGTGCGGGCACAGGTGAACATGGACGTGAACATGTGCGCCGGGACCTCCGCGAAGTCCAGGACGATGGCCGCCCAGAACTCGACGTTGGTGGCCAGCACCCGGTCCGGCCGCCGGTTGTGCAGCTCGTCCAGGGCGGCCCGCTCCAGCGCCTCGGCGACCTCGAAGCGCGGCGCGCCCAGCTCCTTGGCGGTGCGCCGCAGCACGCGGGCGCGCGGGTCCTCGGCCCGGTAGACGCGGTGGCCGAAGCCCATCAGCCGCTCGCCGCGGTCCAGGGCCTGCTTGACGTAGGAGGTGGCGTCGCCGGTGCGCTCGATCTCCTCGATCATGTGGAGCACCCGGGAGGGCGCGCCGCCGTGCAGCGGGCCCGACATGGCGCCGACCGCGCCGGAGAGGGCCGCGGCGACGTCGGCGCCGGTGGAGGCGATGACGCGGGCGGTGAAGGTGGAGGCGTTCATGCCGTGCTCGGCGGCCGAGGTCCAGTAGGCGTCGACGGCGGCGACGTGCTTGGGGTCGGGCTCACCGCGCCAGCGCCGCATGAAGCGCTCCACGATGGTCTCCGCCTTGTCGATCTCCCGCTGGGGGACCATCGGCAGGCCCTGGCCGCGGGCCGACTGGGCGACGTACGACAGCGCCATCACGGCGGCGCGGGCCAGGTCCTCGCGGGCCTGGGCCTCGTCGATGTCCAGGAGCGGTTTGAGGCCCCAGACGGGCGCCAGCATGGCCAGCGCGGACTGCACGTCGACGCGGATGTCACCGGAGTGGACCGGGATGGGGAACGGCTCGGCGGCGGGCAGGCCGGGGTTGAACGCGCCGTCGACCAGCAGGCCCCACACGTTCCCGAAGGAGACGTGGCCCGCCAGGTCCTCGATGTCGACGCCTCGGTAGCGCAGCGCGCCGCCCGCCTTGTCGGGTTCGGCGATCTCCGTCTCGAACGCGACGACTCCTTCGAGTCCGGGTACGAAGTCGGACATCAGGCGGCTCCTCGTGATGTGGTCGACGGTGGGCGGGCGCCCGTGCTGCGGAACGGGTGGTGCGTGCGTACGGCTCCCGGTACAGGGTGCCCCGGGATGTCGCCGGGGACGGCGGCGCCGGGACGGCTCCACGGTCGCGTGCGCGGCTCGCGGTCCGTACCGGTCACCCCGGTGATGCCCCGTACGGGCGGGTGTCATCCGGCCGCGCCGGGCGCGTCCGGCCCGACGGGCGCATATGGTCAGCCACAGTCTGGTCTCTGAGGTACCCCCGGGGAAGCGTGAGAAGCGGCACACCCCCCACCACCCCGGAAAGGGTTACGCCGTGGCCGGGAGGGGGAGGAGGAATCGCTCGTTCGGGGCAGTACCTGCGGCACGGTGTTGATGTTGCAAGATATGCGCGTGCCTCACGTTGACCCGCAATTCTCGGCGCGTCCGGCCGCGCGCACCTACGACCCGGCCGCCATGCGCGAGCACTACCGCGCGGAGGGCATCACCGAGCGCGACCTCGCGGCGGACCCGTACGAGCAGTTCACGCGGTGGTTCGAGCAGGCCGTGGCGAGCGGTCTGTTCGAGCCCAACGCGATGGTGGTCGCCACGGCGGACGCCGCCGGGCGCCCCAGCGCCCGCACGGTGCTGATGAAGAGCTTCGACACGCGTGGCTTCGTCTTCTACACCAACTACACCTCGCGCAAGGGCCGTGAGCTGGCCGAGAACCCGTACGTCTCGCTGCTCTTCCCCTGGCACCCGATCGCCCGCCAGGTCATCGTGACGGGCACGGCGCGGCGCACCGGCCGGGACGAGACGGCCGCGTACTTCAGGACCCGCCCGCACGGGTCGCAGCTGGGGGCGTGGGCGAGCGCGCAGTCCTCGGTGGTCGGCTCGCGGGAGGAGCTGGACCGGGCGTACGGGGAGCTGGTGGACCGCTATCCGCCGGGGGAGCAGGTGCCGGTGCCGCCGGAGTGGGGCGGCTTCCGCGTGGTGCCGGACGCGGTGGAGTTCTGGCAGGGCCGGGAGAACCGGCTGCACGACCGGCTGCGGTATGTGCCGGGCCCGGGCGGGGAGGGCTGGCGGATCGAGCGCCTGAGCCCCTGACGGATCGCCCCTGACGAACAGGTGAACGCCGGAGTGAAGGGGGCGGAAACGCAGGCGACCCGCGGGTCTGTACCCCTGCGCCGTGGCGCGAGGGGGCCGGTCGGACGTACCGGCGACCCGCGGGTCGGGTGACTGCTTGGGATTGGCCGGCCGCACATCCTGCGATGCGCGTGTCCGGCGAATGCGCTGAGCGCGACGACGGACTGCTAGCCCGCAGCCACCTCACGCGTCCGGATTTGATACATCTGCCGAACCACCTCCCTTCTCGTGTGCTCCACACCCTAAGAAGCGGCTCGCCGGGCCACAAGTGAATTTCCGGGGCGCAACGATTTCGCGGAATCCGGTGTGGCGCGTGTCACGTTCGAGTTGAATGTCGGACAGGCCCAGCAGGTCCCACCAGGGGGGTGTCCCGTGAGCGCTTCGGAGGTCCGGCCGCCGCGGCCCGCGTCCGACCGGGGGGACGACTCGGGGCTGCTCGCCGCGCTGCTGGACGGCATGGACGCGGCCCTGTGCGCCTTCGACGCCGACGGCACCGTCACCCACTGGAACCGCGAGGCCGAGCGCATCCTCGGCTGGTCGGCGCGCGAGGCCGTCGGCCGCAAGGGCCTCGCCGGGTGGGCGGTGCGCGCGGCGGACGCCCACGAGGTGGAGGCGCGGCTGATGGCGGCGATGGACGCCCCGGGGCGCCATGTGCACGAGTTCGCGCTGCTCACCAAGGACGGCGGGCGGGTCCTGGTGCGCACCCAGTCCTCGGCGGTGCCGCGGGCGGACGGGCGGCCCGGCGGGGTGTACTGCGCCTTCAGCGAGGTGCACACGCAGATCGACCTGGAGCGTGCCATCGCGCTCAGCGAGGCGCTGCTGGCCGACGCCTCGTGGAGCGTGGTCCTGGTCGACGCCGATCTGCGCCCCGCGGCCGTCAACAAGAACGCGGCCCGCGCGCTGCGCACCAGCCGTACGGCGGCGCTGGGCCGCCCGCTGGGGGACCTGCTCGACCAGGGCGTGGAGGAGCTGGAGACCGCGCTCCAGCACGTCCTGGCGGAGGGCGCGCCACCGGCGCCCACGGAGCTGTGGGTGAGCCTGCGGGAGGCCGGCGAGGGCCTCAGGGGGTTACGGGGCGGCGGAGGCGGGGCCGGCGCCGAGGACGACGGCCGGCTCGAGGGCGGCGCCCGGCCCGACGGGGGCACCGCCGCGCGCCGCTGCTGGCGCAGCGGCTTCCTGAGGCTGGCGTCGCCGCTGGCGGAGGAGCCGGTGCCGCTCGGGGTGGCGTGGATCTTCCAGGACGTGACGGAGCTGAAGCGGCACGAGCTGGACAGCTCGCGGCTGCGCTTCCGCGGCAATCAGCTCCAGCGGGCGGCGCGGGCGGCGGCGGAGTGCGAGGACCCGGCCGAGGCGGCCACCGTCCATCTGGACTTCGCGCTCGCGGGCTTCGCCGACCACGCCCTGATCGACCTGGTCCTGGAGGCAGCCCCGAGCGCCGGCCCGCGAACCGGTTTCGGGGCCGCTTCGCAGGCCGCCGGTGCCGGTGACGGCGCGGAGCGGATCCGGCTGGTGCGGGCGGCCGCGACGCCGGGCGGGGCCCCCGGCCCGTGCCCGGCGATCGTCGCGGGAGGCATTCCGGTGGCCTACGGGGAGGGTCACCCGGCGCTCCAGGCGGCCGAGCGCTGCGGACCGGTGCGGGTCAGCGCGACCCGCGCGGAGGAGACGGGCACCACCTCGTGGGCGGCGGCCCGCAAGTGGCCCGCCGGCACGCTCCACGCCCTGTGCGCCCCGCTGCGCAGCCGGGGCCGCACCCTGGGCGTGGCCACCTTCCTGCGCGGCTCCGGCCGCCGCCCCTTCGACCGGGCGGACGCCGCGTACGCCGAGGACGTCGCCGGCCGCGTCGCGGCCGCCCTCGACCTCGCCCAGCAGCTCGGCTAGCGGCGCGTCCGATTCGCGGTGAGTATGAGACAGCGACACGCCGTGGTGTCGGCGTGTCGCTGTCCGATACTCACCGCAAACACTCACCGCACATCACGGGCATCAGCGCCGGTAGAAGATCCGGTCGCCGTACGCGGCCATGACCCGCCCGTTCCAGTCGTGGCCGCCGTCCACATTGCCCGAGCGCAGCATCGGCGGGTCGATGCCGCGCGCGGCCAGCTCGCCCGCCGCCGTGGCCATCACGGCCTGCATCAGCGCGGAGGTCACGACCGTCGAGGCGGGGCCGAAGGGCGCGCCGACCCCGTCGGCGGTCAGCTCGGCGTCGCCGACCGCGATCTTGCTGTCGAGGACCAGGTCGCAGTGGTCCTTCAGGAAGTCCCCGGAGTGGTGCCGCGAGGTGGTCGCGGTGGTGTACGCGACGGAGGTCACGCCGATCACCTTGAGGCCGGCGGCCCGCGCGTGCATGGCCATCTCCACGGGCAGCGCGTTGCGCCCGGACAGCGAGATGACGAACAGCACGTCGCCCGCCCGCGCGGGGCTGTTGTCCAGGACGGCTCCGGCGAGCCCGTCCACGCGCTCCAGGGCGCTGCCGAGCGTGGCGGGCACCACGTCGACCCCGACCACCCCCGGCACCGGGAGGAGGTTCATCAGGGCCAGGCCGCCCGCGCGGTAGACGACGTCCTGGGCGGGCAGCGAGGAGTGGCCGGCGCCGAAGGCGAAGAGGCGGCCGCCCGCGACGACGGTCTCGGCGATCAGGGCCCCCGCCGCGCCGATGGCCTCGGCCTCCTCGTCGCGTACCCGCCGCAGCAGGCCGATGGCGGCGTCGAAGTACTGCCCGGCCAGCTTGCTCTCGCTCATCCCCGAGTGGTCCTTCCGTAGGTGTCGGTCGTCGGTCGGTTGTCAGTCCTCGGCGGTCGCCGGCCGGTCGCCGGTCGGTCGCCGCGTGGCGCGGATCACGTTGGGCCGTCGGCCGGGAGGCTGTCAACACCGGATCGGCCCGGGGTCGCACCGATGGGGGCGGCGGCGCCTGACTCGGCCCCATTGTCGGTGGGATGCGTCAGAATTGTGGTCAGGGCCACCGCACGACACATTCGAGGGGCACGCATGTCCGGACTCATCGACACGACGGAGATGTATCTCCGCACCATCCTCGAGCTTGAGGAGGAGGGTGTCGTCCCGATGCGCGCCCGTATCGCGGAGCGGCTCGATCAGAGCGGCCCGACGGTCAGCCAGACCGTGGCGCGCATGGAGCGCGACGGCCTGGTGCAGGTCGCGGGCGACCGCCATCTGGAGCTCACCGAAGAGGGCCGCCGCCTGGCGACGCGCGTGATGCGCAAGCACCGGCTCGCCGAGTGTCTGCTGGTCGATGTGATCGGCCTGGAGTGGGAGCAGGTCCACGCCGAGGCCTGCCGCTGGGAGCACGTGATGAGCGAGGCGGTGGAGCGGCGGGTGCTGGAGCTGCTGCGCCACCCCACCGAGTCGCCGTACGGGAACCCGATCCCGGGCCTGGAGGAGCTGGGCGAGAAGGCGGAGGCCGACCCGTTCCTGGACGACAGCATGGTGAGCCTGCGCGAGCTGGAGCCGGGCACGGAGGGCAAGACGGTGGTCGTGCGCCGGATCGGCGAGCCCATCCAGACGGACGCCCAGCTGATGTACACGCTGCGCCGGGCGGGCGTGCAGCCGGGCTCGGTGGTGAGCGTGACCGAGTCGCCCGGCGGCGTGCTGGTGGGCAGCAGCGGCGAGGCCGCCGAGCTGGACCCGGACATCGCCTCCCACGTGTTCGTAGCCAAGCGCTGACCCCCGCCCCCTTCAAGCCCCGCTCCCCTCAGCGTCCTCCTACCCCCCCGCGCCCGCGTGATCCGGGCGACACGCTGACCGAATCGGCCGGTGCGGCCGGCGGGGCGGCCGTGACCTGCGGTGACCGGCTACCGGCGGGTTTTCCCGGTGCCGGAGTTGGTGGAAAGCGAGCGGCCGGGCCGCCGCCGTGCGACTCTGTCGCGTAGGCGTAGGCATATATGCACGAGGCATGAGCGCGTGCGTGCGCCGAGGTGTGCTGCGCCGAGATGTGCAGGGGCCTGGGGCCGGGGCATCCGAGGTCTGCTCGGCTGCCCTCCCGGGCCGGGGGGAGGGGGCTCTCATGTGCCTGACGGGCGGTGTCGCCCAGCGGGCGTACGACAGCGAGGGCCCCGGCGCCTTGAGTCGCCGGGGCCCCGCTTCCCCATGTCCCCCCGCTGGGCCCCCGGCCGCACGGTCCGCTGTGACGCGGCCCGTGCGGCCGGAGGCCCTGGCGACCCGGAGCCCCGAGCTCTCAGGGTCGCTCCCCGCGGACTTCCTTCCCCGAGCAGTCCGCCTCCCGCTAGCTGTCTCCCCTCGGTGCGGACGATCAACCCCCTGGCACGGTCACTCGAACGAGGGGTGTTGCCCGGTCGTGACGGCGTGTTCGAATAAAGGTTCGATACCCTGCGGTTGGTCGAGGGAGGAACGGAGGTGCCAGAACAGATGGCGCGGCGCATCGACGTGACGGGAGCCGGCGGCGTGCGGCTCGCCGCCTGGGAGTTCGCCGATCCGCCCAAGGCGGACGGCGGCGAGCCGACACCGCCCGGGCCGGGAGTGCTTCTGCTCCATGGCCTGATGGGCCGGGCGGCCCACTGGGCGCGGACCGCGCGCTGGCTGGCCACCCGCCATCGGGCCGTCGCCCTCGACCAGCGGGGCCACGGCCGCAGCGAGAAGCCCGCCGACGGCCCGTTCGACCGCGCCACGTATGTGGCCGACGCCGAGGCCGCGGTCGAGCAGCTGGGCCTGGCCCCCGTCACCCTCATCGGCCACTCCATGGGCGCCCTCACCGCCTGGCAGCTGGCCGCCCGCCGCCCCGACCTGGTCCGGGCGCTGGTCATCTGCGATATGCGGGCCTCCGCCCTGGGCTCCGCCTCGCAGGCGGAGTGGGCCGAGTGGTTCGCCTCCTGGCCGCTGCCCTTCGCCACCCTCGCCGATGTGCGCAAGTGGTTCGGCGAGGACGACCCGCGGCTGGAGCGGCCGAATCCGGCCAGGGGCGAGTTCTTCGCCGAGGTCATGACCGAGCGCTCGGACGGCTGGCGCCCGGTCTTCTCCCGCCGCCAGATGCTCAAGGCCCGCGCGGCCTGGGTGCATGACGCCCATTGGGAAGAGCTCGCGCTCGTCGAGTGCCCCACCCTCGTGGTGCGCGGCCTGGACGGCGAACTGGGCCGGGCGGAGGCGCAGGAGATGGTCCGTGTCCTGCCCCGCGGTGAGTACGCGGAGGTGACGGACGCGGGCCATCTCGTCCACTACGACCAGCCGGACGGCTGGCGCCGGGCCGTGGAGCCCTTCCTGGCCTCGGTGTTGCCCGCGTAGCCCGGTCACCGCCCGTGGGCGCGGGCCTCGGCGGTGGTCTTCAGGTCGCGCAGCCAGGCGTCGAGGCCCGCGCCGAGTGCCGCGGTCGCGGTGGGGATGTCGGCCTCGACCTGGGCGCCGGTCCAGGTCTCCTCGGTGTGCACCCGGACGCCGCCTTTGACCTTGGTGAAGGTCCACAGGTGGACCCCCTCGTCGATGCGCAGCCCCTCGCCGATCGCGGGCCCGCGCCACAGCACGCAGTGGCCGCGCTGGAGCTGCCGGACGGTGGAGGTGATCTTCAGGGTGGTGGCGGGGGTCGAGGGGGTGGCGGGCGCGGGGGTGGTCCACCGGAACCGCGAACCCTTCCGCAGCGGGCCGGGGTCCAGGCGCTCCGCGGTGAGGACGGGCGGCTGCCAGGACGGCCAGCGCTCCACGTCGGTCTGCAGCGAGAAGACGGTGCTCAGCGGTGCGTTGATCACGGTGTCGGACCGGTAGCGAATCCGGGCGTCGGGGTCGACGCCTTCTCCTCGGCACTGCGCGGGACGGCTGTGGGGGGCGGGCGGGTCGGCCTGGGCGGGCGGGGCGGCGGCCCCGAGGACGCCGGCGAGGGCGAGCGGGACGGTGAGGGCGGCGGCGCGTACGCCGGCCCGGGGCCGGGGCTGCGGGGCGGGGGAGTGCGAACGGCGGCTGCCGAACATGGTGGTTCCTCTCGTTAGGGCATGGTGGGTGAGGTCGCGGGTGAGGCCGTCGTGGTCGCGGTTCGGGACGGTGGCGCTGGCAGGGACGGCGGCGCGGCTCGGGACGGTGGCGCGGGCAGGGGCGGCGCCGGGTGCTACGGGGTCAGCACGACCTTGCCGGCGACGGTGCCGGATTCGGCCAGCCGCACGGCCTCGGCGACGCGGGTGAGCGGCAGTTGGGCGGCGATCCGGGCGGTGATGTCACCGCGCTGGAAGGCGGCGAAGACCTGGGTGAGGTCGTGGCGCAGCCGGGCCCGGAAGCGGTTCTTGGCCAGGGACCGCCCGGCCCAGGCGTTGTAGAAGTAGGCGCGGCGGCGGTTGGGCAGGGCGTTCCACAGCCAGACGCGGCCGAGGAGTTTGAGCACGGGCCACTGCTTGGAGCCCCGGTCGTCCCGGGTGGAGGCGCTGCCGTACGAGACGAGGGTGCCGCCGGGCGCGAGGAGGCGCCAGGAGTCGACGATGCCCCGGCCGCCGACGTGGTCGAAGACGGCGTCCACCCCGCCGGGAGCGAGCTCGCGGATCCGCGCGGCGACGTCCCCGGCGCGGTAGTCGACCGGGGTGACCCCCTGCTCCCGCAGGGCGGCGTGGTGGCGGGTGGACGCCGTGCCGATCACCTTCGCCCCGGCGGCGTGGGCGAGTTGGACCAGGACCGAGCCGACGCCGCCGTTGGCGCCGTACACCACGACGGTCTGCCCCGCGCGGACGCGTGCCTTGCGGTGGAGCATCTGCCAGGCGGTGATCCCGTTGATGACCAGGGTCTCCGCCTCCGCCGCGCCGACCCCGTCGGGGACCTCGACCACGTCCGCCGCGTCGACGACCACATGGCTGGCCCACCCGCCGACCTTCACCAGCGCGGCCACCCGGGTCCCGGCCGTCGCCGGCGCGACGCCCTCCCCGGTCGCCGCCACCGTGCCGACCAGGTCATAGCCCGGCACGAACGGGAACGGCGGCTGGTCGTAGTAGCGGCCGCGCCGCATCTGCTGCTCGGCGAACGAGACGCCGGTCGCCTCCATCTTGATCACGACCTGTCCCGGTCCCGGAGAGGGGACCGCCCCGCCCGAGCGGACCTGAAGCCCTTCCGGCTCCACCGTGCCCGGCAGGACGACCTCGACGAGTCCTTCGGCGTTCATGACGACCTCCACTGCGCTCCGCGCTGTCTATAAGTTCTCGCGTTCGTTAGAAGTTATAACTGGACGGCGGGGCGGACGTCAACAGGGTTCGTGATAGCTTCTAACTAAATCTTGAAGCTGTAGACCCGCAGGTGAAGAGGGGTGGCAGGCGGACCATGGCGGAATCGAGCAGCGCAACCCCGCGCGAGCGCTACCGCGCCCAGGTGCGCGCGGAGGTCAAGGAGCGCGCGTGGGAGCAGATCGCCACGGCGGGGGCCTCAGCCCTCTCCCTCAACGCGATCGCCAAGCGGATGGGCATGAGCGGACCCGCCCTCTACCGGTACTTCGCCAGCCGCGACGAGCTGATCACCGAGCTCATCCGGGACGCGTACCGAAGCCTCGCCGACACCCTCCGCGCGGCATCCGAGGAGTCCGGCGCCGACGTGGCCGCGCTGGCGCACGCCCTGCGCGGCTGGGCCCTGGACGACCCCCAGCGGTACTTCCTCGTCTACGGCACCCCCGTCCCCGGCTATCACGCGCCCGACGACATCACCGCCATCGCCTCCGAGAACATGGCCACCCTGCTCGACGCCTGGACCGCGCGGCCCTCCGCCGACCCCGCGCCCCCCTTCGCCGAACACCTCGAAGGCCTCGGCCGCCAATGGGTCGACGACCACCCCGCCCCGCCGGCGGCCCTCCACGGCGCCCTGACCTTCTGGACCCGGCTGCACGGCGTCCTGTCCCTGGAACTCGCGGGCCACTTCAACGGAATGGGATTCGACCCCGCCCAGCTCTTCGCGGCCGAACTGGACAGCCTGCTCACGGGCGGCGGCCACTGAGAGGTCAGCGCGCCTTGGGGAAGGCGGCGCGCAGCTCGGGCCGGTTGACGATGAACGCGGCGGGCGCGAGGGCGAGGGCGCCCGCGATCTGCGGGACGACGAACCACAACGGGAGGGCGCCGGGGATGGAGTCGATGGCGACGATCGCGATCGGCACGACGACGGCGATGACGCGCACGCGTATATAGGCCCAGCGTGCGCCCCGTGAGGCGACGACGGTCAGCCAGTACGCGACGACGGCGCTCGCGAACATGCCGCCGGCGCGGCCCCACATGAACGACGTCACCTCGCGGCCCATGACCGAGCGGACGACGACCACGGCGAGGACCGCGACACTGAACGAGCCGTAGGCCATGACGAGTCCTCACCGTGGCGAAGGCCCGCAGGGTGTCCGGGCGGGTGATGTGGTCGGTCGCGGCCGTGGTGCGGCTGGGAGTTGCCATGGCTCCTGCTTCCTCGGGCTGTCCGGTGTCGATTCGACGCTAGGGAGCGCAGGGCCGGGGCGGTATGCGCCTGGACGCACAGGGGGGTGGGTCCAGCCCTACTTCTGCGCTGACCCGGCCGGATCCGGACTCCCCGGGGCGCACAGTGGAGTCACTGGGTCATGAAGTACCAAGGAGAATCATGAAACCGCTGGGGTCGTGGGTGACGAGTGCGTGCGTGGGGTTCGCGCGGGCGTGCGTCGTGGTGGCGGTCGCCATGCTGGTCCCGGTCGTATGGGCGGCCGCCGTGGCGCTGTGGTTCTGGTGGGGTGGAAACCCGTGGTCGTGGATAGGCCCCTTCGTATGGGCGAGTATCGGCACCGCCGCCCTGTCCCGCCCGGTCTGCCGGATGGTCCGTTCCCTCGTCGCGAAGTGGACGGGCACCCGCATCCCCGCCGGATACCGGGAGGCCACCCCGGTGACCCAGATGTCGACCGGGTACTGGTGGAACGGTTTCTCCTACTCGCGTACCAGCGAGGACGCCCGCCGGGAGCAGCGCTTGCGGCTCTGGTGGAGCGATCCCGCCACCTGGCGTGATCTGCGGTTCACCGCGATCGTGCCGATCACCATCGGGGTGATCGCGGCCATCCCGCCGGCCGGAGCCGTGGCGGCGGTCCTCGGCTTCAGCCAACCGGGGTCCGCTCGGGTCGGGGCGGTCGGGGTAGTCGGCGTGCTCGTGGCCATCGGCACCGCCCCGTACGCCTGGCGGTCCGTCGAGCCGGTGGCCGTACGCCTTCTCCGTCCGTCGTCGGCGATGGCGCTGGCCGACCGGGTGGACGAGCTGACGGCCCAGCGCGCCGACACCACGCTCGCGCAAGCCGCCGAGATCCGCCGGATCGAACGGGACCTGCACGATGGGGCGCAGGCGCGCCTGGTCATGCTCGGGCTGTCCCTCGCGACCGCCGAGAAACTGATGGAAACCGACCCCGACCAGGCCAAGGCGCTGATGCGAGAGGCGCGGATCGGCGCCGCCACCTCGCTGGCCGAGCTCCGCGAACTGGTCCACGGCATCAACCCGCCGGTACTGAACGACCGGGGGCTCGTCGACGCCGTACGCACCCTGGCCATGGACAGCCCGCTGGAAACCAGCGTCAGCGCCGACGTTCAGCCGCGCCTGGAGCCCCCGATCGAGTCCGCCCTGTACTTCGGAATCGCCGAACTGCTGACCAACGCGGTCAAGCACGCCCATGCGACCCGGGGCCGGATCGCCATCACCCAGGACGACACCGGCATCGTCGTCGAAGTCGAGGACAACGGCCGGGGCGGGGCCGATGAGCGGGCGGGTGGCGGACTCGCGGGGCTGCGCCGCCGCCTCGCCGTCTTCGACGGCACCCTGGAGATCACCAGCCCGGCAGGGGGCCCGACCCGCGCGAGGATGATGGTGCCGTGCGCATCGTTGTAGCCGAAGACCTCTACCTCCTGCGCGACGGCATGGTCCGCCTCATCGAGGCATGCGGACACCAGGTGGTGGCGACGGCCGCCACCGGACCCGAGACGCTCGCCGCGCTGCTGAGGTGGCGGCCGGACGTCGCCGTCGTCGACGTCCGGATGCCTCCGACCCAGTCGGACGAGGGCCTGCGGGCGGCCCTCGCCGCCCGCCGCGAGGTTCCCGGACTGCCGGTCCTGATCCTCTCCCAGTACGTGGAGCAGCTGTACGCCCGCGAACTCCTGGCCGACGACGCCGGCGGCATCGGCTACTTCCTCAAGGAGAGCGTGTTCGACGCCGATCAGTTCATCGACGCCCTGGAACGCGTCGCCGCCGGCGGCACCGCCATGGACCCGGCCGTCATCACCAAGCTGCTCTCCAGCGGATCCTCGAACCGACGGCTGGAACGGCTCACAGAACGCGAACACTCCGTGCTCAGCCTCATGGCGGAGGGGCTGTCCAACCAGGCCATCGCCCAGCGGCTCTTCCTCAGCGAAAGTGCCATCAGCAAATACACCACCTCGATCTTCGGCAAACTCGGCATCACCGACGACGACAACAACAATCGCCGTGTCCGGGCCGTCCTGGCCTACCTCAACAAGCCCTAGCTCTAGGTAATGACGCGCCCACTTGCCGGAGCGGTTCCGTCCGACCCGTCAACGCGGCCCACGACTAGGAAAGTTGCTGTTGGCGCGTTTCCTGGTCGTCACGTCGTGAATGCCCGGTGCTAGTCTCTTCGGTGCGATAACGGAAGCGTTCCTGATCAGGGGGTGGGATCGCGTGCAGGCTAAACGCAGGGCCTCGGCCATCGTGTTGACGGCTTCACTGCTGCTGGGTGGCTCGATGGCCCTGGCACCGACGGCGTCCGCGGTGGGGTCGTCGGCATGCCGGTTCGATTCACCTGACGTCAATTTCAAGGTCCGCACCAGTGGAGCGACGTTCCGGACCGGCCCCGGAAAGCGTTATCACGTGATCGGGACGCTTTACCGGGGGGATTCCTTCCGCTATTACTGCCGGACGGGTGGCCTCAAGGACTTCAGGAAGAGCTGGTCGTACGGCAAGCTCCTGAAGCGGAGCCATTCGGGAATTCCGGCCGGAACGAAGGGCTGGGTCTACAGCAAGTACCTCGACTAGCGACGGCCCGAACTCTCAGGTGCGCCAGAGTGTCCAGCTGTCGCCGCCGCACTCTTCTTGCAGCACTTGTTCCTCGTCCCCGCTCGCAGTGGGCAGGGCTACGCACTTGCCGCTGTTACGGCTGATCAGCTTCCATGCGTGGCGGGAAGTGTCGTAGCGGAAGCTCCAGAGCTGATCCGGGAACAGATCTTGCTCGTCGTCACCGCACAGATACTGCGTGATGATGGCGTCGTTCTCCTTGCGTGCCGCATCGACCGAAAGGCACAGACCGCTGTGCTGATTGCGGATCGAGTACGTGGTTCCGGCTGATCCGGCGTCTTCCGCGGTAAGTTTCCAGAACTGCTCGGTGCTCGCGCCACAGCCGGTCTGGATGAGGCCTGCCGATGGGATGGTGTTCTCCGGGGGCACGGACAGGCACAAGTGGCTGTCGACATTGGTCAGGCGGAACAGGCCCTTCGGCAGCGGCGGTGCGTCAGCGCGGGCGCGCGGCTTCTGGCCGGGCGATGGGGTGGCCGACGGTGCCGACGGTGTCTGCGGCTTCGACGGGGTCGCCGTGGGTGCGGGCCGCCTTGTGCCGCCGGACGGGCGCGTGAACGGATCGGAGGACCGCGCCGAGGGCCCTGGCGTCGGGCTGTGGGGCGTCGTGATCGTCGGCGTGGCGGACGTGGTGGGTGCCGCGCCTGACGTTGCGGTGTTCTGGCTGTCGGTGACGAACCACATGCCGCCCAGCAGCGCCGCGAGCGCGCCCCACTGGGCGGGGGTGCGCCAGCGCCGGAAGCGGTCCCGGCGGTCGCCGGTCCTGCCGGTCGCCGGGGAGCCGCCTCCGGCCGGTGGGCCGTCCGCCCCGGACGACGCCTGTTGGGGAGCGCGCGGTCCTGCGTTCGAGTGGAGGTACTTCTCCTGGTCCTCCAGGGCGGCATTCCGGGCCTGTAACGCGTCGGACTTGGCCTCTTCGGCGATCGTCAGGCTCTCTCTGGCCTGGCGGAGTTCCTCCCCGGCATCCCCGTCCGCTGTCGGGTCCTGCGTCTTTCCGCGCTCAAGCCGGTGGATGACCTCGACCAGGCTCCGGATGCGCTCTTCCGCTTCCGCCAGGTCCGTCTCGGCCTGCCGCCGCGCCTGTACGGCCTTCTCCACGGCCTGCTGTGGCTTCGATGCCGGGGCCTGCCGCGGCTGCTTCTGGTCAACCAGTTCGTAGAGGCGTTTGGCCTCTTCGTGCCGCTGCTGCCGGGTGCGGGCGTCGCGTACCTGGCGGTTGATGACCTCATGCAGGATGTGGGCGGGCACCGCCCGCTCGCCGGAGCGGTACTGCCCCCACAACGTCTTTCCGCCGCCTTGCGGATAGCGCTCGGCGAGCTCGCGCAGCGTCAGGCCTTCCGTCAGCCGGCACAGCATTCCCGCTAACTCGTTGATGTGCTCCGACTCGCCCCTCAGCCCTTCAAATGGCCGGCCAGTCCTGCCCATGAACCCCCCTTTGTCCGCGGACAATCCCCCGATGTCCGCCGCCGACCTGCACCGAAGGTGAACGATCTTGATGGAAAACAGTCCGGCCCGCAGCGTCGATGTCATGCACCGGATCCCCGTGAACGGACCGGTGCCCGGAATCACATCAACGCTGAAAGGACTCTACCCATGCGTATACGCGGACTGACGCACTCCACAGCACGGCGGCTGTCCACTGCCAAGAAGGTTCTGTTCCTGCTCGGCGCGGCCTCTCTCGTCGCCGGCATCCCCGCGTATGCCGACCCGCAGCAGCCCGTGTCGGGCGAGCCTGTCGCCATGGGCCAGATCGTCTCGGCCGAGGACAGCGTCTATGCCCTGGCCGAAGACAACTCCGCGGTCTACGAGTGGTCCTCCGACACGGTCAACTGGCAAAAGGTGGGCGGCCCCGCGAAGGACCTCTACGCGAGCGCCGACGCCGTCTACGCCACCGACCCGGCCACAGGCGACCTCAACAAGTACAACGGCGAGCCCGGCCAGTGGTCCCGCATCGGCGGCGCCGGCACCGCCTTCGCCGCCACCAGCGAGCACCTGTACGGCATCGGCCCCGACGGCACCGGTGTGTGGGAGTACACCGGCCAGGGCGACACGTGGACCAAGGTCGGCGGCCCCGCCAAGGACCTCTACACCGGCCCCGCCGCCGCCCTGTACGCCACCGACCCGGCCACCGGCGAACTCAACAAGTACGCGGACGGCCAGTGGGCCGGCATCGGCAGCTCAGGCGCCGCCTTCGCCGTCACCGACAACAACGTCTACAAACTGGACCCCGACCGCTCCGGCGTCTTCGAGTACAACACCGAGGACAACCAGTGGAACAAGGTCGGCGGCCCCGCCGGCGAGATCTTCAGCAGCAACACCCTGTACGCCACCAACCCCGACACCGGTGACCTCTACAAGTACAACGGCCGGCCCGAGGAGTGGAACCGCGTCGGCGGGCCCGCCGCCGCCTTCACCACCAGCGGCGACCGCCTCTACCGCCTCGCCTCCGACCACCGGTCCGTCCAGATGTACAGCGGCACCGGGGCGGACGACCAGTGGACCGACCTCCACGCGCCGACCGCCCCCGCGGTCTCGGACGACAAGCTCGCCCGACTCAAGAGCCTGACGCAGGAGGGAGAGGACGCCCGCCGCGCCTGGTACGCGGCCCTCTACGAACACCAGAGCGGCACGCCCGACCCCTACGAGTTCGACTGGTCCACAAACGGGTGCAACGCGCCTGCCCCCGACTCCATCGGCGGCTTCGACTTCACATTCGCCTGCTACCGGCACGACTTCGGGTACCGCAACTCCAAGGCCCTGCTGGGCAAGGAGTCCTTCCACAACAGCGTGAACGGAGACTCCGACAAGGACCGCATCGACCGTGTCTTCCACCAGGACCTGAACACCATCTGCGAGAGCCGGGACTGGCCCGTCGACCACACCGCCGTCGAGCGCGCGCTGTGCCGCCGGGCGGCCGGCCTCTACTACCAAAGCGTCCTCGCGGCAGGCCTGCTCGAAACCCGGTGATCCGCTGAACCACCCGTCGCCCGGCCGGCGCCCCGCCGACCGGGCTTCGGCTATGCGCCGAGGTGGTCGAACTCGCCTGCCTTTATGCCGCGTATGAGGGTGCGGAGCGGGTGGGGGGCTGTCGTGACGACGACGTTCGGGTCGTCGCTCTCCCGGAGTTGTATCGCGCCGTCGACGGTGGCCAGCTCCACGCATTCACCCTCCTCGTGGGAGAAGGAGGACTTCTGCCAGATGAGTGGGGCGGTCATCAATGTGCCTTTCATAGCTCTCGGACGATCGAGTCGAGGAGGTCTCGCGATGCGTCGCAGCTGAGGGAAGCTGCCTTCACTGCCTCGAAGAGCGTGCGGTATTTCCTGAGGTGCGGCTCCGCGTGCAGGAAGCTCACGCCCGGGGCGGTGTCGATCTGCACGGTGTCAAGCTGCGGAACCGGGCCGCCTGTGTAGTACATCGCGTGGCCGGAGCCGATGGGCTCTTCCACGCGAAAGGGAATCACCCGCAGGGTGAGGTTCGGTCGCTCGCACAGTTCTCGGAGATGTTCGAGCTGTGCGCGGGCCACCTTTCGGCCGCCGAATCGCATCCGCAGCGCGGCCTCGTGAATGACGGCTTCGAACGGCTGGGGTTCGTCGCGCAGAAGGATCTTTTGGCGCTCCATCCGGAAGCCGAGCCGTGCTTCCATTTCTGCCTGAGGGAGGCGGGGGAAGGTGAAGCTGAAGACCGTGCGGGCGTAGTCCTGGGTCTGGAAGAGGCCTGGCACGTGGGTGATCTGGATCGTGTGCAGATAGGTGGCGTGGTGCTCCATCTCGGCCAGGTCGAGCATCGATGCGGGGAGCACGCCTCGGTACGCCTCCCACCAGCCCTCGCCGCGCTGCTCGTACGTCATCGCGGACAACGCATCGACAAGTGCGGTGTCGTCGCACGAGTAGAAGGCCGCCAGGCGACGTACGCGCTCCTCGCTGACGCCGACACGACCCGACTCGATGTGGCTGACCTTCGCCGGATCGACCCCGAGCAGCCGTGCGGCGTCACGGGCGGTCATGGCCGCAGCCTCGCGCATCTTGCGCAACTCGGTGCCGAGGCGCTCCTGTCGAGCAGTTGGGGTGCTCCTCGGTGGCATGACGTCCTTCCCTGGCTCGTGACGAGTGTGGCGTCCCGCCGTACGGCGGTCTACCTCGTTTGGGGGCAGTTTCGACTTCAAGGTTGCCCCGGAGTCATCTTGAACCCTACCGTCTGTGGCGTACCGCTCACGCACCGCTCAACGAGAGAAGCAACCGCATGGGCAACTCCAGGCCGCACCGGCCCCACTCGTACACGCTCTACTGCCCGCCCCTCGAGACATCCCCCTGCATCGCTCGCGACTTCGTCACCTCCGTACTCCGTCGCTTACAGCTCAACGACGCGGTCGACACCGCGGCACTGTGCACCGCCGAACTCGCCGCCAACGCCTACGCCCACGCGCCGGGCAACGGCTCCGTCCTCTGGCTCGCCGTCGAGCCCGCCGAGGTCTGCGTCACCGTCTACGACGGCAACCTGACCGAACCGCTCCTCCGCCCGCCCAGCCTCGACGCCGAAGGCGGCCGGGGGTTGCGGATCGTCGAGGCGCTGGCGGACAAGTGGGGGACGACGCCCGGCGCCCCGCTGGGGATCGGCGGGGCGGAGGGCAAGGGCGTGTGGTTCTCGCTCGCCACGGGCAGCGCGTGAAGGGGGAGACCGACAGGCAGCGCGTCAGCCCTTCGTGACCGCCGTCAGGATCTCCGGCAGCCGGGCCGCCACCCGGGGGGCGGCCAGGCGGAGGCCGGCCAGGGCGAGCGCCGCGCCGTACGCCGCGCCCAGGGGGAGGAGCAGCCACAGCCGGTCGTCCGCGCCCGCCGTGTGCATCCAGATCGTCGCGCCGATCAGCGGCGCGCACAGCGCCGCGCCGGTGAGCATGCCGCCGAAGATGCCCGCCCACGCGAGCCCCGCCTGGGCCGGGACCACGTTCTTGTAGCCGCTGTCCTGCGGGATGGAGTACGGGTACAGGGCCGAGGTCATGGCGCCGGTCGCCACGAGCGCGCCGAACAGCGCCAGGGCGAGGCCGAGCGCCTCGGGGGCCGCCGCCCACTCGTCCATGAGCGCGGCCGAGCCGAGCACCACCAGCGTGACGTACGGGACGCCCACCAGCGCGAGGGCCAGCGCGCGGCCGCGCAGCTCCAGGTAGGCGTCGCGCGGGGAGGAAATGGTCTGCGCGACCATCCAGAACGCCGAGGAGTCCTGCCCGAACTGGTTGTACATCTGCATGCCCAGCAGCCCCGCGGCCCAGCAGGCGGTGTAGACGCTCCCGCCGCCCTGGACGGTGGTGACGAAGGGCACCAGCAGGCCGACGGCCAGCGAGGTCACCCACGCCGACTTGGTCTTCGGGTCCCGCCACGCGTAGCGCAGCGTGCGCAGTACGACCGTGCCGGTGCGGTCGTCGGGCAGCAGGCGGTGGAGGGCCGGGCGGGCGCCCGCGGGGCGCTCGCGGCGGGGCTCGGCGGCCTGGATCGTCGAGGAGTCGGGCGAGGTCATCAGGTGGGTGAGACCGCGCTGCCACCACCACAGCAGCAGGGCCAGCGCGGCCGCCGACAGGGCGAACTGGGCGGCCGCGGGCCCGTACGAGCCGTCGCTGACGCCCTGGACGGCGTCGAAGGCCGCCGCCGGCGGCACCCAGCGCAGCACGTCGGCCACCGGCTCCAGGGAGGCCAGCCCGTTCTCGCCGGACAGCTTCCCCACACCGACGTTGAGCAACTGCGCGCCCACCGCCACGAACAGGCCGCTGAGCAGCGCCAGATCGCGGCCCCGGCGGCTGCTGAGCAGCCGCGTGTTGGCGGTGGCGACGGCGCGCGCCAGCGCCGCGCACAGCAGCATCGTCAGGACCACGGCCAGCACGCCCGCCGCCGCGGCCGCCGCGCCGTGGGCCACGGCGATCACCGACCCCACCGCGAGGGTGAGGGTGAACAGCGGGCCGATGCCGATCAGGGAGGACACCAGCAGGGCGAGGACCAGCGGCCGGGGCCGCAGCGGCAGCATCACCAGCCGGGTGGGGTCGAGGGTCTCGTCGCCGCTGGGGAAGAACAGCGGCATCACGGCCCAGCCGAGGGCGAAGACCGCGGCGAGGACGGTGACCAGCGCGGCGGCATGGTCGTGGCCGCGCAGCGCGATCAGGCCGAGCAGTTGGAGCGCCGCGAAGAGGAGGGTGAAGACGACGGAGCCGATGTACGCGGCGCGCCGCTTCGCCGACTGCCGCAGCCCGTTGCGCAGCAGGGACAGCTTGAGCCGGACGAACAGCGCGGTCAGGGGGGCGGGGGCGGTCAGGGAGCCGGTGGCGGTCATCGGGCGCCGCCGCCCAGCCAGTCGAGGTCGTGGCCGGCCGCGCGGTCGTTCGCGCCGACCAGCTCCAGGAAGGCGTCCTGAAGCGAGGGCGCCGCGCCCCGCACCTCCGCCAGCGGGCCCTGGGCCCGGATCCGCCCGGCGGCGAGCACCGCGACCCAGTCGCACAGCGACTCCACCAGCTCCATGACGTGGCTGGAGAAGACGACGGTGGCGCCGGAGCGGGTGTAGCGCTCCAGCACGCCGCGGATGGTCTGCGCGGAGACCGGGTCCACGCCCTCGAAGGGCTCGTCCAGGAAGAGGACTTCCGGGTTGTGGAGCAGCGCGGCGGCCAGGCCGATCTTCTTCCGCATGCCGGTCGAGTAGTCGACGACCAGCTTGTGCTGCGACCCCGCGAGGTCCAGCACGTCCAGCAGTTGCGTGGCGCGCTTGTCGACCTCGTCGGCGGCCAGGCCGCGCAGTCGCCCGGTGTAGTCGAGGAGTTCGCGGCCCGACAGCCGCTCGAACAGCCGCAGCCCCTCGGGCAGCACCCCGATCCGCGCCTTCACCGCGACCGGGTCCCCCCATACGTCGTGCCCGCCGACCTCGACCGTGCCGGAGTCGGGGCGCAGCAGCCCGGTCACCATGGACAGGGTGGTCGTCTTGCCTGCCCCGTTGGGTCCGACCAGTCCGATGAACCGCCCGGCGGGCAGCTCGAGATCGATCCCGGCGACCGCCACCTGCTCCCCGTACCGCTTCCACAGCCCCCGTATGAGCACGGCGGGCGGCGTGCCCGCGCGTCCGGCCGACGTCTCGTGCTCCCCTGGCTCCTTCTCCACCGGTCCCGCCTTTCGCGCATGCGGAGGCCGGTCAACGCCCCCGTCGGGCATCCACGATACGTGCGCGACCGGCGCGCGCCGCGCGGGCCTCCGCGCCCGCGGCGCGCCTCGGCGACCCGCAGGGCGCCTCAGCGCCCGTCGCGGCCGCAGGCGTAGGCGAGGACGCTGACCAGTTCCTCGGCGTCCGGCAGCCAGCGGTTGGCGGCGGTCGGCCGGCGCGCCCACTGGACCGCGCCGTGCCGCCCCACGCGGGTGGGCGGCGCGACCACGTAGTCGCCCTCGCCGTGCGCCACGAGGTCGATCGAGGCGGGCGACCAGCCCTGGTTCCGCACCAGGTGCGGGATCTTGGCTGCGGCGCCGGGCAGGACGAAGAAGAGCATCCTGCGCCCCGGGGTGGAGGTGACCGGGCCCAGCTCGACCCCCAGGCGCTCCATGCGCGCCAGCGCCAGACAGCCCGCCGTCTCCGGCACGTCGAGCGCGTCGAAGGTGCGCCCGGTCGGCAGCAGGATCGAGGCGCGCGGCGCGCCGCTCCACATGCGGCGCGCCACGACGGGGCTGCCGGTCGCCTGGTCCGCCCAGTCGGCGCGGGTCGGATGGGCGCCGGGCGCGGGGCAGTCCGCCGCGCCGCAGCTGCACTGGTCGACGCCGGCCACGGGTTCGAGCCAGGCGCCGGGCAGCACGTCCCAGTGCCGCTCCTCCGCGTAGCGCACCGCCGCGTCCTGCAGTCCCTCCCCGCGCTGCTGGGGGATCTGTGGTGCTCCTGTCACGTCTGTCACGTCGTCTGTCACGTCCATGGTCTCGTCCACGACCAGCACAACTTCCGCGCTGTTCCGGGGTTACGCCCCCCGAGGGGCGGCCCGGAGGCGCACCGGGCCGTAAAAAATACGGGCCTTAAAAATATCGGCATGCGGGGCGCATGGGAGCACGGTCGGGGGCGCGCACGGGGACGCGGCTGTGTGAGCGGGTAGCCACCATGCGTGACGGGCGTACGAGTGTCCGGTGGGCCGTGCCGTGCTCCAGGGCACGGCCCTGGACTCCTGTCGGCGCCGTACGCGTACGATCGCGGTCAATTCGGGCAAGTCCTTCATTCCCCGCATGTCTGGCGTATCCGCGCTATTCGCGGGGCAGTGATCAACAGGGACGGCATCCGCCGTAAACGCACAGCAGTCACTGGGGGTAAACCATGGCCGCTAGGCCGCTTGTGGCGCGGCAGCCGAACGAGAGGCTGCAGGCGCTTATTCAGGAAGCCGGGTGCTCCAACGCCGGCTTGGCGCGCAGGGTCAACATGTGCGGCGCCGAGCACGGTCTCGATCTGCGCTACGACAAGACCTCGGTCGCCCGCTGGCTGCGCGGCCAGCAGCCGAGGGGCCGGGCCCCGGGCATCATCGCCGAGGCGCTCGGCCGCAAGCTCGGCCGTACGGTCACGATCGACGAGATCGGCATGGCCAACGGCAAGAACCTCGCCTCGGGGGTGGGGCTTCAGTTCTCGCCCACCGTCCTCGGCGCGATAGAGCAGGTCTGCGAGCTGTGGCGGAGCGACGTCGGGCGCCGCGACTTCCTGAGCGGTTCGACGGTCGCCGCCTCGGCGCTGGTGGAGCCCAGCCGCGACTGGCTGATCACCGGCACGGACACGCAGGTCGCGCGGACGGCCGGGGCGAAGGTCGGCAGGTCCGACGTGGCGGCGGTGCGGGCGACCACCGACGCGCTCATCGAGCTGGACCACCGGTACGGGAGCGGGCATGTGCGCCCCGTCGTCGTCCACTATCTGAACAGCGTGGTCTCCGGGCTGCTGGCCGGCTCCTACCGGGAGTCGGTGGGGCGCGAGTTGTTCGCCGCGGTCGCCAGGCTGACCGAGCTGGCCGGCTACATGGCGGTCGACACGGGCCAGTCCGGGCTCGCCCAGCGCTACTACATCCAGGCGCTGCGGCTGGCCCAGGCCGCCGGGGACCGGGGTTACGGCGGGTATGTGCTGGCCGCGAGCATGAGCCACCTCGCGGCCCAGCTCGGAAACCCCCGGGAGATCGCCCAGTTGGCGAAGGCCGCGCAGGAAGGCGCGCGCGGGCAGGTGCCGCCGCGCGCCGAGTCGCTGTTCCTGGCCGCCGAGGCCCGCGGCCACGCCCTGCTGGGCGACGGGCGCGCCTGCCAGGTCGCGGCGGGCCGCGCGCTGGACGCGATGGAGCGGGCGGTGGGCAGCGGCGGGGAGTCCGGCGACGAGCCGGTGTGGATCCGCCACTTCGACCACGCCTACCTGGCCGACGAGTTGGCCCACTGCCACCGCGACCTCGGCCAGGCCGAGCCCGCCAGGCGCCGCGCGGAGGAGGCCCTGGCGGGCCACCCGGAGGGCCGGGTGCGGCGGCGGGCGATCGGGCTGTTGCTGCTGGCCACGTCGCTGGTGCAGCAGCGCGAGGTGGAACAGGCCTGCCACACCGGCACCCAGGCGGTCGAGCTGCTCGGATCCCTGCGCTCCAACCGGGGGGTGGAGTATCTGGACGACTTCCAGCAGCGGCTGGAGCCGTATCGGGACGAGCCGGTGGTGCGGGAATTCGGGGCGCGGCTGGAGGTACAGGCGGCCTGACGCGGTGACCAGCGTCTCTCCGTCCCGCGGGTCCACCGGGCACCGCCGCGTCCGGGGACCCGGTAGCGTGAGCCGTTGATTCCGTAAGTTCGCATAGCCAAGGAGTCCCGGTGACGCAGAGCGGACAGGGGAACGAGCCGCAGCTGCCTGCGGTCCCGCCCGCGCAGCCTTCGCAGCCCGTGCGCGAGGGTGTCGTGCTGCCCGCTCAGGGCGATCAGCGGGCCCAGGACCAGCACCAGGCGGCCCCGGCCGGCGGCCAGGCATGGGGGCAGCCGTGGGGCCCGCAGGGTGCTCCGCAAGGCGGGCCGCAGGGCGCCGGGCAGCCCGGCGCGCCGCTGGCCCAGCCGCTGCCGCCGGAAGGCGCGCCCCACCCCCAGCCGGGCTCCCAGCAGGGCTGGCCGCAGCAGCCGCCGCAGACCCCGCCCCCCGGCGCGCCGCAACCCCCCGGCGCGTCGTACGGCGGGCCGCAGGGCGCGCCGCTGCCCGCCCAGGGGCAGCAGCCGTATGCCCAGCAGGGCTGGCCCGCGCACGGCCAGCCGCAGGCGCAGGCCCAGCCGCCGCACATGCAGCCGCCGCCGCACGGGCAGCCGCAGTCTCCGGAGAGACAGGCGCAGCCCTTCGCCGGCGCCGCCGGACCCGGCATGCCTGCCGGGCCCGCCGATCAGACCCAAGTGCTGCCGCCGCAGTCCGGCTACGCCGGGCCGCCCGCGGCCGACTCCGAGCCGACGCAGTACATACCGCCCGTTTCCGGGCAGATGCCCGGCGCGATGCCGCTGCCGCCCGAGGGCGCGGCCCACACCGCCCCGCCGGCCCACGCCCAGCCAGCCGCCGCGAACACCCCGCTGCCGCCGGAGAACCAGCCCGCGCAGCCGCAGTCGCAGTCCCAGTCCCAGCCGCACGCCCAGTCGCGCCCCGAATCGGACAACGAGTCCACCACGATGCTGCGGGCCGTCCGCCCCGGCCGCCCCCGCCACGGCGCCCCCCAGCCGGCCCCCGGCCAGCCCGCTTCAGGTCAGCCCGCCCCCGGCGCCGCCGAGGAGACGCAGGTCCTGCCCGGGCCGATCCCGGCCGCCGGGCAGCCGCCGCAGCCGCAGGGCGGCCCGGCGCGGCCCGGCTCCGCCCCGTACGCGATCCGCCCCGGCATGCCGGGGGACCGGCCCCCGCCGTCGGAGTTCGACGGCCTGTTCCGTGCCGACGGCGCGCCCGCCGAACCGGCGGACTCGACGCAGCAGCTGCCGCAGTTCGGCGACCAGGGCCCGCAGCCGCCCGCGCCCGCCCCCGCCGACGGCGGCGGGGGCCGGGGCAAGCGCGGCGGCCGGAAGATGTCACCCGCGGCCCTCATCGGCATCGTCGTCGCGGGCTGCGCCCTCGCCGGCCTCGCCGCCGGAGCGGCGCTCAGCGCGGGGGGCGACGACGACAAGAAGGACACGAAGGCCTCGGAGAGCGAGACGCCGGACACCAAGACCGACGACGAGCCGACCAAGGCGGCCGACCCCGTCGAGGCGCAGGCCAAGGCGCTCGACGCGCTGCTCGCGGACAGCAACAACAGCCGCGCGGCGGTGATCAAGGCCGTGGGGGACATCAGGTCCTGCAAGAACCTGTCCACCGCCGCCACCAACCTGCGCACCGCCGCCGGCCAGCGCACCGACCTCGTCACCCGGCTGGGCAAGATCTCCGTCGACAAGCTGCCCAACCACGCCGAGTTGACCTCCTCCCTGACCAAGGCGTGGCGGTCCTCCGCCACGGCCGACAACCAGTACGCGGCGTGGGCCGACCAGGTCGGCGGCAAGAAGGGCTGCCACAAGGGCAGGGCCCGCACGACGCCCCGGGTGGGCGCGGCGGAGCGGGCGAGCGGCGAGGCGACCACGGCCAAGAAGAGGGCGGCCGAGCTGTGGAACCCGATCGCCACGAAGTACGGCCTGACCTCGCACCAGGCGACGGACCTGTAGTCCGGTGGCTTTGCGGTGAGTATGGGACAGCGACACGCCGTCGCCTCGGCGTGTCGCTGTCCCATACTCACCGCGAAACGCACCGCGAACCCGGGCTTCGGCCGCTAGCCCCTCGGGGCGTACCGCTGGAGGGTCCCCGCGACGTTGACGGACCCCTCGCGGACCGCGACCAGCCGCCCGTCCCGCACCACCTGGTAGGTCACGTCCGCGTTGACGAGGCGCGGATAGCCGTGGATGGCCAGCGAGTCCTTGAAGCCCCAGCGCAGGGTCGGCGTCAGGCCGCCCGTGCCGGCCGCGTGGCCGTTGTCCAGGGCACGCCGGACCGTGCGGGCGCTGATGTCGTCGGCGTCCAGGGCGTTCAGGACCGAGCGCAGCACGGTGTAGGCGATCCAGGTGGTCTGGGTGCCGGGGTCCTCCGCGTCGATGTTGTCGTCGTCGAAGGCGTACCGCTTGATGACCTTCTTCATGGGCCCCCAGCGCGGATCGTCCGCGGCCGGGTACCAGCCGGTGGCGTACGCGCCCTCCAGCGGGCTCTCGCGGCCGCCGGTGCTGTCCACGAGGGACTGGCGGACGCTGCCGAGCACGGAGGCGATCCGTACCTTCGGGTGGTCCTCCTGGAGCCGCCGGAAGGAGTCGAAGAAGGTGCTGGTGCGCTGCCCAAGCGCCGCGGTCACGCAGGAGCCGGACAGCTCGGCGCCCTGCGCGGCGCCGCCGAGGGAGGTCTCGGCGCCCACCCGGTTCAGGGCGGCGCCGGCCTGCCGGGTGTAGTCCCCGGCGTCCTCGGGGGCGCGGACGTCCTCGGCCGCCTGGCGCCCGCCGGCCGCCAGGCCCGCGTCGAGGAGGTCGGGGAACGCGTCGCCCGCGATGGTGTCGGGGCGGACGAGGGCGACGCGGTGGCAGACGGAGGCGAGCTGCCGGCCGTTGCCGGCCAGCAGGGCGGCCTGGCCGCCGTTGACCGGGTAGGAGTAGGGGCTGTCGAACTCCTCCTGGGTCAGCCCGTATCCGCCGATGTACGGGATGCCCGCGCCCTCCAGGGCGGAGATGAAGTAGCGGCCGTACTGGCTGTACGAGCCGACGACCGCGACGACCTTCTCGGAGGCCGCCCGCCGGGCGCAGCGCGCGGCCTCGGAGGGGTCGTTGCGCTCGTTGCAGGTGATGACCTTCAGCTTGCGGCCGTGGATGCCGCCGGAGGCGTTGACCCAGCGGGCGTACGCCTGCGCCATGGCGGGCATGCCGGGCATGTTGGTCGCCTTGGTGCCCTCGGGCGCCCAGGTCATGACGGTGATCGGAGGCTCGGACCCGGCCCCGCCGAGGGTGCCGCAGCCGGTCAGCGCCCCCGCCCCGACGGCCGCGCAGAGCATCGCCGTCAGCCACGGCCGCGGGGAGAGCCGAGGGGAGAAACGTCGCCATCCGGTCATGACATGCGAGCGTGGCGTTCCGTATGTAACGGGGTGACTATCGCAATTGACAGGAAAGTGACGGGAGGGTGAATTACGGGGGGCGGTACGTGTCCGTCCGTGAGGAACGTACGATCGATTCCTGTGCAAGGTTCGGAGAAGTCTTCCCGTCGCGCCCGTCGCTCGACCACCATGGGCGCCATGCCTGTCAATGACATGCCGTGGTGGCGCTGGCGCAGCAATGTGCGCTCGGCGCTGCACATGCTTTCCGACCCCGTCTTCCAGCAGGAGTGCTGGCTGGCGGGACAGGACGGATACGGGGACGTCACCGATGCCGTGTACCGGCTGGTGGAGGACACCTGGCTGGACAACTGGTCGGCCGAGAAGTACGTCGGCACGATCTTCCGCGACTCGCAGGAGGCGGCGCTCGTCGACGTCGCGGTCCTGAGGGTGCTGCGGATCATGCACCAGGTGGGCGCGGACGCCCCGGTCTCGGCCTATCTGGCGCACCACGCCTGGCCCGAGGCCGTCCGGGCGGCGCGCGAGGCGCATGTGCGGCTCGCGACCAACGACGGCGAGGACCCGGACGTGCCCCCGCACACCCTCGAAGTGCTGGCGATCATGACGCGCTCGGTCTAGGGGTCCTCCCGGGTGTGCGACGCTATGGAGTCATGAGCCAGTCGCATTCCGCCGCCCCCGACCAGTACGTCCTCACCCTGTCCTGCCCCGACAAGCAGGGCATCGTGCACGCCGTGTCCAGCTACCTCTTCATGACCGGCTGCAACATCGAGGACAGCCAGCAGTTCGGGGACCGGGACACGGGGCTCTTCTTCATGCGGGTGCACTTCCGCGCGGTCTCGCCGGTGCGGGTGGAGGACCTGCGGGCGAGCTTCGCGGCGGTGGGCGAGTCCTTCCACATGGACTGGCAGATCCACCCGGCCGGGGAGAAGATGCGGGTCGTGCTGATGGTCAGCAAGTTCGGCCACTGCCTGAACGACCTGCTCTTCCGCTCGCGGATCGGGGCGCTGCCCGTGGAGATCGCGGCGGTGGTCTCCAACCACACCGACTTCGAGGAGCTGGTGGGCTCGTACGGGGTGCCGTTCCGGCACATCCCGGTGACGAAGGACACCAAGGGCCAGGCGGAGGCCGAGCTGCTGGAGCTGGTGGAGGAGGAGAAGGTCGAGCTGGTGGTCCTGGCCCGCTACATGCAGGTGCTCTCGGACGACCTGTGCAAGCGGCTGGCGGGGCGCATCATCAACATCCACCACTCCTTCCTCCCGAGCTTCAAGGGCGCCAAGCCGTACCACCAGGCGCACGCCCGGGGCGTGAAGCTGATCGGTGCCACGGCCCACTATGTGACGGCCGACCTGGACGAGGGGCCGATCATCGAGCAGGAGGTCGAGCGGGTCGGCCATGCGCTGACCCCCGAGCAGCTGGTGGCGGTCGGGCGCGACGTGGAGTGCCAGGCGCTGGCGCGGGCGGTGAAGTGGCACAGCGAGCGGCGGGTGCTCCTCAACGGCCACCGCACGGTCGTCTTCGCCTGAGGAACCCTCTGACGGGGGCGCCCCCGGCCGCTCACATTCGCGACAGGGACGCCGTCGCGAAGAGGACGTCGCGGATCGCCTCCGGGTCGCCGATCTGTCCCGCGGCCGCCTCCTCGGGCGGCACATGACCGGCCGCGAGCTGGTAGAAGGCCTCGCGGTCGAGGGCGATCCTGGCCACCGTCTCCGCCTCGGAGGGCAGCGCGGCGGGGGAGTCCAGCGGGATGTACCAGTGGCCGCTGCCCTCGACCTCCAGATGGAGCGTGCGGCCCGGCGCGCCCGCCGTGCCCAGCCGCCGGGGCGGCCCCGCGAGCCCGGCCCGGCGGCGCTGCGCGAGCGCGTCGGGCAGCAGCCGGGCGTACAGGTCGACCATCCGTCTGAGGTGGGCCGAGGCGGGTGGCTCGTACGGGTAGTCGATCGCCTCCGCGATGTCCCCGGCGTGCACCCAGCACTCGAAGGCGCGGTCGACGAACGAGTCGCGCAGCGGCAGGGAGAAGCCCCCGTACGGCACGGGGAGCATCCGGGCGCCGCGCCCGGCGAAGGACACCGTGCGCACCAGCGCGTGGCCCTGCTCCCGCCACGGCTCGCGCACCGCCTCCGGCTCCGCCGCGGCCTCGGGGCTCAGCTCGGGGCCGTCGTGCCAGTACGCCTCGGTACGGGCCTCCGGGTCGCCCGGGGCGTCGGCGCCCAGCGGGTCGGGCAGCCCGAGCGAGGCGGCGAGGATGCCGTCGACCACCATCAGGTGGCCGATCACCCCGGCAACGGTGGTGTCCCGCCCCACCTGCCGCCGTCCGTCGAACCACCGCAGCCGCACCGGCGCCCGCCACTCCGCCTCGCCCATGTCGCGCAGCAGCGCGTCCAGCCGGGCGGCCTCCGCGTCGTACACCCCCGCCCAGTCGGGCACCGGGATCCGGGCCGGGCGGCGGCCCAGGCAGCCCGCGAGCACCCGGGAGCGCAGCAGCGGGTCGAGGTCGAGGCTCTGCTCGGTGTGGAGCAGGCCGACCGCCTCACGCAGCCGCAGGGCCTCGTCGGCGCAGGGATTGCAGTGGTTGAGGTGCGCCTCCACGGCGGCGGTCTCCTCGGGCGGGCAGGCCGCCAGGGCCCAGGCGCCCAGCAGCGACTTCAGCACCGCGTGGGAGAGCTGGGGCGCGGGTGGCGGGACCGGCGGGACAGGCGGGGCGGGTAGCCGGCCACGGCTTTCGGCAGCGGGCTCCTGATGCTCCTGTGGCTCCTGCTGCTCCTGCTGCTCGTGTGGCTCCTGGGGTCGGCGTGGCTCCTGGGGTCCGCGCGGCGGGGGCGCCCCGTCCGCCGGGGGAGCGGGGTGCCAGTGGGCGGGCCAGCGGCCGCTGTCCTCGGCGGCCGGCCGCGGCGGGGGTATGCGCGGCGCCTCGGCGGGCTCGGTGCCGCCGGTGCCGTCATCGGGTCTGCTCACAGGGCCCGCCCGTACCCGGGAGGCGGACCGGCCTCGGGGAGCGGCGCGCGGGCCGTGGACAGCAGTTGCAGCCCCAGCCGCAGCCGGCGCCTGGCCTCGTCCTCCGTCACGCCGAGTTCGGCCGCGGTCTGCCGGTAGTCGCGGCGGTCGAAGTAGGCCAGCTCGAGCGCGGCGCGCAGCGGGGCGGGCATGGACGTGACGATGTAGTCGGCGCGGGCGGCCACGGAGGCCTCGCGGATCCGCTCCTCGATGTCCTCCGCCGTACGCCTGCCCCGCGCCGCTACGGCGCCTTCCCCGGCGGTGCCGTCCCCGGCCGGGTCGGCCGCGGCGCGCGCCTCGGCCTCCCGCAGCCGGTGCACCGCCTGGCGGTGGGCCAGCGTGGCGATCCACGAGCGCAGCGAGCCCTGCTGGGGGTCGTACGCGCCCGGGTTCTCCCAGGCGTAGCCGAACACTTCACGGGTGACGCGGTCGGCGGCCTCCTCGTCCTCCAGGACCCGATGGGCGAGATTGTGGACGAGGGAGGCGAACCGGTCGTACAACTCGCCCAGCGCGGCGGCCTCTCCGCGCGCCAGGCGTTGCTGCATCCTGCGGTCCCAGCGGGGCGGTGCGTCGTTCGCCATGTGGCCCCCATCCCTCGTGCTCGAGTTGTTCGGGTGTCACCGTCCTATCGAATGTAGTGCGGGGGGCTGGCAGAACACGCCCCCATGCGGCAAAGTGCGGCGCGGCCGGGCTGCGGATGGTATTGGGCCGGTCACTTTGCGCAGGAATCCCGCGACGAAACGCTTCCGCACGACATAAGGTCGTCATCTCCGGCTTCCGCCGGGGGGTGTTTGGTGGGGCGCCGGGCGGGCAGCCGCCCGGGAACAATCGATTCCGGTTTGCGGGCGAGCGAAGGGCTTCGGGCGCGTGACGTTGAAGGTGATGGAGGACCGACGGGGGGAGTGGGTCGTTCTCCAGGTCTCGGGAGAGATGGACCTGGTGACCTCCCCCGCGGTCCGGCAGCACGTGCACGACGCGGTCGCCGAGGGCCGCCACCGGCTGGTGCTCGACCTGCAAGAGGTCCGCTTCTGCGACTCCAGCGGCGTCGGCGTGCTCATCGCGGCCCGCCGCCTCATGCGGTCCTGCTCCGGACGCCTCCGGCTGATCCTCCCCCCACAGGGCGCCGCGCCCGGCTCCCACGTCCACCGGGTCCTGGCCGCCCTCGGCGTCCGCCGCCTCTTCGAGGTCTACCCCGACCTGGCCGCCGCCACCGACAGCGCCGCGGACCCGCTGACCGCCTAGCCGGCGGCCACCCGGCCTGGTGGCGCCTCGCTGCGCGAACCATTCATCGTGTGCTCCTCGTCCGGGCGGGCGGTGCGGTCACTGCCGGCGGGGTGGCGGCGGTCTTGGGCAGGGCGAGCATCGCGACGGCGGCGAGGACGTAGGCGGCGACCTGCCAGGGCATCACCTGAGCGAGGGCGTGGCCGAACAGCCGCGCTGGTTCGTCGGACGCTGTCCCGGCGGCCGGGATGAGGGCGTTGAAGAAGACGGTGCCGAGGACGGCGACACCGGCGGCGCCGCCGATCTGGTTCACCGTCGACAGGACCCCGCCGGCGGCGCCGGCGTGGTGGCCGGGCACACCGGCCAGGACGATGTTGACCAGGATCGGCGCACCCAGTCCCAGGCCGAGGCCACCGAGGAACAGGGCGCCGGCCAGCGGCCAGTAGCCCGGGGCCGTGGCGCCGTCGCTGACCAGCCACCACAGCAGCCCCTGGGAAGCGGCCAGGGTCAGGGCGCCGGTGACGACGAGGGCGCGGCCGGCCCGCGCCGCGAGGGCGACCCCGGCACCAGAGGTGATCATCGACCCGATCGCGTACGGCAGGATCACCAGGCCGGTGTCCCACGCGGAGCGGCCGGTGCCGGCCTGCAGATAGACCGACAGGACCAGGAAGAACGAGGCCAGGCCGCCGAAGAACAACACCGACGCCACCAGGCCCGCGGCGAACGGCCGGATCGACAGCAGGGCCGGGTTCAGCACGGGCTGACCGCCCCGGCGGGTCAGGGCCCGCTCGTAGGCCAGGAACACTGCCAGGAGCAGCAGCCCGGTCGCGAGCAGGGCCCACCCGAACGCCGGCCACCCCCAGTCCCGGCCCTGCACCAGCGGCAGCAGCACCAGGAGCACCGCAACCGCGACCAGCACGGCCCCGGCCACGTCCAGACGGGCGCGCACCGGTGCGAGCGACTCGGGAAGCACCCGGACACCCAGCGCGAGGGCGAGGACTGCGACGGGGACGTTGATCCAGAAAATCGCGCGCCACCCCAGGCCCCACGGGTCCGTGTCGACGAGCGCTCCGCCCAGCAGCGGCCCGGCGACCGACGCCAGACCCTGGACGGCCCCGTACGCGCCGAAGGCCCTGGCCATCGCGGCCGGCTCGAACGACGACCGGATGATGCCGAAGACCTGCGGGACCATGAACCCCCCGGCCAAGCCCTGCACCGCCCGGACCGCGATCAGGACCCCGGCCGAGGGGGCCAGAGCGCACGCGGCGGACGCGACTGCGAAGCACGCCAGGGAGACGAGGAAGACCTTGCGGCGGCCGTGGTCGTCGCCGACTCGTCCCCCCGTGATCAGGCCGGACCCCAGCGCGAGGGTGTAGGCCGCGAGCATCCACTGCAACTGCGACTGGGAGGCGTGCAGGTCGGTGGCGATGTCCGGGGCGGCGACCGTGACGATGGTGACGTCGAGCAGGTCCATGAACGAGGCGAACAGCATGATGAGCAGCGCGAGGGACGACCGGCGGCCGGCCACTGGTGCTTCCTGCGCGGGGGTGCGGGAGGAGTGAGCCATGCCCGCACCGTGGCACCGGTAGCGGCCACCGGATGACCGCTACCGGTGCCAGACTTCTTTCGTGGCTGACACGTCTGCGCGGATCCTGCGCCTGCTGTCCCTGCTCGAGGCGCGCATCGAATGGCCTGGGCCCGAACTCGCCGATCGACTCGACGTCTCCTCGCGGACCCTGCGCCGTGACATCGACACCCTCCGCGAGCTCGGGTACCCCGTCGACGCGGTCAAGGGCCCCGGCGGCGGTTACCGGCTCGGGGCGGGCGGGAAGTTGCCGCCGTTGGTCCTCGACGACGACCAGGCCGTCGCCATCGCCCTCGCGCTGCAGACCGCACCTGCGGCCGTCACCGGCATCGACGACGCTCTCACCCGCGCGCTGACCACCCTGCGCCAGGTCATGCCCGCCCGCCTACGGGCCGCCAGCGAGGCCTTCGAGGTCACGAGCCTGCGCAACTACTGGGAGTTCTCCGCTCCGCCGATCGACGTGGCGACCCTGCAAACCGTCGGGTCGGCCATCCGCACCCGCCACGTCCTGCGATTCGACTACACCACACCCGACGGCCACGACCCCGCCCCCGGCGAGCCCGAGTTCCAGCCTCCCCTCGAGGTCGAGCCACACCACCTCGTCGTCTGGGCCGGGCGCTGGTACCTCATCGCCCGCGACCACGCCCACCGCACGTGGCACACCTACCGGGTCGACCGCGTCCGCCCACGAACCCCCGCAGGAGCCGCCTTCACACCCCAGCCGCTCACACACGACGACCTCACCCGCCTTGTCGTCCAGAATCCCGACCGGGGAGACACCCCCGGCCACTGGCCGTGCGTCGGTACCGCCACCCTCGCCCTGCCTGCCGAGGTCGTCGCTCGCTGGGCCCCCGGAGGGTCCGTCGTGGAGGCCGTCGACTCCGGTCGGTGCCGGCTGACCATCGGCGGCTGGTCCTGGGCCGGCATCGCGGGCCTGCTCATCACCTTCGACACCACACTCGACGACATCGGCCCACCAGCACTGGCCGACGCCTTCCAGAACATCCGGCATCGGCTGGTGGGTGTCGGATCAGGGCTGCTCGACCAACGTCCCCGTCAGTACACCTAGGCTTCGGCGGCCCGGGGCGCGGGTGTGGCTCCGGGGAGGGCCGCGCGGACGAGGAAGCCGCCGTCGGGGAGGGGGCGGGCCTCCAGGGTGCCGCCGAGGAGTTGGGCGCGCTCGCGCAGGCCGATCAGGCCGTGGCCGCCGCCCGGCAGCTCGGGCGCTGCCGCCGTGGCGTCGGGCGCCCCGTTGCGCACCTCCACGCGCAACTCCCGTACGCCCTCTCCCGCGTCTCCCGGGCTTCCCGCGCCCGCCGCGTCGGCCTCGCCCGCCGCGACGGCCTCGCTGACCCGGACCCGCACCCGGGCCCCCGGCGCGTGCTTGCGCACATTGGTCAGCGCCTCCTGCACGATGCGGAACACCGCCCGTTCGACGGCCTCCGACTGCCCCAGGCCCTCCAGCACCCCCTCGCCGTAGTCGGCCTCGTAGTCGACGTCCAGCGCGCTCAGTTCGATCAGGCGCGGCAGGTCGGCCAGGCAGGGCTGCGGGGTGAGTTCCTCCAGGTCCCCGCCCGCCGCGCGCAGCACGCCCACCATGTGGCGCAGTTCGTCCAGCGTGCGCACCGACAGCTCGCGGATCGTACGGGCGCCCTCGCGGGCCCCGCCGTCCTCCGCGCTGATCAGCACCGCCCCGGCCTGGAGGCTGATGAGGCTGACCTGGTGGGCGACGACATCGTGCATCTCCCGGGCGAGACGGGCCCGTTCGGTGCTGAGCACCTGCTGGGCCAGCAGCTCGTCGGCGTGGCGGCGGCTGCGCGTCAGCTCCTCGACGCGGGCGGCCAGTTCGCCGCGGGTGCGCACCAGCAGGCCCAGCGCGATGGGGCCGACGGAGGTCACGCTCGCGTCGATCAGGGTCAGGGTGTTCTCCCGGTACGCGGTCGGCTCGAAGTCCGAGACCGGCCACGGCACGAAGTGCGCGATCGCCAGCAGCAGCGCCGAGAACGCCAGCAGCCGGCGGTCGGGGCGGCGCACGGCCACGGTGTACAGGGCGATCATCGGCGAGAACCAGACGTAGCCGATGAGGATCCCCGGCAGCGTGACCAGGAACACGGTCAGCGGCAGCCGCCGGCGCAGCAGCAGCGCGGCCGCGGCCACCAGCGACACGTTCAGCTCCAGGCCCGGTGTCACGCCGTTGACCAGCAGCGCGTCGGCCACCGCGAGCGCCACGGGAACGACCAGCGGCGCCCAGCGCGGCGCCCGGACACTCATCGCGGCCCACCCGCCCGGGGGCCGCCCGCCAGCAGCCCCGCGCGGTCGGCCACGATCGCCGCCTGCACCCGGTTGACCCCGCCCAACTTCCCGAGCAGCGCCCGCACATGGTCCTTGACGGTGCTGGGCGCCAGCCCCATCCGCTCCGCGATCTGCGGATTGGCCAGCCCCTCCCCGAGCAGCGCCAGCACCTCCCGCTCGCGCGGGGTGAGCGCCTCGACGGCCGCCGAGGCCGTGGCCTCCGCCTCGGCCGCCAGATAGCCGCCGATCACGGCCCGGGTGACGCCCGGGTCCAGGACGCTGCCGCCCTGCGCGAGCGTCCGTACGGCGCCCACCAGCTGCTCCGGATCGGTGTCCTTGAGCAGAAAGCCCGCCGCGCCCGCGCGCAGCGCGGCCGTGACGTACTCCTGCGCGTCGAAGGTGGTCAGCATGGCGACGGTAGGCGGGCGCTCCGCCTCCAGCAGCCGTCTGAGCACGGTCAGCCCGTCCACGTCGGGCATCCGGATGTCCAGGAGGACCACATCGGCCGCGCTCCCGCGCACCGACTCCACCGCCTCGGCGCCGGAGCACTCCGCGACCACCTCGATGTCCGGGGCCGTGCCCAGGATCAGCCGCAGCCCCGACCGTACGAGTGCCTCGTCGTCCACCACCGCCACCCGGATCACCGGCCGCTCCCCTCGTCGGCTGTCATGCTCATTTCCCCGGACAGCCTGCCGTATCGGCGGATCAAAGTGGAGTAGCGACCTCCGCCCGTTGGGGGGAACACCCCCGCCGGTCGGCGGGGGTGACCGGGAGACCAGAGGCTGATTTCCCGGCCGCCCGCCCCGGGGCACAGTGGTCCCACGCCGCGTCACCCGCGGCCCAGGCCGCCGCGGCCCCCACACGCGGCGGCCCTCTTCTTTTCGCCGCCTGCCTGCTGCTGCCGCCTGCCGCCGTCTGCTGCCGCCTTCTGCGGCCGGCTCGCCCGGCCCCGGCCGGCCTCACACCCCCGGCGGCTCCGCCGGGGCGGGCCCCAGGGTGGTCGTGCCGGGGGCCGCGCGGTGGCCCAGACCCCGGCGGTACGCGTCCATCGCGGCCTCGACCCGGCCGCCGCGCCGCAGCAGATCGCCCAGCAGCCGGCACAGGTCGGCCAGGTCCCCGGCCGCGCCCGTCCGCTCCAGCAGGGCCAGCGCCGCGCGGTAGTGCTCCTCGGCGGTCCGCGCGTCGCCGCGCTCCTCCGCGATCAGGCCGAGCAGCCGGTGCGCCCCGCCCGCGTGAACCGCGCCGTGCTCGGCGGTGAGCCCGGCGATCCCACCCTCGGCGATCTCCCCTTCGGTGATCCCTCCTTCGGTGATCCCTCCTTCGGTGATCACCTCATCCCCCGCGGACTCGCCCGCCCCGCCCGCCGAGTCCGCCCCGCCCGCCGGAGGCCTCCTCAGCAGCGGCAGCAGCAGGGCCTCCGCCTCCGCCGTCCGCCCTCGCCGCCGCAGCACGTCCGCGAGCTCCACCTCCACCTGCACCGTGTACAGCGCGGCCCGCTTGGACGCCAGCATGTCCCGGGCGATGCGCAGTTCGCGCTCCGCCCGCTCCAGGTTGCCGTCCTGCGCGTGGACGTAGCCGCGCATCCAGTGGCAGTGCGCCAGGTCGGTGTGGATCCGCAGCTGCTCGTACAGCTCCTGCGCCTTGGCCAGCGAGGCGTCCGCCTCGGCGGTGCGGCCCTCGGCGATGAGCGTGCGGGCCACGCCGCGGTGCATCCGGGCGATCAGCCCCGGGTCGTCCACGCTGGGGGCCAGCGCGAGCGCCAGCTCGGCGGAGCGCGCGGCGCGCGCGTGGGCGCCCATGTCCATGTACGGGGCGATGGCGGCGGTGTAGAGCAGCAGCAGGGCGTTCGGATCGTGCAGCCCCGAGGCGTTCAGCTCGTCGATGGCGTTCTCCAGGAGGTAGCAGGAGTAACGCAGCTCGCCCGACAGGAAGTGGACCACGGCCCGGCCGCGGATCGCCGGGACCCGCCGGGGCAGCGGCTCGTCGGCCAGCAGCCGCTCCGCCGCCTCGTAGTGGGCGCGCGCGGCGGCCAGTTCGCCGGTCTCCAGGACGCAGTCGCCGAGCCCCACCAGGGCGGTGGCCCGCTCGTCCCGGAGGCCGAGCAGCTCCGCCTCGGCCATCAGCTCCTGAAAGCGCCCGGCCGCTTCCTCCGCGTCGCCGGTGGTCAGCGCCTTGCGGGCGTCGGTGAGTCCGGCCCGCAGCCGGATCGCGTCGCGCGGGTCGCGGCCCGTGGTCAGCTCCTCGTAGCTGACGCCGAGGCGCTCGGCGAGATGGCGCAGCGCGGCCTCGGAGGGGCGCACCTTGCCCGACTCGAGGGTGGAGACATACGCGGCGGTATACGCCGGCTCGGCCAGCTGACGCTGGGTGAACCCCCGCTCGGTGCGCAGCCGGAGCACCCGGCGCCCGATCTCGGCGGCCCCCTCCGCCGTCCGTACGTCCCCGGCGCTTCTCTCGCCCACCGTGCCCTCTTCTCCCCGGAGCTAACTTAATTGCCGAGCTAAGTCCATTTACGTGAGGATTGAAAGATGTCGAAGACGATGGATCAGGGGCCGACCGGGCCCGAGGCGGCGACCGTACGTCAGCCGGGACTCCTGCTCACCGACCACCACTTCGACGTACCGCTCGACCATACGGCTCCCGACGGCGAGCAGATCACCGTTTACGCCCGCGAGGTGATCGCCACCGACAAAGCGGAGAAGGCGGGGGAGGAGAAGACGGGGAAGGCGCGGCGCGACGGTCTGCCCTGGCTGGTCTACCTCCAGGGCGGGCCGGGCTTCGGCGCCGACCGCCCCGTGGGCCGCTCCGGCTGGCTGGACCGCGCCCTGGAGGAGTACCGGGTGCTGCTCCTCGACCAGCGCGGCACCGGCCGCTCCACCCCCGCCAACCGCCAGACCCTCCCGCTGCGCGGCACCCCGGCCGAGCAGGCGGAGTACCTGGCGCACTTCCGCGCCGACGCCATCGTCCGCGACTGCGAGCTGATCCGGCGGCGGCTGGCCGGCGACCGGCCCTGGACCGTGCTGGGCCAGAGCTTCGGCGGCTTCTGCGCCGTGACGTACCTCTCGTACGCGCCCGAAGGGCTCGACACGGCGCTCATCGCCGGAGGTCTGCCGGCGCTGGGGTCCGATGTCCACGCCGACGCCGTCTATCGCGCCGCCTACCCCCGGATGGTGCGCAAGTCGCTCGCGCACTACGACCGTTACCCCGGGGACGTCGCCGCCGCCCGCCGCATCGCGCGCCATCTCGCCGAGCGCGAGGAGGTGCTGCCGGACGGGACCGTGCTGACCGTCGAGGCGTTCCAGCAGCTCGGCATCCTGCTGGGCACCTGCGACGGCTCCCACCGGCTGCATTACCTCCTGGAGGACGCCTTCACGCCCACCGCCGACGGGCCCCGGCTGAACGACACGTTCCGGGAGCATGTCGCCGCGGTCCTGTCCCGCGCCGACAGCCCGCTCTACACGCTGTTGCACGAGTCGATCTACGCCCAGGACGGCCGCGCCACCGACTGGTCGGCGCACCGGGTGCGGGCCGCGTTCCCGCAGTTCGACGCGGGGCGGGCGATCGCCGAGGACCGGCCGGTGTTGTTCACGGGTGAGACGGTCCACCCCTGGATGCTCCGGACCCACGCGGCGCTGCGCCCGCTGCGCGACACCGCCGAACTGCTGGCCGCCCGCACCGGCTGGGGACCGCTCTACGACGCGGAGCGGCTGGCGCGCAACACGGTGCCGGTGGCCGCCGCGATCTACCACGACGACCTGTATGTGGACGCCGGGCACTCGCTGGCCACCGCCCGGGCCATCCGGGGCCTGCGCACCTGGGTGACGGACGAATACGAACACGACGCGCTGCGGGTGGACGGCTACCGGGTGCTGGACCGGCTGCTGCGGCTGGCGCGCGACGAAACCTCGTGAACCACGTGCCGGACACCAACCACGTGTCGGACACCGCGAAAACACCTGCCGCCCACCGGGAAACACCTGCCACACACCATGAAACACCTGGTCAGGACGGTTTCCCGGCAACCACCACGACACCGGTGACGACAGCCGACCACGGACGCCGACTAGAGACTTCCCTAATTCCCATTGCCGAACGGCGCCTGGAACCCCTAGGTTGAGCGGCGACTTAATCCTGCTTAACTGGCTGCTTATAAGGCCGAGTTCCGGGGGGTACTCCACCGTGCGCAGACGTCTGCCCGGACGTTTCTCCATACGCACCGCGGCCGTCGCCGGCGGCCTGGTCCTGACGTCGGCCCTGGCGGCGACGGCGTCGGCCACCCCGGCCGAGCCGCCCCCCACCCGCCTCGCGGGGGCCCATGACGGCTCGGCGCACGCCGCCCAGCGCACCCATGAGGTCGAGTACTTCACCCGCCCCGGCGGCCACCCCCGCCACACCGAGGTGCCGGCCGCCACCCCCGACCGCCTGGCCCGCGCCCACCGCGCCCTGTCCGCGTCCGAGGCCGCCGCCGACGGCGACGTCAGCTCGGTCGTCCAGACCGGCCCGGTCGCCGACAAGCTCGACGTGGTGTTCGTGGGCGACGGCTACACGGCCGCCCAGCAGGAGGACTTCCACGCCGACGTGCGGTCCAAGTGGGAGCAGATCTCCGCCGTCGAGCCGTACGCCTCGTACAAGCAGCTGTTCAACGTCTGGGCGGTGGACGCGGTGTCCAACCAGTCCGGCGTCTCCGGCGACCCGGGCAAGGACGTCGTCCGGGACACCGCGCTCAAGTCGTACTTCTGGTGCGACGGGATCGAGCGGCTGCTGTGCGTCGACACCGACAAGGTCGAGTCGTACGCCGCCAAGGCCCCGCAGGCCGATCTGGTCGTCGTGCTCTCCAACTCCACCAAGTACGGCGGCGCGGGCTACACCCTCACCTCCCAGGTCGGCTACGACGGCATCGCCACCGCCTCCTCCGACAACGCCGACTCCGACCAGGTCGCCGTGCACGAGACCGGCCACTCCCTCGGCAAGCTGGCCGACGAGTACTTCTACGCCGAGTACGGCACCTACACCGGTGCCGAGCCCAGCGAGTCCAACGCCACCAAGCTGACGGCGGCCCAGCTGACCTCCCAGCAGAAGAAGTGGTACCGCTGGATCGGCCAGACCTCGCCCGACGGCGGCAAGGTCGGGGCGTTCGAGGGCGGCCGCTACTACCCCAAGGGCATCAACCGCCCCACCGAGAACTCGATCATGCGCACCCTCGGCCGGGAGTTCAGCCTCCCCGGCCGCGAGGCGATGATCGCGGGCTTCTACCGCCACGCCACGGTGCTCTCCAGCCCGACCGGCACGGACACCGCGGTGAAGCGCGACGCGGCCATCAAGGTCACCCTCCCGTCCTCCGCGTCGGTCACGTGGTCCGTGGACGGCAAGGAGGTGACCGCCGCGCGCGGCAAGAAGTCGGTCACCCCGGCCTCCCTCGGCGTGGCCGCCGACGGCAGGGCGCACACCGTCACCGCCACGGCCACGGACAACACCGCGGCGGTCAAGGACCCCGCCCTGCGCAAGCGGCTGACCGACTCCCGCACCTGGAAGGTCACCGCCTAGCCCGCCCGCACCGCCGCCACCCCCCAGCTGCCGCCCCGTGGACCCCCGCCGCGGGGCGGCTTCCTTTCCCCTGTTTCCGGGGCTGCTTGTTTTCAGGGCCGTCTGCCTCCAGGGCCGCCTGTCTCCGGGGCCGTCTGCCCCCCCGGGAGTGTCCGGCGGATCAGGGCCGCCGCAGCAGGCCCCGCTCCATGGCCACCACCACCGCCCTGGTCCGGTCGTTGACGTCGAGCTTCGCGAACAGCCGCAGCAGATGGGTCTTGACCGTGGCCTCCGTGATGACGAGGCGCTTGCCGATCTCCGCGTTGGTCAGGCCGTCGGCCACCGCGTTGAGCACGTCGGTCTCGCGGGCGGTCAGCGGGTCCTGCACCGGGCGGCGCATGCGCGCGATCAGCTTCTCGGCCACCCGGGGCGCGAGGACGGTCTCGCCGCGCGCCGCCGAGCGGATCGCGTCGGCGAGCTGTTCCCGGGTGGTGTCCTTGAGGAGGTAGCCGATGGCGCCGGCCTCCACCCCCCGCTCGATGTCCTGGTCCGTGTCGTACGTCGTCAGGATCAGCACCCGGGTGCGCGGGTGGCGGGCGACGATCTCGGCGGTCGCCCCCACGCCGTCGAGCACCGGCATCCGCAGATCGACGAGCGCGACATCGGGGTCGTGCCGCTCGACGAGTTCCAGGGCCGCCCTGCCGTCCCCCGCCTCCCCGACGATCTCGATGCCGTCCTCCCCGGCGAGCAGGGCGACCACGCCCGCCCGCATCACGGTGTGGTCGTCCACCACGACCACCCGGACTCGTCCGCCGGTCATCCCGCCCCCTCGCTCGTCTCCAGAGGAATCTCCGGAGGAATCTCCGCAGCAGTCTCCAGAGGAATCATCGCCAGGATCCGTGTGCCGTCGCCGACCGAGCTGGTGACCGTCAGCCGGCCGCCCAGCTCCGCCAGGCGTTTCCGCATCCCGTCGAGGCCGAAGCCTGCCGACTCCTCCGGGTCGAAACCGGTGCCGTCGTCGGTGACCTCCAGCTCCACCCCGTACGGCCGGCGGGTCAGGTTCACCCCGACCGTGGACGCCCGCGCGTGCTTGCGGACGTTGGCCAGGGACTCCTGGGTGCAGCGCAGCAGCGCGATCCGGGTCTGCTGGTCGCACACCACCTCCGCCAGGTCGGCGGCCACCGTGAGCCCGGTGTCCTCCGCGAAGCGGTCCAGGACGCGGCGCAGCGTCCGCGCCACCGAGCCGCCCGCCGCACCGTCCTGCCGCCGTTGCGCCGAGCCCACCAGCTCCCGCGCCTCGGCCAGGTTCTCGCGGGCCGTCGACTCGATCGAGCGCAGCTGCTGGGCGCTGCGCGCCGGATCGGAGGCGAGCTGGGCCCGGGCCGCCTCCGCGAGCACGACGATCGACGCGAACCCCTGCGCGAGGGTGTCGTGGATGTCTCGCGCCATCCGCTCCCGCTCGTCCGCCGCGCCCTGCCGCTGGTGTGCCTCGGACAGCTCGGCCTGGGTCCGTTCCAACTCGACGATCAGCCGGGCCCGTTCGGCGCTCTGGGCGACCACCGAGTGGGCCCACAGGCCGATCAGGACGCCCACGGCCACGACGATCAGGGTGGACACCAGGGTCTCGCTGAAGAACTCCAGGGACCAGCCCTGCCGGGAAATGCTCCCCGCCAGCGTCGCGGCGGTGGCGAGCCCCAGGAACCCCATGGAGGCCCTGGGGGTCCGCCCGAACATCCAGTAGTGCGGCAGCGTCACCATGAACAGCGCCGCGTAGCTGCTGCGCAGATACGCGAGCCCGCCGAGCGCGAGCACCAGCACGGACAGATAGACGTGCGGCCGTACGACGGGGTTGCCGGGGAAGCGGTCCAGCAGCGCGTAGCACAGCACCACGCAGCCGAGCAGCGCCAGCGCCCCGTACCTGCTCCCGCCGGGCTGGTCCATCGCGGCGAGCCCGACGGCCATCGCGGCGAACAGCACCCAGCACACCGCGTTCCAGCGGCGCAGCGACGCGGCCCAGAAGGCGTCGGCGGAGGGCCCGGCAAGAGCAGTCATACCGATCAACGTACGTCGACCACCGGCTGCCCGTGAGCCGCCTGGTCCGGCACGGCCGCGGGACGCCGCCCCGGCCGCGACGGCCACCAGGTGGCCTCGCCGAGCAGCAGCAGGGCCGCGGGCAGGACCATGACGCGGACGACGAAGGCGTCGAGCAGCACGGCCGCCGCCAGGACGAAACCGATCTGCTTCATCTCGATGATGTGCAGGAAGACGAAGCTCACGAAGACGGTCGTCATCACGACCGCGGCGCTGGTGACCACGCTCGCCGAGGTGCGGAGCCCGTCCAGCACCGCCTGCCGCGTGGGGACACCGGCGAGCGCGGCCTCCCTGATCCGGCTGACCACGAACACCTGGTAGTCCATGGAGAGCCCGAAGAGGATCACGAAGAGGAAGAGCGGGACCCGCGATCCGATCGAGCCGGTGGAGTGGAAGTCCAGCAGCCCCTCGGCCCAGTTGCCCTGGAAGACGAGCACGAGCAGCCCGAGCGCGGCCGCGGCCGACAGCAGGTTCAGGACGACACCGACCAGGCCGAGCACGACGGAGCGGAAGGCGTACACGGTCATCACGAACGTCACCAGCAGCAACGCCCCGATCACCAGCGGCAGTTTGGAGTTCTGGTGGGCGGGATAGTCCGCGTAGCGGGCGACGTCGCCGCTGACGCCGTACTCCGCGCCCTCGATCCGGCCGACGGTGGCGGGCAGGTAGTCGTGGCGCAGATGGTCGAGGGAGTCCCCGGCCTGGGGGGAGTTGCCGAGGTACGGCACCTTCAGCCGCAGGACGCTGATCCGGTGGTCGGCCGAGGTGTCGATCCGCGAGCCGTCGGCGAACAGCGGATCGCGGTCGGCCAGCCCGGCGAGCCTGCGCAGCGCCCCGGTGACCTCCTCGGTGCGCGAGGCGTCGGCGCGTACGACCACGTCGTGGGTGACCCTCCGCTCGGGGAACGCGTCGTTGAGTCGGTCGTACACCCGCATGGCGGGGATGGCGCGGGAGTGGGTGTCCCGGCTCATCTCGGTGATCTTCAGCTGGCCCAGCGGAACGGCGAGCGCGAGCAGGGTGAGCACCGAGACGCAGAGCGTGGCGAGCGGGTACCGGGCGGCGGGACGCAGCAGCGCCGCCCAGATCCGGCCACCGCCCTCGCCGCGCGTCCGCCGGGCCGGCTTGCCGCGCTCCGCCCGGCGCAGCGCCTTGCGCTCCGCCCGCTTCCCGAGCACGACCAGCAGCGCGGGCAGCGCGGTCAGGGAGCTGGCCACGGCGACCAGGACGACCACGATGGTGCCGGTGGCCAGCGAGGAGAAGATCACGTCGGAGGCCAGATACAACGTCGCCGTGGAGGCCACGACCGCGAGACCCGACACCACCACCGCACGGCCCGAGGTGGCCGCCGCCAGCTCCACCAGCGCCTCGCTGCTCAGCCGGCCGCCGGCGCGGGCCCGCTCCTCGCGCTCCCGCTTGAGGTAGAAGAGGGTGTAGTCGACGCCGACCGCGAGGCCGATCATCAGGATCACGTTGGTGCCCACCCCGACGTCGGGGGACACGTGCGAGACCACCATCGACAGACCGATCGCCGCCGCGATCGACGACAGGGCGAGCAGCAGCGGCACGGTGGCCATGACGACCGAGCCGAAGGCGATCAGCAGCGTGATCAGGGTGACCGGAAGCGTGATCTTCTCGGACAGCGCCAGGTCGTCATTGCGCTGCTGGTCGACCCCCTTGCTGGTGGAGGGGGATCCGGTCTCCTCGAGCAGCAGCCGGGGGTGGGACTTCTGCACGGCCTCGGTCTGCGCGACCAGCGCGTCGACCTTGGCGTCCGCGTCCAGCTCCTCACCCTTGACGGCCACCTCGACCATGAGGATCCGGCCGTCGCCGGACCACAGCGGCGCGGCCACCTCCGCGACCTCGGGCAGTTGCTTCATCCGCGCCGTGAGGTCCCGCGCGGCCGCCTCGGCGGCCCGCTTGCCGGCCTGGCCGTCGAGGGCGCCGCCGGGGCGGGCGGAGATCAGCACCTGCTCGGTGGGGCGGCGCTCCAGATGCCCCTCGGCCGCCATGGCCTCCGCCCGGCCCGCCTCGCCGACCCGGTAGTCGGCCGTCGTGGCGCTGTTGGTGCCGACGGCTCCGCCGACGACCAGGCACAGCGCCACGAACACAAGCCATCCGACGACCGCCCGCCAGGGATGCCGCGCGCTCCAGCGAGCGGCGCGCACAGTGAGTGAATTCATGCCCGAAAGCCTTGTTGACCAGGGCGGTTGGCGGACAGAGGCGTCAGGTTGAACCTGCCGTCCACCGATCGGTGGACCGGAGGGCTGGGGGAATCCCCCGCCCTCCCCTGAGGCTGCCCCCAGGAGACACCCCCTGGCCTAGGAGGTCAACTCCCGCTCCAGCGGCGTACGGAACCGGGGCGTGACCCGGACCTCCCCCAGCCACCCGCTCAGCCGCGCCGCCTCCGCCGCCACGGCGGCCGCCGCCTCCCGGCCCACATCGGTCAGCGCCCGCCAGACCACCTCGCCGTCCGCCCGCTGGGCCCAGCCGCCGACGACGCGGCCGTTCCACCACACCGTGGGGCCGATGTTGCCGCTGCGGTCGAAGAGCGGCTTCACATGGTCCGGGTCGAGGTACCAGCCGCGGGACTGCCAGCCCATGGCGGTCGGGTCCAGGGCGGGCAGCAGCGCGGCCCAGGGCTCGTCCTCCCCGGCCGGCCCGCCGTCGCCGGGCACGTCCCCGGGCACCACGTACCCCATGCCCTCCTCCAGCGCCACGCCCTCCGCCCCGACGTCGGCCAGCGCCCGCCGGGTGTCGGTCGCGGTCCACCCCGCCCACCACTTCAGGTCCGCCTCGGTCGCGGGCCCGTACGCCGCCAGCCAGCGGCGGGCCAGCTCGGCCTTCGCCTCCCGGACGGGCAGGTCGGGGAGCGCCGGGGCCGGCGCCCACGGGTAGAGGCTGCTGGTCCACGAGCCGCGCGGGCGGCAGCGGCGCAGATGGCCGTCGGAGGCGAGCAGCCGCAGCAGCCGGCTGCCGACGGTCTGCCGCGCCGCGTACGACTTGCCGGGGGCCATCACGATCCGCTCACGCAGCGCGGGCACGTCCTCGGCCACCTCGGCGGTCGTCGCCTCCCCCCGCGCGGCCACCGCCGCCAGCACGGCCTTCTCCACCTCGGCCAGCCGCGCCTCGTCCCAGTGCTCCTCGGCGCGCTCCCGCAGATGCTTCAGCAGCGTGGCCCGCTCCCGGGCCGCGATCGCCCGCGCGGTGGAGGACCCGACGACCGGCGCGAGCTCCGTCGTCACGGCGAAGATCGTGCGCCGCATGCTCAACAGCTTGACCAGCGACACGTCCTCGTACAGCGCCCGCTCCACCTCCCCCGCCCCCGGCTCCCGCAGCCGCGCGCACGCGGACAGATACACGGTGGCCGGATCGGTCGCGTGCAGTCCGACGACCGCGTCGGCCACCTCCTCGACGCCGGCCGCCCGCGCGGAGGGCGCGAGCAGATGCCGCCGCCCGAGGCGGGCGCGGCGCTGGGCGGGGGTGACACGGGGGAGTGACTCGCTCATGGGGCCGACCGTAGGGACCGTACCTGTCATCTTCTGGCAGGTACGGTTCGCGGGGCGCGGCACGGTCGGGTGCTCATCTTGCTGTTCCAGCCTTGTCACTCTGGGGGTGGCACCCCGAGGTCGCGGCGCATGGCGGTCCTCATGGCCCGGATCAGGTCCCAGATCTCCCTTTGAGCCCGGGCCGCGGTGGCCATGGTTTCCCCTTCCTGAGGCTCTCCTCGCTCCAGACGTTTGATCTGGCCATAGACCCTGTTCAGAGCCAGATTGACCGCACGCGCACACGCGAGCACTTCGTCCGGGGCGATCATCTGCGCTTCGGAGTACCGATCGCGGTGAGCACCCTTGGCTTCATCGAGTGCCTCCCTGTCCGCTTCCTCGACACCGCGTTCTCGCATGACATGCAGGTGACGGTTGAGCGCCGTGGTGAACTGGCGTGCGTCCCGATTGAGTTCGACGTAGCAGGTGCGTCGGCTGAGCAGGTTCTCGCGAAGCTCTTCGTGGCTGCGAACCAGTTCTATCTCCCGGCGTTTTGCCCGTTCGGAGGCGCGCTGGGTGAGGAGCGACCCCCCTAGCGTCCCGGCTACACCTGCCACGGCAACGATCACTGAACCAAGATCCACGGGTACCCCCTCGAAGCAGTGGCGCGCTTGGTCGCCTGCGGACTTCCGCGAGCGTTACGGCACGGAGAACTCAGCCCAGACCACCTTCCCTCGCAACGGCCTGGCGTGATGCCCCCAGTCCTTGCTGAGCGCCGCCACGATCGCCAATCGGGCAAGCCCAGCGTGCCGCACCGCATTTGTCACGAGTTCGCTGGCCACTACCTCGACGCATTCGGCCAGCTCGTCGTCCACGCACCAGGTGTCCAGGACGTCGCGGACGTGGCGTCGGGCGGTGCCCGCTGCTTTGGGCGCGTGAGGGAGAGGCATGCGGCTGATGTGAAGTCCAGGATCATTTGTGGCGGGCATGTCTCAGCAGGACCTCGGCAAGGCGCTGTACTGCTCCGGCGCGCTTGTCGGCTACATCGAGGCGGCGAAGCGGTATCCGACGCTGGAGTTCGCGGAGCGCTGCGACGACGTGTTCGGGACGGGTGGGTTCTTCGTGCGGATGTGGCCGCTGGTGAGCCGGTTCGTGTTGCCGCACGCGTTCCGTCACATGGTCGACTTCGAGGCGGGTGCTACGGCGATCCGCACGTATCAGGCGCAGGCGTTGTACGGCTTGGTGCAGACGGAAGACTTCGCCCGCGCCATGCTCGCGCCGGGCCGCCACGAGGACTTGGATGCTGCCCTCGCGGCTCGGATGGAGCGCCAGAGCATTCTTCAAGGGGCAAGCGCGCCGGATGTCTGGGTAGTGATCGATGAGGCCGCGCTTCGTCGCCGTCCGGTCGGTGGGGAAGTGATGTGCGTCCAACTTCAGCGCTTGTTGGACTACCGGTACGACCCCAAGATGGTTGTTCAAGTCCTTCCGTTCAGCGCGGGAATCCCAGTATCGATGGACGGCTCTTTCACCCTCCTGGCCATGGACGAGGGCGCGGACTTGGTCTACAGCGAAGGCGTGGGGACCGCCCAAGTGCTGGCACATCCGGACGAGTTCAAGAAAGCGTGCTTCCGTTACGATCTTCTGCGGGCCGCCGCGCTCTCGCCGGAGGACTCGTGTGAGCTGATCGCCTCACTCATGGAGGAGCTATGGGCACCGCGTGGCGTAAGTCCAGCTACAGCAGCAGTCAGGGTGGCGAGTGCGTCGAGTGTGCTGCACTCGGTCGGGGGATAGCCGTCCGCGATTCCAAGAACCCCGACGGCCCCCGCCTCCGCTTCACCGCCACGGCCTGGCACGCCTTCCTCGATTACGCCACATCTATGCCGCCAACTGCTGTTCCCTCGCCGAATGGAACCGGGGCGTGACCCGGATCTCCCTCAGTCAGGGCGCCCAGTCACGCCCCTCCGTCTCCATGACCCCGCCGCCTCCCGGCCGACTAGCCGAACGCGCGTTCCTGAGTCGCTAGGGTGTTGGGGTGCTCCAGATACCCGAGGCTTTTGCGCGAGGGACAGTAGCTCGGGAGGGTGGCCGCGGCCGTGACTGGATAGCGGCTTTGCCCGGCCTGGTCGATGAGTTTCTTCAGCGTTGGGATTGCACACCAACAGGCGAGATATTGCATGGGCAGGTCGGGATCGTCGTTCCCGTACGCTGCAGCGATGGATCATTGGCTGTTCTGAAGCTCTCGTTTCCGCACCCCGGCAATGTCCATGAGCCGGACGCCTTCGCCGTCTGGGGTGGGCGAGGGGCAGTAGCACTGTACGAGCGCGATGACACATGCTTCGCCATGCTCTTGGAACGGGCCGGACGTGGCACGCTGGCCGATGTCGCCGACGTTGACGAGGCTGTCGCGATCGCCGGCCGACTCGCACATCGTCTGGCCGTTCCCGCCCCGACCGGTCTGCCCAGGCTGCGGGATCAGGTGGGGCAATGGGAGGAAGATCTTCGAAAGGATGCCGCACATCTAGCCGACTCCTTGCACCGGCGCGAGGTCGAAGCCGCTCTCCTGACCCTCCGGGAGCTGGGTTCTGAGCAGCCGGACACACTTGTTCACGGCGACCTGCACTACGGCAACGTGCTGCGTGCGGAACGGGAACCTTGGCTGGCCATCGACCCGAAGGGGTATGTCGGCGATGTGGCCTACGACGCCATCACCCTGCTCCGTAATCGCCACGAAGAACTGCTCGATGCAGCAGACTTGAAGTCTGCTCTGCTGCATCGCCTCGCCATCTTCGCCAATGCCGCCGGTACTGATCCGGACCGAGCCCGCCGCTGGGCCCAGGCTCGCGCCGTGACAGCTTCCTTGCGAGGGCGGCGCTTGGGCGATCCCGACTGGGTCATCCAGGTCAATGACCGGATCGCGGAACTGCTGAGCTGAGTCGTTCTCAGCTGGTTGAGAGGCCCCCGGCCAGGCTCGTCCATTGATCGCCCTTGGGGTGAGGCAAGATGAGGCCATGGGTAGCTTCGGGGGAAGTGGCCGGCTCCTGGCCGGGCGTTATCAGCTGGTGTCACGGCTGGGGCGCGGCGGCATGGGGACGGTGTGGCGGGCCGTGGACACCTTGCTGGGCCGGGATGTGGCGGTCAAGGAGCTGCACCACGACGAGGGGCTTGACGGGATGTCGGCCCTGGACGTCCAGGTGCAGCACGAGCGCACCCTGCGCGAGGCCCGTACGGTGGCGCAGATCAAGCATCCGAACGTGATCGTCCTGCATGACGTGGTGGAGGAGGACGACCGCCCCTGGATCGTCATGGAGCTGGTCGACGGCTGCTCGCTCGCCGACCGGCTGGCCGCCGAGGGGCCCGTCGGGCCGCGTGAGGCGGCGCGGATCGGGGTCGCGCTGGTGGACGCGTTGAAGGTGGCGCATGCGCGCGGGGTGCTGCACCGGGATCTGAAGCCGGCCAATGTGCTGATGGAGTCGGGCACCGGGCGGGTGGTGCTGACGGACTTCGGGATCGCCCAGGTGGCGGGCAGTACGACGATCACGGAGACGGGGACGTTCGTCGGCTCGCCCGAATACACCGCGCCCGAGCGGATGTCGGGGCGCCGCACGGGCCCGGAGTCGGACCTGTGGTCGCTGGGTGTGCTGCTGTGCACGCTGGTCAGCGGCGAATCGCCGTTCCGCCGCGACTCGTTGGGCGGGGTGCTGCACGCGGTGGTGTTCGACGAGATACGGCCGCCCGAGGCCGCCGGGGTGCTGGGGCCGGTGATCGAGGGGCTGCTGCGGCGCGATCCCGACCTGCGGCTGACCGGGGACGAGGCGGCGCGGATGCTGCGGAGGTGCCTGGAGCCGGGGGACACCCCCGAGATCCCCCTGGAGTACACGCCGACGCAGCCCGCCGTGCAGGCGCGGGGCACGGACAGCCCCGGCCCGGGCGGGCACGGGCCGGGGCGGGGTCCGGGGCAGGGTCCTGGGCATGGGGCCGGGCCGGGCGGCGCCGCCGGGGCCGGCCCGGGCGGGCCCGGTGCGGGCGGGGCCGCTCCGCCGGGAGCGGCCACCCCCGCCACGCCCGTCGGCCCCGCCACGCCCGTCGCACCCGCCACCCTGGCCACCCCCGCACCGCGCGGCCGGGGTCCGCGTCGCCGTACCGCGCTGGTGGCGGCCGTCGCCGTGGTGACGCTGGCCGGCCTCGGGGCCGGGATCGCGGCGCTGGCGTTCGACCGGGACGGGGACGACACCGCGAGCGACGGCGGGAGCCGGGACAAGCCCACCGCCACGGCCACCGCCTCGAAAACCCCGGGCGAGAAGCCGTCGAAGCCCTCGCCGTCGGGCAAGTCGTCGGCCCCGCCCTCCAAGTCCGCCGTCCCGGCCGGCTACGAGCTGGTCGACGACCCGTTCGGCTTCTCGATCGCCGTCCCCGAGGGCTACTCCCGCGTGGTCAAGGGCCCGCGCGTCTACTACAACTCGCCGGGCATGGAGTTCCGGATCGGGATCCACGTCCAGGAGCAGGACCCCAAGGGCCCGCTGCGGCTGAGCCGGGAGGCGGACGCCAGGGGGCCGCAGGACTACCCGGGCTACCGCAGCGGCCAGGTCATCGAGACCCAGCGCGACGGGCTGCCCGCCGCGCTGTGGGCGTTCATCTGGAACGGCTCGGCCGACGACGGCGGATCGCGTCAGACGTACGACCTGACCTGGGACGAGGCGGGCAGGATGTACGACGTGTGGGTGTCCGCGCCGGTCGGGAAGAAATCCGAGGGAAAGCAGCACTTCGACAGGGCTGTCGACAGTTTCTCCCGGCCCGCCGACCAGAACTGAACAGCACCGCAACGGCTTTGTCACGAGCGTCCCCGCCGCCCCGGAGCCGGTGGCGGGCCGTGTACCGGACCAGGTAATCATGGACCCATGAAGAACGACGGGGGACGGGCGGACGAGCCCACGAGCTATGAGCTGCAGCCGCCGCAAGCCCGGACGTCGCAGGTCCCGGCCGCGCAGGTCCCGGCCGCGCCGGTGCCGACCGCACCGGTGCCGCCCCAGGGCCCCCCTCGCGCGTCGGCTCAGGAGCCGCGTCGGGCGGACCCCCAGGGCCGGCCGCACCTCCCGTACGAGCCGACGCAGCTGGACGGCCGGGCCGCCGCCGGCCGGCCTCCTGCCGGGCCTCCCGACTCAGGCCGGCCGGCCTCCGGCCAGGCAGCCTCCGAACCCCCGGCCTCCGAACCCCCGGCCTCCGAACCCCCGGCCTCCGACCCCCCAGCCCCCAGCCAGGCCGCCCCCGGCCAGGACGGCCCCGACCCCCGCACGTCACCGCCCGCGCCCGCCGCAGCCGCCGACCCCGACGTCGACCGCGTCGTCGGCGGCCGCTACCGCCTCGTCTCCCGGCTGGGCCACGGCGGCATGGGCACGGTCTGGAAGGCGCACGACCAGGTCGTCGACCGCGATGTCGCGGTCAAGGAGCCGCGCGTGCCCGACACCCTGCCGGAGAGCGAGCGGCAGAAGGTGTACCAGCGGATGCAGCGCGAGGCGCGCGCCGCAGCCCGTATCGACCACCCCTCCGTGGTGTCCGTGTACGACGTGGTCGTCGAGGACGGCCGGCCCTGGCTGGTGATGGAGCTGGTGCGCGGCGACACGCTCGCCGACCGGCTGGCCGAGGGCACGCTGGACCCGCGCGAGGCGGCCCGGATCGGCGTCGCGGTGCTGGGCGCGCTGACGGCCGCGCATGAGGCCGGGGTGCTGCACCGCGACGTCAAGCCGGACAACGTCCTGCTGGGCCGGAACGACCGCGTGGTGCTGACCGACTTCGGCATCGCGCAGGTGGAGGGCGAGCAGGGGCTGACGGACACCGGCGCGTTCGTCGGCTCACCCGAATTCATCGCGCCCGAGCGGGTGCTGGGCCAGCGGCCCGGGCCCGAGTCGGACCTGTGGTCGCTGGGCGTGGTGCTGTACGCGGCGGTCGAGGGCATGTCGCCGTTCCGCCGCTCGCACGCCCCCGCGACCCTGCAGGCCATCCTGTCGGCCGAGCCGCAGACCCCCGCGCGCGGCTCGGGCGCGCTCGGCACGCTCATCATGCAACTGCTGCGCAAGGACCCGGCGGCCCGGCCCACGGTGGCCGAGGCGCGGCAGACGCTGGAGTCGGTGGTGCGACCCCCGCAGCCGATCCCGACGGTGCTCGCGGCCAACCCGTACGCCCAGGCCCAGGGCGCGGGCGGGGGCGAACAGCAGAGCGCGGGCAGCCGCTTCGTACCGCCGGTCCTGCACAAGAACCGCAAGGCGCAGTGGGGTCTTGGCGGGGTGGTGCTGGCGGTGGCCGCCGTGCTCGTGCTGGTGCTGATGAAGCCGTTCGCGAGCGAGGGCAGCGGCATTCCGGACGGGTGGACGGTACGGGACGAGCGCGAGGTGGTCGCGGCGTCGCTGGCCGTCCCCGAGGACTACAAGCGGGTGCTGGAGGACAGCGACAAGGACAACCAGGCCGTCACCTTCAAGGACCCCAGCGGCGTCTACACCATCCATCTGCTCCGGGCCGTCAAGGACGGCGAGGGGGACGTCACCGGACTCAAGGACGCGGTCCGGCAGACGATCGCGGTCTACAAGGACAGCCGCCAGGCCCACTACGCGGACGCCGAGAGCACGCAGGCGGAATCCTCCCAGCAGGGCCAGCCGGCGGCGGATGTGAACACCACCTACCGCCCCTTCGGCAGCAGCAGCGACGACTACATCCCCTACCTCGATCGCAACCACATCTATGTCGACTCCGACAAGACGCGCTGGCAGCTGGTCGTGACCATGCCCGCCGAGGGGGAGGCCCGTAAGACCGGCGACAAGCTCTACGAAGAGGTCGTCAAGCACCTGGAGATCCAGGACCTGAAGAAGGCCGCCCCCTGAGGCGACCCGCACGCCATCGCGCCAGCGTCCGCTGGCGCGATTGTGTGTGAGCCGTGAAAGCGGGTTACCGACGGGTACCCAAACCGGCCGGGCGCGCCTACGCTCGCCCCCATGACGGAGTCGCAGGACAGCGCACAGGCACCGCAGGGCAAGGCCGAGGCGCCGCAGGGCAAGGCCCACGCCCCCGCCGACGGCAACCCGGTCGCCCCCGCCGGCGCCCGCACCGCCGCCCACGTCGCCACCCCCGAGCTGGTCGCCCGGCTGGCGCGCGGCGTGGTGGGCAGCGGCAGCACCACCAGCCACACGCCCTTCACCGGGGAGGTCCTGGCCGAGCTGCCCGGGTCCACCCCCGAGGACGTCGCCGAGGCGTACGAGCGCGCCCGCGCGGCCCAGCGGGCGTGGGCCCGTACGCCCGTGCGCCGGCGCGCGGCCGTGCTGCTGCGCTTCCACGACCTGATCATGCGCCGCCAGTCCGAGGTGCTTGACCTGATCCAGGTGGAGACGGGCAAGACCCGGCTGCACGCCCACGAGGAGGTGCAGGAGGTCTCCCTCACCGCCCGCCACTACGGGCGCAAGGCCCCCGCCTACCTCGGCGCGCGCCGCCACACCGGCGCCGTGCCCGTGCTGACCAAGGTCACCGAGCTGCGCCAGCCCAAGGGCGTCGTCGGCCTGATCTCCCCCTGGAACTACCCGCTGTCCCTGTCCGTCGGCGACTCGCTGCCCGCCTTCGTCGCGGGCAACGCCGTCGTGATGAAGCCGGACACCGAGACCGCGCTGACCGCCCTGTGGGCCCGCGAGCTGCTGATCGAGGCCGGGCTGCCCGAGGGCGTGTGGCAGATCGTCCTGGGCGAGGGGCCGGTCGTCGGCCCCGCCGTCGTCCAGCACGCCGACTACGTGTCCTTCACCGGCTCCACCCGCACCGGCCGCGAGGTCGCCCAGCGCGCGGCGGCCCGGCTCATCGGCTGCTCCCTCGAACTCGGCGGCAAGAACGCCATGCTGGTCCTCCGGGACGCCGACCTCGACAAGGCCGCCGAGGGCTCGGTGCGGGCCTGCTTCTCCTCGGCCGGGCAGCTGTGCGAGTCCATCGAGCGCCTCTACGTCCACGAGTCGATCGCCGACGCCTTTCTGGAGCGGTTCGTCGCCCGCACCAAGGCCATGCGCCTGGGCACGGCCCTCGCCTACGGGGCCGAGATGGGCTCCCTCGCGGGCGAGCGCCAGCTCCGGACCGTCGTACGCCATGTCGACGAGGCCCGGGAGAAGGGCGCGACGGTGCTCACCGGCGGACGTGCCCGCCCCGACATCGGCCCGTACTTCTACGAGCCGACCATCCTCGACGGGGTCGAGCCGCCCATGGCGGTGTGCGCCGAGGAGACCTTCGGACCGGTCGTCTCCGTCTACCGCTTCACCGACGAGGACGACGCGATCGAGCGCGCCAACGCCACCCCGTACGGCCTCAACGCCAGCGTCTGGACCAAGGACGGCCGGCGCGGCCGCGCGGTCGCCGCCCGGCTGCGGGCCGGCACCGTCAACGTCAACGAGGGCTACGGCGCGGCGTACGGCAGCGTCCGCGCGCCGCTGGGCGGGATGGGCGACTCAGGGCTGGGGCGCCGCCACGGCGTGGAGGGGATCCTCAAGTTCACCGAGGCCCAGACGGTCGCGCACCAGCGGCTGCTGCCGCTCGGCCCGGCCTTCGGGATGACGGACGAGAAGTACGCGGCGTTCATGACCCGCAGCCTGCGCGCGATGAAGGCGCTGGGCCTGCGCTGACGGCGCGCGGCGACGGGACAGGAGGTACTGCTGTGGACGATGCCCACAACCGCGAGGCCCACAACCGCGAGGCCCACGACGGCGAGACCCACGACGGCGAGGCCCACGACGGCGACGCCTACGACTACGACGTCCTCGTCGTCGGCTCGGGCTTCGGCGGCTCGGTGACGGCGCTGCGCCTGACCGAGAAGGGCTACCGCGTCGGGGTGCTGGAGGCGGGCCGCCGCTTCACCCGCGAGACCCTGCCGAAGAACTCCTGGCACCTGCGCGACTACCTGTGGGCCCCGGCCCTCGGCTGCTACGGCATCCAGCGCATCCACGTCCTGGGCAAGGTGATGGTGCTGGCGGGCGCCGGGGTCGGGGGCGGCTCCCTCAACTACGCCAACACCCTCTACGTACCGCCCGAGCCCTTCTTCCGCGACCCGCAGTGGGGCGCCATCACCGACTGGCGGGCGGAGCTGGCGCCCTACTACGACCAGGCACGGCGGATGCTCGGGGCGCGCCTGAACAAGACCATGACGCCGTCCGACGAACACCTGAAGGCCGCCGCCGAGCGGATGGGGGTGGGCGAGACCTTCCACATGGCGCCGGTGGGCGTGTTCTTCGGGGACGGCGACGACGCCGACGGGACGGCCACGGCGGCGCCGGGGGAGCGCGTCCCCGACCCGTACTTCGGCGGCGCGGGCCCCTCCCGCCGGGCCTGCACCGAGTGCGGCGAGTGCATGACCGGCTGCCGCCACGGCGCGAAGAACACCCTCAACGAGAACTACCTCCACCTCGCCGAGCGGGCCGGGGCCGTCGTCCACCCCATGACCACGGTCGTGGCCGTCGGCGAGGACCGGCGCGGCGGCGGCTACCGGGTCACCACCGTCCCCACCGACCGGCGCCGCAAGGCCCGGCCGCGCGTGCTGCGCGCCCGCCAGGTCGTGCTGGCCGCCGGGACGTACGGCACCCAGTCCCTGCTGCACACCATGCGGGACAAGGGCCTGCTGCCGAGGATCTCCGACCGGCTCGGCATGCTGACCCGGACCAACTCCGAGGCCCTGGTGGGCGCCCAGACCACGGACCGCCGCTACCGCAAGGTCCGGCCGGGGCGGCGGCGGGCCGACTTCACGCGCGGGGTGGCGATCACCTCGTCCATCCACCCCGACGACACCACCCACATCGAGCCCGTCCGCTACGGCAGGGGCTCCAACGCGATGGGGCTGCTGTCCGTCCTCCAGATCCCCGAGGGCGGCCGGCTGCCGCGCTGGCTGCGGTTCCTCGCGAACAACCTGCGGCACCCCACCCTCGCGGCGCGCTCGATGTCCACCCGCCGCTGGTCCGAGCGCACCATCATCGGCCTGGTCATGCAGACCCACGACAACTCGCTCACCACCTACCGCAAGCCCAAGGGGGTCGGGAAGGGCCTGCTGACCGCCCGGCAGGGCCACGGCGAGCCCAACCCCGACCACATCCCCGAGGGCGCGGAGGCCGCCCGCCACCTCGCCGAGTCCATCAACGGCTTCCCCGGCAGCAACGTCGGCGAGCTGATGGGCACCCCGCTCACCGCCCACTTCCTCGGCGGCTGCCCGATCGGCCCGGACCCCGCGCACGGCGTCATCGACCCGTACCACCGGCTGTACGGCCACCCGGGCATCCATGTCGTCGACGGCGCGGCGGTCTCCGCGAACCTGGGCGTCAACCCGTCCCTGACCATCACGGCCCAGGCCGAGCGCGCCATGTCCCTGTGGCCCAACAAGGGCGAACCGGACCCCCGCCCACCCCAGACCGCCCCCTACAAACGCCTCCCCCCGGTCCCACCCCACACCCCGGCCGTCCCCGCCCACGCCTTCGGCGCCCTGAAACTCCCCCTGCTGCCGGTCCCCGAGGTCCCCCCGGCCGCCGGCCACTGAGCGGGGCTTTGACTGGCCGGATTCCGTCGGCGCACGACTGGATTCAGAGACCTCTGTGCCAATATGGCCGCAAGGGGGGCAGGTCAGGACAATAGTGGTCACCGTCTCGGCCTGTGCTCGGGGAGCGAATCTCCAGACACGGGGGTGTCATGACCTGGCACGAGTGGGAGCAACTCAAGAAGACGGCGGCCGAGAGGGTCCGGCTCGACTCCGCCGGTTCCGGGGGAGGAGTACCCGAAGACGGAATCGTGGTGCATCGGGACGACCTGGGGGCCGTCGGGTCCGAAGCGTTTCGGCTGCACACCGAGTTAAAAGCCAAGGCCGACTTGGCCGGCATGGGGACCGACAAACACGGGGACAGCTCCACCGCGCAGGCGGCAGCCGCCCTGAAAAGGAACGGCTTTGCCTTGGCTGGTGCGTTGGACAAGACGCTGAAGACGTGGTCGATCCAGGTCAGGACGGTTCTGCAGGCCTGCGCCAATATTTCCAATCACCTGGATTACAGCCAGAAGCTCTTTGACCAGGAGGATGCGAAGATCGCCGCCGATCTGCGACTTCGGGTTCCATCGAGGTTCAGGAGCGAACAGCGTCTACGCCCTTGTGTCCCCCGAGGGTTCGGTTTGCCACGTCTGGCTACAGAGCTAGCGGGGGTGGCTGCGGTGACCACGGTCGCCGCGCCGCGGCGCAAGCCCGGCAAAAGCCTTTGTGGGCCGGACCGATGCCTCCCTAGGATCGGCCCGCATGGGGCGCACCATCATCGTCGGTGACATCCACGGCTGCTTCGACGAGCTGCTCGAACTGCTGGAGAAGGTCGGCATCCGCCCGGACGATCTGCTCGTCAGTGTCGGTGACCTGGTCGACCGGGGGCCGGCGCCCGGTGAGGTGGTCGGGTTTTTCCGTGAGCGCCCGAACTCGGTCGTGGTCATGGGCAACCACGAGCGGAAGCATGTGCGGGGGATCTTCTCCTACGCGGCAGGAGATCACGCGCTTGCAGCTCGGCGACCGCTACGCGGAAACGGTCGACTGGATGCGGACGCTGCCGTACTCCTTCGAGAACGAGCAGCTCCGCGTGGTCCATGCCGCGATGCTGTCGGGAATTCCGCCGGCGGAGCAGCGGGAGGAAATCCTGTGCGGCTCCACCAGGGGTGAGCGAGAGCTCGCGGCGCTGTTCCCGGACGGTTATTGGTATGACCACTACACCGATGCGAAGCCGGTCGTGTTCGGACACCACGTGACCGGCCCGGAGCCGATGATCCGCGACGGCAGGATTTTCGGCCTCGACACCGGTGCCTGCCACGGTGGGAATCTGACCGCGCTGTGTGTCCCGGGGTTCACGGTCCATTCGGTGAAGGCGCGTGCGGACCACTGGTCGACCACCAAGCGCGCGTGGCAGTTGCCCGTCCTCAAGTCCAAGCCCTGGCACGATGTCACCTGGGCCGAGCTGGAGCAGGCGATCGTACGGTTCTCCTCGGCGGATGACGCGGCCGTGAACCGCTGGCTGGTGGCGCTCCAGGCGTGGGCCGGGGAGCTGCGGTCGGCGTTCCCCGCTCTGCTCGCGGCGGCGCATCGCGCCGCCGATGGGCTCGGCGCGGAGGAGCTGCGCGGACATCCCGCCGCTCAGTGCCTTTTCCAGGCCCGTAACGGCCGGCTCGACCCGGCCGGCCTGGCCAGGCAGTGCTCGACACCCCGCAGAACGGTCGACCTGGCAGCCGCGTTCGGGCTGGTCCTGCCGGAGCTGCCCGACTGAATTGCCGGGGGCTACCGGTCGGCGGTGCGTGGTGGCACCACCCATTGGGCGGGCTGTCCGGTAATGGACGCGATCATGTCGAAGTCGCCGTCGTAGTGGAGCACGGTCGCACGGTGACGTTCGGCGGTGGCGGCGATGAGGAGATCGGCCATGGAGAGGGCACGGTGAAAACCGCGCTCGAACGCGATCCCCTGAATTTCGAGGACGCGCTCGAACACCTCGTCGCCGCAGTACAGGAAGTTGAAACCGCGCAGCAGAAAGCGGATGCGGGCCATGTCCGGCTTGCTGCGGGCGCTGTAGACCATCTCCCACTCGACCGCCGCGCAGGTGGCCAGCACGCCCCGGTCGCTGAGATCGTCCAAGACCTGGCCGACGGAGGGGTGAGCCCAGCGTGCGAGCGCTGACTTGTCGGCGAGGTAGTCCGTCACGCAGCGCCCTGCGCAGGGCGCTGAAGCGTCCCGTCGGCATTGCGGGGGCCGGTGTTCTCGACGATCTCGCTGAGATCGAGCTCGCCACTTTTGATCGCGTTCGCGAACTCCTGGCGGAGGTGACGCTTGACGGCGTCCTCCATGGCCATGCGCACGGCCTTCGCCTTGGTCTTGGTGCCGTAAATTCGCATGGCCTCGGACACCATCTCGTCGTCGAGGTCGATGACGGTTCGCGACATGACGCCCTCCTCTCCACCAGCTGGATCGCGTAAAACGATACCGCATATGCGCCTGGATGGATATCGTTTCGCGCGAGTGTGCCACGCGCGAAAGGGGCCGCCCCGGCGGGGCGGCCCCTTCCTGTGTGGCCCGGCGGCTCAGGCCGCCGTCGTCACCGTCGAGGCGTTACGCCGCGGCGGCACCGCTGCGGCGGCGGCGCACCACGAAGACCGCGCCCGCGCCCGCGGCCATCGCGACGCCGCCGATGACGGCGATCGTGGGCAGGGCGGAGGAGGAGCCCGTCTCGGCGAGGTGGCCGGTGGGGTTGATCTTCGTGTCGCCCTGCGGCTTGGGGAGCGGCTTCTTGCCGCCCTGGGGCTCGGGCTTGGGCTCGGCCGGCGGGATGTGGCCGGGCTTGGAGCCCGCGGGGAGCACGTCGAACTCGTAGTAGTCGCCGGCCGAGAAGACGCAGTTGCCCTCCTCGTCCGCGTAGACGCCGAAGGTCAGCGCGTAGCCGAAGCCGTCGCCGAGGGCCTTGGCGGAGACACTCAGCCGCATGTCGATGGTGATCGTCTCGTGTGCGCGCACGTCGGTGTAGCCGAGGTAGCCCGCGCCCGGGTCGTTCTCGTCGGTGGAGATGGACTCCCAGGCGCCGGTGTCCGGGTCCTTGTACTGCAGGGTCAGGAACTTGCCGGTGCCGTCGGGGTGCTTGGAGTCCGCGGTGCCGGCGAAGACACCGAGGTCCACGCGCTTGAAGGCCTTGTCCGAGTCGTTCTCGACCTTGAACGTGAAGTTGTGGAACCCGCTGCCCGCCACGACCTTCGACGGCAGCCCGGAGATGGTGGTGCTGAGCTCGGGGTCCTCGTTCCACGAGCCGTCGTCGTTGCACTCGTCGCCCGGCGTCGGGTCGTCGGTGGGCTTCTCGGTCGGCGGCGTGGTCGTGGGGGTGTCGGTGCTGGGCGTGGCGGTGGGCGACTGGGTGTCGCTCGGGTTGTCGGTGGTCGGCGGCGCGGTCGGCGACTTGGTGTCCGTCGGCGTGTCGGTGGGCGACGGGTCGGCGGAGGGCGCGGTGGTCTCGGACGGCTGCTCGCTGGGCGTGACGCTGGTGCTCGGGTCGGCCGACGGCGACTCCTCCGCGAAGGCGGCGGCGGGTGCCGCGAGCAGCGCGGCAGGGACTATGGCGGCCGTCGCTGCGGCGGTCGCCAGGGCGCGGCGAAGCTTCATGAAAGACCTCTTCTGGGTCCGTGCGTGCCGTTGGGGGACCCGGCGGCGCGCAGTGGAAGGCCGTCGCGTGTGGGGCGCGGTCTGGCCGTGCGTTGCACGTACATGACCAGCCAGGTGGCTGAAAGGTTGCTCCCCTGATTGCTCACAGAATGGTCACAGAAAGAACCGGCCAAGATCACAGATCCTGGTCGGGATCACAGACCCCCAGGGGGCGCGCAGTCCCCGCGAGAGGCCCAGAAGCCGCGAAGGGCCCCGGGAGCCGCCCGAGCGGGGCGGTGTCCACGGGGCCCCAGGCGGTCGGCACCGGCGTCAGGGCAGCGCCGGTGCCGAAGGGCGGCGCCGGGGGAGCGCCGCTGGCCTTCGGTGCCCGCTGGTCACACGGGTGGTGCGAACAGGGGGTGGTGCGCATCAGGGGTGGTGCCAGTGGTGCGAGGGCGCGAGTAGCGCGAGGAGAAGGGGACGCACGCCCATGTGATCGGACCCATGACGGTGGGAAGGTCCGGGGCGTTCCCCCTCGGTGCGTCGTGTCTGTGCATCGTGGTGGATGCGGCGCTCCCGGCGCAACCGTTTCGACCGGATACGGTCGGTCCCAGGCGTCCCCGGGACCGACCGTTCTTTGGGGTGGTGACCGGGCTGCTGTCCCCTGCTGACCGGTCACCTCGCCGAAGCGAGGTCCCACGACGCGCGCCGCCTGAATCACCGCAGGGGCCGCGTCTCATCGCTTCGGCGGATCTGAAGCCACGCGTGGATTTTTTCCGGGCCGCTCCTGGCTGGCGCGGACACCGGGCTCAACGAAGCGACTGACGGGCCGGTCACGTGGCGTACGGGTGACGCTGTGTGACGGCACGAGCCCCGAAAGCGCCGATGGCGAGCCCGTTAGAATCGAAGTCCAACCCCCAGATCCACCGCAATCACCGCCGGAAGGCCGCCGAAGTGCCATCAGCGTCCCCTGCTGCCGCCCCCGACACCGTTCTGGTCGTCGACTTCGGCGCGCAGTACGCCCAGCTCATCGCCCGTCGCGTCCGCGAGGCCCGGGTCTACAGCGAGATCGTCCCGTCCACCATGCCGGTGGCCGAGATGCTCGCCAAGAAGCCGAAGGCGATCATCCTCTCCGGCGGACCCTCGTCGGTCTACGCCGAGGGCGCGCCCCGCGTGGACCGCTCGCTGTTCGAGGCCGGGATCCCGGTCTTCGGCATGTGCTACGGCTTCCAGCTCATGGCCACGACGCTCGGCGGCACGGTCGACAACACCGGGGCCCGCGAGTACGGCCGTACGCCACTGACCGTGAGCAAGCCCGGCTCCACGCTCTTCGAGGGCACCCCGGCCGAGCAGACCGTGTGGATGTCGCACGGCGACGCCTGCTCGGCCGCCCCCGAGGGCTTCACCGTCACCGCCTCCACCGACCTGGTGCCGGTCGCCGCCTTCGAGAACGACGAGAAGAAGCTGTACGGAGTGCAGCACCACCCCGAGGTGATGCACTCCACCTACGGCCAGCAGGTGCTGGAGCACTTCCTCTACCGGGGCGCCGGGCTGGAGCCGAGCTGGACCACCACCAATGTGGTGGAGGAGGCCGTCGCCGCCATCCGTGAGCAGGTCGGCGACAAGCGCGCGATCTGCGGCCTGTCCGGCGGCGTGGACTCCGCCGTCGCCGCCGCCCTCGTCCAGCGGGCCATCGGCGACCAGCTGACCTGCGTGTACGTGGACCACGGGCTGATGCGCAAGGGCGAGTCCGAGCAGGTCGAGAAGGACTTCGTCGCGGCCACCGGCGTCCAGCTCAAGGTCGTGGACGCCGAGGAGCGCTTCCTGACCGCGCTGGCCGGGGTCTCCGACCCCGAGGAGAAGCGGAAGATCATCGGCCGGGAGTTCATCCGGGTCTTCGAGCAGGCCCAGGCCGAGATCATCGCCGACGAGGGCCCGGCCGTGGAGTTCCTGGTGCAGGGCACCCTCTACCCGGACGTGGTGGAGTCCGGCGGCGGCACCGGCACCGCCAACATCAAGTCCCACCACAACGTGGGCGGGCTCCCGGACGACATCGAGTTCAAGCTGATCGAGCCGCTGCGCCGGCTGTTCAAGGACGAGGTGCGGATGGTCGGCCAGGAGCTGGGCCTCCCGGACGAGATCGTCCAGCGCCAGCCCTTCCCGGGCCCGGGCCTCGGCATCCGTATCGTCGGCGAGGTCACCAAGGAGCGGCTGGACCTGCTGCGCGAGGCCGACGCCATCGCGCGCGAGGAGCTGACCGCCGCGGGCCTGGACCGGGACATCTGGCAGTGCCCGGTGGTGCTGCTCGCGGACGTCCGGTCGGTGGGCGTGCAGGGCGACGGCCGCACCTACGGCCACCCGATCGTGCTGCGCCCCGTCTCCTCCGAGGACGCCATGACCGCCGACTGGTCGCGGCTGCCGTACGACGTGCTGTCGCGGATCTCGACGCGGATCACCAACGAGGTCGACGAGGTGAACCGCGTGGTCCTGGACATCACCAGCAAGCCCCCGGGCACCATCGAGTGGGAGTGAGCCCGCCGCCACCCCCACCCTCTGGCACCACGCCGACGCCGCCGCCCCGTCTTCCGGGGCGGCGGCGTCGCCGTGTCCGGCCCTGTCACAGCTCTGGCGTCCTGCGATACCCCCGGGTAGCTTCCGCTCGCAGCCCCCAGAGCAGCGCGCCAAGGAGTGAGCCGCCGATGCCCCCGATGCCGCCCGTGCCGCCGAAGAACGTGCCGCCGAAGACCCCCGTGCCGCCCACGCCCCCGGAGCCGATCCCCACCGACCAGTTGCACTTCACCCTCCCGCCGCAGCACGCCTCCCCCGAGGACGAGCGGCGCCACCGCAAGGAGCGGCTCGCCGCCGCGCTGCGCCTCTTCGGGCGGTTCGGGTTCGAGGAGGGCGTCTCGGGCCACATCACCGCGCGGGACCCGGAGTTCACCGACTGCTTCTGGGTGAACCCCTTCGGGATGTCCTTCGGCCACATCACGGTCAGCGATCTGATCCTCGTCAATCAGGCGGGGCGGGTCGTCCAGGGGCGCCACCACGTCAACCAGGCCGCGTTCGTCGTTCACTCGTCCGTGCATCAGGCGCGGCCGGACGTCGTGGCCGTCGCGCACTGCCACTCGCCGCACGGCCGCGCCCTCGCGGCGCTCGGCGAGCTGCTGGAACCCATCACCCAGGACGCCTGCGCCTTCTTCGAGGACCACGCGCTCTACGACCGCTACACCGGCGTGGTCGTGGATGAGGCGGAGGGGCGGGCCATCGCGGCCGGGCTCGGCCCGCACAAGGCCGTCATCCTGCGCAATCATGGTCTTCTGACGGTCGGCGACTCGGTCGACGCCGCCGCCTGGTGGTTCATCGCGATGGAGCGCTCCTGCCAGGTGCAGCTCGCCGCGAAGGCCGCGGGCAAGCCGGTCCTCATCGACCACAAGAACGCCGCGCTGACCCGTGAGCACCTGGGCACCGACCTCGTCGCCTGGATCAACTATCAACCTCTGTACCAGCAGATCACCCGCGGTGAGCCGGACCTGCTGAGCTGAGACCCCCCGAGTTACGGCACAATCCCCTGACAGGACATGTCAGTTGGGACCAGGCACCACTGACCCGGGAGAACGACGAGCGGGAGAGCCTCGTGGCGGTGAACACGGCGGACGACGCCACGACGGCAGGAAGCCATCAGCACAGCGGATGCGCATGCGGCGACTGCGCCCGCGAGGGGCACCGGCGGGCGGTGGCCGCGTTCCTGGCCCTGCGCGACCGGTTCGCGGCCGGGGAGGGCCTGCCCGCCGCGCTCGCGCACTCCGCCGAGGCCTCCCGGCAGTGGGTGTCGGACGAACTGACGCAGGCGGCCCGTACGACCTGGGACACCGGCCGCGCGGAGAGCCTGGCCTGGGGCGGGGCGGTACGGCGGCGCACGCTGCTGGTGGTGTGGGGCGCGGTCGGGGCGCTGCTGATCGGACAGCTGGCCACGGCCGTCGGCGCGGGCTGGTCCGCGGCGCGCACGGCCGCCCTGACTGTCGCGCTGCTCGCCGCCGGTCTGCTGACGCTCGCCGCCCGGCTGCACCGCGGCAGCGGCGGCCCGCTCGCCCCGCTGGTCGGCGAGGACAACCGCCTGTCCACCTCCCGGGCGGTGGCCGCCGCGTGGATGCTGTTCGCGGTCTTCGCGGTGCTGATGCTCGCGGTCGAGCTGGCCTTCGCGCCCGGGGAGGCGGAGCGCACCGCCGACGGGCTGGCCCCGGGCGGCGCCGCCGCGCTGCTCACCGTCACCGCCCTGACCTGCCTGGCCGCGGTGGCGGCCCGGCTGGTCGTGGCGGCCCGGGTGCGGACGCAGCGGCTCCAGAAGGTGCGGGCGCTGCGCCCGCGCGCCGCGGATCTGCTGACCGACGACGCGGGCCGCGGCAGCCTGGCGGACGCGCAGTACGTGGTGGTGCACGCGGCCGCGCTCGTCTTCGCCGCGGTGCGCCTGGCGCGCGAGCCGTGGCGGCTGCCCGACCTGCCGTGGGGCCTGGCGCTGCTGGCGGCCGTGTCGGTGCTGATGTATCTGGCCGGGAAGTACGCGGAGGGCGGGCGGCCCACGGTGCTCTCGGTGGTCCGGGTGCGGCCCGACGAGGGCGGCTTCGACCGGGACGCGCCGATCCGCACCGGCGACGACATCGAGATCCGCGGCAGCGGCTTCGTGCCGCCGGGGGCGCAGGAACCGGACCGGCTCGCCCGGATGGTGGTGCGCATCGGGGCGGTGCATGTGCAGGTGCCGCTGGTGCCGGTCGCCGGGGGGTTCAGCAATCCGACCGACACCGTGCTGACCGTGCCGGTGCCGGTGGACGTGGAGCCGGGGCGGGTGGAGGTCCAGGTGGTCACCGCGGCGGGGGCGGAGACCAACCGTTACCCGATCGACGTTCTGGACTGAGTCGCCGGCCCGCGGCCTCCGTAAGGTTTTGTTGACCGGGCAACGGGAGAGGCGGGCGTCATGAGGCATGCGGACAGAACGGTCGGAGCGGGCTCGGGCCGGGTGGGCGGCGTGGGCGGGATAGGCGCGGGCGGGCGCACCGGCGGGGGCGGGTGGCGGGACACCGCCGGGCGGTACGCGCTGCTGCCGCTGCGCCTCTTCCTCGGCGTGACGTTCGTCTACGCGGGGATCGACAAGCTGACGGACTCGGCGTTCCTGGCCGACAGCGGCGACGGCTCGGTCGGTGCGCTGATGCGGCAGGTGCGCGACTCGTCCGCGGTGCCGTGGCTGGTCGACCAGGCGCTCAAGGACCCGTCGGGCTTCGGCTACGCCATCGCCTTCGGGGAGCTGGCGGTGGGGCTCGGCACGCTGGCGGGGCTGCTGGCGCGGCTGGCGGCGTTCGGCGGCGCCCTGATCTCGCTGAGCCTGTGGCTGACGATCAGCTGGCAGGCGGATCCGTACTACTACGGAAACGATCTGGCGTATCTGATGGCCTGGCTGCCGCTGGTCCTGGCGGGCGCCCCGTATCTGTCGCTGGACGTGGTCCTCTCCAAGCGGCGCAGGCGCCAGGGCGCGCAGCTGTTCACCTGACGGCCGGCCGCTCAGCCGACTGCTTCATCTCGTTCCTCCCGTTCCCCCCGTTCCTCCCGCTCCTCCCATGCCGCCCGGCCCCGGGCCCGGCCGCGCTCGGCGCGCCGGGCGCGGCGCAGCCGGGCGCCGAAGGCGAGCGCCGAGACGAGCCCCGCCAGGCACAGCCCGGCCACGAGCGGGCGCAGCGGCGCGGAGGGCGGGAGGTCCGCCTCCCCGGCGGCGTCGAGGGCGTACAGGAGGCCCACGGCGAGGACCACGAGTCCGGCGATCAGCTTGCCCGGCTCGAACGGATGGCGGTTCACGAGCGGGTCACCTCCACGAGGCCCACGCCGATCTCCAGGTCCAGCCGCAGGGTGCCCCGCGCGGCGCGGCCGTCGGGCGGTTCCACGGTCACGGTGCGGTCCTCTCCTGGCCTGATGTTGATGTCGTCGCTCTGCTCGCCCGGCAGCCGGATGTCGCCGACGCCCATGTGGATCGACAGCTCCAGCCGCGCGTCCCGGGGCACGGTGACCGCCAGCTTCCCGGCGCCGACCTCGGCGTGCGTGGTGACGGTACGGCCCTTCTCCAGCGCCAGCCGGTCCAGCTTCAGCTCGCCCCAGCCGCCGCCCAGTTCGTACGAGCCGCGCACGGCCGCCGGGGAGGCGGCCGCCCAGGTGCGGTGGGTCCAGTCGGTGGGGATGGACTTGGGCAGCCAGGCCGCGCCCGCCAGCAGCGCGCTCGTCAGCACGGCCAGCACGATGGTGCCCGCGCCGGTGCGGCCGTACCGGGAGCTGACCGCGATGCCGAGCCCGAGGACGCCCAGCGCGCCGGCGAGCCCGATCTCCAGGCTGGTGCCGAGCGGCTGGGAGGACCACGAGGCTCCCGTGCCCACCGCGGCGGCCGCCAGGGCGAGGAGGAACAGGCGGCCGCCGATCGACGCGCCCCTTTCCGGGGACGCCCTGCGGAAGCGGCGGGACCAGTCCCGCCCGGCGCCCTGGGCGTCGTCCGGCCGGCCGTCCGACCCGTCGTCGGGGCCCCACAGATAGCCGGACTCCCAGCCGACCGGGCCCGTCGTGCCGTCCTTGACGATCGGGTCCCGCCACCAGGACGGGCCGCCCCAGGCCGGCGGCGGGGCCTTGGTCTCGGGGGGCGCGTCGGCCACCGCCCGCTCCGTCGCGGGATCCACCGCGCCCTCGCTCTCCGCCTGGCGCCGGTGGTGCGACCAGTAGCCGGCGCCCGCCGCGGCGAGGGAGAGCAGGACGGAGAAGAAGATCACGCTGCCGCTGTTGAGCATGGACAGGAACAGCCCGCAGCCGACCAGCGCGCACAGCACCGCGGTGAGCGCCGGGCCCTCCACCCGCCCCGACAGCAGCTTGCGTCCCTCGTTCTCCTCCTCGCCCCGGAGGGGAACCAGCAGCCAGCAGAAGCCGTACACGATCAGGCCGAGGCCGCCGGTCACGGCGAGCACGGACAGCACCACCCGGAAGATCACCGGGTCCATGTCGCAGAACCGGCCGAGCCCCCCGCACACGCCCGAGATCACCTTCTGATCGCGGCTGCGGCGCAGCGGCGCCCGGCCCCCGGGGCGCGGATCGCCGGGCGCGGCCCCGCCCTGGGGCGGGCCGGTGACGGTGGGTGCGTCGGTCATGCCCACCATGGTGACAAGCGGGCGGGCCCGGCGGCATCCGTCACAACCCTGGCCCTTCCCTGAGATCGTCCCCGAGTGCGCGGCGGCTATCGTGGCGGATCGAACGTATGCGGGGGGCCACGGCCAGCCGGGGGAGCGGGAGGGGCACACGGTGTCAGAGGCAGGGCGGCTCATCGCCGGGCGGTACCGGCTGGCCGAGCAGATCGGCCGTGGGGGCATGGGAACGGTCTGGCGGGCCCAGGACGAACTGCTGGACCGCCAGGTCGCGTTGAAGCAGCTGCACATCTCCCCCCATCTCACCGACGACGAGGTCACCACCCTCTTCGAGCGGACCCGCCGCGAGGCGCGCAGCGCCGCGCGGATCGCGCACCCCAATGTGGTGGTGGTCCACGACGTGGTGGAGGACGCGGGGCTGCCGTGCATCGTGATGGAGTACGTGCCCTCCACCACGCTGGGCGATCTGCTCAAGAGCGGCCGGACCGTCACCCCCGACGAGGCGGCCCGGATCGGCCGGGGAATGATCGCCGCGCTGCGGGCGGCGCACGCGGCGGGGGTGCTGCACCGCGATGTGAAGCCCGGCAACGTCCTCCTCGGCGAGGACGGCCGGGTGGTGCTCACCGACTTCGGCATCGCCATGGCCACCGGCACCTCCACGCTCACCAAGACCGGGGAAGTGGTCGGCTCCATCGACTACATCGCGCCCGAGCGGATCAGGGGGCGCACCCCCGGGCCCGCCTCGGACCTGTGGGCGCTGGGCGCGACGCTGTATCAGGCGATCGAGGGGCGGCCGCCGTTCCGCAAGGCCACCCCGATCGAGACCGGGTACGCGATCGCCGTCGACCCGCTGGAGCCGCCGTTGCGGGCCGGGCCGCTGACGGGGCTGGTGGAGGCGCTGCTCGCCAAGGAGCCGGAGGACCGGCCCACGGCGGAGCAGACCGAGAGGGCGCTGCGCGGCCCGGCCGGGCTGCCGGAGACGAAGTCGATGCCCAGGCCGGACCCGATGGCGGAGACCACGCGGCTGGCGGTCGCGCCCGTGCCCCCGGCCGACCCCGCGCCCACCCCCACGCCCACGCACGCTCCCACGCACAGCCCCACGCCGCACACCCCCACGCCCATGCCCGGGTCCGCCTTCCCGGCCCCGCCCGGGCCCCCGAACCCGTACCCGTCCCCGACGGCGGCCGGGGGCGGCGGCAACGGGGGCGGCGGCCGCCGGGGCCGTACGGTGCTGTGGAGCGCGGTGGTGGCGGCGGTGGCCGTGGTCGGGGTGGCGGTCGGGGTGTATCTGGCGGGCGTCGAGTTCGGCGGGGGCGACGACGACGGGGCGCGGCCCGGCCCCAGCGGGTCGAGCGCGTCGAACGCGCCCACGTACACGATCCCGCCGCTGCCCGCCGGCTACCACCGGGTCCAGCTGGAGGAGTTCGGCGTGTCCCTGCCCGTGCCGGACGGCTGGAACCGCCAGCCCAACTCCAGCCCGGACGGGACGGTGGACGACACCCAGGAGGTCAGGTTCCTGGACCCCACCCAGAAGGTCAGGCTGATGGTCAACGTGCTCGACTCGGCGGGCCCGAACCAGGTGCGGCACTTCGAGGAGCTGGAGACCAAGCTGAAGGAGACCTACCCCGGGTACGAGCGGATGCGGATGCAGCCGACGAAGTACCGGGGCCAGCCGGGAGCGATCTGGGAGTTCAAGTTCCAGGGGCGGGAGCGCTGGTACCGCGCCATCGACCTCGGCTTCGGCGTGGAGGGCGGCAAGGAGTACGCGATCTACCTGAGCGCGCCCGCGGACGAGTGGGGCGACTACCTGCCGGTCTTCCGGAACGTCAAGGAGGGCTTCAAGATCGAGGACGGTACGTCCTGAGCCGCCTCCCGAGCCCGTGACCCGGGCCCTGTCGGGGAACACCCTGTCGGGGAACGATCAGGGGCGACCCTGATGCCCGGCGCCCGCTGTACGTGTGACGATCGGGGCATGACCGCCGCCGTGCCCCCCGTCGCCGAGCCGCCCCCGCGCAAGCTGTACCGCAGTGCGGAGGGGCGGATGCTCGGCGGCGTGGCCCGCGGCCTGGCCGGACACCTGGGACTGCCGGTGTCCTGGGTACGGTTCGTCTTCCTCGCGCTGTTCATGGCGGAGGGCTTCGGCGCGCTGGTGTACGCGCTGTTCTGGTTCGTGGTGCCGCTCGGCGTCGGGGGTGTCGAGGCCGCCCGCCCGGCGTCCGAGCGGGGTCCCGACGGCGGGCGCCGCGTCCTGGTCCGCAAGCCGGACAAGGGCCAGGTCTTCGCGCTCGTCGCGCTGCTGGTCGGCATGGGCGTGTTCGTCGAGCACTTCGAACTCGGCGGCGCCAACGCCTACATCTGGCCGCTGCTGCTCATCGGCGCGGGCGTCGCCCTGGTCTGGCGCCAGGCGGACAACGCGCGGCGCGCCCAGTGGGTCGAGCTCAGCCGCCGCAAGCAGGTGCTGCCCATCGCCCGGGGCGCCGCCGGGGTGCTGCTGGTCGGCGCCGGGGTGACGGGCATCGTCGTGCTCCAGGGCTCGGCGAAGCACCTGGGGGCCGTGCTGCAGGCCGCGCTCGCCGTGCTGGTGGGCATCGCGCTGCTCGCGGGCCCCTACCTGGTGCGGATGGCCCAGGACCTCTCCGAGGAGCGCCTGATGCGCATCCGCGCCCAGGAGCGGGCCGAGGTCGCCGCCCATGTCCACGACTCCGTACTGCACACCCTCACCCTGATCCAGCGGAACGCGGAGGACCCCCGGGAGGTCGCCCGGCTGGCCCGGGCCCAGGAGCGCGAGCTGCGCGCCTGGCTGTACCGGCCGGAGGGCACCGGCAAGGACGAGGCCGAGGAGCCGGACACCCTGGCCGAGGCGGTCAGGAAGGCCGCGGCCGAGGTCGAGGACCACCACGGGGTGCCGATCGAGGTGGTGGTCGTCGGTGACTGCCCGCTGGACGAGAAGCTGGCCGCGCAGCTCCAGGCGGCGCGCGAGGCGATGGTCAACGCCGCCAAGTACGGTGGCGACGGCGGGGCCGTCCAGGTCTTCGCCGAGGTCGAGGGGGCCACGGTGTTCATCTCCGTACGGGACCGGGGCCCGGGCTTCGACCTGGACGCGGTGCCGGAGGACCGGATGGGCGTGCGCGAGTCCATCATCGGCAGGATGCGGCGCAACGGCGGCACGGCGCGGCTGAGGTCCGCGCCGGACGGGGGGACGGAAGTGGAGCTGGAGATGGAGAGGGCGGCGACGACATGACCGAGGCGAGCGGGGCGACGGGCCGTACGGCGAGCGGCGCGACGGGTCGTACGGGGAACGCGACGGGCGGGGCGGCCGGCGAGGCGGCCGGGGCGGCGGGCCCGGCGGCCGGCGAGGCGGTCGGGGCGGGTGGGGCGGCGCCGCGCCGGGTGCGGGTCGTCCTCGTCGACGACCACCGGATGTTCCGGACCGGCGTACAGGCCGAGATCGGGGAGACGGCCCGCACGGGCGTCGAGGTGGTCGGGGAGGCGGCCGACGTCGACCAGGCCGTCACGGTCATCGGCGCCACCCGCCCCGAGGTCGTCCTCCTCGACGTCCACCTCCCCGGCGGCGGCGGCGTCGAGGTGCTGCGCCGCAGCGCCGCGCTGATGGCCGACCCGAACCGGCCGGTGCGCTTCCTGGCGCTGTCGGTCTCGGACGCCGCCGAGGACGTCATCGGCGTGATCCGCGGCGGCGCCCGCGGCTATGTCACCAAGACCATCACCGGCACCGACCTGGTCGACGCGATCTTCCGGGTCGCCGAGGGCGACGCCGTCTTCTCGCCCCGCCTCGCCGGCTTCGTCCTCGACGCCTTCGCCTCCACGGACGCCCCGCCGGTGGACGAGGACCTCGACCGCCTGACCCAGCGCGAGCGCGAGGTGCTGCGGCTGATCGCCCGCGGCTACGCCTACAAGGAGATCGCCAAGCAGCTGTTCATCTCGGTGAAGACGGTCGAGAGCCATGTCTCGGCGGTGCTGCGCAAGCTCCAGCTCTCCAACCGCCACGAGCTGACCCGCTGGGCGACGGCCCGCCGCCTGGTGTGACGCCTGGGCGTCAGTAACCGATCGTGATGGCGCCTGTGCGTCAGTAACCGATCGTGAACCGCCGCTGGACGAACCGGGGCAGCTCGGCCTCGTCGACCAGCGCGACGGCGGCGTCCTCGAAGGAGATGCGGCTGCGCCCCTCGGCGTCCAGGACCGGCTGGTCGCCGCCGAGCCGGAAGCGGCCGGTGCGCTCGCCGGGGCCGATCTCCTCGGCCGGGCTGAAGTAGGTCCACAGCCGGTTCGAGGCGCGCAGCACGTTCAGGGCGTCCCGGTGGCCCCGCACCGCGGCCGCGTACTCCCTCGGCAGCCCGAGTGAGTCCAGCGCCTCGAACAGGTCCGGCTCGGAGTCGGCGCGGGTGACGCCCGGCCTGATCTCGAGGCTGCCCGCGCCGCCGATCACGATGAGCCGGGTGCGGGGGTGGGTCTCCAGGGCCTTGAGCAGCGCCCCCGCGGCCGCGGCGTAGACCGTGGGGTCGGCGATCGAGCGCCGCACGGTGTCCTGGAAGTCCCGGGCGGCGTTGCCCGGCTGGAAGCCGCTGATCAGGACGTCCAGGCCGGGCAGGACCGCGGCCACGCTGTCGGCGTCGAGGGCGTCGACGCTCTTCCACACCACCTTGGCGCGGTCCTCGCTGACGCGGGAGGCGTCGCGGGTGAGCGCGGTGACCTGATGGCCCCGGCCGAGGGCTTCGGCGACGACGCGCTGCCCGATGTTGCCGGTGGCGCCAATGATCCCGATGTGCATGAAGTCTCCCGTGCCCGAAGGCGAGTCGAGGGGTGCGCCGGCCTGTTCCGCGGCTGATCTGTACATTGATCTATACGGTGTGCAGTGACTATACGGCGTGAAGTTTCGACACGGCAACCACATGCTGTGACGCTGTAGAGTTCTCCCGTGGCGACGACGGGACGACGCGAGAGACTGCGGGCCGAGACCACGGCCGAGATCAAGAAGGTCGCGCTCGGGCTGATGTCCTCGGGCGGGCCGGACGCGATCACGCTGCGGGCCATCGCCCGCGAGATGGGCATGACGGCCAACGCCATCTACGGCTACTTCGCCACCCGGGACGACCTGGTCACCACGCTCATCAACGACGTGTACACCTCACTGGCCGACGCGGTGGACGCCGCCCGCGACGCCTGCCCCACCGACGACCCGGCCGGCCGCATCATCGCCTGGGCGACCGCCTTCCGGGACTGGGCGCTCACCAACGCCGAGGGCTTCCGGCTGATCTACGGCGACCCCGTCCCCGGCTACCAGGCGCCCGAAGGCGGCGCGGCCCCCGAGGCCGAACACCGCGTCTGCGCCGGCCTGACCGGCCTGGCCGCCGGGGCCTGGCCGCAGGCCAAGGCCCTCTTCGCGGAGGCCGATTTCCAGTGGTCGGACTTCGACCCCGGGCTCGCGGCCGAGGTGCGCGAGGAGTTCCCCGGCCTGCCGCCCGCCGCCGTGGCCATCGCGCTGCGCATCTGGGGCCATCTGCACGGCCTGGTCTCGCTGGAGATCTACGGCCATCTGCGCGGCCAGACCCCGCGCCCGGACAAGATCTACCGCGCGGAGCTGACCCAGCTCGTCCGCGGCCTCGGCCTGCCCGCGTAGCGGCCGGCCGCCCCGCCCGCCCCGGCGGCGGGGGCGGGCGAGTCGTAAGACCCCCTCCCGGGGGCGGGCCCGTCAGCCGTCGGCGCGGGCCATGGTCCGCTTGGCCAGCTCGTAGGCGGGCAGCATGGCCTTGTGCTCCTCGGTGTCGAGGCCGCCGAGGTGCAGCACGACGCCGCCCCTCGGGGTGACGACCGCGAGCGCCCGCTCCGGCTTGGGGGCGTCCAGGGACGGGTCGTCGAGGGTGTAGCTGACCTCCGCGGCGGGCAGGTCACCGGCCTTCGCCTCGGTGTACCGGGCGTCGCGGATGCGCTTCTCCCCGGCCATGAACGCCTTCAGCAGCCGCCGGGGCTCGCCGCCGGACGCCGCCTTCCCCTTGTCCCCGGTCCACACCCGCAGAAAGCCGATGTGCCCGGCGGGCTTCGCGTCGATCTCGCAGACGAGGGTCACCGGGCCCTGCTTCACGAGGGTGGAGCCCAGCTCGGGGTCCACCCCCTTCAGCTCCTTCACCGCCTCCGGCTTCCACGACTTGGCCAGCTCGAACCGCACCGGCAGCTCGCACGCCGTCCCCGCGCCGCCCACCTTCCCGCCGGCGGCCGCCACCTCGACCCCGCCGCCCCGGGACCCGCTCCTGCCGCCCTTGCCCGCCTTGCCGTCCCCGCCGTCGCCGTCCGAGTCAGAGGAGCAACCCGTCAGGGCCCCCAGCATGCCGATCACGCCGATCGCCACCGCGGCGCCCACGGCTGCCCGACCAGGTTTGCGCATCGCGCTGTTCCCCGCCTTCTGCACAGAAAAATCGGAAATTCGCCGCAGCATATACGGAGCGGGAGCCCATCGACGGGGCGTGACATGGCTCCAGCGATTGCCCGCGGGCCGGGGGAGGCGCGAGCGATGGGCACCGCGATACGGCCCGGTCAGCCGAAGCCGGGGCGGCGCGGCGCGGCCACGTCGAGGGTGTCCTTCACCATGGCGAGCGCCGCGCCGAGAGGGCTGGAGCGGCCGCCGCTGACCGTGATGTCGCCCGCGTCCGGGCAGCCGTAGACCACGGCCTTCTCCGGCCCGGTGAGCGCGTGCAGCGGGTCGCCGGGCGCGGTCCGCTCCAGCCGGACCCGGACCAGCAGCGGCTCGTCGGCGGCCGCGCTCGCGACCGCCCGCAGACGGTGGCCCGAGGCGGCGGCCGCCCGTGCCTCCCCGGCCGTGTCCTCGTCCACCCCTTCGGTCTCGGTACGGATCGCCGAGGCGTCCCAGCCCCACAGCAGGGCCGCCAGCAGCCGCGCCTTCGTGGCGGCGTCGGCGCCGGACAGGTCGGCGCCGGGATCGGCTTCGGCTATGCCGCGCCGCCGCGCCTCGGCGACCGCGTCGGCCAGGGAGTCGCCGGCCGCGAGGCGGTCGAGCACGAAGGTGGCGGTGCCGTTGGGGCAGGCGCGGATCGTACGGCAGCCCAGGCCGCGCACCCCGGCCCTGGCCAGGTCGCCGGCGGGCAGGGCGGCGCCGGTGGCGCCCGAGATCCTGATCAGGCCGCCTCCCTCCGCGGCGGCCAGGCCCAGCGCCCGCCAGTGGCTGAGCAGATGGCTCTTGGTCGCGGTGACGACGTGCACGCCGCGGCGCAGCGCGAGCAGCGTCTCGGCGGCCGCCTGGTCACGCACCTCGGGGGAGGACGGCACGCACTGCACCAGCACCCCGGCCCCCGTCCGGTCCAGCGTCTCGGCCAGCGGCGGCAGCGGCCCCCACGCGGCCCGGGGCGGCGGGGGCGCCCAGGTGTCCGTACCGTCGCCCGGCGGCAGGTACTCGGCCGTACTGGCCCGTACGGCCGCGAGGCGCAGCCGCACCCCGTGGTCCCGCGCCAGGGCCTCGCCGTGCGCGGCCAGGTGCCCGACGTAGGCCCGGCCGACCGGCCCGTAGCCCGACAGCACGACGGCGGCCGGGGCCGGGGCGGCGGCCGGGGCGGCGGCCCCGGCGGCGGGTTCGGGGGGTTCTTCCGGCACGGGTGGGGTCTCCTTCACGCGGCTCGACGCTGATCGCCGAGAACGCTACGCGGCCGCCGCGAGCGGGACCACGCGGCCGGGTTCACGCGGGCCGGGTCGCGCCCGCGAAGGGCATCTGGTCGATGGGCGCCACGCGGACGGGCGCGCCGGGGCGCGGGGCGTGGATCATGCGGCCGTCGCCGATGTAGAGCCCGACATGGCTGACGCCGGAATAGAAGAAGACCAGGTCGCCGGGGGCGAGTTCGGCGCGGGAGACCCGTCGGCCCGCGTTGATCTGGGTGTAGGTGGTGCGCGGCAGGGCCACGCCCGCGGCCCGCCAGGCGGCCTGGGTGAGCCCCGAGCAGTCGTATCCGTACGGGCCGGTCGCGCCCCAGACGTACGGCTTGCCGAGCGCCCCGTACGCGTACGAGACGGCGCGGGCCGCGCGGCCGGACATGCTGGGCGCCGCGGCGCCGGACGAGGCGTCCCGGCCCGCTTCCCCGGCCGCCTCCGCGGCCCGCTCCGCCTCGTAGCGGCGGCGCTGCTCGGCGGTCAGCCGGTCGAGGAGGGCCTCGGCGGCGGCGAGCTTCTCGCGGGAGTCGCGCTTGTGGCGGGCGAGCGCCCCCTGGCAGGCGCGGAGCTGGTCGAGGGTGTGCCGAGCCTCCCCGCGCAGCCGGCGTAACTGCCGGGTCTGGCGGGCGATGCTCGCGACCGCGGCGGCCCGGCGGCTGCCCGCGCGCTCGGCGAGCGAGGCCCGGCGCAGATACTGCTCGGGGGAGGAGGAGAGCGCGAGCTGGAGGGTGGGGGAGACGGTGCCGGAGCGGTACTGGGCGGCGGCGAAGGCGCCCAGCGCGTTGCGCGCGGCGTTCAGCCGCGCCGTCCGGCGGGCCGCCTCGTCGCGCAGCTCGTCGAGCGCCTGGCGGGCCTCGTCGGCCTGCTCCTTGGCGCCGTTGTACTTCTCGTTGGCCTCCTCGGCCTCCCGCTGGTAGCGGTCCACCTTCGCCTGCACCTGGGCCGGGGTGGGGCGGGTGTCGGCGTGGCCGGTGCCGCCCATGGCGGTGGCCGCGGCCCCGGCGAGCGCGACCGCGGCGGCTGTCCAGGCGGTGCCGCCGGTGAGCGAGCGCTGCTTGGGCTTCCTGTGCGACGCCACGGCGGCGGGTCACCTTCCTTCGTGTTCCTGTGCGTAACTGCTGGGCGGGTCCGGGCAGGTGGCAGCCCGCCCATGAGGCGGGGACCCTCGATTGACGGGAAGCGGGCTGCCACCTGGAGGAGGAAGCTAGGCGGGCGGGGGCGGGCGGGCGGTGCGATGAACGGGAGTGGACGGTTTCGGCGCGCTGCTGCCCGTAATCGACCGCCCGCCGCCCGGCCCGCCCATGCCTGGGTGGCGGCCGTGACCGAAGTGGCGATCGCGACCCACCCGGCTGTCGGGGGCTGCTATGGGCCGGGCTACGCTCGACAGCCATGGACGTCCTCATTCATGTTTTCGTCGGGCTGCACATCGTCGGCATCGCCGCGCTGCTCGGCGGCTTCCTCGCGCAGCTGAAGCCGATGCGCGCGGGCGAGGGCCGGATGACCCAGGGGATGCTGCACGGCGCCCTGACCATGCTGGTGACCGGTGCCGCGCTGGTGGGGTTCAACCAGGCCGACGGCAACAGCGTGAACAACATCAAGATCGGCGTGAAGCTGGCGCTGCTGATCGTGGTCCTGGGGCTGGTCTATGTGAAGCGCGACGAGGAGAAGGTCGAGGCGGCGGCCCTCGGCGCGGTGGGGCTGCTGACCACGGCCAACATCTTCATCGCCGTCCTGTGGACCTGACCGTTTTCTGACAGGTTCCGTGCAACCACCTGCCCCCGCTGTCGGTCTTATGGGACAAAGGCAGCCGAAGGGAGCGGGCAATGGGGGTAGTTGCGGCATGGAGCCGCCGGGCGGGCCTGGCGTTGGGGGTGGCGGGGATGGTGGTGCCGCTGGCGGTCGCGCTGGGCACCCCGGCGCAGGCCGCCTCGTCGTGCACGACGAGCACGGGGCCGTACCAGAAGCAGGCGGAGAAGTTCCTGGGCCGCCCGGTCGACGGGCGGCAGTCGCGGGCGGACTGCCTGGCGATCCAGAAGTTCCAGGTCAACCACGGCATCAGCCCGACCATCGGGTACGCGGGGCCGGTCACCTGGGGCGTGATGGACCTGATCAACAAGCAGAAGGCGGCGGGGCACAACCCGAACAAGGCGAGGAAGTGCCCCACCAATAAGGGCCGCATCGCCTGCGTGGACCTCACCCGCCAGCTGAGCTGGATCCAGGACGGCTCGCGGCTGAAGTTCGGCCCGGTGCCGGTGCGCACCGGCCGTGACCGGTACGAGACCCGGGGCGGGCTGAAGAAGATCTACTGGCGGGACATCGACCACTGGTCGACGCTCTACGACGTGGCGATGCCCTACAGCCAGTTCTTCGACGGCGGGCAGGCCTTCCACTCCATCGCGGGCAGCGTGTGGTCGCCGCCCGGCTCCCACGGCTGCGTCAACATGCGCAAGGCCGACGCCAAGAAGTACTGGAGCATGCTGCGGAACGGCGACGACGTCTTCGTCTACGGCCGCAAGCCCGGCACCTGAGCCGGCCCCCGGGCCCGGGGCGGCGGCGGTTGGCCGCCGCCCTGGGCCCGACCGGTCCGGGTCCGGGACGGGGACCGGGACCGGCTGAGGTGACCGGCCGGCTATGCCGGGCGGACGCTTCCGTAGATCGGCATCTCGGTGATCGGCGCCTTCTTGACCACATCACCCGGCTTGGGGGCGTGGATCATCATTCCGTCGCCTATATAGAGACCGACATGGCTGATGTCGCCGTAGAAGAAGACGAGATCGCCCGGCCGGAGGTCGGAGGTCGACACGCGGGTGCCGACCTTCACCTGGTCCCAGGTGGTGCGCGGCAGTGAGACCCCGGCGGTCTTCCAGGCGGCCTGGGTGAGCCCCGAGCAGTCGTAGGAGTTGGGGCCGGTCGCGCCCCAGACGTACGGCTTGCCGAGCTGCGAGCGCGCGAAGGCGATGGCCTTGTCGGCCCTGGTGGAGTGCGAGCCGCCGGAGTTGCCGGAGGACCCCGACGGGGCGGTCGAGCCGGAGCCGCCGCCCTGGCCCTGCTGCTGCTCCCGCTCCGCCGCCGCCTCCCGCTGCTTCCGTGCCAGCTCCGCGGCCTTGCGGCGGGCCTCCTCCGCCTTCTTCCGCTCGATCGCCGCCAGCCGCGCCTTCTCCTCGGCGGTCAGCTCCGACAGCAGCTGGCGGGCCTGGGTGAGCTTGTCCTGGACGGTCTTCTTCCTGGTCTTCAGCTGCTCCTGGGAGCGGGTCAGCGCGGCCAGGGACTCGGTGGCCTTCGCGCGCTCCTCGGCGGCCTTCGCCTGCTGCGACCTGAAGTCGGCGACGGCCTTCTTCTGCCCTTTGGTCAGCCGGTCCATCAGGTGGGACTGGTCGAAGATGCCCTGCGCGTCGGAGGCGAACAGCAGGGTCGCGGTGGAGGAGGCCATGCCGCCGCCGCGGTACTGCGCCGCCGCGTAGATGCCCAGCGTCCGCTGTGCCTCGTTCAGCTTCTCGGCCCGGTCGGCGATGCTGTCGAGCAGCTTGTCCACCTTGGCGCGCTGCGCGCCCGTGCGCTCCTTGGCCGCGTTGTAGCCCTGGGTGGCGGACTCCGCCTGGTGGTAGAGCGTGTCGACCTTCTTCTTGACCTCTTCGATCGACGGCTTGGGCTTGCCGGGCTCGGCGCTCGCCGTCTGGCTCAGCAGGGTGACGGACGCGAGGGCCGCCATGGTGACGGAGACGGCGGTGCGGCGGCCGGTGGCCGAGTCCCGTGTCCGGGCCCGGGGCTTGCGGTGCGACGCCAAGGGAGGCGACTCCTTCCGTGGACCGCCTACCGGGTTAGCTGTCGGGTTCGGGCGTCGGAAGGCTGCCCTACGGGCCGTGCGGCGGCTGGGTCGCCGCGCGGCCCGATTCACCCCGGTGGTGCGCGTGGGTCCCCGGCTCCAGCCGCCTCGCGGCGGGGCCGGACTCGGCGGAGACAGCCCGTGCCGGCGCGGTCGCCGACGGGTTACGGGCCGCCTGACGGTGGACGGTAGCGGGCTTGTGGGGCCCGTGTGAAGCCTGTGTTCGAATTGCCCCGAAACCGTTTCGTGACATCCGTACGTACGCTGTCAGTGCGGCGTCCTAGACTCGGTGAGCGATGAGCAGCCTCTTTGACGACAGCTTCCTGGCGGATCTCGGGCCCCCGGACGAGGAGCCCCCGCCGCCCGAGGACGACGGCCGGCCCGCCGGTGAGGACGTCCCGCACGACCTCTTTGCCGGGAGGTTCGACGCGCCCGCCCCCCGGGAGGCGTACTACCGCGACGGCGCCGCCCGGCCCGCCGTGGACCCGGCCGCGCTGCTCGAGGGGCTCAACGAGCAGCAGAGAGCCGCCGTGGTCCACACCGGCTCGCCGCTGCTGATCGTCGCGGGCGCCGGATCCGGCAAGACCCGGGTGCTCACCCACCGCATCGCGCATCTGCTCGGCGCGCGCGGGGTCCACCCCGGCCAGATCCTCGCCATCACCTTCACCAACAAGGCCGCGGGCGAGATGAAGGAGCGGGTCGAGGAGCTGGTCGGCCCGCGCGCCAAGGCCATGTGGGTATCGACCTTCCACAGCGCCTGTGTGCGCATCCTGCGCCGCGAGTCAAAGAAGCTCGGCTTCACCTCCTCCTTCTCGATCTACGACGCGGCCGACTCCAAGCGGCTGATGGCGCTGGTGTGCCGGGACCTGGACCTCGACCCCAAGCGGTATCCGCCCAAGTCCTTCAGCGCCAAGATCTCCAACCTGAAGAACGAGCTCATCGACGAGGAGACCTTCGCCGGACAGGCAGCGGACGGCTTCGAGAAGACCCTCGCCGAGGCATACGCGATGTACCAGTCGCGGCTGCGCGAGGCCAATGCCCTCGACTTCGACGACATCATCATGACGACGGTCAATCTGCTCCAGGCGTTCCCGGACGTCGCCGAGCACTACCGCCGCCGCTTCCGGCACGTCCTGGTCGACGAGTACCAGGACACCAACCACGCGCAGTACACGCTGGTGCGCGAGCTGGTGGGCACCGGCCCGGTGGCCGCCGGCGGCGAGGGCGGCGACGGGGGCGACGCGGTCCCGCCCGCCGAGCTGTGCGTGGTGGGCGACGCCGACCAGTCGATCTACGCCTTCCGGGGCGCCACGATCCGTAACATCCTCCAGTTCGAGGAGGACTACCCGGACGCCACCACCATCCTGCTGGAGCAGAACTACCGCTCCACCCAGACGATCCTCAGCGCGGCCAACGCCGTCATCGAGCGCAACGAGAACCGCCGCCCGAAGAACCTGTGGACCGAGGCCGGCGCCGGGGCCACCATCACCGGCTATGTGGCCGACACCGAGCACGACGAGGCGCAGTTCGTCGCCGACGAGATCGACCGGCTGACGGACGCGGGCGAGGCCCGGGCCGGGGACGTGGCCGTCTTCTACCGGACCAACGCCCAGTCCCGTGTCTTCGAAGAGGTCTTCATTCGGGTCGGGCTGCCGTACAAGGTCGTCGGCGGCGTGCGCTTCTACGAGCGCAAGGAGGTCCGCGACGTCCTCGCGTATCTGCGGGTGCTGGCCAACCCGGAGGACGCCGTCCCGCTGCGCCGGATTCTGAACGTGCCGAAGCGCGGCATCGGCGAGCGCGCCGAGGCGATGATCGACGCGCTGGCGCTGCGCGAGAAGATCACCTTCCCGCAGGCGCTGCGCCGGGTCGACGAGGCGTACGGGATGGCGGCCCGCTCGGCAAACGCGGTGAAGCGGTTCAACGTGCTGATGGAGGAGTTGCGGACGATCGCCGAGTCGGGCGCGGGGCCGGCCACCGTGCTGGAGGCGGTGCTGGAGCGCACGGGCTATCTGGCCGAGTTGCAGGCGTCCACGGACCCGCAGGACGAGACCCGGATCGAGAACCTCCAGGAGCTCGCGGCCGTCGCCCTGGAGTACGAGCAGGAGCGCGGCGAGGAGAACCCGGGGACGCTCGCGGAGTTCCTGGAGCAGGTCGCGCTCGTCGCCGACTCCGACCAGATCCCCGACGACGACACCGAGGGCTCCGGGGTCATCACCCTGATGACGCTCCACACCGCCAAGGGCCTGGAGTTCCCGGTGGTCTTCCTCAGCGGCATGGAGGACGGGGTCTTCCCCCACATGCGCGCGCTCGGCCAGACCAAGGAGCTGGAGGAGGAGCGGCGGCTGGCGTACGTCGGCATCACGCGCGCCCGCGAGCGGCTGTATCTGACGCGGTCGACGATGCGCAGCGCCTGGGGCCAGCCCGCGTACAACCCGCCGTCCCGCTTCCTGGAGGAGATCCCCGACCAGTACGTGCGCTGGCAGCGGACCGGGCCCGCCACCCCGTCGGCGTCGATGGGGGCCGTCGGGGCCGTCGCGGGGGTCGCGTCCTCGCTGTCCTCGTCGCTGTCCTCCTCGCGTTCGCGGGCGGGGGCCGGGGCCGCCGGTTTCGCCACGCGGCGGGCCAAGGAGCGGCCGGTGGTCTCGCTGGCCATCGGGGACCGGGTCACCCATGACGCGTTCGGGCTCGGCACCGTGGTCGCGGTGAAGGGGAGCGGGGACAACGCGGAGGCGACGATCGACTTCGGCGACGAGAAGCCGAAGCGGCTGCTGCTGCGGTACGCCCCGGTGGAGAAGCTGTAGCCGAGAAGCTGTAGCCGGCTCACCCTCGTCCCGGGGGTGAGCCCGCCTCCGGGGTGGGCCTGTTCCGGGGGTAGGCCGTCTCGGGGTGGGTTACGCGGGTTACGTCGGGTCGAGCCCGTGGCTGCGCAGCCACGGCAGCGGGTTGATGGCCGCGCCGCCGCCGGGGTGCACCTCGAAGTGGAGGTGCGGCCCGGTGGAGTTGCCGGAGTCCCCGGAGTACGCGATGACGTCCCCGGCCTTGACCGATCCGGCCCGGATCTTGGCGGTGCTCAGGTGGCAGTACCAGGTCTCGGTGCCATCCGGGCTGGTCAATATGACCATGTTGCCGTAGGCGTCGTTCCACTGGGTGCGCACGGTGCCGTCGGTCGCGGCCATGACCGGGGTGCCGTTGTCGACCGGGAAGTCGATGCCGGTGTGCAGGGACATCCAGTTGACGCCCGCCTGGCCGAAGCCGGCGCTCAGTCCGTGCTGCGAGACGGGCAGCGCGAACTTCGGCCGCAGCGCTTCCTTGCGCGCGGCCTCTGCGAGCTTGCGCTTGCGCTCGGCGGCCTGGCGCGCGTGGAGGTCGATGCGCTCCTGGGTGCGGCTGGCGCGGTCCCGGAAGTCGTCGGCGTCCTCGAGGCCCGCGGCGAGCTGGGTGTCCAGCTTGCTGTTGGCGACCGAGGGATTGACCGGCGGGGTGTCCGCGGCGGCCTGGGTGGTCTTGGTGTCCTTCTTGTCGTCGCCGAAGTTGCTGACGGAGGCGGCGGCCACGGCGGTGACGCCCAGCGCGCAGACGGAGGGAACGGCGACGGTGAGGAGCGCGGAGCGTTTGGGGCGGGCCGCGGGGGCGCGGCGGCGGCTGCGGCCGCCGTCCCGGCGGGATGCGGCGGAGCGGGGGGAGGGAAGCGAGGCCGTCTCGGCCGGGGCCCGATCCTCGTCGTCGGTCGCGCCGCCCTCGGCGTCGTGGGGGTCGGCGGTGCCGGTGCCCGCCGTGCCGGGCATGCCGGTGTCGGCGTCGGGCGAGTCGAGGTCCAGGACCATGAGGGCGGTCTGGGTCTCGGCCTCGTGCACGGCCACCGCCCCGGGTTCGGACTCCGCCTCGGGGACGGCGTACGGCTGCTCGGCGGGCTGCTGGTAGCCGCCGTGCTCGTAGCCGCCCTCGTGGTACCCGCCCTGCTCCTGCTTTTCGTAGTTCCCGTAGGTCTGGTGCTGCTCGTACTGCTCGTACTGCTCGTACGGCGCGTGCTGAGCGTGCTGCTCGTACGGCGTGTGCTGCTCGTGCTGCTCGTACTGCGACTCGTCGACGGTTGCGTAGGCGCTCATGTCCCAGCACTGGGTCTGGCCGGTGTCGACCCCGGAGGTGTCGTACTGCCCGGTGCCGCTCCACTGGGCGGCCGCCAGGTCGTGGTGGCCGGTGGTGTCCCAGGCGGTGGCGTCCCACTGGCCGCCGGTGTCCGAGTCCTGCTGGGCCGGGATGGTGCCGGCCGCCGGCACGCCGGAGTCGGCCCACATCGCGGTGGTGTCATAGGTGCCGGAGTCGTACGGGCCGGCCGCGGCCCCCCACTGCGGGGCGTCGTACTGCCCGCCCGTGGACCCGTCGAGGCCACCGGCCCCGTAGCCGCCGTCCTGGCCGCCGGGGAGTGAGCCGAAGAGGGGGTCGCCGTCGCCGTACGCGGCGGTGAGGTTGTCGAAGGTGCCGGTGGAACAGCCGTCGTACCCGGCGTAGCCGTGCGCGGTGCCCTGCTGGTCGTAAGCCTCGTAGTAAGGATATGAGGCGTCAGGAGCGGGGACGGTCGAGGTTGTGATCCCCGATGGGTGACGGTCGTTCACCACCAACTTCTCTTTCGCCTCGGCAGCAGGAGAATTAGCGGCGACTGTACCCGGCGGTTCGGGACGGCGACAATCTTCCTCAGGTTTTGAGTAACGCCGGAACGGGCATTTGGCCGCCTTTCGGTTGACCGCATGCCGTAATTTGGCCGGATGTTCGATTACTGTTCGGCAACTTCCGGCCCCGTCACGCAACCGAGACGGCCCCCGAAGCGTCTGCGGCGGCCTCGTCGGCGGCGTCCAGCGTTTCGCGGACTCGAGCCGCGACCACGTGATGCACCGGAAGGGCGAGATGCCCGATTCCCTTGACGGGGACGCTGCGCGCCCGTAGATCCGGATGGTCGATCCGGGCGGTTTCCGCGGGGATCATCAGCTGATCCACATCGCTCCAGAAACTGACGAACCGCGTACGGCAGTCGGGGGCGGGGCGCCGTAATTCCTCGATCACATCGGAATCCGGACACATCTGGCGCACCAGTGGGTGCGCGGCCAGCAGGGGCGCGGTGCGGGTGCCGGAGTGCGGGGTGCCGAGAGTGACCAGCGTGTGCACCCGGGCGTCCCCGCCCAGCCGCTGCACGTAGTAACGGGCGATCAGACCGCCCAGGCTGTGGCCGACGACATCCACCCGGCTGTGGCCGGTGCGCGCGCAGATCTGGCGCACATGGCGATCGAGCAGCGCCGCGGCGGCCCGGATATCGCAGGTCAGCGGCGAGTAGTTGAGCGCCTCCACGTGCCGGCGGCCGTGCCGGCGCAGCGAGCGGCGCAGCAGGACGAACACCGAGCGGTTGTCGATGAAGCCGTGCAGCAGGAGGACCGGGCGGCGGTCCGGACCGTCGGTGGGCAGCGCGGCCACGGTGCCCGGCGCTGCGTCGGCGGGTGCGGCGGGCGATCCGTCGGGCGGGGTGGCGGTCGGCGCGGCGGGCGATTCGCCGGGCGGGCCGGCGGGCGGCGCGGCGGGTGGTGTCGCCGGCGGGCGCTCCTGGAGCAGGCCGGTCGGGTACAGGAGAAGATGCCCGGCGAGGATCGCCAGGTCGAGGACGGTGGCGCGGATCCGTGCGAGGCCCATGGCGGCCGACCTCCCCAACGGCGCACGGAAGGCGCGGCGCTGCCCCGGTGTGCCCTCGCGAACAGCCCTTCCCGGGCTCGTCCGGTACGACCGCTCCGTCGCACCGCGGCGCCAGGCGGCCCTCACTGACGGCGCGGCGCGGTGCGACGGTCCCCGCTGCGGCTCCCCTGATGGCCGGCCCGATGCGTGGGTCCGCCCCGCGGAATTCGAGGCGAATGTGGGTGCGGCCGAGGTGAATGTGTCCCACGTGTGATTTCCCCCTCGCTGCGCGCCGTGAAACCGCTGCGTGCGGGATGCTGGAGATAACGTTCGTTCACGTTCACGTCCCCCGACGGCGGTCGGCGAGATCCGCGCGACGCGCGGCGGGGTGGGATGACGACATGGAGGCTGCGATGGGTGTGACCGGTCCGATCCGCGTGGTGGTGGCCAAGCCTGGGCTCGACGGTCACGACCGCGGGGCGAAGGTCATCGCACGGGCGCTGCGCGACGCGGGCATGGAGGTCATCTACACCGGCCTGCACCAGACGCCTGAGCAGATCGTCGACACCGCGATCCAGGAGGACGCCGACGCGATCGGGCTGTCCATCCTCTCCGGGGCGCACATGACGCTCTTCGCGAAGGTGATAGAGCTGCTGCGGGAGCGCGACGCGGAGGACATCAAGGTGTTCGGCGGCGGCATCATCCCCGAGGCGGACATCCCGCTCCTCAAGGAGCAGGGCGTCGCCGAGATCTTCACCCCGGGCGCCACGACCGTATCGATCGTGGAGTGGGTCAGGGAGAACGTCCGGCCGGTGGCCGCGTAACCGGAGCGGCAGGGCGGGCCCCGGGCCGCCCCGCCGCGGCCGGTCACGGGGCCGGATCCGGGCGGGCCGGGGGGCCGGTCACGGGGTCGGTGCCGGGCGGACCGGTCACGGGGCCGGCGCCGGGCGGGCCGCCGCCGCGGCGGGCGGTTCGAGCTCGCGCCGCATCGCCGCGCGCAGCCGGAGCGTGCCCACCAGCCGCTGGAACGCCTCCGACCAGTAGCCCCCGGCGCCGGGCGAGCCGTCCTCCGGCTCGTCCGATATCGCGGTGAGCACCTCCAGCCGGTCGGCCTGGTCCGGGTCCAGACAGCGCTCGGCCAGCCCCATCACGCCGCTGAAGCTCCACGGGTAGCTGCCCGCGTCGCGGGCGATGTCGAGCGCGTCCACGACGGCCCGGCCCAGCGGCTCGGCCCACGGCACCGCGCACACCCCCAGGAGCCGGAAGGCGTCGGACAGCCCGTGGGCCGCGATGAAGTCCGCGACCCACTGGGCCCGTTCGTCCGGCGGCAGGGCGGACAGCAGCTTCGCCGGATCGCGCCAGGACGGGGCGGCCTGGGCGGCGGCCGGGGCCCCCGCGCCCGCCCCGCCGGCCCCGTCCGCTCCGCCCGGCGCGGCCGAGGCGGTGGGCGGCGCGGCGGGGGGCGCGACGGGCGCGCCCAGCAGGGCGCGGGACCACTCCACGTTCCGCTGGCGCACGGCCGCCCGGCACCACGCCGCCTGAAGGTCCGCCTGCCAGCCGTCGGCCACCGGCAGCGCCACGATCTCGGCCGCGCCCCGCCCGCCGAACCAGCCGCTCCAGCACTCCAGCGGCGTCGCCTCGACCAACTGGCCCAACCACCACGCGCGTTCCCCGCGCCCCGAGGGAGGCTTGGCCACGACACCGTCGCGCTGCATGCCGCTGTCGCACTCGGCCGGCGCCTCGACGGTGATGACCCCGGAGTCGAGCGAGACGCAGGCGCGGGACCGCTCGGCCATACGCGAGGCCAGCGCGGAGCCGGGGAGCGCGGACAGCAACTCGGCGGCCGTGGCCCGGACGTTCCGGCTGCGGTCGGCCAGGGCCTGCTCCAGGAACGGCTCGTCGGAGGGCGAGAGGTCGTCGCGGAGCGAGTCGAGGAACATCAGCCGGTCCTCCGCGCGCTCCGTGGACCAGGTGCTCCCGAGCAGCGCCAGGCCGACCTCCGGATCCCGGTGCCGGACCGCGGCCAGCACGGAGACCCGCTCCGCGAACAGCCCCTCCTCCCACTGCCGCCGCACCCCGGCGGGCACGGCCACCGCAGCCGCGCCGTCCGCCGGATCCCCGGCTTCCGCACCGGCCGGCGCCCCCGCTTCCGTCTCCGCATCCGCATCCGCCGGCGCCTCCGCCGCGCGCCCCGCCCCGCCGGTGCGCAGCGCGAACTTCCACTCCGGGTTCAGCCGGGCGAGCCACAGCGCGCGCGGACCGCCGAGGGCGAGCGCTTCGGGGCGCAGATCGGTGCGGGCGCGGGCCGCGTCCAGGAGGGCCGGGAGGAGGGCGGCGGGTGCTTGGTAGCCGTACTGGTTGGCCATGGTGAGCCACTGCGGGAGCAGCTCGGCGAGGTCGGGCGCGGAGCGCCGGCCGCCGCCGGGGGCGGAGCGGCCGGCGAGCAGCATGGCCAGCCGGCTGCGGGCGGCCGGGGGCAGCGGTGGGCGGGGATCGGCGGGCGCGGGAGAGGGGGCCGGGCGGGCGGCGGCGGGGCGCAGCCCGGCGCGCCGCCGCAGCGTGCTGAGCGCGGCGGCGTCCAGCAGGGCGGCGGGCGGATCCTGGCCGGGGCGCGGGGTGACGGGCGGGGTGCGGCGCTCGGTGCCGAGCAGGGCGGCGGCGACCAGGTCGTCCCAGGACGCGGTGGTGCTCACGGCATGCCTCCGTGGGGTGTCGGTCCGGCGCCGGACGGGCTCTGGAGCGGGACCGGGGCCGGATCCCAGGTGGTGAGGGGGGCGAAGCCGCGATGGCCGCATTCGCCGAAGACCGTGACGGGGCCGCCGCCCGAGACCGCGGTCAGCTGCCACAGGTCCGTACGCCCGGCGCACCGCGGGTCGATCGGCAGGGCGGCGCCCGTCCGGGGGTCCGCCAACTGCCAGCCGTCCTCGCCGCCCGGGATCGGGGTCACCCCCGAGAGCACGACCGGCCAGGCGTCCAGCCAGGGGTCCTCGCGCAGCGCGTCCCCGTAGGCGGCCAGCGCGGCGGGGATGTCGCTCCCCGGGGGCACCGGCGGGGCGGGCCGGGCGGGTGGCGCGGCGGGGTCAGGGGGCGGCGGGTCCGGGTGGCGGGTGCCGAGCGCGGCGCGCAACGGGCGCCCGGCCGGGTAGTAGGTGAGGTCGGCGTCCAGCACGATCCCGACCGGCAGGGCGAGTTCGGGGGTGTGGCCGGCCGCGCCGAAGGAGAGCAGCAGGGCGATGCGCCCGGTGTCCTGGCCGCGGAGCCAGATCCGGCGCGTCGTCAGCCGGCCGTCGCTGTCGTCCTGCCGCCCGAGGACGAGCCAGCGGTCGCGGACGGCGGTGCCGGAGGCCAGCAGCTCGGCCGTGGTCGTGGTGAGGCCGACGCGCGAGCGGGTCGCGGCGGCCAGCGCCTCGGGGAGCCGGTCGAGACGCGCGTAACCCTCGCTCAGCAGGTGCAGCAGCGCGCACTCCTCGAGCAGGCGCCCCGGCCAGCCGGGCCCTGAGGAGGGGATGGCGCCCAGCTCCCGCACCCGCGCCCCCAGGCCGGGCGCCTGGGCGTCGACCATGCGCGCGGCCGTCTCCTCCCACACCGCGTGACCGGAGCGATCGGCGCCGGCCAGGCCGTCGCGGAGCAGGTCCGCCAGGCGCCGCTCCAGCTCGGAGGCGCCCGCCGCGATGCGCTGGGCGCGCCGCTCGGCCCGGCGCCTGGCCGCCTGCGGATCGGCGACGCCGCCCGGCTCCTTCCGCCCGCCCGCGGCGGCCTCGGCTGCCGCGCCGGACGCCTCGCGCGCGGCGCGCTCCCGGCGCCCGGCCAGCCACTCCCCGGCCCACTCGGGCGGCCCCTCGGCCTCCGGGACGCCCCCGCCGCCCGCCCACAGGAGCAGCAGGCCGAGCGCGTGCTTGCAGGGGAACTTCCGGCTGGGGCAGCTGCAGCGGTAGGCGGGCCCGTCGAGATCGACGACCGTCTGGTACGGCTTGCCGCCGCTGCCCGCGCACAGCCCCCACACGCCCCCGCCGTGGGCGCCCGCCCCCGACCAGGGGCCGGGCGTGGCGAGCTTGCTGCCCGCCTTGCGTGAGGCGGCGTCAGGAGCCAGGGCCAGCACCTGCTCCGCCGTCCAGCGTTCCCCCTGCCCATTCATGTCACCGACGGTACGTGCGGCCACTGACAACCGCCCTGGCCTGGGGGTTCGTTGGCATGCGGGGGGATTGTCAGTGGTGTGGTGCAGGGTGGTGAACGGGTCCGGAAACGGACGGAGAGACGAGTCGTGGGGGAGCTGTGACCGTGCCTGTGCCCAGCGCAGACGAGACCGCCGAGACGGCTGAGACCGCCGGGACGGCCGGGGCGGCGGGGACCGCCGGGGCCGCCGAGACCGCCGGCGGCGAGGCCCTGCGTCCGCACGCCGAGGACGCCTTCGCCGACGAGCTCAAGGCGCTCGCCGCGGCCGACGACCGCCCGCGGCCCGCCCGCTGGCGCCTGTCGCCGTGGGCGGTCGCGACGTACCTGCTGGGCGGCACGCTGCCGGACGGCACCGTGATCACCCCCAAGTACGTGGGCCCGCGGCGCATCGTCGAGGTGGCCGTCACCACGCTGGCCACCGACCGCGCCCTACTCCTGCTGGGCGTGCCCGGCACGGCCAAGACCTGGGTCTCCGAGCATCTGGCGGCGGCCATCAGCGGCGACTCGACGCTGCTCGTCCAGGGCACCGCGGGCACGCCCGAGGAGGCCATCCGCTACGGCTGGAACTACGCCCGGCTCCTCGCCCACGGCCCCAGCCGCGAGGCGCTCGTGCCCAGCCCGGTGATGCGGGCGATGGCCGGGGGGATGACCGCGCGCGTGGAGGAGCTGACCCGTATCCCCGCCGACGTCCAGGACACGCTGATCACCGTCCTGTCGGAGAAGACCCTGCCGATCCCCGAGCTGGGGGAGGAGGTCCAGGCGGTCCGCGGCTTCAACCTGATCGCCACGGCCAACGACCGCGACCGGGGGGTCAACGAGCTGTCCAGCGCCCTGCGCCGCCGGTTCAACACGGTCGTGCTGCCGCTGCCCGCGACCGCCGAGGAGGAGGTCGACATCGTGGCGCGCCGGGTGGCCCAGCTCGGCCGCTCGCTGGACCTGCCCGCGGTGCCCGAGGGCGTGGCCGAGATCCGCCGCGTGGTCACGGTGTTCCGCGAGCTGCGGGGCGGGACGACGGAAGACGGGCGCACGAAGCTCAAGTCGCCCTCGGGCACGCTGTCGACGGCGGAGGCGATCTCCGTGGTCACCGGCGGGCTCGCCCTCGCCGCCCACTTCGGCGACGGCGTGCTGCGGGCGGGCGACGTGGCCGCGGGCATTCTCGGCGCGGTGGTCCGGGACCCGGCGGCGGACCGGGTCATCTGGCAGGAGTACCTGGAGACGGTGGTCCGCGAGCGCGACGGCTGGAAGGACTTCTACCGCGCGTGCCGTGAGGTGGGCGCGTGACCGGCGCCGCCCCGGGCCGCGCGGCGCCCCCGCCCGGCGCCCGGCCGGACGCGGCCGGGGCGCCGTGGCCGCTGCTCCTGGGCGTGCGGCACCACGGCCCGGGCTCCGCGCGGGCGGTGCGGGCCGCGCTCGACGCCTGCGGGCCCGACGCCGTGCTCATCGAGGGGCCGCCGGAGGGGGACGCGCTGGTCGGGTTCGCCGCGGAGGAGGGCATGCGGCCCCCCGTCGCCCTGCTCGCCCACGCGGTGGGCGACCCGGGGCAGGCCGCGTTCTGGCCGCTGGCCGAGTTCTCCCCGGAGTGGGTGGCCATCCGGTGGGCCCTGTCCCGCGGCGTCCCCGTGCGCTTCATCGACCTTCCGGCGGCGAACTCCCTGGCGATGGCCGACCGTACGGACGAGCGTACGGACGAGCGCACGTCCGACCGCACGGACGGCCGTACGGACGAGGACCCCCGGCCGGATCCGGCCGGACGGCTGCGCGTGGACCCCCTGGGGATGCTCGCGGAGACCGCCGGATACGACGATCCGGAGCGCTGGTGGGAGGACGTCGTCGAGCACCGCGGCGTCGGCAACGGCGCGCCGGGCGGGCTCGGCGCGCCAGGCGGGATCGGCGCGGCGGCCGACCCGGACGCGGCAGTCGGCTCGGACCTGGCGGGGGCCGTCGCGCCGTTCGCCGCGCTCGGCGAGGCCATGGCAGCCCTCCGCGCCGAGTACGGCCACGGCGGACACGAGCACGACGCCGTGCGCGAGGCGCACATGCGGCTGCGGCTGCGCGAGGCGCGGCGGGAGTTCGGCGACCGGGTCGCCGTCGTGTGCGGGGCCTGGCATGTCCCGGCGCTGGCCGGGCGGACGACCGCGACGGCCGACCGGGGCCTGCTCAAGGGGCTGCCGAAGGTCAGGGCGGAGCTGAGCTGGGTGCCGTGGACCCACCGCCGGCTGGCGCGGCACAGCGGCTACGGCGCGGGCATCGCCTCCCCCGGCTGGTACAGCCATCTCTTCCACGCCGAGGACCGCCCGCTGGAGCGCTGGATGACCAAGGTCGCCGGGCTGCTGCGCGCCGAGGACTTCGCTGTCTCCTCCGCGCATGTCATCGAGGCGGTGCGGCTCGCCGAGACCCTCGCCGCCGTGCGCGGCCGCCCGCTCGCCGGGCTCGCCGAGACCACGGATGCGGTGCGGGCGGTGCTGTGCGAGGGCTCCGACGTGCCGCTCGCGATCGTCCACGACCGGCTGGTCGTCGGAGACGTGCTGGGGGAGGTGCCCGAGGCGGCCCCGGCGGCTCCGCTCCAGCGGGACCTGGCGCGCACCCAGCGTTCGCTGCGGCTCAAACCGGAGGCCCTGGAGCGCGAGTTGGAGCTGGACCTGCGCAAGGAGACCGACGCCGCGCGCAGCCGCCTGCTGCACCGGCTGCGGCTGCTCGGCGTCGACTGGGGGACCCCGGCCGCCTCGCGCGGCAGCACGGGCACGTTCCGGGAGACGTGGCGGCTGCGCTGGGAGCCGGAGCTGTCGGTGCGGGTCGCCGAGGCCGGGGTGTGGGGCACCACCGTGCTGTCGGCCGCCACGGCGAGGGCGGAGGCCAAGGCGGTGGACGCCACCGCGCTCGGTGAGGTCACGGAGCTGGCCGAGCGCTGTCTGCTCGCCGCGCTCCCCGACGCGCTGCCGGTCGTGATGCGCGCGCTCGCCGACCGTGCCGCGCTCGACGCGGACGTGGGCCACCTCGCCCAGGCCCTGCCCGCGCTCGTCCGCTCCGTGCGGTACGGAGACGTGCGCGGCACGGACACCGCCGCCCTGGCCGAGGTCGCGATGGGCCTGGCCGAGCGCGTCCTGGTCGGACTGCCCCCCGCCTGCTTCGGCCTCGACGCGGACGGTGCCGCGGAGATGCGCGGCCACCTCGAAGCCGTGCACCAGGCCGTCGGCCTGCTGGCGGAGATCCGGCCGGGCGGCGCGGAGCGCGGCCCCTCGGCCCCGCCCGACACGGGCGCCTTGGCCGACGCGGAGCGCGCCGAGGCGGGCCTGGGCGGGGCGGATGGGGCGGGCCGGGTGGTCACCGCGGGCGGCGGGGAGCGTGCCGGGGCGGGCCCGGCCGATGCGGGCTGCCCGGATGGCGCGGGCGGCGCGGAGGGAGCGGGCAACGCGGGCGGCTCGGCCGAGGCGGGCGGCGGGGAGCGCGTCGAGGCGGGCTCGGGCGGCGGGGAGCGCGGCGCGGCCGACGCGGGTGACGGGCTGCGGGGGCGCTGGGGCGCCGTGCTGCGGTCGCTTGCCGGAGCCGATGGGGTCTCAGGGCTGATCCGGGGCCGGGCCGCGCGTCTGCTCCTGGACGACGGGCGGCTGGCCGAGGGCGAGGCGGCCCGGCTGATGGGCCTGGTGCTCTCGCCCGGCACCGCGCCGGCCGAAGCGGCCTCCTGGATCGAGGGGTTCGTGGGCGGCGGCGCGGGCGGGGGAATGCTCCTGGTCCACGACGAGCGGCTGCTCGGGCTGCTCGACCGCTGGCTCACGGGCGTCCCGGCGGAGGCGTTCACGGACGTGCTGCCGCTGCTGCGGCGCACCTTCGCGGCGTACGACGCGGGCGTGCGCCGCACGCTGGGCGAGCTGGTCCGCCGCGGACCGGCCCCGGCCGACGGTCCGCGCCCGGCCGGCGGCCCGGCCGCGCCCGGCTTCGGCCCCGGCCTGGACGAGGACCGCGCGGCGGCCGTCGTGCCGGTGGTCCGCCTCCTCCTCGGCCTCGACCACAGCCACGTCGGCCATGACAACCACCACAACCACCACAACCGCGCCTCGGAGGTGGCCGGATGACCGGGGAGACGACCGCGAGCGAGCGGCTGCGCCGCTGGCGGCTGGTGCTCGGCGGGCAGGGCGGCGGCGACGGGACCGGGTGCGCGCTGAGCGGGCAGGACGCCGCGATGGACCGCACGCTCGAGGCGCTCTACGGCGCGGGCGGCGAGAGCGGCCCCGGCGGCCCGGCCGCCGCCGCCCGCGGCGGCTCCGCCGGGAGCGGCCCGCGCTCGGCGGGGCTCGGCGGCTCCGCGCCCCAAGTGGCGCGCTGGCTCGGCGACATCCGGCGGTACTTCCCCACCTCCGTGGTCCAGGTCATGCAGCGGGACGCCATCGACCGGCTGGGCCTGGCCGCGCTGCTCCTGGAGCCCGAGATGCTGGAGGCCGTCGAGGCGGACGTACACCTGGTCGGCACCCTGCTCTCGCTCAACAAGGCGATGCCGGAGACGACCAGGACCACCGCGCGCGCCGTCGTCGCCAAGGTCGTGGCGGACCTGGAGAAGCGCCTGGCCTCCCGCACCCGCGCCACCCTCACCGGCGCCCTCGACCGCTCGGCCAGGACCAGCCGCCCCCGCCACCGCGACATCGACTGGGACCGCACCATCCGGGCGAATCTGAAGCACTACCTCCCCGAGCACCGGACGGTCGTCCCCGAGCGGCTGATCGGATACGGGCGCGCGGCCCGCGGGGCGAAGAAGGACGTCATCCTGTGCATCGACCAGTCGGGATCGATGGCCGCGTCCGTCGTGTACGCGTCCGTCTTCGGCGCCGTGCTGGCCTCGATGCGCTCCCTCACCACCCGGCTCGTCGTCTTCGACACCTCCGTCGTGGACCTGACGGAGGAGCTGGACGATCCGGTGGACGTGCTCTTCGGCACCCAGCTCGGCGGTGGCACGGACATCAACCGCGCCCTCGCCTACTGCCAGTCGCGGATCACCCGCCCCGCCGACACCGTCGTCGTGCTCATCAGCGACCTGTACGAGGGCGGCATACGCCGGGAGATGCTGGGCCGGGTCGCCGCGATGAAGGCGTCCGGCGTGCAGTTCGTCGCGCTGCTCGCGCTGTCCGACGAGGGCGCCCCCGCCTACGACCGCGAGCACGCAGCGGCGCTCGCCGCGCTCGGCGCGCCGGCCTTCGCCTGCACCCCCGATCTCTTCCCGGACGTCATGGCCGCGGCGATAGAAAAGCGCCAACTGCCCATACCGGACAAGGAGCTCCATCGGTAACCGGGGGGTTGCGCCGCCCCCGGTCCGTCGTGCAAGGATCAACCCATCGCCCCGGAAGTGAATCTGACCTTCCGGTTGGTCGATCCGCATCTGCTTCGCCCTGCTCCGTATGCCCGTATGCCCGTACGTCTGGGAAGGCCCCCTCTCTTGTCCGCTGTGTTCGCCATGCCTGCCGCCGTGCGCCTGCCGCGCACCGCGGCCGCGCGGCGGGCGCTGCTGGCGGCGCTGTTCCTCGGGGGTTTCCTGGCGCTCGCGTTCCTCTTCGGGGGCAGCGCGCACGCCGCGGAGCGTACGGACGCGGGCGCGGCCGCCGACCGGGCCGGCGCCTCCGGGCTGCTCGACCCGGGACGGGCCGACGACACCGTGGCCCGGCACACCAAGGACGCGACCGAGGCCGCCCAGGCCACGGACGACGCCGTACGGGAAGCCGTACGGCCGGTCGCGGAGCAGACCCGGCAGCTCACCGAGCCGGTCACCGACCTGCTGGGCCGGACGGGCGACTCCCTGCCCGCCCACCTGCCCGCAGGCGCGCTCGGCGGGGCGGGCGACGACACCGGTCCGAGCGGCTCCGCGCCTGCTCACCACCCGTCCGACAGCCGCCGGGCCAAGGACGACACGGCCTCCGGATCCCCGGCCGCGCACGCCGCCACCCGGATGGGGCCCACGGCCCCGCGATCGGCCGTGACCGCGCCGCGCACTGCCGCCGACCACGACCGGGCCCCGGTCGTACGGGGGGTGCACGGCCCGGTCCAGGGCAAGGGCGCCCCGGCGCCGCTGCCCTTCCCCCTCCCCGGTTCCCCGGTGGGGACCGCCGCCCTGTGCACCGGCGACAGCGGCGCCCCCCGTGGCGGGGACACCCACGCCACCCTCGTGCCGGGCGGCCCGGCGGGCCACTGGCTGCGGCCCGGCGCCGTCCGCGCGGAGGGCTTCGCGCCCACGCGCGAGCGATTCAACGAAGTCCTCGAATTCCCCGGCTAGGGCAGACCTTCACCCCCGTCTGCTGAGACCTGCCGCGCGGGGGCGGGTCAGGTCTGCCCGTCCGACATCCCCCTGAATTCGAAGGACTTCCCCTCATGCGTAGCAACATCCGCCGTTCCATCGTCGTCGCCGCTGCCGCCACCGGTCTCTGGGCCCTCGGCTCCGCCGCCGCCAACGCGGCCGACCTCCCCGAGGCCCCGTCCACCGACAGCGTCACCAGCACCGTCGGCGGCGCGACCAAGACCGCCGGGGACACGCTGCCGACCGACGGCGTGAAGGACGTGACCAACGGCGTGGCCGACACCTCCAAGGTCACCGACGCCGCCGGCCGGACCGTGGACGGCGCCAAGGCCACCGTGGACGGCGTGACCTCGAAGGTCACCGGCGCCGCGAAGGACGCCCTGCCGGGCGTCGACGAGGTGACCGGCCTGGCCGACGGCCTCACCGACGGCGCCACCGGCACGGCCGAGCCGGCGAAGGCCGCCGACAAGGCCACCGAGGCCACCAAGGCCACCAAGGCCAACAAGGTCAAGAAGACGGTCAAGAAGGCGCAGAAGGCCGCCAAGAAGGCCACCGACATCATCGACCTGCCCACCGGCGAGGTGCCCGGCGTCGTGCCGCAGCTCCCCGGCCTCGGCTCGCTGCCCTCCGTGCCCGTCACCCCCGCCGTGCCCGCCCTCCCCGCCGTTCCGGGCGAGCTGCCGGCCACCCCCGAGCTGCCCGCCGCCCCCGGCTCCGTCGACAACCTGCTCGCCGCCCTCTCCGGCGCGGGCGTCCGCCCGGAGGAGCTGGCCGGCAAGGTCCAGCGCACGCTGGGCGACGCCCAGGCGACCGCCGCCGGCGTGGCCCCGGGCGAGCTGCCCCCCACCGGCCACGACGTCCTGGCCAAGGTGACCCCCGTCGCGCAGCAGACCGTCGGTGACGCCGGCACGCTGGCCGACGACGTCTACCTCCAGGTCGCCCCGTACGTCCTGAACGTGGCCGGTGGCGCCAAGGGCGGCGTGGAGTGCGTGGCCGACGACACGGTGCTGCTCGCCCAGGGCCTCACCCTGACGGTCACCACCGACGCGCAGATCACCGTCAGCAACGCCGCCTCGGGCGCGGAGACCCTGGTCCCGGCGCTGCCCGGCGACCTGACGGACGCCGCCAACATCCCGGCGCTGCCGCTGCTGCCGGCCGTCCCCACGGTCCCGGCGGCCGACCTGCCGACCGTCCCGGTCGTGGCCCTGCCGACGGTCCCGGCGGCCGACCTGCCGACCGTCCCGGCGGCCGAGGTCCCGGCGGCTGAGGTCCCGGCGGCTGAGGTCCCGGCCGTCCCGGCCGACCTGTCGACCGTCCCGGCCGAGGTCCCGGCGGTTCCGGCCGAGGTCCCGGCTGTCCCGGCTGACCTGCCCACCGTCCCGGCTGAGGTCCCGGCCGTTCCGGCGGCTGAGGTCCCGGCGGCCGAGGTCCCGGCCGTCCCGGCCGACCTGCCCACCGCCGACGGCATCGACGGCATCGACGGCATCGACGGCGTGGGCGGCATCGACGGCCTCGGCGGGCTGAACGTCTGATGACGCCATCTGCCGGACGCGTACGCGTACGCCGTACGGCACCTGCTTGACCGATCGGGCGGCCCTCGTTGGGGAGGGGGCCGCCCGATCGGCGTTGCCCCTGTCCGCAGCCCGAGCTCGCCCCTCCGAGCAGCGAGGCTGTACAAAGATAGGTGGGTATGGTCGCGATCTGTGACCGTAATCACCGCGCCAGTGTGATCTGCGATTTAGGGACGCAGGTCCCTCGGGGATAACCTGCGAGACGGACATGCCGCGTACCCGGCGCACGTGTGCCGCCCTCGTCAAAGATCGCGTCCTCACGCTGCCACCGCGGCACGCCCGCGCAGACAACGAACCGCGATTTCCAGGAAAAGGGACGGACGCGCGTGGACCTGTTCGAATACCAGGCGAGGGACCTCTTCGCCAAGCACGGTGTACCGGTGCTGGCCGGTGAAGTCATCGACACGCCTGAGGCGGCGCGCGAGGTGACCGAGCGACTCGGCGGCCGCGCGGTCGTCAAGGCGCAGGTCAAGGTCGGTGGCCGTGGCAAGGCCGGTGGTGTGAAGCTGGCCTCCGACGCGGATGACGCGGTCGAGAAGGCCACTCAGATCCTGGGCATGGACATCAAGGGCCACACGGTCCACAAGGTGATGCTCGCCCAGACCGCGGACATCAAGGAGGAGTACTACGTCTCCTTCCTGCTGGACCGGACCAACCGCACCTTCCTCGCCATGGCGTCCGTCGAGGGCGGCGTGGAGATCGAGGTGGTCGCGGAGCAGAACCCCGAGGCGCTCGCCAAGATCCCGGTCGACGCCATCGAGGGCGTGACCAAGGAGAAGGCCGCCGAGATCGTCGCCGCCGCGAAGTTCCCGGCCGAGGTCGCCGACCAGGTCGCCGAGGTCCTGCAGACCCTGTGGAAGGTCTTCATCGAGGAGGACGCCCTTCTCGTCGAGGTCAACCCGCTGGTCAAGACGGGCGACGGCAAGATCATCGCCCTGGACGGCAAGGTCTCCCTGGACGAGAACGCCGCCTTCCGCCAGCCGGAGCACGAGGCGCTCGAGGACAAGGCCGCGGCCAACCCCCTCGAGGCGGCCGCCAAGGCCAAGGGCCTCAACTACGTCAAGCTCGACGGCGAGGTCGGCATCATCGGCAACGGCGCGGGTCTGGTCATGTCGACCCTCGACGTCGTCGCGTACGCCGGTGAGAACCACGGCGGCGTCAAGCCCGCCAACTTCCTCGACATCGGCGGCGGCGCGTCCGCCGAGGTGATGGCCAACGGCCTGGAGATCATCCTCGGCGACCCGGACGTCAAGTCGGTCTTCGTCAATGTCTTCGGTGGCATCACCGCCTGTGACGCCGTGGCCAACGGCATCGTGCAGGCCCTGGAACTGCTGAAGAGCAAGGGCGAAGAGGTCACCAAGCCGCTCGTCGTGCGTCTCGACGGCAACAACGCGGAACTGGGTCGCAAGATCCTGACCGACGCCAACCACCCGCTCGTGCAGCAGGTGGACACCATGGACGGAGCGGCCGAGCGCGCCGCCGAGCTCGCGGCTGCGAAGTAAGGGAACGGGTCACCAACACCATGGCTATCTTCCTCACCAAGGAAAGCAAGGTCATCGTTCAGGGGATGACCGGGTCCGAGGGTCAGAAGCACACCCGGCGGATGCTTGCCTCGGGCACCAACATCGTCGGCGGTGTGAACCCGCGCAAGGCCGGCACGAAGGTCGACTTCGACGGCACCGAGGTACCGGTCTTCGGCACCGTCAAGGAGGCCATCGAGGCCACCGGCGCCGATGTCACCGTGATCTTCGTCCCGGAGAAGTTCACCAAGGACGCGGTCATCGAGGCGATCGACGCCGAGATTCCGCTCGCCGTCGTGATCACCGAGGGCATCGCGGTCCACGACACGGCCAACTTCTGGGCCTACGCCGGCCAGAAGGGCAACAAGACCCGCATCATCGGTCCGAACTGCCCGGGCCTGATCACGCCGGGTCAGTCGAACGCGGGCATCATCCCGGCCAACATCACCAAGCCGGGCCGGATCGGCCTGGTGTCGAAGTCCGGCACGCTGACCTACCAGATGATGTACGAGCTGAGCGACATCGGCTTCTCGTCCTGCGTGGGCATCGGCGGTGACCCGATCATCGGCACCACCCACATCGACGCCCTGGCCGCCTTCGAGGCCGACCCCGACACCGACCTGATCGTGATGATCGGCGAGATCGGCGGCGACGCGGAGGAGCGGGCCGCGGACTTCATCAAGGCCAACGTCACCAAGCCGGTCGTCGGCTACGTGGCGGGCTTCACCGCGCCCGAGGGCAAGACCATGGGCCACGCCGGTGCGATCGTGTCCGGTTCCTCCGGCACCGCGCAGGCGAAGAAGGAGGCCCTGGAGGCCGCGGGCGTGAAGGTCGGCAAGACCCCGTCCGAGACGGCCCGCCTGGCGCGCGCCGCGCTGGCCGGCTGACGCCGTCCGCCGGAGCGCTCGGCTCACGGACGCGGGCCCGTACCACCCACCCGGTGGTGCGGGCCCGCGCCCTTTTCCTCTCGGTCCCCCGCCCTTCTCTCCTCTCGATCTCCCTCGGCGCGCGCGTAGCGCGAAACGCACATAACCGCAACCTTTACGACACGGCGACCAATCGCCTGATGTGCGGATGAAACGGCCGTTATTGGCAGCATGGGTGCGTGACCCAATTGACCGATCGCAGCCCGTCGTTGTCCTCCCGTGGCCGCGCCGTGCTCCGGCGCCCCTCCTCCGGTGTCAGGGAGGCGTTCCTCGGCGGCGTCGTGGCCGCCGGGCTCGGGCTGGGCACGCTCGCCGTCCTCGTGCTCCTGCTGTGGATCACCTCCTCGGGCCCCGGCAGCAGCCCGGACGGGGCCCTGCACATCGCCGCCGACCTGTGGCTTCTCGCGCATGGCGCGGATCTCGTACGGACCGGGACGCCGTCGGGGGGCTCCGCGCCCGTCGGGCTCACCCCGCTGCTGATCAGCGCCCTGCCGTGCTGGCTGCTCTACCGGGCCGGGCGGCACGCGATCGAGACGGGCGCGGCGGAGGACGAGGCGGAGGACGCGGGGGAGGGCCGGCGGGAGGACTCAGGGGAGGCGACCGGCGGTGGCGGGCGGTGGGTGCCCGCGGAGGCCGCACTTCACCCGCGCACCGCCTTCGGATGGGTGACGGGCGGCTATCTGCTGGTCGGGGTGGCCGTCATGCTGTACGCGTCGGCGGGGCCGCTGCGCGTCGCGCCGCTCAGCGCCCTGCTGCACCTGCCGCTGGTCGCCGCGGTGGCCGTCGCGGTGGGGGTGTGGGTGGCGGACGGGCGCTTCCCCGTGCCGCGCCCGCCCGCCCGCGCGCGCCGCGTATGCCGCCAGTGGCGGGAGCGACTGGGTGAACGGTTGGCCGCGTGGGCGCGCGCCCGGCTGCCGCACGCCGTACGGGTCTTCGCCGCCCTCCACCGGCTGCGGCGGCTGCTGCGCCTGGTGTGCCTGGTGCCTTTTGTGTGGCTCAGGTCGGCCGCCGCACGCCGGGCCGCCGGGTCCGGGACCGGCGAGCTGAGGATCCCCGGTTACCGCACCCCGGTCTTCCGCGCCGCGGTGCTGCGGGCCGCCGCGGGCGCCCTCGTCGTGCTGCTCGGCGCGGGGGCGCTGCTCACCGCGGTGTCGCTGATGAGCCACGCGGGCGAGGTGCAGCTGGCGTTCCTGGAGCTCAGCGACGTCTGGTCCGGGCGTTTCGCGGTGCTGCTGATCAGCCTGGCGCTGCTGCCCAACGCGATCGTCTGGGGGGCCGCGTACGGACTCGGCCCCGGCTTCGCGGTCGGCGCCGCGGCCGTCGGGCCGCTCGGCGTGGCGGACTACCCCGACCTGCCCCACTTCCCCCTGCTGGCCGCGCTGCCCGCCGAGGGCGACGGCAGCCGGCTGAGCTGGCTGGCGGGGTGCGCGGCGGGGGCGTCGCTGGCGTGGTTCGTCGCGGTCGCGGCGGTACGGCGGACGGACGGCGCCAGCCCCGGCGGGGTCCCCGGCGGGGGCTTCGGTCAAGGCGCCGACCGGGCCCTGGGCCGGGGCGTCGGCCCGGGCGGTGACGAGAGGAGTGAGGCGTCGGCGAGGCGCCCGACCGTGGCGGTGTGGGGGTGGGGGGAGACCGCCCTGATGGCCGCCGCCGCGTCCCTCGCCTGCGCGGTGGCGATGGCCGTGCTCGCCGGCGCCTCGGGCGGCGCCCTGGGCACCGCCGGGCTCGCCGAGCTGGGCCCGAGCTGGTGGCGCACGGGCACGGCGACGCTGGCCTGGACGGCCCTGCCCGGGATCCCCGGCGCGGTGGTCCTGCGCTGGCTCCGGCTGGTCGTCCCCGTGCTGATGGCCTGGCTGGCCCGGAAGTCCGAGGCCCGCGCCTGGGCCGCCTCGGCGGCGCCCACCCCGCGCCCGGACGGCGAGGACCGGGAGGGCGACGGCCGGCGGGACGCGGCGCCCGGCCGGCAGGACAGCCCCACGGCGCCTGCCCGGCGGGACGCCACCGCGGCGCAGGGCCGGCAGGGCGGCGCGGCAGCGCATGGCGGGTGGGACGCCGGTACGCCGTACGGTCGGCAGGACAGCCTCACGGCACAGGGCTGGCCGGACGCCACCACGGCGCAGGGCTGGCCGGACGCCACCACGGCGCAGAGCCGGCAGGACGACGCGACAGCGCACGGCGGCGCGGACGCCGGCACCGCGCGCGGTCGGCAGGACGCCACCACGGCGCCCGCGACGTGGTGGCGGCAGTTCCTTCCGCTCCTTCCGCGCGCCGGCGCGGAGCCCGGGCCCGACGCGCACCGCCCCACGACGCCGCCCGGCCCCGGCACGCCGGGGCCGGGGCCGGAGCGACGCCGCGAAGCGGGCGCCTCGGGCCGTTAGGCGCTCAGGGTCTGTCCGGCGGGGGAGTGCGCCATGCGCGTACGCCCCTCCGCGAGGAGCATCCCGGCTGTCAGCAGCACGACGCAGGCCGCGGAGACGTGGACGGTCAGCGCCGTGGTGAGGGTGCCGCCGTGCGTGACGACCGCGAGCGCGTCACCCAGCGGGACGGTCGCGTCGACCAGGATCACCCACCCCAGCGCGCGGCGCTGCCCGAGGGCGAGCAGGATCAGGGCGGTGGCTCCGACGGCGAGATCACGCACGCCCTTCACCACGAAGTAGCCCTGGGCATTCCCCTGCGGCCAGGGCTCGATGCCGAAGCCGTCGGGCGCGCCGTGCGGGTTCAGCAGGAAGTTCAGGCCGAAGAACAGGGGTGCGGCGGCGGTCAGGATGACCAGGGCGGTGGTGATGCGCTGCTTCGACATGAGTCCCCCACGGGAGTAATCAGAGCCTGACGTGAACGCGTTTCTAGCATCGCTAGGTGCACAAGCGATGCTAGATGAAGCGTTGCTCGATTGTCTAGCGTCGCTAGCGGTCGGTGTCTCGTGCCGCCCGGGGGCCCGGTACGCGAAAGGGCGGCCGCGACGCCTGCGCGTCACGGCCGCCCCTGGGGCTTCCCGGGTCAGTCCTCCGTGCTGAGCAGCGGCCGGAGCTGCTTGGGCAGCAGGTCCTCGCACGCGTGCCGGGAGGTCTGGGTGAGGGCGTCGTCCACGCACGAGTAGTAGTCGTTGTAGACGAGCTGGACGGTGAAGGTCGCGGCCACGATGGCCAGCGCCAGACCGCCCGTGACCAGTCCGCTGATCGCCGCCGTGGCCTGCGGCTTCGAGGGGCCGGTGCCGGGGGCCGGGAGATGGGCCGGGGTGGCGCCGGGGGCGGGCGGCGGAGCGTTCAGCGGGACGGCGGAGGGCGTCGGCGCCGGCGCCGGGCGGCGCGGCTTGGCGCGCAGGGCGCTGATGCCCCAGTAGACGGCCAGGGCGCCGAGCAGCAGCGCGATCTGGGGCAGGCTGAAGAGCGCGAAGAAGAAGCCCCACATGCCCGCGAGCAGTGCGTAGCGGGCGCGCCGCTGGGCCGGGTCGGTCGGGTCCCAGCGCGGGCGCCCGCCGCCGCCCTGGCCGCCCGTGCCGGGCCGGCCGGGGTTGGACCCGAAGCCGCCGTTCTGGCGGCCGGGCTGGCGGCTGCTCCACTGGCTGCCCCAGGCGGGTGGCTGAGGCGGGCCGTCCGGCCCGCCCTGGCCGCCGCCCTGGCCACCCTCGCCCTGGCCACCGCCGCTCTGGCCGCCCTGCGCCCCGCCACCGGGCGCGGCGCGGCCGTCATCCCGGCCACCGTCACCGCCACCGCTGCCGTCGCCGCCGGGGCCGCCCGCGCCGCCCTGCGCGGCGTCGGGCCGGTACCTGGGCTGCCAGGGCTGGTCGGGCCGTCCCTCCGGCGGCGGCGCGAAGGGGTTGGGCTCCTCGCGCCCGGCGGGCGCGCCCCCGGGCGAGGCGGAGGAGGAGGACGAGGACGAGGACGAGGACTGCTGCTCCCGCAGCAGCGGCGTCGTGCGCGACGTGCGGGCGTGCCTCATCGCTGCCCTCCGGTGCGGGCGGGGGTCGGCGGGGGGCAGTGAGCCGCGCGGCGGCGTCGGTCCGGCATGTGGAGGTGTCTTCCCCTTGTGTCGTCGTGATGCACGCGAGGCTTCCGTACGGTCTGCGCCGTACGGCTCCCCTGTGCGGGCGCGACGGTGGTTCCCACGGCGTCAGTTGATTTCGCAGTCCAGACGCTACCTCCCGCGCCCGCCCCCGTCCCCCGGGGGCCGTTTCGTGTGCCGGTATCGTTGCTGACGGTCGGCGGCTTCGTAGAGTTCCCCGGAATTCAGGACTCCGCCACCTTGTACGACCACACAAACGTGTTCGTGCAAACGTGTCCGCACCCACGCGTACCGTCCCGCATCGCCCGCGAGAAAGATCCCCGCCGTGGCCTCCCCGCCTCCCCCGCCGTCCCTCGCCGCCCGCCCCGAGCGCCCCGCCCGCCTCGTCGTCCTGGTCTCCGGCTCCGGTACGAACCTTCAGGCGCTCCTCGACGCGATCGCCGCCGAGGGCGCCTCGGGCTTCGGCGCCGAGGTCGTGGCCGTCGGCGCGGACCGGGACGGCATCGCGGGCCTGGAGCGCGCCGAACGCGCCGGGATCCCGACGTTCGTGTGCCGCGTGAAGGACCACGCCACCCGCGCCGACTGGGACCGCGCGCTGGCCGGGGCCACGGCCGCGTACGAGCCGGACCTCGTGGTCTCGGCCGGGTTCATGAAGATCCTGGGCCAGGAGTTCCTCGCCCGCTTCGGCGGCCGGTGCGTCAACACCCACCCCGCGCTGCTGCCCAGCTTTCCCGGCGCCCACGGCGTGCGCGACGCGCTCGCGTACGGCGTGAAGGTGACCGGTTGCACCGTCCATCTCGTCGACGACGGGGTCGACACCGGCCCGATCATCGCCCAGGGCGTGGTCGAGGTCCGGGACGAGGACGACGAGTCCGCTCTGCACGAGCGGATCAAGGAAGTCGAGCGCTCGCTGCTCGTCGAGGTCGTGGGGCGTCTGGCCCGCAACGGCTACCGCATTGAGGGACGAAAGGTAATGATCCCGTGACCGTCGAAGGTACGAAGCGGCCCATCCGCCGCGCGCTGGTCAGCGTCTACGACAAGACGGGGCTCGAGGAGCTGGCCCGGGGACTGGACGCGGCAGGGGTCCAGCTCGTCTCGACCGGCTCGACGGCGGCGAAGATCGCCGCCGCCGGCGTCCCCGTCACCAAGGTGGAGGAGCTGACCGGCTTCCCCGAGTGTCTCGACGGCCGCGTCAAGACGCTGCACCCCCGCGTCCACGCGGGCATCCTCGCCGACCAGCGGCTCGACTCGCACCGCGAGCAGCTCGCCGAGCTGGGCGTCGAGCCCTTCGAGCTGGTCGTCGTCAACCTCTACCCGTTCCGGGAGACCGTCGCCTCGGGCGCCTCGCCCGACGAGTGCGTCGAGCAGATCGACATCGGCGGCCCGTCGATGGTCCGCGCCGCCGCCAAGAACCACCCCTCCGTGGCCGTGGTCGTCAACCCCGAGCGCTACGCGGACGTGCTGAAGGCCGCCGCCGAGGGCGGCTTCGACCTCGACCAGCGCAAGCGGCTGGCGAGCGAGGCGTTCCAGCACACGGCGGCGTACGACGTGGCGGTCGCCAACTGGTTCGCCGAAAGCTACGCGGCGGACGAGGGCCCCTGGCCGGACTTCATCGGCGTCACCTACGAGCGCAAGCAGGTGCTGCGCTACGGCGAGAACCCGCACCAGCCCGCCGCGCTCTACAGCGACGGCAGCGGCAAGGGACTCGCCCACGCGGAGCAGTTGCACGGCAAGGAGATGTCGTACAACAACTACGTCGACACCGAGGCCGCGCGGCGTGCGGCGTACGACCACGACGCGCCCTGCGTCGCGATCATCAAGCACGCCAACCCCTGCGGCATCGCGGTCGGCGCGGATGTCGCCGAGGCGCACCGCAAGGCGCACGCCTGTGACCCGCTGTCCGCCTTCGGCGGCGTGATCGCCGTCAACCGCCCGGTGACGGTCGCCCTGGCCGAGCAGGTCGCCGAGATCTTCACCGAGGTCATCGTCGCCCCGGACTACGAGGACGGCGCCGTGGAGGTGCTGGCCCGCAAGAAGAACATCCGCGTCCTGCGGTGTGCCGACGCGCCCGGGACCGTCGTCGAGCAGCGCCCCGTCGAGGGTGGCACGCTCGTCCAGGCCAAGGACCGCTTCCAGGCCGAGGGCGACGACCCGGCCAACTGGACCCTGGCGACCGGCGAGGCGCTGGACGCCGACGCCCTGGCCGAGCTGGCCTTCGCCTGGCGCGCCTGCCGCGCCGTGAAGTCCAACGCGATCCTGCTCGCGAAGGGCGGCGCGACGGTCGGCGTCGGCATGGGCCAGGTCAACCGCGTCGACTCGGCGCGGCTGGCCGTACAGCGGGCGGGCGAGGAGCGGGCCGCCGGCTCGTACGCGGCCTCCGACGCCTTCTTCCCCTTCCCGGACGGCTTCGAGGTGCTGGCGGAGGCCGGGATCAAGGCCGTGGTGCAGCCGGGCGGCTCGGTCCGCGACGAGCTGACCGTCGAGGCGGCCCAGAAGGCCGGCGTGACCATGTACTTCACCGGCACGCGCCACTTCTTCCACTGAGCCGCGCGTTCTTCCACCGAGCCGCACCGAGCGAAGGCCGCACCCCCGACGCGCGGGGGTGCGGCCTTCGCCGCCCCTGATTGGAACAGACGTCCCCGCATCCGGGAGGATGAAGCCATGACCGCGCAGATTCTCGATGGCAAGGCAACCGCCGCCGCGATCAAGTCCGACCTCGTCGCCCGCGTGGAGGCGCTCAAGGCCAAGGGCGTCCACCCCGGTCTCGGGACCGTGCTGGTCGGCGACGACCCCGGCAGCAAGTGGTACGTCGCGGGCAAGCACCGCGACTGCGCCGAGGTCGGCATCGCCTCCATCCGGCGCGACCTGCCCGAGACCGCCACCCAGGAGGAGATCGAGGCCGCCGTACGGGAGCTCAACGAGGACCCGGCCTGCACGGGCTACATCGTGCAGCTGCCGCTCCCCAAGGGCGTCGACACCAACCGGGTCCTGGAGCTGATCGACCCGGCCAAGGACGCCGACGGGCTGCACCCGACGAACCTCGGCCGGCTGGTGCTGAACGAGACCGGCCCCCTGCCGTGCACCCCGCAGGGGATCATCCAGCTGCTCCGCCACCACGGCGTGGAGATCAACGGCGCCCATGTGGTGGTCGTCGGCCGTGGCATCACCGTCGGCCGCTCCATCGGGCTGCTGCTCACCCGCCGCTCGGAGAACGCCACGGTCACCCTCTGCCACACCGGCACCCGCGACCTGCCGGGGCTGCTGCGCCAGGCCGACATCATCGTGGCGGCGGCCGGCGTGCGGCACCTGATCAAGGCGGAGGACGTCAAGCCGGGGGCGGCGGTGCTCGACGTCGGCGTCAGCCGCGACGAGCACGGCAAGATCGCCGGCGATGTGCACCCCGGCGTGACCGAGGTCGCCGGCTGGATCTCCCCGAACCCGGGCGGCGTCGGCCCGATGACCCGCGCCCAGCTGCTGGTCAACGTGGTGGAGGCCGCGGAGCGGGCCGCCAAGGCCGCCGGCGCGAGCAGCGGTGACAACGGTGACAGGGGCGAGAGCGGTGACGCCGGTGCCGGGCATGCCGGCTGAGGCCGACGAGTCCGCCGCCGAGCCGGCCGGGCAGCCACCCGCCGCCAAGTCCCGCCGCTTCCCCCTGTTCACGCGGGACACCGCGCGCCCGGAGGGCGGCGGCCGCGCCGCACCCGGCGACGCCCCGGCGCCCGCCCGCCAGTGGCCGTTGCTGGCCGTGATGGGCGGCGTCGGCATCGGCCTGCTGGTGGTGGCCCTGGACGCGTTCCGCGCCGGCACGGTCCTGGTCGGGCTGTCCCTGCTGGCGGGGGCGCTGCTGCGGTGGGCGCTGCCGGAGGTCGGGATGCTGGCGGTGCGGTCCCGGTTCACCGACATGCTGACCTACGGGGTGCTGGGCTCGGCGATCGTCCTCCTCTCGCTGATGGCCCAGCCCGACCCCTGGCTGGAGATCCCGTTCCTGGAAGACGTGGTGCACTTCACCGTCCGATAGCAGCGCCACCGACCTGAGCACCGCGACGGCCCGTCCTCTCCCCCGAAGAAGGACGGGCCGTCTCGCATAAGGGTTCTGTTAAGGGCACTGCCGGATCAATGGACGTCGAGGTCCTGTGGCGCGGAGGTGACCATTCCGGTACGACGTCTCGGGTGCGCAACAGCCCTACACGGGCGCACGGGGGCGCGCGGCGATGCCCGTAATGCTCCGGTGCGCCCCTGCTGGGAGAACTGTCATCCTTGGGCGGGGCATCCCCGCGGGTAAGGGATCCGCGGCTCTCGGGGGCGCCCGAACGGGGGCAGGGCCGAGAAAGTTCACGCGTACCCGCGGGGGACAGCGGGGGACAGGGGGAGGCAATGCCTCGTTGGAGGGAGCTGCCGGAAGAGCGCGAGCCGCGGCACGGTGTCACGGGGGAGGCCGGCGCGGGCGAGGAGGCGCCGGGGGTGCCGGGGGAGGCGGGCCCGCCGCCGCGCCCGAGGAAGGGCCGTGAGACGGGCCGTACGACGGGCCGTGAGACGGGTACGACGGGCCGTGCGACGGGCCGTGGGCCGTGCGACGGGCCGTGCGACGCGGAAGGCACCCCCGCCCCTCGTCCCCGACCCGCCCCTGATGCCCGAGCCTCCGCCGCTGCCGGACCCTCCGCCCGTGCCCGACCCGCCGCTGTTCTCCACCGCCCCGGCCGCGCTCCCCGAGCCGCCTGAGCCCTCCGAGCCGAGCCCGAGGCCGTCCGGGCCGCCCGCGTTACCCGACTCTCCGGCCCCGCCCGCCGCGGGCGCCCCCGACGCGGCGGCGCCGGCGCCGAACGGCCGCCGCCGCGTCGTGCTGCTCGTCGCGGCGGCGGCCGGGGTCCTGTTCGCCGGCACGGCAGCGGTCCTCCTGGGCAACCCGGACGGACGGATGGACGGGAACGCGAAGGACCTGAGGCCCGGGCCGGCCCCGACGACCGGCCCCACCCTGCCCGCGGGGGTGAGATGCACCGGCCAGGAGTGCGCGGGCCAGGACCCCGAAACCATGGGCTGCGGCGGCGCGTACGCCAGGACGACCGCGGGCGCGACCGTGGGCGGCGCGTATGTCGAGGTGCGCTACAGCGAGGTGTGCGGCGCGGCCTGGGCCCGGATCACCAAGGCCGGCCCCGGCGACCGGTTACGGGTGACCGCGCCGGCCCAGGGCGGCGGCGCGGCGCGTACCGAGAGCGGCGAGGCCGGCGCCGACGGCGAGGCGTACACCCGGATGGTCGAGGTCGGCTCCGCCGCCGGAGCCCCGGCCCGCGTCCGGGCCTGCGCCACCCTCACCACGGGGCAGCGCGGCTGCACGGCCACGGGGGCGGGACGCACGGCGGCGCCATAGCGCGGCAGTTCGGCGGTGGCTCCACCGCCTCCTCGATGGTGTCTCCGAGGAATCTCCGACTCGGGGGGAATGCTCTCGCCGAATCGGGGCAGGCGGACGAGGACCCCCCCACGGGTGCGGCATGGCACCCGGCGGCCGCCTGCTACTCCCCCTCGGCAGGCGGCCGCCGAACGCCGTCCTGGGCCCTTACGGTCCGGCAGGCCCCTGTCGCCCTGCGGTGAGCAGTCACACAGCTGGCCCCCGGGGCCCCGTGCGCTGTCGTCGGATAGCCTGACGCCGGTATCTCGACACCAAGAGATCGACAGAAAACACAGCGCAGGAGACCGCCATGACCCGCACTCCCGTCAATGTCACCGTCACCGGCGCGGCCGGCCAGATCGGCTACGCGCTGCTCTTCCGCATCGCCTCCGGCCAGCTGCTCGGCGCGGACGTGCCGGTCAAGCTGAACCTCCTGGAGATCCCGCAGGGCCTGAAGGCCGCGGAGGGCACCGCGATGGAGCTCGACGACTGCGCCTTCCCGCTGCTCCAGGGCATCGACATCACCGACGACCCGAACGTGGCCTTCGACGGCGCGAACGTGGCGCTGCTGGTCGGCGCCCGGCCGCGGACGAAGGGCATGGAGCGCGGCGACCTGCTGGAGGCCAACGGCGGCATCTTCAAGCCGCAGGGCAAGGCCATCAACGACCACGCCGCGGACGACATCAAGGTCCTGGTCGTCGGCAACCCGGCCAACACCAACGCCCTCATCGCCCAGGCCGCCGCCCCGGACGTACCGGCCGAGCGCTTCACCGCGATGACCCGCCTCGACCACAACCGCGCCCTCTCGCAGCTCTCCAAGAAGACCGGCGTCCCGGTCTCGGAGATCACCAAGCTCACGATCTGGGGCAACCACTCGGCCACCCAGTACCCGGACGTCTTCCACGCCGAGGTCGCGGGCAAGAACGCCGCCGAGGCCGTGAACGACGAGCAGTGGCTGGCCGAGACCTTCATCCCGACCGTCGCCAAGCGCGGTGCCGCCATCATCGAGGCGCGCGGCGCCTCGTCGGCCGCCTCCGCCGCCAACGCCGCCATCGACCACGTCTTCACCTGGGTCAACGGCACCCCGGCCGGGGACTGGACCTCCGCCGGTGTGGTCTCCGACGGCTCGTACGGGGTGCCGGAGGGGCTCATCTCCTCCTTCCCGGTCACCGCCAAGGACGGCAAGTTCGAGATCGTCCAGGGCCTGGAGATCAACGACTTCTCGCGCGCCCGCATCGACGCGTCGGTGAAGGAGCTCGAGGAGGAGCGCGAGGCCGTGCGCGGCCTGGGCCTGATCTGACTCGGCCTGATCTGACTCGGCCTGATCTGACTCGGCCTGATCTGACGGGCCTGGCCTGACTCGGCCTGATCCGACGGGCCTGGCCTGGCGCGACCGAAGGGTCATCTTCCGGTATTCACTCCGGAGGGTGGCCCTTTGGCCATTCTCTATCCCTGTGACTCAGCTTCGCCTATTTTGGGAGGAGTTGGCGGCGAACGTTGACGCCGGGCTCGGGGGGAGAGCATGGCCAGGGACACGGACGCGCACGGCGAAGCACATGACGACGAGGCGGAGACGGCCACCGCACCCGCGTACGGCGGTGCCGCGTCCGCGTACGGCGGTGCCGTGCCCGCTCCGCCGCCGGCCGGCGGCGCGCGGCGGGGGCTGTGGGCGGCCGTCGTGGCGTTGGTGCTGAGCGGCGCCATCGCGTTCGCGGGGTGGGTGGCGTTCGGGGACGACGGCGAGGTCGGAGGCCGGGCGGCGCGCATCCCCTGGGCGACCGGGAGCCCGGCGCCCGAGCCGTCGGGCTCGGAGGAGACGCCGTCCGGCGGCGGCCTTCCGGCGCCCGGCCAGGAGTCCGGCGCCCCCACGGCCTCCCCCTCCGCGGACCCGTCCGGCTCCCAGGACCCGTCCGAACCGCAGGACCCCTCCGCATCCCAGGACCCCTCGGGATCCCCTGGTCAGTCCCCTTCGGCCGCACCCTCCGCGTCCCCGCCCACGGGCTTCCACACGGAGGACGACCCGGCGGGCTTCGCCCTCGCCGTCCCGGACGGATGGGGGCGCACCGTCGAAGGGCCCAGCGTCTTCTACACCTCGCCCGACCAGGACACCAGGTTGCAGATCTTCGAGCTGCACGGCCCCGAGAGCACGCCGTACGAATCCGCGCGGGAGGCCGAGCGGCTCGCCTCGCGCCAGCGCGGCTATGAGCGGATCACCCTGGAGCGGACCGGCCAGGGCGAGATGGACCCGGCGGAGCTGGAGTACACGTACGACAGCGAGAAGTACGGCGGCCCCCGGCACATCCTCGACCACCGCTTCGCCGCGCCCGACGGCACGATGTACGCGGTGCTGGTCATCGGCCCGGACGACGACCGGGCCGGGCAGCAGGAGACCCTGCGGGCCGCGCTCGACTCCTTCCACCAGACATGACCGCACAGCCACGCCCGGGCAGGCCCCTCAATTGACCCATGAATCCGCCCTGGGAATGCACCCCTCAACCGGTCTATCGCGGTCCTAGATTCATGGTCATGACGAACAACATCACCGCACCCCGGATCAACTTCGCCAAGGCCGCGCCGAAGGCGTTCAAGGCGCTCATCGGCTTCGACGCAGCCGCCCGCGAGGGCCTCGACCCCGCGCTCGTCGAGCTGGTACAGATCCGCTCCTCGCAGCTCAACGGCTGCGCGTACTGCCTGCACATGCACACCTCCGACGCCCGCAAGGCGGGGGAGAGCGAGGAACGCCTGCACATGGTCGCCGTGTGGCGGGACGCCGCCCACTTCTTCACCCCCGAGGAGCGGGCCGCGCTCGCCCTGACCGAGGCCGTCACCCTGGTCTCCCAGGATGGGGTGAGCGACGAGGTCTACGCCCGCGCGGCCGCCCACTTCGACGAGTCCGGGCTGGCCCGGCTGCTGGCCCTGATCTTCACCATCAACACCTGGAACCGCATCGCCATCAGCACCGCCAAGGTCCCCGGCACCGACGAGCGGGCCTCCCGCTGAGACCTTGTGATCACGTGAGCCCGGCCACTTTCGAACGACAACCACGCATAGGTCGGGTCCTTTCGGGGAGGGGCTCCGCGTCGCCGGCGCGGCCGGCGGCGGGATTCCCGCCCCACCGGAAGGCAGAGAAGACGTGTCGGCAGTCGAGACCATTCATGTGGACGGGGTGTGGCGTGCCGCCGCATCCGGCGCGCAGCGGGAGGTCCTCGACCCCGCGGACGCCAAGACCCTCGCGATCGTGTCGGAAGGCGGCGCGGAGGACACCGACGCCGCCGTCGCCGCCGCGCGTCGCGCCTTCGACCAGGGCCCCTGGCCGCATACGCCCGTGGCCGAGCGGGCGGCGCTGCTGCGTCGCGTCGCCGAACTGCTCCAGCGCGACCGCGAGAAGATCGCGCTGACCGAGAGCCGCGACACCGGCAAGACCCTGGAGGAGGGGCGGGTCGATGTCGACGACGTGACCAACGCCTTCCGCTACTTCGCCGAGTTGGTCGTTGGCGAGTCGGCCGGGCGCGTGGTCGACGCGGGCACCCCGGATGTGCACAGCGTGGTCGTGCACGAGCCGGTGGGCGTCTGCGCGCTGATCACCCCCTGGAACTACCCGCTGCTCCAGGCCAGTTGGAAGATCGCCCCCGCGCTCGCCGCGGGCGACACCTTCGTCGTCAAGCCCAGCGAAGTGACCCCACTGTCGACGATCCACCTGATGAAGCTGCTGGTCGAGGCCGGACTGCCGGCCGGGGTCGGCAATCTGGTGACCGGTGCCGGGGACCCCGTCGGCGCCCGGCTGGCCGAGCACCCCGGCGTGGACCTGGTGTCCTTCACCGGTGGCCTGGTCAGCGGCACCAAGGTGATGCAGGCGGCCGCGCCTGGCGTGAAGAAGGTCGCGCTCGAACTCGGCGGCAAGAACCCCAATGTGGTGTTCGCCGACGCCTGCGCCACCGCCGAGGGCTTCGACACCGCCGTCGACCAGGCCCTCAACGCCGCCTTCATCCACAGCGGCCAGGTCTGCTCCGCCGGGGCCCGGCTGATCATCGAGGAGTCCGTGCGCGAGCGGTTCGTCGCCGAACTGGCCCGCCGGGCCCAGAAGATCAGGCTGGGGCGCGGCACCGAGCCCGGCGTCGAGTGCGGCCCGCTCGTATCGGCGCACCAGCTCGACAAGGTCGAGGCGTACGTGGCCTCCGCGCTGGAGGAGGGCGCGCTGCTGCGCTGCGGCGGCGCGCAGCCCGAGCCGTCCGACGTCCGCCCCGCGACCGGGTACTTCTACCTGCCGACCATCCTCGACCAGTGCCACCGCGAGATGCGGGTGGTGCGGGAGGAGACCTTCGGCCCGATCCTGACCGTTGAGTCCTTCCGCACCGAGGACGAGGCCGTCGCGCTCGCCAATGACACGGAGTACGGCCTCGCGGGCGCCGTCTGGTCCGGCGACACCGCGCGGGCGCGGCGGGTCGCGGGGCGGCTGCGGCACGGCACCGTCTGGATCAACGACTACCACCCCTATCTGCCGCAGGCGGAGTGGGGTGGCTTCGGGAAGTCCGGCATCGGACGCGAGCTGGGCCCCTCGGGCCTGGCCGAGTACCGCGAGACCAAGCACATCTACGAGAACCTGCGGCCGGCCCCGGTCCGCTGGTTCTCCGGCTGAGCCCCACGCCCCCAGACCCCCCACTCCGCACCCCGCACCCCGC
>NZ_MAXF01000040.1 GCF_001704635.1 Streptomyces sparsogenes | reverse complement strand
CCACACCCCCTACACCCCGCACCCCCGCCCCGTCGCTCCCTCACCCCGTTCACCCCCGCCCCGTCGCTCCCTCACCCCGTTCATCCCGGCCCCGTACAGCGCCTCACCCCGTAAACCCCTCACCCGTACGCCCCCACCCCGTACGTACGTCCCCCACACCCGGGCCCCACCCGGGTTCGCGAGGAGTTGCCATCATGTCCGTACCTGTCGCATTCGACTATGTCGTCATCGGCGGCGGCACCGCGGGGTCGGTGATCGCCTCCCGGCTCACCGAGGACCCGGACGTCCGCGTCGCCGTCATCGAGGGCGGGCCGTCCGACGTCGACCGGCCCGAGGTGCTGACCCTGCGCCGCTGGCTCGGCCTGCTCGGTGGCGAGCTGGACTACGACTACCCCACCACGGAGCAGCCACGCGGCAATTCACACATCCGGCACAGCCGCGCCCGGGTGCTCGGCGGCTGCTCCTCGCACAACACGCTCATCTCCTTCAAGCCGCTGCCGGGCGACTGGGACGAGTGGGTGAAGGCGGGCGCGGACGGCTGGGACGCCGCGTCCATGGACCCGTACTTCGCGCGGCTGCGCAACAACATCGTGCCGGTCGACGAGAAGGACCGGAACGCCATCGCCCGCGACTTCGTCGAGGCCGCGCAGGCGGCGCTCGGCGTGCCGCGCGTCGAGGGGTTCAACAAGGAGCCGTTCCACGAGGGCGTCGGCTTCTTCGACCTCGCCTACCACCCGGAGGACAACAAGCGGTCCTCCGCCTCCGTCGCCTATCTGCACCCGTTCCTGGACCGGCCCAACCTCCACCTCATGCTGGAGACCTGGGCGTACCGGATCGAGGTGGACGAGTCCGGCCGGGCGACCGGCGTGCGGGTGCGCACCAAGGACGGCGCGGAGCTGCTGGTCGAGGCGGGGCGCGAGGTGCTGGTGTGCGCGGGCGCCGTCGACACCCCGCGGCTGCTGCTGCACTCCGGCATCGGGCCGCGGCGCGATCTGGAGGCGCTCGGCATCCCCGTCGTGCACGATCTGCCGGGCGTCGGCGAGAACCTGCTCGACCACCCCGAATCGGTGATCGTCTGGGAGACGGACGGCCCGATCCCCGAGAACTCGGCGATGGATTCCGACGCGGGCCTGTTCGTCCGGCGCGACCCCGACGCGCAGGGCCCCGACCTGATGTTCCACTTCTACCAGATCCCGTTCACCGACCACCCCGAGCGGCTGGGCTACGAAAAGCCCGAGCACGGCGTGTCGATGACCCCGAACATCCCCAAGCCCCGCAGCCGCGGCCGCCTCTACCTCACCAGCGCCGACCCATCCGTGAAACCGGCCCTGGACTTCCGCTACTTCACGGACGAGGAGGACTACGACGGCCGCACCCTCGTCGACGGCATCCGCATCGCGCGCGAGGTCGCGAAGACCGATCCGCTGGCCGGCTGGCTGAAGCGCGAGGTGTGCCCCGGGCCCGAGGTCACCTCCGACGAGCAGCTCAGCGAGTACGCCCGCAAGGTCGCGCACACCGTCTACCACCCGGCGGGCACCTGCCGGATGGGCGCGGTCTCCGACGACCTGGCCGTCGTCGGCCCGGACCTGAGGATCCGGGGCCTGGAGGGCATCCGGATCGCCGACGCGTCCGTCTTCCCGACCATGCCCGCCGTCAACCCGATGATCGGGGTGCTGATGGTCGGCGAGAAGTGCGCGGAGTTGCTCGTCGCCGGAGGTGAGGCGTGATGACCGCGATCGAGACCAGGCCCCCGACCCCCACCCCCGCCTCCGCGCCCGGCGCGGACGGGACGGCGGCGTCGGTGTTCTCCGTGCGCGGCCTGTGGAAGGTCTTCGGACCCAAGGCCGACCGCGTCCCCGGCTCGCCCGCCGCCGACCTGCCCGCCGAGGAGCTGCGCCGCCGTACGGGCTGCACGGCCGCCGTCCGCGATGTGTCCTTCGACGTGCGACCGGGGGAGGTCTTCGTCGTCATGGGCCTGTCCGGCTCGGGCAAGTCCACTCTCGTCCGCTGTCTGACCCGGCTGATCGAGCCCACCTCCGGCACCCTCCACATCGACGGGGAGGACGTGCTGGCCATGGACAAGGCGCGGCTGCGCGAGCTGCGCCGGCACCGGGCCGCCATGGTCTTCCAGCACTTCGGGCTGCTGCCGCACCGCTCCGTGCTCGACAACGTCGCCTACGGCCTGGAGATCCAGGGCGTGCGCAAGGCGGAGCGCCGCGCCAAGGCCGCCGAGATGGTCGCCAAGGTCGGGCTCACCGGCCTGGAGCACCGCCGCCCCGGCCAGCGGCGGCCAGCAGCAGCGCGTCGGCCTGGCCCGCGCGCTCGCCGCCGACCCCGAAGTGCTGCTCTTCGACGAACCGTTCAGCGCGCTGGACCCGCTGATCCGGCGCGACATGCAGGAGGAGGTGATCCGGCTGCACCGCGACGAGGGCCGCACGATGGTCTTCATCACCCACGACCTGAGCGAGGCCCTGCGGCTCGGCGACCGCATCGCGCTGATGCGCGATGGCGGCATCGTGCAGCTGGGCACCCCTGAGGAGATCGTCGGCTCCCCGGCCGACGACTATGTACGGGACTTCGTCCGCGATGTGCCGCGCGAGCAGGTGCTGACCGTGCGCAACGCGCTGCGCGCGCCCGAGGACGGCGAGCGGGACAGCGGCCCGGCGCTCGCGCCCGACGCCACCATCGCCGCCGCCATCGAGGCCGTCGCCCGCTCCGGCGGCCCGGCCCGGATCATGGACGGCCCGCGGCTGCTCGGGGTCGTCGACCACCAGCGGCTGCTCGCGGTGGTGGCCGGCCTGCGGGTGAAGGGGGCACCGGCGTGATCACGCGCATACCCCTCGCCGGCACCCGGAGGCGCGTATGACCGCCGCGACCACCAGCCCCGCCCCCGCCACCGACCCCGCGTCCGGCCCCTCCGCCGGTCCCCCTTCCGGCCCCTCCGGCGTCTCCCAGACCGCGGCGGACCGGGGCCCGGGCGGGCTGCGCGCCCTGGCCGGCCGTCCGGCCGTGCGCAAGCTCGCGGTGCTCGCCCTCCTCGCCGCCGTGCTGGTGCCGCTGGCCGCCACCCGCTGGCCCAGCGGCAGCTGGCCGGGCGCGCTGACCGTCGATGTGTCGGGGCCGCTGGACCGGGCGAGCGACTGGATCATCGACAACCGCGACCACCACCCCCTCTTCCTCTACTTCTTCGGCCACATCAGCAACGCGGTCATCGTCTCCGTCCGCGCCGTCTACCTGACCCTGCTGGCCCTCGGCTGGGCCGGGGTCACCGCCGCCGCGGCCCTGCTGGCCTGGCGGGTGGCCGGGGCGCGGGTCGCGGCCCTCGCCGCCGTGTCGTTCGCGCTGTGCGGGCTGCTGGGGATGTGGCTGCCGACCATGCAGACCTTGGCGCTGATGGCCGTGGCCGTCGCCGCCTCGGTGGCCATCGGGGTGCTGCTCGGGCTGGCGGGCGGGCTCTCGGAGCGCATGTACCGGGCGCTGCGGCCGGTGCTCGACACCATGCAGGTGCTGCCCGCCTTCGCGTATCTGCTGCCCGTGGTGCTGGTCTTCGGCATCGGCGTGCCCGGCGCGGTGCTGGCCACCGTCATCTACGCGGCCCCGCCCATGGCCCGGCTGACCGCGCTCGGGCTGCGCGAGGCGGACGCCGGGGTGATGGAGGCCGTGGCCTCGCTCGGCGCCACCGGGCGGCAGCGGCTGCTCTCGGCCCGGCTGCCGCTGGCCCGCAAGGAGCTGCTGCTCGGCCTCAACCAGACGATCATGATGGCGCTGTCGATGGCCGTGATCGCCTCCGTCATCGGCGGCGCGGGGCTCGGCGACCGCGTCTACCAGGCGCTGTCGGCCGTCGACGTGGGCAAGGCGCTGGCGGCCGGCATCCCGATCGTGCTGCTCGCCGTCGTCCTGGACCGCACCACCGCCGCCGCGGGGCTGCGCCTGGGCACCGACCGCGACGCGGGCCCGCGGTGGCTGCGCGGCTGGTACGCCTGGGCGGGGGTGGCGGCCGGCACCGCCGCCGTGGCGCTCGCCGGGCGGGCCGCCGGATCGGCCGACTGGCCGGAGGGCTGGACCCTCGCCATCGCCGAACCCGTCAACACCGCCAAGGAGTGGATGGTCGACCACCTCTACTCCGGGGTGCCGGTGGTCGGCGGCACCGCCGACTGGGCGTCCGGCTACGTCACCTGGGTGCTCGACCCGCTCCGCGGCGCGCTCCAGGGCCTCCCCTGGTGGTCCCTGCTGCTGATCGTCGCGGCGGCGGCCTGGCTGATCGGCACCTGGGGAACCGCCCTGACCGCCGTCCTGGCCCTGGCCGCGATCGGTGTGCTCGGCGTGTGGGACCCGGCCATGGACACCCTCTCGCAGGTGCTTGCCGCCGTCGCCGTGACGCTCGTCCTCGGCTTCACGACCGGCATTGCGGCGGCCCGCTCGCCGCGCCTGGAGCGGCTGCTGCGCCCGGTGCTGGACATCTGCCAGACCATGCCGCAGTTCGTGTATCTGATCCCGGTGGTCGCGCTGTTCGGCGTCGGACGGGCCCCGGCGGCGGCCGCGGCCATCGTCTACGCCCTGCCCGCCGTCGTCCGCATCACCACCCAGGGCCTGCGGGGCGTCGACCCGGCCGCGCTGGAGTCGGCCCGCTCCCTGGGCGCCACCCGCGGCCAGCAACTGCGCCAGGTCCAGCTCCCGCTCGCCCGCCCGGCGCTGCTGCTCGCCGTCAACCAGGGCGTGGTGCTGGTGCTGGCGGTCGTCATCATCGGCGGCCTGGTCGGCTCCGGGGCGCTCGGCTACGACGTGGTCTTCGGCCTGGCCCAGGGCGACCTGGCGACGGGTCTGGTGGCGGGGGCGGCGATCGTGTGCCTGGGCCTGATGCTCGACCGGGTGACGCAGCCGACGGCGCGCCGCCCGGGGAAGGGGGCCTGACCATGGCTCGTACCCACGCCCGGCGTCGCGTCCGCGCCCCGCGTCGTATCCGTGCCCCGCGTCGTATCCGCGCCCGGTTGCTGACGGCCGCCGCCGGGGTCACCGCCCTGCTCACCGCGACCGGCTGCGGCGCGGCGGACATGACCAAGCAGTCCTCGCCGTACGCGAACGTCGGCGGCACCAAGAGCGTCACCCTCTCCGTGCAGTCCTGGGTGGGCGCGCAGGCCAATGTCGCGGTCGCCGAGTACCTTCTCGACCACGAACTGGGCTATCACGTCGAGACCGTCCAGGTCGACGAGGTCCCCGCCTGGGACGCGCTCAGCCAGGGGCGGGTGGACGCCATCCTGGAGGACTGGGGCCATCCGGAGCAGGAGCGGCGCTACGTCAAGGAGAAGAAGACGATCGCGCCCGGCGGGGAGCTGGGCGTCACCGGCCACATCGGGTGGTTCGTCCCCAAGTACTTCGCCGACGCCCACCCGGACGTCACGAACTGGAAGAACCTCGACAAGTACGCCAAGACGTTCCGCACGGCCGAAAGCGGGGGCAAGGGCCAGCTCTTGGACGGCTCGCCGTCGTATGTCACCAACGACAAGGCGCTGGTGAGGAATCTGGGCCTGGACTACCAGGTGGTCTTCGCGGGTTCGGAGGCGGCGCAGATCACCCAGATCAAGCAGTTCGCGAAGGAGAAGAAGCCGTTCCTGACGTACTGGTACCAGCCGCAGTGGCTGTTCAACCAGGTGCCGATGGTCGAGGTGAAGCTGCCCGCGTACACGGACGCGTGCGCCGCGAAGGGGGAGAAGGACCCCGAGTCGATCGACTGCGCCTATCCGACCACCCCGCTGCGGAAGTACCTCAACGCGGACTTCGCCCGAGAGGGCGGGAAGGCGGCGGCGTTCCTGAAGAAGTTCCGCTGGACCAAGGAGGACCAGAACGAGGTCGCCGAGATGATCGCCTCGGACGGGCTCTCCGCGCAGGACGCGGCGGAGAAGTGGGTCAAGGAGCACCCGGGCGTCTGGAGGAAGTGGCTGCCCTGACGCGGCCGCGGACTTGAGCGAGGCGCGGGCCTGACGCGGCCGCGCCCCGGCCCGGGGCGGTTCCCGGACCGGGGCGCGGCCGCCTTTGCGCTCTGGAACGTCAGCCGATGACGCTGTACAGCCAGGAGCGGTGGTAGTGGAGGTCGGTGTAGATGTCGGGGGTGGACCCGCAGATCTCACCGACGCCGCGGCTGTCCACGCCGACCAGCTGCCAGCGGCCGTAGACCTTCTTCAGCAGCGGCGAACCGGAGTCACCGCCGCACGGACCGTAGGTGTCCTGCGGGTTGTCCGTGCACACATCGCCCTCGCGGATGCCCCACGAGTCGTCCCCCGTGGAGTCCACCCGGCACTTCTCCGTGCTGGGATCGATCACCTTGGTGTCGAGCTCCTGGAGCTTCACCGGGAGCTTGGTCGGGTCGCCGACATCGGCGGTCGCGGTGTAGCCCCAGCCGAGCTGCCGGACCGGGGTGCCCGCCTTGGTCGAGGTGGGTGCGAGCGGGACCGGCTTGTTGGCCAGCGCGGTGTCGAGCTGAAGGAGAGCCACGTCGTAGCCCTCGGAGCGGTCGTCGCGCGCCTGGTACTGGGGGGCGACCTCGATCCGCTTGACCTTGGCGACGGTGCCGCCGGTGGTCCGGTCGCCGGAGCCCACCCGGACGTGGAACAGCGCCGGGTCCATGACCGTGAACGGGGCCGAATCGGTGCCCGCCGTGGTCACGCAGTGGGCTGCGGTCACGACCCAGTCCTTGCGGATGAGCGCTCCGGTGCAACGGTGACCGTCCGGGTCCCCGTTCCTTTCCTTCTGCAGGGAAACGATGAACGAGTAGTTTTCGGTGGCGTCATGGCCGCCGATAATCCTGGGGGTCGGAGTCGAGGGATTTTCCTCGGCCTGCGCCGCCCCGGCACCCGCCAGCGCACCGACGGAAAGCGCTGCCGCCAGCGCCGCACGGACCAGCGCCAACCGCCGTCCGCCGCTCCGGCGTTCGCCCTCCCGGCGGTCCCCTATAAGGTTGTTCATTCTGTTGTTGCTCCCCGATTTCTGTTCCGCTTTTCGCGGAATTCGAGTGCACGATAACCCCGCCCGGCAGACGTGTCCAGCGGCTTTGTATGCCGCTTTATGTGCCGGGGGAATGCGGTTGGCGCTCTTCGCCGGAATTGCGGCGAGAAATCGGGAGAGCCTTATTTCTCTTGCCGGGATTGTGGCATTACGCCTGGCGCAGCCGCCCGGCGATGTCCTCCACCGCCGCCAGCGCCTGGCGGAAGAGGCCGGGGCCGAACGTGACGCGGGTCGCACCCAGCTCGCCCAGCTCGCGCGGAGAGGGGCCGTCCGGCTTCGCGAGCGCGTTGAGCGGGGTGCCGAGGCCGGCCGCGAGCCGGGGGAGCAGCCGTGGGGGAGCGGCTATCGGGTAGACGCAGTCGGCGCCCGCCGCCGCGTACCGCCGCCCCCGCGCGACGGCCTCCTCGGCCAGCCGCTCCGGTTCCGCCCCGCCGCCGCGCGCCGCGGCCTCCTTGCGTAGGAACACATCCACCCGGGCGTTGATGACCAGGCTGTCGCCCGCCGCGGCGCGCACCTCGGCGAGCCAGTCGGCGTGCCGCTCCGGGTCCTTGAGCCCGCCCGTCGCCCGGTCGCCGTCCTCCAGGTTGCACCCCGCCGCGCCGGCCTCCAGCAGCCGCTCGACGAGTTCCCCGGGGGCGAGCCCGTACCCGTCCTCGACATCCGCCGTCACCGGCACGTCCACGGCGCGGGTGATCCGGGCGACCGCCGCGAACATCTCGCCGGCCGGGGTCTCGCCGTCCCGGTAGCCCAGCGAGGCCGCGATCCCCGCGCTCGGCGTGGCGAGCGCGGGGAAGCCCGCGGCGGCGAAGGCGCGGGCGGCGGCCGCGTCCCAGGGGCCGGGGAGAACGAGCGGGTCGCCGGGGGCCCGGCCGTGGTGCAGGGCCCGGAGGGCCGCCGCGCCGGTCATGCCCTGCCCGGGGCCATGCGGGTGGTGACCCCGATGCGGTTCCAGGTGTTGATGGTCGCGATCAGCGCGATGACCTGGGCCAGCTCGGCCTCCTCGAAGTGCGCCGCGGCCCGCTCGTACACCTCGTCGGGGACGAAGCCGTCGGTCAGTACGGTGACGGCCTCGGTCAGCGCGAGCGCGGCCCGCTCCTTCTCGGTGAAGAAGTCGGCGGCCTCCTCCCACGCGCTGAGCAGATTGATGCGCTCCTCGGTCTCGCCCGCCTTGCGCGCGTCCGTGGTGTGCATGTGGACGCAGAAGGCGCAGTGGTTGATCTGCGAGGCGCGGATCTTGATGAGGTCGACCAGGATCGGGTCGAGGCCCTTACGGGCGGCCGCGTCGACGCCGATCATCGCCTTGTAGAACTCGGGAGCCAGCTTCGCCAGCGGCAGCCGGGGGCCGTGCTGGTGGGTGCCCGCGGGGCGCTGGGGTGTCTCGTTCGTGGTCATGGCTCCCACACTAGGTCGCCATTAGCCCAGGGGTATGGTCCATTTCCATGGAGGATTCACGGGCCACTTCCGCGCAGCCCGCGCGCTCACAGCCCCCGGGCTCACGGTCCCGGAGCGCGCAGCCGCCGCGCACGGAACCCCCGAACACACGGCCCGCACCCGCACCCGGCCTCGGCGCCGATCTCCATCTCGACCTGCCGTGGAGCGGCACCACGGGGGTGCGGGCGGCGCTCATCGGTGCCCTGCGCGACGCCGTACGCAGCGGCCGGCTCGCCCCCGGCACCCGGCTGCCCTCCTCCCGCTCGCTCGCCGCGGACCTCGGCATCGCCCGTAACACCGTCGCCGACGCCTACGGCGAACTGGTCGCCGAGGGCTGGCTCACCGCCCGGCAGGGCTCGGGGACCCGCGTCGCCCGGCGCGTCGTGCCGCCCGAGCCCGCGCCGCCGCGCACCCCGCCGACCGCCGGACCGCGCCGGCGCCCCGCCTACGACCTGCGGCCCGGCTCGCCCGACGTCTCGTCCTTCCCCCGCGCGGCCTGGCTCTCCGCCGCCCGGCGGGCCCTGACCGCCGCGCCGCACGACGCCTTCGCGTACGGCGGCCCCGCCGGCCGGCCCGAGCTGCGGCGCGCGCTCGCCGACTACCTGGCGCGCGCCCGGGGGGTGCGGACCGACCCGGAGCGGATCGTGGTCTGCGCGGGCTTCAAACAGGGCCTGGCCGTCGTCAGCAGGGTGTTGCGGGCCGGGGGCGAGCGGGACGTGGCCGTCGAGTCGTACGGGCTGAACTTCCACTGGGACCTCATGCGGCGCGCCGGGCTGCGCACCATGCCGCTGCCGGTCGACGACCGCGGCGCCCGCACGGACGAGCTGGCCGGGCTCACCGGCGTACGGACCGTCATGCTGACCCCGGCGCACCAGTTCCCGACCGGGGTCTCGCTCCACCCCGACCGCCGCGCCGCCGTCGTCGACTGGGCCTCCCGCGCCGGCGGTCTGGTGGTGGAGGACGACTACGACGGGGAGTTCCGCTACGACCGCAACCCGGTCGGGGCGCTCCAGGGGCTCGACCCCGAGCGCGTGCTCTACCTGGGCACGTCGAGCAAGAGCCTGGCCCCGGCGCTGCGGCTGGGCTGGATGGTGGTCCCCGCCCACCTCATGGACGAGGTGCTGGCCGTCCAGGGCGCGGGGGAGTGGCCGACGGGCGCGCTGGAACAGCTCACGCTCGCCGAATTCCTCGAATCGGGGGCGTACGACCGCCATGTTCGCGGCATGCGGCTGCGCTACCGGCGGCGCCGCGACCAACTGGTCGCGGCGCTCGCCGAGCGCGCCCCGCGGGTACGGGTCAGCGGGATCGCGGCGGGGCTGCACGCGGTGCTCCAACTCCCGCCGGGGACCGAGCGGTCGGTGGTGCAGGGCGCCGCCTGGCAGGGGCTCGCGATGGACGGACTGTCCCGCTTCCGGCACGGCGCGGATCCGCGCGGGGCGGGCGAGCCGGGCGCGGAGGACTTGGGCGCGGCGGAGCTGGGCGACGCACTGGTGGTCGGCTACGGCACCCCGCCCGACCACGCCTTCACGGGCGCGCTGGAGGCGCTGTGCCGCGCGCTCCCGGGGTGAGCCGCTGAGCCGTCGATGCCGAGGGCCCGGCCGGAACCGGCGCGCGCACGCCTTCACCGCCCGGCGGGCACGGCGGCCTTCACATCGCCGCGCGAGGTCCGCTCCTCCGCGTCGGCCAGCCAGAAGAAGACCGGCGGCAGGCCGAGTTCGATCACTGTCAGCGCGATCTGGAACCAGTGCGGCCGGCCGTGCGCGGCGAGCGAGAGCAGCCGGCCCACGCCGCCCAGCAGGAAGACGCCGGCCAGCCACCGCACCGCCCGAGCCGGGATCGGGCGCTGCCGCGCGGCCCAGAGCCAGGCCAGCCCGTAGCCGACGAAGCTGGCCCCCATGAACCGGCCCCAGCTGTCGACCGTCGTGCCGGCGGAACCGGCGCCGGGGATCGCCGCGTTGCCGAGGGCCACATGGAACAGGCCGATCGGCACGCAGGCCCACCCCATCAGCTGTGTGAGGACGCGCAGAGCTCTGGCCATCATCCCTCCGAGCCGCCGTGGCGGAGCTTAGTTGACACGTGTCTACTACAGTGGGCGCGTTAGTAGACTCATGTCAACTAAGCTTCGCTCGTGTCTCCTCGCCAGCGCCTGAGCCCCGCCGACCGCCGCGCCCAGCTCCTCGCCGTCGGCGCCCGGCTCTTCGCGGCGCACCCCTACGCCGATGTGCTGATGGAAGAGGTAGCCGAACAGGCCGGTGTCTCCCGCGCCCTGCTCTACCGTCACTTCCCCAGCAAGCACGCCCTCTTCGCGGCCGTCTACCAGCAGGCGGCGGACCAGCTGCTCGCCGAGACGCGGCTCGACCCCGCCGACTCCCTCCTGGAGCAGCTCATCCAGGGCATGGACGTCCACCTCGACTACTTCGTGGCGAACCGCCACGCCGTCCTCGCCGCGAACCGGGTCCTCGCGGGCGACCCGGTGATCCAGACGATCATGACGAACGAGCTGGACGCGCTCCGTGCCCGGCTGCTGGCCGTCCTCCCGCTCGCGGACGAGAGCGCCCGCGAGGCCGTGTCCGGCGTCCTGAAGAGCTGGCTGGTCTTCGTCCGGGTCCTCTGCGTCGACTGGCTCACCCACGAGACCTGTACCCGCACTCAGCTGCGCGACGTCTGCGTCGGCGCGGTCCTCGGGGCCCTGCGTCCCCTGCTCGCCGAGGACCCCGCCCCCGACTGGCCGCCCCAGCGCTCCGGCGCGCCGGCCCAGGGCGGGCCGGACCACCACGACGCATAGCGGCCGCCCGGGCGCTCCCCTGGCGTTCACGTGTGCGAGCGCGCCCTCTAGGCTTGCGGCGCGACAGGCAAGCGACCGGGGGAGACACCACAATGGAGCAGAAGGGCCGGCGCAGGCTGCGGTCCAGCACGGTGATCCTGGGCGGCATGGGCGCGCTCGCCGCCGCGCTCACCTCCTGCGGATCCGAGCCGGACAAACGCTGTGTGGACCGGAACAGTTACGACGTCATCAAGGGCTATCGCGTCGTCGACTCCAGCGCCTGCAACTCCTCCTCGTCCTCCTCCTCCGGCAAGAAGAGCGGCGCCAAGGGCGGCAAGAACAGCGGGAAGAACGGCGGCAAGACCGTCGACGGCGACTGGTACTACGACGCCGACGTCAGCAGCGGCTGGGCGGACTACGGCACCTTCGACAAGAGCAAGGCCGCGGACCGCGGCGGCTTCGGCTGCTCCGGCTCCGGCGGCGGCTGACCGGACAGCCCGGACCCGAAGCGACCGGCACCGTGAAGCGCCACACCACCACCCCGCGCCCCGACTGGCAGTCCACCGTCGAGGAACAGGGCGTCATCTACCCGCTCACCCGCTACCCCGACGGCTCGCTGCGCCCGTACTGGGACGAGAGCGCCTACTACGCGTTCTCGCTGCCCGAGGTCGAGGCGCTCGAAGAGGTCGTCGAGGAGCTGCACCGGATGTGCCTGGCCGCGGCCGAGCACATCGTCGAGGCGGACCGCTTCTCCGACCTGGGTCTCGACGACCCGAGGCTGGCCGGCCTGGTCGCCGAGTCCTGGCGTCGGCGCGCCGAACAGCCCAGCGTCTACGGGCGGTTCGACCTGCGCTACGACGGCGGCCCGGGCCCGGCCAAGCTGCTGGAGTACAACGCCGACACGCCCACCTCGCTGGTGGAGGCGGCCAGCGCCCAGTGGTTCTGGATGGAGGACCGCTTCCCCGGCGCCGACCAGTGGAACTCCCTGCACGAGCGGCTGGTCGACGCCTGGAAGAAGCAGGCGCCGCTGCTGCCGCCCGGCGCGCCCCTGTATTTCGCTCACTCGGCCGGGGACGAGCTCGGCGAGGACCTGATGACGGTCGCGTATCTGCGCGAGACCGCCGAGCAGGCCGGGCTGCGGACGGAGGCCATCTCGATGGAGGACATCGGCTGGGACCGCCTCTCCGGCCGCTTCGTCGACAAGCGGCTCCGCTTCATCCGGGCCTGCTTCAAGCTCTACCCCTGGGAGTGGCTGGCCACCGACCGGTTCGGCCCGTACGCGCTGGACACGCTCGACAACGGCGGCGGCACCGGCTCCACCCTCTGGATCGAGCCCGCCTGGAAGATGCTGCTGTCCAACAAGGCGCTGCTGGCCATCCTGTGGGAGCTCTTCCCCGGCCACCCCAATCTGCTCCCCGCCTACCTCGACGGCCCCCGGGAGCTGGCCCGCACCACCGGGTACGTGGCCAAGCCGCTGCTGGGCCGCGAGGGCGCGGGCGTCACGGTGCACCCGCCGGGCGCGGAGCCCGTCGTACGGGAGGAGCCGTGCTGCTACCAGGAGCTGGCGCCGCTGCCCGACTTCGACGGCAACCGGGTGGTGCTCGGCACGTGGGTCGTCGAGGGCGAGTCGGCGGGGCTCGGCATCCGCGAGTCGGCGGGCCTGGTCACCGACGAGTACGCGCGCTTCATCCCGCACGTGATCCTCTAGGGAGCCGCGCCCGGGCCGCCGACCTCTGAGGGGGCCGCGCCTCGGGCCGGGCCTCGGGCCGGGCCTCGGGCCGCGCCTCGGGCCGCGTATCGGACCGTGCCTCGGGCCGCCGAGCGCTCCTCGACGGCCCTCGATCAAAGGCACGCGGCGATCACGCGGCGATCACGCGGCGCTCACCCGGCCAGGACCGCCCGCAGCTGGTCAAGACCCCAGTCCAGGTCCTCCTTGCTGATCACCAGCGGCGGCGCGATCCGGATCGTGGAGCCGTGGGTGTCCTTGACCAGCACCCCCCGGTCCATGAGCTTCTCCGAGATCTGCCGCCCGGTGCCGAGCGCGGGGTCGATGTCCACCCCCGCCCACAGCCCCCGCCCCCGCACGGCCCGCACGCCGCCCGGCTGCCCCGGGCCCGCCACCAGCAGCCCCAGCTCGCCGTGCAGATGCTCGCCCAGCTCAGTCGCCCGCTGCTGGTATTCACCGCTGCGCAGTATGGCGATGACCTCCAGCGCGACCGCGCAGGCCAGCGGGTTGCCGCCGAAGGTCGAACCGTGCTCGCCCGGCCGGTACACGCCGAGCACCTCATGGGAGGACACGACCGCCGACACCGGCACCACACCGCCGCCGAGCGCCTTGCCCAGCACATAGACGTCCGGCACGACTCCCTCGTGCTCGCAGGCGAAGGTCCTGCCGGTGCGGCCGAGGCCGGACTGGATCTCGTCCGCGATGAACAGCACGTTCCGCGCCCGGGTCAGCTCCCGCACCCCGGCCAGATACCCCGCGGGCGGCACCAGCACCCCCGCCTCCCCCTGGATCGGCTCCAGCAGCACCGCCACCGCGTCGTCCCCGGCCGCGTCCAGGGCCGCCTCCATCGCGGCCAGGTCGCCGTACGGCACGATCTCGAAGCCCGGCGTGTACGGACCGAAGTCGGCCCGGGCCTCGGGGTCGGTGGAGAAGCTGACGATGGTCGTCGTCCGGCCGTGGAAGTTGTTGTCCGCCACGATGATCTTCGCCCGGCCGTCCGGGACGCCCTTGACCCGGTACCCCCACTTCCGCGCGGTCTTCACCGCCGTCTCCACCGCCTCCGCCCCCGTGTTCATGGGCAGCACCATCTCCATCCCGCACAGCTCGGCCAGCTCCGTGCAGAAGGCGGCGAAGCGGTCGTGGTGGAACGCGCGGGAGGTGAGCGTGACCCGCTCCAGCTGGGCCTTCGCGGCATCGATCAGCCGCCGGTTGCCGTGCCCGAAGTTGAGCGCCGAATACCCGGCGAGCATGTCGAGGTACCGCTTCCCCTCGACATCGGTCATCCAGGCGCCCTCCGCCGACGCGACGACGACCGGAAGCGGATGATAATTGTGCGCACTGCGGGCCTCGGCGGCGGCGATGGCGCGTTCCGTTGAGGTCAAAGTCATGCTCCGTTCGGTGTCGGGGCTGATCTGTGCTCTTTTCTATCGTCGCGCGGGTGGTTTGCGAAGAGACTTTGCGGCGCCGGAGCCCCACTGGAACGATCCACTTCCGACACGAAATGATCTGCCCGGAGGTTCCCGACATGAGTGACGACAGCAAGATCCGGATCCGACCTGCCGAGGAGGCGGACGCGGCCGTGATCGCGTGCATCCACATGGCCTCCCGCGCGGCGACCATGCCCTATCTGCCCCCGCAGAAGCGCGACCACGAGCAGGTGACCCAATGGATCCGCGACATCCTGCTCAAGCAATGCCGCACCTGGGTCGCCGTGCGCGGCACGGAGATCACCGGCTATGCCGCCCTCGACGGTGACCTGCTCGACCACCTCTACCTGCGCCCCGACGCCCGGCGGCAGGGCATCGGCACCCTCCTGCTCGACGAGGTCAGACGGCACAGCCCCGACGGTCTCTCCCTCCACGTCTTCCAGCAGAACACCGAGGCCCGCGCCTTCTACGAGCACCACGGCTTCACCGTCCTCGACACCAACGACGGCGATCGCAACATGGAGAACCTGCCCGACATGACGCTCCGCTGGACACCGAACCGCGTGCGGTGAGCCGCACGGGCCAGATGATCAGTTCATCGGGCAGGGGATGGTCGGCCGGATCCGGTTCGCGCTGCAGGCGACGACCTGGACGGAGGCGAATCCGGTCCCGCGCAGGTACCACCCGCCGACGACGTCTCCGCCCCAGTTGAGCCGGTCTTCTGCTGCGGCCTGCCAGTCGGCTTGGCGCGCGGGGTCCTTGTCGTGG
>NZ_MAXF01000004.1 GCF_001704635.1 Streptomyces sparsogenes | reverse complement strand
ACGGGCGCGGTGAACCCCGGCGCGACGGCGTTCGTCTTCCCCGGCCAGGGCTCGCAGTGGGCCGGCATGGCCCTCGCCCTGGCCGACGCCTCACCGGTGTTCGCCGAACACTTCCGCCGCTGCGCCGAAGCGGTCGAACGGCACACCGACTACACCGTGGAGTCGGTGCTGCGAGCCGATCCCGGCGCCCCCTCGCTGGAGCGGGTGGACGTGGTCCAGCCCGTGCTGTGGGCCGTGATGGTGGCCCTCGCCGAGCTGTGGCGTTCCCACGGAGTGGAGCCCGCGGCCGTGGTGGGCCACTCCCAGGGCGAGATCGCGGCGGCCTGCGTCGCGGGCGTGCTGTCGGTGGACGACGCGGCCCGCGTCGTGGTGCTGCGCTCCCAGGTGCTTCCCGAGCTGTCCGGCCGTGGCGGCATGGCCTCCGTGGCGCAGCCCGTCGAACTGGTGGAGAAACACCTCGAGCGCTGGGACGGGCGGCTGAGCGTGGCCGCCGTCAACGGCCCCTCCTCGACCGTGGTCTCCGGCGACGCCGACGCCCTCGAGGAGCTGCTGGAGGACTGCGAGGCCGACGGCGTGCGCGCCCGGCGCGTCCCGGTGGACTACGCCTCGCACTGCGCCCACGTCGACGCGCTGCGCGATCCGCTGCTCGAGGCCCTGGCGGGCATCGAGCCGAAGGCCGGCACCGTCCCGCTGTACTCGACCGTCACCGGGCGGCGTATCGACGGCACCACCATGGGCGCCGACTACTGGTACACCAACCTCCGCCGGCAGGTGAGGTTCCAGGAGGCCACCGAGGCGCTTCTGGCCGACGGGCACGGCGTGTTCATCGAATGCAGCCCGCATCCGGTCCTCACCATCGGCGTGCAGGAAACCATGGACCAGTCGGGTGCCAACGCCACGGCCCTCGGCACCCTGCGCCGGGACGAGGGCGGCTGGGACCGCTTCCTCCTCGCGCTGGGCCAGGCCCACGCCCATGGCGTCACGGTGGACTGGAGCGCGGTGTTCCCGGACGGGACCAGCCCCGCCGACCTGCCCACCTACGCGTTCCAGCGGCGGCGCTACTGGCTGGATGCCACCGCCGGCGCGGCGGGCGACCCCGCGAGCCTCGGCCTCGCGCCGGCCGATCACCCGCTGCTGGGAGCCGTCACCGTCCTCGCCGAGGGCGACGAGGTGGTCCTGACCGGCCGGCTCGGCCTGGACACCCATCCGTGGCTGGCCGACCACGCGGTGGCCGGCGCGGTGCTGGTGCCCGGCGCCGTGTTCGTGGAACTGGCCGTCAGGGCCGGTGACGAGGTGGGCTGCGACCGCCTCGAGGAAATGGTGCTGGCGAGCCCGCTGGTCCTCCCCGAGCAGGGCGGCTCCGACCTCCAACTCGTGGTGGGCGGCCCCGACGAGGACGGCCGCCGCACGCTCGGCGGGTACGCCCGCCCGTCCGGGTCCGACCGGCCGTGGAGCCGGCACGTCACCGGCGTCCTGGCGGCCGGCGGGGCCGCCCGGCCGTTCGACCTCGCCCAGTGGCCGCCCGAAGGTGCCCAGCCCGTGCCCGTGGAGGGCTGCTACGACCAGCTCGCCGAGGGCGGCTACCGCTACGGCCCCGCCTTCCGCTCGCTGCGCGCCGTGTACCGGCGCGAGACGGAGGTGTTCGCCGAGGTCGTCCTCCCGGAGGAGCAGCGCGGGAAGGCCGCCGCGTTCGGCATCCACCCCGCTCTGCTGGACGGTGCGCTGCACGCCAGCGGACTGAGCGCGGTGCGCGGCGACAGCGAAGGCCGGATGGCGCTGCCGTTCGCCTGGAACGGCGTGTCGCTGGCCGCCACCGGCGCCGAGTTGCTGCGCGTCAGACTCGCGCCGGTCGGCGAGGACGGCATGTCCGTCCAGGCCACCGACGCCTCGGGACACCCGGTGATCTCCATCGAGGCCCTGGTGACGCGGCCGTTCACGGCCGGGCAGCTCCCCGGCGGCGGCGAGGACACCGGCGACACGCTCCTCCGGGTGGCGTACACCCCCCTGACCGGCCCCCGGACCGGCGCCCCCACCGACGACTGGGCCGCGATCGCCACCGGCACCGAGCCCACCCACCACGGAGTGCGCCGCTACGACGACCTCGACGCGCTCGCCGCCGCGGTGGACGGCGGCCTGCCCGCCCCGCCGGCGGCCCTGCTGCCCTGCGAACCGGTGCCGGACGACGGGGACCTCCCCGGCGCGCTGCGCCGCCGGCTGGGCGAGGTGCTGCACACCGTCCAGCGCTGGCTCGCCGACGAGCGGTTCGCCGCCTCCCGGCTGGTGGTGGTCACCCGCGGCGCGGTCGCCGCCGCCGAGGGCGAGGACGTCACCGACCTCGTCCACGCCCCGGTGTGGGGCCTGATCCGGTCCGCGCAGTCCGAGCATCCGGACCGGCTGGTCCTGGTGGACCTGGAGGGGCCCGAGCTGCCGGAGGCGGTCGCCGCGGCGGTGGCCGCCGGCGAGAAGCGGATCGTCGTCCGCGACGGGACGGTGCGGGTCGCCGGCCTGGTCCCCGCGGCCTCAGGCGGCGCGCTGACGCTGCCGGAAGAACCCCACTGGCGGCTGGACATCGCCGGGCCCGCCACGCTGGAGAACCTGGGCCTGGTGGCGGCGGAGGAACCCGGGCCGCTCGCCCCCGGCCGGATCCGCGTCCGGGTCCGCGCCGCCGGCGTCAACTTCCGCGACGTGCTGATCGCGCTCGGGATGTACCCGGGCGACGGGGCGTTCCGCGGCAGCGAGGGCGCGGGGGTGGTGGTCGAGGCGGCCCCGGACGTCACGTCGGTGGCCGTCGGCGACCGCGTGATGGGCATGTTCCAGGGGGCCTTCGGCTCGACCGCCGTGGCGGACGCCCGCTCCGTCGTGCCCGTCCCGCCGGGCTGGACCGACGAGCAGGCGGCGGCCGTGCCGATCGCGTTCGTGACCGCCTGGTACGGGCTGGTGGACCTCGCCGGGCTCAAGGCGGGCGAGTCGGTCCTCGTCCACGCCGCCACCGGCGGCGTGGGCACGGCGGCCGTGCGGATCGCCCGCCACCTGGGCGCCGAGGTGTACGCCACCGCCGGCCCCGGCAAGCACCATGTGCTGGAGGCGATGGGCATCGACGAGGCCCACCGCGCCTCCTCCCGCGACCTGGACTTCGAGGACACCTTCCGCGCCGCCACCGGCGGCCGCGGCGTCGACGTGGTCCTCAACAGCCTCACCGGCGAGTACACCGACGCGTCCCTGCGCCTGCTGGCCGAGAAGGGCCGGTTCGTGGAGCTGGGCATGACCGACGTCCGCGACCCCGAGCGGCTCGCCGGGCCGTACCCCGGCGTCCGCTACCGCGTCCTCGACCTGAGGGAGCCGGGAGAGGACGGCATCGGCCGCATGCTGACCGGGATCCTCGGCCGGTTCGCGCGCGGCGAGCTGACCCACCCCGCGGTCCGCGCCTTCGACATCCGCCGGGCGCGCGACGCGTTCCGGCTGATGAGCCGCGCCGCTCACATCGGCAAGATCGTGCTGACGCTGCCGAGGCCGCTCGACCCGGAGGGCACGGTCCTGGTCACCGGTGGCACCGGCACCCTGGGCGGCCTGATCGCCCGCCACCTGGTGACCCGTCACGGGGTGCGGCACCTGCTGCTGACCAGCCGCCGGGGCCCCGAGGCACCCGGCGCCCCCGCCCTGCGCGAGGAGCTCGCCGCGCTGGGCGCCACCGTGACCGTCACGGCCTGCGACGCCGGCGACCGCGAGCGGCTCGCCGAGGTGCTGGCCGGCGTGCCCGACGCCCACCCGCTGACCGGGGTGGTGCACTGCGCCGGCGTCCTCGACGACGGCATGGTCGAGGCGCTGACCCCCGGGCAACTGGCCCGGGTGCTGCGGCCGAAGGCCGAGGCCGCGCTGCATCTGCACGAGCTCACCCAGGGCGCCGACCTGGCGCTGTTCGTGCTGTTCTCCTCCATCGTCGGGGTGTACGGCAACCCCTCGCAGGCCAACTACGCCGCCGCCAGCACCTTCCTGGACGCCCTGGCCCACCACCGCCGCGCCCACGGGCTGCCCGCGCAGTCCCTGGCCTGGGGGATGTGGGAGGAGACCAGCGCGCTCACCGGCGAGCTGGACGACGGCACCCGGCAGCGCATCCGCCAGGCCGGTATGGATCCGCTGCCCACCGAACAGGCCCTGGCGCTGTTCGACCGGGCGTACGCCGCGGGCGACGCGCTGCTGGTCCCGATCCGGCAGTCCGCGGCGGCCTCGCGCGGCGGCCCGGCCGCCGGCCGCGGCAGGGCGCGGCGGATCGCGGACAGCGGCGTGGCGGGCAGCGGCGGCCCGTCGCTGGCGGACCGGGTCGCCGCGCTGCCGGAGGCGGAACGTGACCGCTGTGTGCTGGAGGCGGTGCGCGCGCACATGGCGGCCGTCCTCGGCCACGGCTCGGCCGGCGAGATCGCCCCCGACCGGACGTTCAAGGAGCTGGGCTTCGACTCGCTGACCGCCGTCGAGCTGCGCAACCGGCTCTCGGCCGCCACCGGCCTGCGCCTGCCCGCCACGCTCGTCTTCGACTTCGCCGACCCCGTGGCGCTGGCCGAGCACCTGCGCGAGCGGATCGCCCCGCCCACCGAGCTGGGCCCGCCCACCGGCCCGAGCGCCCCCGCCGACCCGAGCCCGCCCCCCGGCCTGCCGGACGGCCCGTCCCCCGATCCGCGCGAGAGCCGGGTCCGGCAGGTGCTGGCCGCCGTCCCGCTGCGCCGGCTGGAGGAATCCGGCCTGCTGGAGGCACTGCTGCGGCTGGGCGACGAGGGGCCCGGGGAAGCGGACACGGGGGCGCGACCCGCGGACGGACCCCGAGATGACACCCCCGCCCCCGATTCCGCGGACATCGCCTCCATGGACCTCGAGGAACTGGTCAACGCGGCCTTGCGCAACGACGAGTCCTGACGTGTGCCGTCCCTTCGGAGGAATGCCATGACAGTGGCCGACGCCAAGGTCGTCGAGGCCCTGCGCACCTCGCTCCTGGAGGCCGAGCGGCTGCGCAAGGAGAACGAGCGGCTGCGCGCGGCACCCCGGGAGCCCGTCGCCATCACCGGGATGGCCTGCCGCTACCCCGGGGGTGTCGAGTCGCCGGACGACCTGTGGACACTGCTGACCGAGGAGCGGGACGCGATCGGCGCCTTTCCCACCGACCGGGGCTGGGACCTGGACGGCCTGTGCGGGCCGGACGCCCACCCGGATGTGCGCAGCGCGGTCGGGGAGGGAGGCTTCCTCGGCGACGCCGGCGCGTTCGACCCGGCGCCGTTCGGGATCTCCCCGGGCGAGGCGGAGGTGATGGACCCTCAGCAGCGGCTGCTGCTCCACCTGGGA
>NZ_MAXF01000039.1 GCF_001704635.1 Streptomyces sparsogenes | reverse complement strand
GTCTGGCCGCCCGGTGTGGGGGCGTCGGTGTCCGGCATGGTGTCGCCGTCGCCCGGGTCCTGGCGGACGACATGCTGTAATCGCATGGGGTCTCCTGTGAGTTCACTCGCGCGGGGGTGCCCCCGCGCGGTTGCGCGGTCCTCGTCCCGGTCACTGGCCTGCAAGCGGGAGGCCGGGGCGAGGCTTTCCGGTACTTCGGCCGCTGTGGTCTGTGCGGTCCGAAGTCGGCCCTGCCTCGGGTGGGCAGGGGGCTTTATGCGGTGGGGGCCTGGATTTGCGGTGAGTTTGGGACAGCGACACGCCGAAGCGACGGCGTGTCGCTGTCCGATACTCACCGCAACGTCACGGGCTCAGGTGCGGTGGCAGTCGCAGTCGCAGCGGATGGTGAAGAGGAGCGCGCCGCGTGTCGCGGGGGGTATGGGCTTGGCCCGTACCTCGCCGGGGCCCTTGCAGTAGGCGTGGATCTCGTCGGGTGTGGTGTCGGGTTCGGCGGTGTAGAGCGCGCAGTAGGGGGACAGGCGCCGGGCGTCGGCCGGGGTGGTCATGTCGGGTGCCTGTCGCGCTGGAGGGTGACGAGGACCTGGTAGAGGTCGGCGTCGGGGTGAGGTCGTCGGCGGTGGCAGTCCGGGCACAGGTGGCGCAGGCACCCGGGTCCGGAGGCGGATGCGCGCAGGACGGTGACGGGCTCGCGGGTGGGTTTGTCGCAGCGGTAGCAGTACTCCGTCATCGGGCCGCCCCCTCGCGGGGGCCGAGCGCTTCGCGGGTCGCGGTCCGCAGTGCGGCGAGGAGGGCCGCCGGGTCGGTGAGGCAGCGGTCCTGGGGCGGTACGCGCCAGCGCACCCCGGGCCCCCTCCGGCAGTCGACGGACGGCACCTCGATGTACGCGGTCGCTCCCCAGACCTGGATGTGGGGCAGTCGGCTCATGTCCCATCCGGTGGCCGAGCCAGGCGTGATCAACCAGTACAGAACCTTGTCGAACGGGTTCTCGATGACCGCGCCCGTCACGCCGCCCAGCAGCTCGAGGGTGCGTTCGCCGATGCCGATGGAGAGGGGAACGCGCACGGCGTCCCACGACCGGCCGGCGGCCTGCAGTTGCGTGCTGTGGCCGGTTGGGAGTGCCCACGGCATGGGTGTGGTGGTCACGCCGTCACCCCTGGGGGCGCGCCCAACAAATAGGCGAGGCGATGCGCGGTGCCGATCTCGTCGCCGCGCTCACCGATCTCGTACCCCCACGCGGTAGTGCACCGCCCTCCCTGGCTGAAGATTTCCTCCGCCAGGCTGGCGCTGAGGGTATTCGCCACGTACAAGTGGGCGCGCTTCGCCGTTATCGAAAGTCCGTAGGATTTCAGGCCTTCAGCGAGGTCGCGGTGGCTGGTTACGTCCATGCACCGATATCACCGCACCGTGAACCCCGACGGGATACGACAACCTATGACACGGAGTGGATCATGACTCGGGCCGTGGTCATCACCGGTACGCGATCGACGGGGCACCGGGATCTCGCCGACTACGCCGAACTATTCGCCGGCTACCTCGGCCCCTTCGCAGACTCCGACGCGAGCTTCTACATCGGCGGGGCCAAGGGCATTGACTCCCTCGCGCTGCTCTGGCTCGCGGGCAACACATCCTCACAGATCACGATCGTCGTACCGGGCACCGTTCAGCAGCAACCCGCAGAGGCGCGGCAATCCATCGCGCGCAGCCGTAACCGCATCAAGGGGATCGTCGAGCTGCGCGCCGACGAGCTGGGCACGCCCGCCTTCCACGCCCGGAACCGCTGGATGGTCGACCGCTCGGACATGGTCATCGGGTTCCCCCTCGCCGGCCCGCAGGGTACTTCCGGTACCTGGCAGACCATCAACTACGGTGCCGAAAAGGGGAAACCTCACCTAATCGTGCCCGTGTGACGCAGACCACCGGCATGATGAGGCCATGAGCACGCGCGAAATGCTCCTCGGTGCCGCTGCCCTCAAGTCCCTCCGGAAGGCGCGAGGCTGGTCTCTGGCCGACACCTCACGGGCGCTCATCTCCACAGCGCGTCGCCTTGGCCAGCCCCTCGACTCATCCGCCGCGAGCGTGCAACGATCGGTCGCCCGCTGGGAGAGCGCGACGCGCCCCATCCTCCCCGGTGACCGATATCAACTGCTGCTCGCGCACCTGTACGCGCGAGGTGCCGACGGCCACATCGCGCTTGGGCCGGGCAGCGACTTCGCGGAACTGCTTGACGCACTGGCCCACCTGGGAGAGGCGGAGGCCCGGCTGAGCGATCTGCGCGCCTTGTTGATCCGCACGGCCACTGATGGCGGGACCGGCGTGCTTGCCTTGCTCGGGCCCGCGACCCGGCTGTCCCTGGCCGCCGCGCTCACCGATCCGACGCGTGTCGATGAGGCTCTGATCGACGGGCTGCGGACGGTCGTGGGCGACGTCAACGCCCACGTCGGCTCGCTGCCCTTCGCACGGCTCCAACTTCTGCTTGCCCCTGTGGTTGAGTCCTGCCAGCGGCTTCTGGTTGGGGATGTCCCTGCCCCTCTGCTGCCTGAGCTGCGCACGGTCGCGGCGCAGGCGTACACCCTCGGTGGGCGGCTGGCGTTCGAGACCCGGGACGACCATGCCTCGCGGGCGTTGTACGCGGCCGCCACGGCTACGGCTGGACAGCTCGACGCCCGGTGGCGACGGGCTGTCGTACACATGAGCCACGCCCTGGTCACGCTGTATTCCGCCCCCGGCATGGAAGCGGCTCGCATGTTGATCGACGCGGCGGTGCGTGACGCACGTACAGGAGACAGTGTCCGCGTACGGGCACGAGCACATGCGTTACAAGCCGAGGTCGCCGCCCGGGCGGGGTCCGAGCGGCACGCGCGGACAGCGCTGTCGCTTGCCTGGTACGACCTCGACCTCGACCGCGACGGGGAGGGCGATCCGGCGCCCACGAGCTTCAGCCCGGACCACCTGCGCGGCTTCGAGGGGCTGTGCGAGCTCTACGTCGGAGACGCGGCGGCCGCTCACGCCTCATTCGCCGATAGTGCGGCGGCTCTCGGATCACCACGTGAGAGCGTGCAGCGGGCGATCGTCTCCACTGACCAGGCCCTGGCCTGCATCCGGCTGGACGCGCCTGAGAGAGCCGCGGATCTCCTGCACAGTTGCGTCGAGTCCGCTGCTAGCACCGGCGGGCGTGTGCCCGCGCTACGGCTACGGCAGGCACGCAAGGAACTGCGGCCCTGGCGGCGTGAGGATTTCGTCGCCGATCTCGACGATCACCTCATCGAGATACTCGGAAGCTGACACGCCGAGAACCGCCTCACCCGGCCGGAAGGCCCCCGTCGCGCCCGACGCTCGGGTGGGGCGAGACCACGCCACGACTGGGGCCTGTCGTTTGGATCACGCCGGCTGCGAGCTGCGGTGCATCTCGGCCGACCCGAGCGGGGTCTGGTGCGTGCAGCTGCTAGAAGATTCATGAAGATCTTGGGGTTCTGGCCCCGCCGTGTGAGCGGCGGGGCCAGACTCGTTGTTGTGGTGATGGGTGAATGGTCCGGAGAGACGGTCGGGCCGGATGTGTGGGAGACCTGCCGGGAGTTGATTCCGGCGGGGAGTGTGTTCGCGTTCCTGGCCGAGCATCGTGGTGCGCTGTTTCCGGTGGAGATGTTCGCGGACATGTATCCATCGGCGAACGGGCGGCCGAGCATGCCCCCGCAGATCCTGGCCGCTGCGATCACCCTGCAGGCCCTGCACGGGCTATCGGACTTCGAGACGGTCCAGGAACTGCGCTGCGACCTGCGGTGGAAGGCCGCCTGCGGGCTGGGCCTCAACGACATGGCCTTCGACCCGTCGCTCCTGGCCTACTTCCGCCGTCGTCTGGGCCGTTCCACCCGCCCGAACCGGGTCTTTGAGGCCGTGCGTGAAGTCGTGAAGGCCACCGGTGTCCTCAAGGGCAAGCACCGCCGGGCACTGGACTCCACCGTCCTCGATGACGCGGTGGCCACCCAGGACACCGTCACCCAGATCATCTCCGCGATCCGCCGGGTGATCCGCGAGGTCCCCGGAGGCGAGGAGACGGCGGCGCAGTGGTGCCGCGCGCACGACTACACCGACCCGGGCAAGCCGAGGATCGCCTGGGCCGACGAGCAAGCACGCGCCACGCTGATCGACGCGCTGGTCACCGACGCGATCAACCTGCTCGGACACCTGCCCGAGCGGGAACTCGGCGAGAAGGCGGCGAACGCGGTGGGCCTGCTGGCCCTGGTCGCGGGCCAGGACGTGGAGCCGGCCGAAGACTCCGACGGGCGTGACGGACGCTGGCGCATCGCCCGGCGCACAGTCGCGGACCGGACCGTGTCCACCGTCGATGCGGACGCACGCCACATCCACAAAAACCGCACCCGCCACCAGGACGGCTTCAAAGGACATGCGTCCTTCGAGCCGGAGACCGGGCTGTTCACCGCCGTCGCGCTCACCAGCGGCCACGGCTCCGACAACCACGAGGCCGCCGTCGCCACCCGCCTGCTCGCCGACGAGGAACCGGACACGCGGTTAACCGTGCTCGGCGATTCCGCCTACGGCACCGGCGACCTGCGTGCACACCTGCAGGCCGACGGCCATACCCCGGTCATCAAGCCGCCGCCGCTGCGGCAGGCCGTCCCCGGCGGTTTCACCATCGACGACTTCCACATCGACCTGGCGGCCGGCACCGCGACCTGCCCGGCCGGACACACCGCCAACCTCGGACAGGTCAAAGCCGACGGTGCCCGCACCGCTCAGTTCAAGCACCTGTGCACCAACTGTCCCCTGCGCGGGCGCTGCACCAGGTCCAAGACCGGGCGCACCCTCAACGTCCACCCCCAGCGCGAACTGCTGTCCGCGGCCCGCCACCAGGCGGCCACCGACCCCGCCTGGCAGGACGAATACCGCAGATGGCGGCCCCCGGTCGAACGCGCCATCGCCTGGCTGGTCGCCAAGGGAAACCGTCGAGTCCGCTACCGCGGCGTCATCGCCAACAACATCTGGCTCCACCACCGCGCCGCCGCCCTCAACCTCCGCCGGCTGATCAACCTCGGACTCACCCGAACCAGCGGCACCTGGCACCTCACCCCAGCCACCCCATAGCCAAGAGGGGGCCACCCGGCCTCCGGCCGGATGGCCCCCTCTTCAAGATCTTCATGAGCCTTCTAGATGAATGAGTCCAATGTCCGTGCTGGTCGCGACCATGGCGAAGGGCGCCCGTTGGTCAGTGTGTGAAGACAAACCTGGACGCCCTTCTGGCGGCACTGTACGTGTTCATCGACGACCATGTGGCGCCTTGTCGCCGGATCGGGCGACTCCCGAAACTGACGGACGCCGAACTGCTGTGCCTGGCCGTCGCCCAGGTCCTACTCGGCTTTTCCTCAGCCCGGCACTGGATCCGCTTCGCCCACGCACGCCTTGGCCACCTCTTCCGCTACCTGCCCCAACAGTCCGCCTACAACAAGCGTCTGAATGCCGCCGGGCCGCTGATCTGCCGCGTGATCGAGGCGCTGGCCCGGCAGGTGCCGACCTGGAACGACGACCTGCGGCTGATCGACTCCACCCCGCTGCCCTGCGCGGCCTCCCGCGAGACCGTCAAACGCTCCGGCCTGGCAGGACACTGCGGCTACGGCTACTGCCGCAGTCACTCCCGCTTCTTCTGGGGCTATCGCCTCTACCTGGTCACTACCGCCGAGGGCATGCCCGTCACCTGGTGCCTGGCCAACCCCAAGATCGGCGAGCGGGAGGTGATGGTCGCGCTGCTGGAACGCGACCACCACCTCGTCCGCCAAGGCCAGGTGATCCTCGCCGACAAGGGCTTCGCCGGGGAGGAGTTCGAGACCTTCGTCAGCGAGCGCCTCGGCGCCCACCTCGTGCGGCCGGACCGCAAGGACGAGCCGGTCCGACACGGAAAGATCGCCCGGGTCCGCCAGTGGATCGAGGCCGTCATCGACACCCTCAAAGGCCAGCTCAGCCTCGAACGGCCCGGGACCGTTCGGTCTGGGCCGGGCCCGTGAATGCCCGAGATGGCCAGGTGCGCACAGGACCGTGCCTGGCGCTCGGGTGGCCCCAGCCGCATCCACCTGTGCTTGGGCCTGGACCTGGACCTGGCCGGAGCGCGCGGCCGAGGACAGCGGTCAGCGCGTGGCGGCGCGTGCGACGAAGTCCTGCTCCACGATCCATGGCGTTCCGGCTGGTCGCGCCACGGCATCCCGGGACGAATCTGCGGCCGTCCCGTCGACGACCTGCCGGTCGGTCACGCGAGTTCGGTCTGTCGCAGTCTCAGGCAGCCAAGGAGCGAGCGATCCCCTGCCGGGATCGCCGGGTTCGTGACGGCGACCCACTCCGCCGGGATCCCGTCACAACGGATCCTCGGGAAGGGATTGCCCGCGCCTCGGCAGGAGGCCGAGCCCCCGCGCCTACGAAGGCGAGGCGAGGGGCCAGGTGTACTAAAGCTCGGGCAGTTCAAAGCCCTGTTCGAACCGGCAGACACGTTCGTCGGTACGGAGGGCACCGTGCCGCTCGTAGAAGGCGATGGCGGGCGTATTGGCGCGCAGCACCTCCAGATAGACCGCCTTGCCAGGGTGTTCCTCGGCAGCCCAGGTGAAGGCATGCCGCAGGAGCCGGCCGCCGATTCCGGTTCCGGTCCTGCCCCGCCTGGCGTGCAGGTTGTCCAACAGCAGGCGCCCGTCAGGCCGCGGCATCAGATAAGCGAAGCCCGCCATTTCACCCGCACTCATGATTCCCGCGTAGGCCGTACGCCAACTCTCGGCATGCAGTGCCGCAACCTGCGCGGCGTCGCTCCGCCTGCCCGTTCTGATCTCCATGGCGCCAAGAGCCGACCGGCAGGGACGAGGCGGGGACCCGAGCCGCTGGGAATCAGCCACACCACCGGCCCGTCCGGGTCCGAGCGGGTAGGACAGAGGGCTACCCGCGGACGTCTCCGCGTGCCTCTCGCCACATCGACCAGAGCGTCGGACCGCCGCCGGGCACGTGGATCTCGTCCCGCACGGTGAACCCGAAGCGCTCGTAGAAGCCGATGTTGTCCTGCTTCGACGATTCCAGGTGTGTGGGCAGTCCGGCCGCGTCGGCCTTGGCCAGGCCCGAGAGCAGCAGGGCGGCGCCGTGGCCGTTGCCTTGGGTCGCCGGGTCGGCGCCGAGCACCGCCAGGTACCAGTGGGGTTCTTGGGGGGCTGCCGCGCCGACCAGCTCCAGCATTTCCCCCAGCCGGGCCATCTGCTCGCCCAGCAGATCGCTGATGCGGGCCAGCGTCTCCTCGTCCGGGTGCTGCTCGACCGTGCCGGGCGGGGTCCAGAAGGCCGCTGCTCCGGTGGTGCGTTCACAGTGGCCAAGGGGGCCGTACTTGTGCGTGAGCATGACGTCGAACCACTGGGCGAGGCGGCCTTCACGCCCGTCTTCGTCAGGGAAGAGCCAGAGCATCATCGGGTCGTCCCCGAAAGCGCGGGCCAGGATGCGGGTGACGTCGAGAGCGTCGTCGGTCTCGATCGGCTTGGGTGTGTTCAGTGACTGCATGCGGCCAACGTAGGGTCCACGATCTTGTCGGCACATCGGTCGTTCTGCCGATACCCGGACTCCCCGGGTACGGACTGCCGCACAGCGCGGTGGGCATCCGGGGCTGCCGCGTGACCACGACGCGTGTGCGGTGCCCGCCGGTGTACACCACCACGTGCACAAAGGCTGCTGATCCTGCACGTAGACAACGAGCAGACCGGAGACCGGCCCGGAGTCATCGGCGTGGCAGCCGGTTCGGCTCCGGTGTGAGGGTGGCGTTCGCGGAGAGGGCGGCACCGGTGCCGTCTCCCTTCTCAGGCGCAGCCGCCGGCGGCTGCGGCACGCCCGGTTCGGGCAGGGTGGAACAGCAGCCCCGGCTCAGCATGGGCATCAGGGCGAGAGGCGCCAAGGCGCTCCGCAGGGACGTGGCGTCGGCGAGAGCGCCGACGCCGGGGCTGGCCAGGCCGCCGATGCTGGCGGTCAGGCCGAGGGTGATCCCGCCGGCGGTTCCGACCGTCGTCCTCCGCATGCCGGTCCGGGCTCCCCGGGCTCCCCGGGCTCCTGGCACCGGCCGACCTCCCGGCGCTGCCACCGTCCGTCAACCCGCCTTCCGCCAACTAGATGAGTGAGTCCGATGTTTGTGCTGGCCGCAACCATGGCGAAGGGCGCCCGTTGGCTCGTGTGTGACTACCAGCCTGGACGCCCTTCTGGCGGCACTGTACGTGTTCATCGACGACCATGTGGCCCCCCGTCGTCGGATCGGGCGACCCCCGAAACTGACGGACGCCGAACTGCTGTGCCTCGCGGTCGCCCAGGTTCTGCTCGGCTTCCCCTCGGCCAGGCACTGGATCCGCTTCGCTCACGCCCGGCTGGGGCACCTTTTCCGCTACCTGCCCCAGCAGTCCGCCTACAACAAGCGCCTCAACGCCGCCGGACCGCTGATCAGCCATGTGATCGAGGCCCTGGCCCGGCAGGTGCCCACCTGGCACGATGCCCTGCGGCTGATCGACTCCACCCCACTGCCCTGCGCGGCCTCCCGGGAGACCGTCAAACGCTCCGGCCTGGCCGGACACTGCGGATACGGCTACTGCCGCAGCCACTCCCGCTTCTTCTGGGGCTTCCGGCTCTACCTGGTCACCACCGCCGAGGGCATGCCCGTCACCTGGTGCCTGGCCAATCCGAAACTCGGGGAACGGGAGGTGATGGCCGCGCTGCTGGAACGCGACCACCGCCTCGTCCGGGCCGGGCAGGTGATCCTGGCCGACAAGGGCTTCGCCGGGAAGGAGTTCGAGGCGTTCCTGACGGAACGGCTCGGTGTTCACCTGGTGCGGCCGGACCGCAAGGACGAGCCCGTCCGGCACGGGAAGATCGTCCGTGTCCGCCAGTGGATCGAGGCCGTCATCGACACCCTCAAGGGCCAGCTCAGCCTGGAACAGCACGGCGGCAGAACACCGGCCGGAGTCTTCGCCCGCACCGGACAACGACTCCTCGCCCTGGCAGCCGGCATCTGGCACAACTGGACCACCGGCGCCAAGATCAAACGATCCCTGATCGCCTACGACCACTGAGAACATCGGACTCACTCATCTAGGGGGAGGAGGGCACCAACGCGGTGGGGGTGCCCACTGCTCGATAAGCTTGGGGAAGTTGGCAACCGACGACAACGCGGCAGATGCGCGTGCCAGACCCCGCGACGCCGGGATGATCCAAACGACAGGCCCTAGCTAGAGTGGTGAGCGCGCGCCGTGACTGGCGAACGTGGAAGCGACCACGAGGAAGCGGCGCGCGGTGCAGTCATCACGAGGTGCCGCCCGCCTGGGCACCCCGGGACCACGACCGGATTCATTGACCGATCGCCCGGAGGAACACCATGAGTCTGCCCCTCTCTCATCCCGCGCTGAGCGCGGCCGACCCGGAGCTTGCCGCGCTGGTCGGCGCGGAGGAAATGCTGCAGGCGGAGACCCTGCGCATGATCCCCAGCGAGAACTACGTGTCCAGCGCCGTCCTGGAGGCGTCCGGGACCGTGCTGCAGAACAAGTACAGCGAGGGCTACCCGGGGCGCCGCTACTACGAGGGGCAGCAGGTCATCGACCAGGTGGAGACCCTGGCGGTGGACCGCGCGAGGGCCGTGTTCGGGGCCGAGCACGCCAATGTGCAGCCGTACTCCGGGTCGCCCGCCAACCTGGCCGTGTATCTCGCGTTCACCGAGCCCGGGGACACGGTCATGGGCATGGCGCTGCCCATGGGGGGCCACCTCACCCATGGGTGGGGGGTCTCGGCCACCGGTAAGTGGTTCCGTGGGGTGCAGTACGGGGTGCGTCAGGACACCGGGCTGATCGACTTCGACGAGGTGCGCGACCTGGCCCGCAAGGAGCGGCCCAAGGTGATCTTCTGTGGTGGGACGGCGGTGCCCCGGACCATCGACTTCGCCGCCTTCGCGGAGATCGCCCGGGAGGTGGACGCGGTGCTGGTCGCCGATATCGCGCACATCGCCGGGCTGGTCGCGGGTGGTGCCCACCCCTCCCCGGTGCCGCATGTCGATGTGGTCTCCACGACCACCCACAAGACGCTGCGCGGCCCGCGCGGCGCGATGCTGATGTCGCGCGAGGCCCATGCGAAGGCGATCGACAAGGCCGTCTTCCCCGGGCTGCAGGGCGGCCCGCACAACCAGACCACGGCGGGGATCGCCGTGGCCCTGCACGAGGCCGCCCAGCCGGCTTTCCGCGACTACGCCCACGCCGTGGTCGCCAACGCCCGGGCGCTCGCCGAAGCGCTGCTCGCGCGCGGCTTCGACCTGGTCTCCGGCGGGACCGACAACCATCTGATCCTCATGGACCTCACGCCCAAGGACGTGCCGGGCAAGGTCGCCGCCAAGGCGCTGGACCGGGCCGGGATCGTGGTGAACTACAACACCGTGCCCTTCGACCCGCGCAAGCCGTTCGACCCCTCCGGCATCCGGATCGGCACCCCCTCCCTGACCTCGCGCGGCCTGCGCACCGAGCACATGGCCACCGTGGCAGAGTGGATCGACCGGGGCGTGGTCGCCGCCGGGAGCGGTGACGAGGAGACGCTCGCCAAGATCAGGGGTGAGGTGGCGGAGCTGATGGCGGCCTACCCCGCCCCCGGTCTGCCGACCGACTGACGCCGCCCTTCCCGGGGATGTCCACGGGGCCCTGCCCGGCCGTCAGGCCGGGCAGCTCCCGCCACTGCTCCTCCGGCCAGACCTGGGGCCGCCCCTGTCGCCCGGCCTGGTCCGGTGCCTCCGGAGTGGGCGCGGTCGCGGGGGTGGCCGCCGAAGCCCGTACTATCCGCGCCATCACCCGCTCGACCAGCGTCTCGTCGTCCATCGGCCGCACGCCCGGCCGGGGCGACTCCAGCGCGCGCCCGAGCGCCCGCAATTCGTCGGGCAGCCGCCCGCCCCCGCTCCGGGGTGCAGCCCCGGACCCTCTGGCCTCGACTTCCCTGCCCTCCACTTCCCTGCCCTCCACTCTCCCGCCTTCCTTCCTCCTCGGCCGTCCAGCCCGCCCCGAGCAGCAGCTCCAGCCGCCTCAGGGCACGGCTGAGCCGGGACTTCACCGTGCCGCGCGGCCAGCCGAGGGCCTGCGCGGTCTCCGCCTCGTCCAGATCCAGCAGATAGCGGTAGGTGACCACCCGCCGCTGGGGCTCGCTCAGCTGATCCAGCGCGGCCAGCAGCTCGGCCCGGCGCTCGTCGGCCAGGGCCGCGACCGCCGGGTCCGCGCAGTCCGGTATGGCCGGCTCGGCGCCGCCCAGCGCGGCCGCCTCGCGGTCGGCCGCCGTGCGCATCCGCCGCGCGGAGCGGAGCGCGTTACTCGTCTCGTTGGCCACGATCCGCAGCAGCCAGGGCCGGAACGCGGCGCCCTCCCGGAAGCCGCCCAGGGCGAGATACGCCTTCACGAAGGCGTCCTGCACCACGTCCTCCGCGTCGGCGCCCGCGCCGAGGAGCACGGCCGTGCGGTGCGCGATCGGGGCGTGGGCCCGCATCAGCTCCGCGTATGCCTCGGTGTCCCCCGACCGCACCCGCGCGATGATCTCCGCTTCGACCGTCGCCGCCGCCGGCCGCCGCCGTCGCCGCCGCCGCCGATGCCGACGCTGCCGCCGATGCCGACGATGCCGTCACTCCCGACGCTGCCGTCTTCCGCACGGAGAGGTCCCCCTCCCGCGCCCCCTCACCAGTCCTCACACCTTTCATACACCGGCGGACCGAGACTGGTTCCACACCTGAGAGAATGGGTGCCATGGCCCTCGATCGTCCCCGTGCGCTCTCCGGTATCCAGCCCACCGCAGGTTCGTTCCACCTCGGCAACTACCTCGGTGCGATCCGGCAGTACGTCGCGCTGCAGGAGACCCACGACGCCTTCTACATGGTCGTCGACCTGCACGCGATCACCGTGCCGCAGGACCCGGCGGAGCTGCGCGCCAACACCCGGCTGGCCGCCGCCCAGCTGCTCGCCTCCGGGCTCGACCCGGACCGCTGCACCCTCTTCATCCAGAGCCATGTGCCCGAGCACGCCCAGCTCGCCTGGGTGATGAACTGTCTGACGGGGTTCGGCGAGGCGTCCCGGATGACCCAGTTCAAGGACAAGTCGGCCAAGCAGGGCGCGGACCGGGCGACCGTCGGCCTCTTCACCTACCCGATCCTCCAGGTCGCCGACATCCTCCTCTACCAGGCCAGCCACGTCCCGGTCGGCGAGGACCAGCGCCAGCACGTCGAGCTGACCCGCGACCTCGCCGAGCGCTTCAACGGGCGCTTCGGCGACACCTTCACCGTTCCCGCTCCGTACATCGTCAAGGAGACCGGGAAGATCTACGACCTCCAGGACCCGGCGATCAAGATGAGCAAGTCGGCGTCCACTCCGAAGGGCATCATCAGCCTGCTGGACGAGCCCAAGGTCTCGGCGAAGAAGATCAAGAGCGCGGTGACCGACACTGAGACCGAGATCCGCTTCGACGAGGAGAAGAAGCCCGGCGTCAGCAATCTGCTGACCATCTACTCCACCCTCACCGACACCCCGATCGCGGATCTGGAGCGCCGGTACGAGGGCAAGGGCTACGGCGCGCTCAAGACCGAGCTCGCCGAGGTGCTGGTCGAGTGGGTCACCCCGTTCCGCGAGCGCACCCAGGAATACCTCGCCGATCCCGGGGCGTTGGACGGAATCCTGGCCAAGGGCGCGGAGAAGGCCCGAGCCGTCGCGGCCGAGACGCTGGCCCAGGCCTACGACAAGGTGGGCTTCCTGCCCGCGAAGCGCTGACCGGCATTGACCATCGCCCTGTGGCCGCCTTCGCAGGGGCCCCGGGCACGTGCGCCGAAGGACCGACGTAGCTAGCCGCGAAGGCGGCGCAGCCGCCACACTGACACCGGTGCAGCGGCTGAGGCCCAACAACGCCCGGGAGGGCCAGGAGGGAGAACGCAGTGGGGACCGTAACGCTCGGCGTTTCGATCGCGGTCCCGGAGCCGTACGGCAGCTATCTGCAGCAGCGGCGCGCGGGCTTCGGGGACCCCGCCGCCCACGGCATCCCCACCCACGTCACGCTGCTGCCGCCCACCGAGGTGGACTCCTCGGCGCTGCCCGGTGTCGAGCGCCATCTGGCGACGGTCGCGGCCGAGGGCCGGCCGTTCACGATGCGGCTGGAGGGGACCGACACCTTCCGCCCGCTGTCGCCGGTCGTCTACGTCAAGATCGTCGAAGGGGTGGAGGAGTGCACCGCGCTCCAGGAGCGGGTCCGGGAGGCATCCGGGCCGTGCGCCCGTGAGCTGCAGTTCCCGTACCACCCGCACGTCACGATCGCCCATGGCATCGACGAGGAGGCCATGGACCGGGCGTACGCGGAGCTGAAGGACTTCCGGGCGGCCTGGACGATCGGCGGCTTCGCGCTCTACGAGCAGGGCGCGGACGGGGTCTGGCGCCTGGACCGCGAATACCCCTTCGGCGGCGGTCAGGGCCCCTCGGGCACCGGCCCGGTGGTCCCCCGTCAGGTCAACCTCTCCCGCCCGCCCGCGCCGTCCCTGTAGTCACGGTCGTGGCCGGATAGTCACGGTCGCGCCCGGGTAGTCACGGTCGCAGCCGGGGCCGCCCGTCACCAGGAAGAGTGACGGGCGGAGTGTCGGCCGAGCCGGTTCCGGCTGACCCGCCGACCTGGGGGTAGACGCTGATCATGGACTGGTTGACCCGGCTCCCGTTGATCGGCCCCGTGATCGTCCGGGTGATGCGTACCCACGCCTGGCGCGCGTACGAGAGGCTGGAGCACGTCCATTGGACGCGCCTCGCCGCCGCCATCACCTTCATCAGCTTCCTCGCCTTCTTCCCGCTGGTCACCGTGGGAGCGGCGATCGGCGCGGCGACGCTCACCGAAGGCCAGATGAAGCAAGTGGAGAAGCGGCTCGCCCAGCAGGTCCCCGGCATCTCCGGCCAGCTCGACCTGAGCGGCCTCATCGAGAACGCCACGACGATCGGCGCCGTCGCCGGCGCGCTGCTGCTGCTCGCCGGCATCGGCTGGGTCGGCTCGCTGCGCGAGTGCCTGCGCGCGGTGTGGGAGCTGGAGGAGGACCCCGGGAACCCGGTGCGGCGCAAGTTCACGGACGCCGTCTTGCTCCTCGGCCTCGGCGGGGTCGCCGTCGGGTCCTTCGCCGTCTCCGCCTTCGCCGCGACCGCCGCCGGCTGGACCGCGCGCCACCTGGGCATCCCCGAGAACGGGGTCGGCGGCTGGCTGCTGACCGTGGCGGCCTTCGCGGCCGCCGTCATCGCCGACTTCCTGCTGCTGTGCTACGTCCTGACCCTGCTGCCCGGCGTCGAGCCACCGCGCCGGAGCGTCGTCGTCGCGGCGCTCATCGGCGCGATCGGCTTCGAGCTGCTGAAGCTGCTGCTGAGCAGCTACCTCCAGAACGTCGCGGCCAAGAGCATGTACGGGGCCTTCGGGGTGCCCATCGCCCTGCTCCTGTGGATCAACTTCACCGCCAAGCTGACGCTGTTCTGCGCCGCCTGGACCGCCACCGAGGCCGCCCCCGAGCCCGAGCCGGTGACGCTGGAGAAGGCCGAGCCGGGGAGCCCCTGAGCGGGCACCCCGGCCCCGGCCGCCCCGGCCCCGGCCGCCCCCGTACAGCGTTCGTGAAGCGGGCCCCCGGGTACCGCGCCGCGTCCGGGTACCGCGCCGCGTCCGGGTACCGCGCCGCGTCCGGGGGCCGCGCCTCAGCCGCGCGAGCGGCGACGCACCAGCTCCGGCAGCGGCCACCGGCGGTGCACCGCGTACGCCACGGCGGCCAGCAGCACCAGGGAACCGCCGGTGAGCCCGACCGCCGTCCACCTCCCGCCCGAGCCGTCGTCGCCCGCCGAGACGGCCGCCTGGGCGTGCTTGTGGGACTTCTGCCCGGCGTGGTCCACCCCCGGCCCGCTCGCGAGGCCCTTCGGCCCCGGCCGGACCAGCGTGCCCACCGGCTCCACCGAGTCGGCCGCCTCGAAGCCCCAGTCGAAGAGCTTCGCGGTCTCCTTGTAGACCTCGCTGGCCGCCTGCTTCTGCGGGTTCATCACGGTGACCAGCAGCACCCGGTCACCGCGCTGCGCGACGCCGGTGAAGGTGGAGCCCGCGTTCGTCGTGTAGCCGTTCTTCACCCCGGCGATGCCCTTGTACTGCGGCACCTGGAAGCCGGTCAGCAGGCGGTTCGTGTTCTGGATCGCGAAGCTCTCGCGCTTCTTGTGGCCCTTCTTGTCCTTCTTGTACTCCCCGGGGAACTGGGCGGTCGCCGTCGAGCAGTACTCCCGGAAGTCCGCCTTCTGGAGCCCCGAACGAGCGAACAGGGTGAGGTCGTACGCGCTGCTGACCTGGCCCTTCTCGTCGTAACCGTCCGGGGTGACGACATGCGTGTCGAGCGCGTTGAGCTGCTCGGCGTGCGCCTGCATCTCCTGCACCGTCTTCGCCTTGCCCCCGTTCATCGCGGACAGCACGTGCACCGCGTCGTTGCCCGAGCGCAGGAAGACGCCGAGCCACAGGTCGTGCACCGTGTAGGTGAGGTTCTCCTTCACCCCGACCAGGCTGCTGCCCGCCCCCATGCCCTCCAGGTCGGAGAGCGCCACCTTGTGCTCGCGGTCCTTGGGCAGCTTGGGCAGCACCGTGTCCGCGAAGAGCATCTTCAGCGTGGACGCGGGCGGCAGCTTCCAGTGGGCGTTGTGCGCGGCGAGCACATCCCCGGACTCGGCGTCGGCCACCAGCCAGGAGCGTCCGCTCAGTCCCTTGGGCAGCGCGGGCGCGCCCGCCTTCAGCGAGACCTGCGTGCCCGGACGGCCGAGCCGCTTGCCGCCCACCACGGACATCTGGGCGGGCGGCTTGGCGGTGTCCTTGTCGTCGGAGCGGTCGGCCGGGGCGGCGTGGGCCGGGGCGGCGGCCAGCAGGGCGGCCAGCAGGAGGGCGGCGGCGGTGGTCAGCGATGCGGCGGAGCCCCGCTTCGGGGCGGAGGAGGAGATCATCGGCACGCCTGTGAACGTACCGGCCTTCGAACCCCCGGGCGACATTGCCACGGCCTTACGAGGGGCGTACCCGCCGGAGGTTCGCCCGGTAGGCGTGCTCATACTGGACACCATGAAGCTCAGCCGCCCCATTTCCTGGTTCCTGCTCGCCTTCGGGGTCTGGAGCTGGGCCATCTGGATCACCTTTGTCAAGAACTTGTGGAAGGACGGCAGCGGACTCGCTTTCGACGACTCCGGAGATCCCACCGCGTACTTTTGGGTGCATCTGCTGCTCGCGATCACCTCGTTTCTCTTGGGGACGGGGATCGGCGTGATCGGGTTGCGCGGGCTGCGTGCCCTGCGCCGCGAGGCCGCGTCCGGGGAGGGCGCGGCCACGGAGCGGTAGGGGTGTGACGGGCGCGCGGTAGTGGTGTGACGGGCGCCTTCGAGGCGCGAAACGGGAGGACCTGAAGTGGTCGTGCTGTACGCCCTCGTGGCGCTCGCCGTCGTCGGCCTGCTGGCCGGCGTCCACTGGTATCTGTGGCGGCGGCTGGTCCGCGACACGACGGCGCGGGGCGGGCGGGCCCGGCGCGCCGGGGCGGTGGCCGCCGTGGTCCTGCCGCTGATCAGTGTCGGGGCGCTGGTCTCCGGGCGGGCCGGAGCGCCCTTCGCCGTGCAGCGCGCCCTGGCCTGGCCGGGGTATCTGTGGCTGGCGCTGGTGCTGTATCTGACGCTCGCCCTGCTGGCGGGTGAGGCGATACGGCCGCTGCTGCGCCGCTGGCTGGAGCGGCGCGACGCGGCCCGGCTCGCGCCGCCCGTCACCGCCGCCCGACCGGTCGGCGTCCCCGCCGAGCGGACGCCGGTGGCCGTGGGCACGCTGAACGAGGCCGATGACGCCGCTCCGGTCGGCGAGGTGAGCAAGACCGGTCCGGTCGGCGAGGCGAACAAGCCCGACCCGGTCGGCGAGGCGAACGAGACCGACCCGGTCGGCGAGACCGGCGAGCCCCCGGCTGCCGTCGCTGTCGATGCCGCCCCCGCGCCCCCCTCCCGCCGGCTGTTCGTCGCGCGGACCGTGGCCGTCGGGGCGGCCGCTGTGTCGGCGGGCACCGTGGGGTACGGGACGTACACCGTGATGCGCGGCCCCCGCCTGAAGCGGGTCACCGTGCCGCTGGCCAAGCTGCCGCGCCGGGCGCACGGGTTCCGGATCGCCGTGGTCAGCGACATCCACCTGGGGCCGATCCTGGGCCGCGCGCACACCCGGCGGGTCGTGGAGACGATCAACCGCACCAGCCCCGACCTGATCGCCGTCGTCGGCGACCTCGTCGACGGCAGCGTCGAGGACCTCGGTCCCGCCGCCGAGCCGCTGCGCGCGCTGCGGGCCCGCCACGGGTCGTACTTCGTCACCGGCAACCACGAGTACTACTCCGGCGCCCGGGAGTGGGTCGACCACGTGCGCGAGCTCGGGCTGCGGCCGCTGGAGAACGAGCGCGCCGAGCTGGGCGGTTTCGACCTCGCGGGGGTCAACGACGTCGCGGGCGAGGACGAGGGCCAGGGCCCGGACTTCGAGGCGGCGCTCGGCGACCGCGACCCGGCGCGCGCCTGCGTGCTGCTCGCCCACCAGCCGGTGGTGATCCATGACGCGGTGGACCACGGCGTGGATCTGCAGCTGTCCGGGCACACCCACGGCGGGCAGATGTGGCCGGGCAACTACGTCGCCGAACTCGCGAACCCGACCGCCGCCGGGCTCGACCGCTACGGCGACACCCAGCTCTACGTCACGCGCGGCGCGGGCGCCTGGGGCCCGCCGGTGCGCGTGGGGGCGCCGCCGGACGTCACCGTGGTCGAGCTGGCCGCGACCCGCGCCTGAGCGACCCACGCCCGAACCACCCGCGCCTGACAACGCCTGAGCCACCCGCGCCTTACCACCCGCGCCTGAGCGAGCCCGCCGGCGGACGACGGAGATCGCCGCGCGGCGGTGAGTGAACGGCGCCCGCCGCCGCGCTCAGACGCTCGTGAGCGTCTCCCGCAGCGGGGCGGCCGCCCTGACGGGGGCGGGGGCGGCGGGGGCGGCCGCCGTTCCGTAGGGGCGTCGGGCGCGGGTGTGGGGCAGGGCCTCGTTGCGGAGTCCCGACAGGATCTCGTGCGGGCCGAGGCCGTCGGGGTGCCGCAGCGTCCGCAGCCCGTACGCCAGCAGCATCGCGATGCCCAGCACGGCGACGAGCGCCTGCTCCGGATAGAGCGCCGCGAGGTACGCCGCGTCCTCGCCGCTCGCCCGCCGGGCGGTGGCGACGAGGCCGGGCAGCGACGGCTCGACGAACAGGACCGCCGCCGCGAGCGCCAGCCCCGCCAGCAACGGGAGCGTGGCCACGCCGAGCAGCAGCGCCCGTACGGCCAGCCGGCGGAGGGGGAGCGCGCCGCCGCCGGCGGGCACCACTCGCAGCCGCAACAGCCGCTTGCCGGGCGTCGCTCCCGTCAGATACGGCAGGACGACGAACCACCCGGCGAAGGCCGCGCCGGGCACCCAGGGGCCGGGCACCCGGGGCAGGACCTCCGCCTCGCCGAGCCCCCGGCTCACCACGACGGCGAGGACCGTCACCGCCGCGTAGCCGACCAGGTCCACCACCAGCGCCGTCAGCCGCCGTCCGAACGGCACCGGGTGGCGGGCCAGCGCCCGTCCGTCCAGCGTCTCCAGCGCGGGCAGCCGGCGCGTCAGGGGTCCGGCCAGGACCCAGCCGAGCAGCGCGCCCGAGGTGTTGACGATCAGGTCGTCGACGTCGAAGAGCCGGTACGGGCACGCGTAGAGGCCCCACACCCCGCTCCACTGCGTCAGCTCGAAGAACAGCGAGGCGCCGAAGCCGAGGGCCGCGGTGGCCGCCGGCCCGCGGCGGAAGTGGTAGCGGAGGAAGACCCCGAGCGGCAGGAGCAGCAGCAGGTTGAAGAGGGTGCCGGCGACGGCGGGGTTCTGCAGGACCAGCGCGTTGACGGTGACCTTGCCGTGCGCCTCCTTCCAGATGTCGCCGAAGGTGTTGCCCGGGATCAGCTGCGGGTCGGCGACCACGGCGTATCGGGAGCACATGTCCGGGGACCGCCGGGGCAGTGGGACGACCGTCATGCAGAACGCGCTCAGCGCGTAGTACAGGAAGCCGTACAGCGACAGCGTCCGCCCCCGCGACATGACGCCGTGCCTGCGGTACAGCACCACGGCCGTCGGCAGGAACAGGGCCAGCGCCACGAGGGGGAACAGGGCCGCCGCGGTCTTGATCGGCAGCAGGTACGCGTCGGTCATGCGGAGCACTATACACACGGCGTATACACCGGGTGTATAGACGCTCGTGGGAGGCCCGGAGCACCCCGGAGCGAGTCGGCCGCCCAGCAACAAGCGCCCCAACGGCGAGTGCCCCGCTTCCCAGGGGGAAGCGGGGCACTCGGTGGAGGGTGCCTGAGGGCGCCCGGTGGGGCGGCCCGGAGGTCAGAAGCGCCGCGTGATCAGCGCGCGCTTCACCTCCTGGATGGCCTTGGTGACCTCGATGCCGCGCGGGCAGGCCTCGGTGCAGTTGAAGGTGGTGCGGCAGCGCCAGACGCCGTCCTTGTCGTTCAGGATCTCCAGACGCTGCTCACCGCCCTCGTCGCGCGAGTCGAAGATGAAGCGGTGCGCGTTGACGATCGCCGCCGGGCCGAAGTACTGGCCGTCGTTCCAGAACACCGGGCACGAGGAGGTGCACGCGGCGCACAGGATGCACTTGGTGGTGTCGTCGAAGCGCTCGCGGTCCTCGGCGGACTGCCGGCGCTCGCGGGTCGGCTCGTTGCCCGTCGTGATCAGGAAGGGCATCACATCGCGGTACGCCTGGAAGAACGGCTCCATGTCCACGACCAGGTCCTTGAGGACCGTGAGGCCCTTTATCGCCTCGACCGTGATGGGCTTCTCAGGGTTGATGTCCTTGATCAGCGTCTTGCAGGCCAGCCGATTGCGGCCGTTGATCCGCATGGCGTCGGAGCCGCAGATGCCGTGGGCGCAGGAGCGGCGGAAGGTCAGGGTGCCGTCCAGATCCCACTTGATCTTGTGCAGCCCGTCGAGGACGCGCTCCTTCGGGTCGATCTCGAGCTGGAAGTCCTCCCAGTACGACTGGTCGGAGACCTCCGGGTTGAAGCGGCGGATCCGGAAGGTGACCGTGATCAGGTGCGAAGCGTTGGCCGCGGCCGCCTCCGGAGCCTCGGAGGGCTTGTCAAGCGTCGGGGTGCTCATCAGTACTTACGCTCCATCGGCTGGTAGCGGGTCTGCACGACCGGCTTGTAGTCGAGGCGGATGGACTCGGAACCGTCGGCGCCCACTTCACGGTACGCCATGGTGTGGCGCATGAAGTTGACGTCGTCGCGGTTCGGGTAGTCCTCGCGGTAGTGGCCGCCGCGCGACTCCTTGCGGGCCAGGGCGGAGACGGCCATGACCTCGGCCAGGTCGAGCAGGTTGCCCAGCTCGATCGCCTCCAGCAGGTCGGTGTTGAACCGCTTGCCCTTGTCCTGGACGCTGATGTTCTTGTAGCGCTCGCGCAGGTGGCCGATCTCCTCGACGGCCTCCTTCAGCGTCTGCTCGGTCCGGAAGACCATGACGTTCTTGTCCATGGTCTCCTGCAGCGCCTTGCGGACCTCGGCGACCCGCTCGCTGCCGGTGGCGTTCCTGAGCCCCTCGACCTGGCTCTGGACGAACTGGGCCGGGTCCTCGGGCAGCTCGACGTAGTCGTTCCCGGCGGCGAACTCCGCGGCGGCGATGCCCGCCCGGCGGCCGAAGACGTTGATGTCGAGGAGCGAGTTGGTGCCCAGGCGGTTGGCGCCGTGCACGGACACACAGGCGACCTCGCCCGCGGCGTACAGGCCCGGCACGACGGTGTCGTTGTCGGACAGCACCTCGCCCTGGACGTTGGTCGGGATGCCGCCCATCGTGTAGTGCGCGGTCGGCTGGATCGGGATCGGGTCCGTGTAGGGCTCGATGCCCAGGTACGTCCGGGCGAACTCGGTGATGTCGGGCAGCTTGGCGTCCAGCTGCTCCGGCGGCAGGTGGGTCAGGTCCAGGTAGACGTGGTCGCCCTCGGGACCGCAGCCGCGGCCCTCCCGGATCTCGGTGTAGATGGAGCGGGAGACCACGTCGCGGGAGGCGAGGTCCTTCATGACCGGCGCGTACTTCTCCATGAAGCGCTCGCCGTCCTTGTTGCGCAGGATGCCGCCCTCACCGCGGGCGCCCTCGGTGAGCAGGATGCCCATGCGCCAGATGCCGGTCGGGTGGAACTGGAAGAACTCCATGTCCTCCAGCGGCAGCCCGCGCCGGTAGGCGACCGCCTGGCCGTCACCGGTCAGGGTGTGGGCGTTGGAGGTCACCTTGAAGAACTTGCCGCAGCCGCCCGAGGCGAAGACCACGGCCTTCGCCTGGAAGACGTGGATCTCGCCGGTCGCCAGCTCGTACGCCACCACACCCGCGGTGCGCTTGACGCCGTCGACCTCGTTGAGCAGCAGGTCCAGGACGTAGAACTCGTTGAAGAACTCCACGCCCTCCTTGACGCAGTTCTGGTACAGCGTCTGGAGGATCATGTGACCGGTGCGGTCCGAGGCGTAGCAGGACCGGCGGACCGGGGCCTCGCCGTGGTTACGGCTGTGGCCGCCGAAGCGGCGCTGGTCGATGGTGCCGTCGGGGGTCCGGTTGAACGGCAGGCCCATCTTCTCCAGGTCGAGGACCGAGTCGATGGCCTCCTTCGCCAGGATCTCGGCGGCGTCCTGGTCGACCAGGTAGTCGCCGCCCTTGATCGTGTCGAAGGTGTGCCACTCCCAGTTGTCCTCCTCGACGTTCGCGAGGGCGGCGGCCATGCCGCCCTGGGCGGCGCCGGTGTGGGAGCGGGTCGGGTAGAGCTTGGTCAGCACCGCGGTGCGGCTGCGCTTCGTCGACTCGATGGCCGCGCGCATCCCGGCGCCGCCGGCGCCGACGATGACGGTGTCGTACTTGTGGATCTTCATGAGTGGATACCTCAGCCCCGGGGCCTAGCGGATGTTCGGGTCGAAGGTGAAGATCACCAGAGTGCCGAGCACGATGGTGAACCCTGCCGCCGTGTAGAGCAGCGCCTTCAGCCACAGGCGGGTGTTGTCCCGCTCCGCGTAGTCGTTGATGATCGTGCGCAGGCCGTTCGCGCCGTGCAGCGTGGCGAGCCACAGCATGATCAGGTCCCATGCCTGCCAGAACGGCGAGGCCCAGCGGCCGGCCACGAAGGCGAAGCCGATCTTGGAGACGCCGCCGTCGAGGACGAGCTGGATCAGCAGGTGGCCCAGGACGAGCACGACCAGCAGGACGCCGGACAGCCGCATGAACAGCCATCCGTACATCTCGAAGTTGGTGCGGGTGGCCCGCGGCGTCTTGCGGGTGCGGGCCCGCGGCGGCTCGATCAGCGGCGCGGGGTGGTCCACGTCGTACTGGTGGACGCCGTTGTTCGCGGGGGTGGTGGTCTCGGCGGACATCTGCGTCAGCTCCCGAACAGCTCGCGCAGGGTGTGCTGCAGGACCGGGTAGAACGCCCCGGCCATCAGCACCACCCAGATACCGACAACGCTCCACAGCATCTGCCGCTGGTACTTCGGGCCCTTCGACCAGAAGTCCACGGCGATGACGCGCAGGCCGTTGAGGGCGTGGAACAGGATGGCGGCCACCAGGCCGTACTCCATCACGTTCACAATCGGATTCTTGTATGTCGCGACGACGTCGTCATAAGCCTCGGGCGACACACGGACGAGCGAGGTGTCCAGGACATGGACGAACAGGAAGAAGAAGATGAGGACGCCGGTGACTCGGTGAGCCACCCAGGACCACATGCCTTCCCGGCCGCGATACAGCGTTCCAGCCGGCACGGAAAACCCTCCGGAAACGGGGATTGGGGCCTGCCGGCTTCTGTCGGTCGGGCCCGGCCGGGTACGGTCCACCGGCCCTGGCCATCGTAGCGACGTGTTGTCGGTTCGCTCGCGCGGGGGGCGCCAGTGTGATCGATCAGGCACAAACGAGCGGGATCAGGCGGGACGGAACCCCATGATTCCGGACACCTGCTTGATTCCGGACGCCTGCGGATGGCCCGCGATCAGCCGGGCGAGTCGGCCACGGGCGATGCGCCGCAGCTCCTCGGCCGCCTGCACCCGCTCGGCGTCCTTCTCGTTGTCCAGCCGGGCGTGGATCTCCGCCAGCACCCGGTCCCGCATCTCGGCGGGGCGCAGCCCGTCCAGGCAGATCACGAAGACATGGCCGAAACGGCGCTGGTACTCGGCGTGAGCGGCCCGCAGCGCGGTGTGCGCGGCCCGCGCCCCCGGCCCGTCGGCCGCCGGCAGCCGCCCGACCACCGCCTCGTCGGCGAGGGCCTCGTCCAGGTCGGCGGGGGTGAGGTCGTAGCTGGCCTCGTCGCCGGCCGCGAGCAGCGCGTCGAGATCCGGATAGGGGCGGTGCGCCGCGATCAGCCGCGCCCAGCGGCGGCTGCCGCAGCAGGCGAGCAGCGCGTCCTCGGCGGCGCCGGGCGGGGCCGCGTTGAGCCGGTCGAGCCGGGCGGCGCCGATCCGGCCGGGCGCGACGGGGGCGCGCTGGGCGGGCGGCCGGGAGGGGCGAAGCGGGGGCGGGGTACGCGGGGAGTCGCTGGGCCTGGACAGCATGGGCTCCTTGGACGCGCGTGGCGGGAATGAGGGGTGCGAGCGGTACAAGGGTTCGAACGGTGACTCGGGTGATGTGGATGATGTGGGCGATCCGGGAAGGTATGGGGTGCCTGGGGTTGAAGTGGTGCGATCGGCAGTTCAAGGTAACGATATGTGTCAGTCACTGGCCGGTGGATGTACGAAATTCACCCGGAGGTGGTGGTTTCGTGGCGTGCGGTGGACGCCGTGGCGCTCGGGACGGGAGGCCGCGCCATGAGACCCGCGCCATGACGTCCGCGCCATGCGACCCGCGCCATGAGAGAGAGGCCCGTGCCATGGGATTGCCTCATATAGGCCGGCCGACTCGGCCAGGCCGGCCGAGTCGGCTGAGGCGGCCGGGGCGCCCGGCGCGGCGTACGGCCGGCGGGGCGGCGGCCGGACGCGGCGCGGTCACCGCCCTCGTCGCGGTCCTCGCCCTGGTCACCGGCTGCCAGCAGCAGGGCGGCGAGGGCCGGCACCCGTCCGCGTCCAGCCCGCGCCCGACCGGCACCGCCACCACCGGCCGCCCCACGCCCACCACCCCCCGCCCCACGACCACCGCGCCCCCGCCCCCGGCCAGCCCCACCGGCGTCTCCGCCCCGCCCCGCACCATCCCCTCCGTGCGGGACTACACCCCGCAGGCCGGTCCCGGCTGGCGACCCGGGCCGGGCAGCCGCGTCGTCGCCGACCCCCGCGGCCCGCTCGCCGACGAGGCGGCGCTGACCGCCCGCGAGCTGGGCCTGCGCGTCAGCGCCGGCCCCGCCCGCCGCGGCGACCTGGAGCTGGCCCTGAAGCCCCAGCAGAGCGGCGGCCGCGAGGCGTACGTGCTCACCGTGCGCGACGGCAGGGCCCGGATCACCGGCTCCGCCGACGCCGGCGTCTTCTACGGCACCCGGACCGTCAAGCAGGCGCTGCGCTCCGGCGGCAGGCTGCCCCAGGGCGTGATCCGCGACCGGCCCGACCGCCCGCAGCGCGGCCTCAACCTCGACATCGCCCGCAAGTACTTCCCGGCCTCGTGGATCGAGGCCCGGCTGCGCGAGATGGCCGACCTCAAGCTCAACCAGCTCGGTCTGCACTTCTCCGACGACCAGGCCTTCCGCATCCAGAGCAGCTCCCACCCGGAGATCGTCGCGCCGCGGCACCTCACCAAGCAGGAGGTCCGCCGGATCGTGAGCCTCGCCCGGAGCCTGCACATCACCGTCATCCCCGAGATCGACTCGCCCGGCCACCTCGGCGCCGTCATCCGCGCCCATCCCTCGCTTCAGCTGCGCACCGGGAAGGGGCTCGCCTTCCGGGGCGCGGTGGACATCTCCAACCCGGCCGCCGCGCGGATCGTGGACGACCTGATGCGCGAGTTCGCGCCACTGTTCCCCGGCCCGTACTGGCACCTGGGCGGCGACGAGTACGGAGCGCTGATGTCGCGGAACCCGGAGGCCACCTATCCGGCCCTGGCCACCGCGGCCCGGCTGGCGTACGGCCCCAGGGGGCGCATCCAGGACCTGGCCACCGCCTGGCTCAACGCCCGCGCGGCCGTGGCGCGCGAGCTGGGCAAGCGGCCCAAGGCGTGGAACGACGGCTTCTACTCCGGCGGCGTCGTCGCCCCCGACCGGGGCATCGAGGTCGAGTACTGGACGGGGCGGGAGAGCGGCGCCCGGCCGCCGATCGAGTACCTGCGCGAGGGACGCACGGTGGTCAACCTCAACGACGAGTACCTCTATTACGTACTGGGGCAGCCGAACAACTTCCGCTACCCGACCGGCGAACGCATATACGAGCAGTGGTCCCCGGCGGTGCTCCGCGGCACCCGGCCCGTACCGGACGCGGCGCTGACCGGGCCGTCCCGAGTGCCGGGCGCCCGCTTCGCGGTGTGGTGCGACATCCCCGACGCGCAGACCCCCACCCAGGTCGCCCACGGCATCAGACTGCCGCTCGCGGCGCTCGCCCAGCGGCTGTGGGATCCCGGGAAGCCGCCCCTGAGCTGGAAGAAATTCACCGCGCTCAGCGACCGGCTGACGAGCTGAGCCGCGCGGACCCGGGGCCGGAGGAGGGACGGCCGGGGCCGCCACCCCCCACAGGAGAGGCCCCGGCCGCCGTCCGGTGCGGGCCCCCGAGGGACCCGTACTCCCTACAGCGTCGCACGCCCCGATCGCGTCACACCTCCCCCGGCGGGAGGCCGGACGGGAACCGGGGAACCCCGGGTCGTGTCCGGGGCGCGGCCCCGCTCTGGACGTGACCGGGCGGATCCCCGTAACGTGCAGGTCCGCGCCGTGGGCGCGGTGTGTTGTTTATTCCTTGCGTGGCTGAGACTGGGCCACGTTTCCAGGGGGACTCCAAAAATGTATCCGTGTGGGAACTGCCGAGCAGCGGCCGTCGGCCCCGACGGGCGCTGCGCCGCATGCGGGACCTACCAGCAACAGCTCCAGCAGCCGCCGCCCCCGCAGCCCCAGCCGCATGTCCCGCCCCAGCAGGCGCCCATGCCGGCCGCGCCGCCGCTCGCCTACCCGTCCGCCCCGCCCCTGGGGATGCCGGCCGGCGGAGTGGACCTGCGACGCGGGCTGTCGACCGCGCTGGTGGTGCTGTTCAGCGTGATGCTCCCGGCGCTCGTCTTCGTGCTCGTCGCGCGCGGTGACCAGTACGGCGTGATCGGGGACATCCTCGACGGCGGCCTTCTGACGACCGGGGAGCACTTCAGGGAGCTGGAGGACGCGGACGACGTCTACACGACCGCGGTGCTCATCTCCTTCTTCATCCTGGTCGCCCTCGCCGTCCTGTGGGCGGTCTGGTTCCGGCGGCTGCGGCTGAACGCCGAGGTGTTCGCCCCCGGCCAGCACCGGTTCGGCAGCGGCTGGGCCGCGGGCTCCTGGTTCACCCCGGTGGTCAACCTGTGGTTCCCCAAGCAGATCGCCAACGACATCTGGCGGGCCAGCTCCCCGCAGGGGCCGCACAACGTCCGCCGCGGACTGCTCAACGGATGGTGGGTGACGTGGATCGTCGCCGGCGCCGCCAATTTCATCGGCACGATCCGGTACAACACCCTGCGGAGCAAGATGGAGTCCGCGGACTACAACCCGACCTATGCGAAGGTCAAGAGCGACATCGAGGAGCTGCACGACATCCTCGCGCTCGACATGTTCGCGACCGTCGTCCTCATCGCCGCGGCCATCCTCGCGCTGCTGCTCGTCCGCCAGATCACCGCGATGCAGGAGCAGCGCGCCTCGCTTCCGCCGCAGCCCGGCGGGGCGGCCCCGTACGGCGCGCCCGCCGCTCCGTACGGCACGCCGCCGCCCTACGGCCCGCCCGGCCCGACCGGTCCCGCGGACCAGCCGTACCCGCCCTATGGCCACGGCTAGCCTCGGCTTCGGCATCGCTGGACCTCCGTTTCTCCGAGTGGGGCAGGTAGAGGGCGTGCAGGGGGACGACGCGGAACTGACCGCCGCGGTGCGCGCGGCGCAGGACGGGGACGAGACCGCTTTCCGGACCGTGTACCGAGCGGTCCACCCCCGCCTCCTGGGGTACGTACGGACGCTGGTCGGCGACGGTGACGCGGAGGACATCGCCTCCGAGGCCTGGCTCCAGATAGCCCGCGACCTGGTCAGGTTCAGCGGAGACGCGGACCGCTTCCGCGGCTGGGCGGCGCGCATAGCCCGCAACCGGGCGCTCGACCACATACGCATGCGCGGGCGGCGCCCGGCGATCGGGGGCGACGAGACGGAGCTGGAGGGCCGGGCGTCCGACGCGGACACGGCGGGCGAGGCGCTGGAGGCGCTCGGCACCGACCGCGCCCTCGGGCTCGTGGCCCAGCTGCCGCGGGACCAGGCCGAGGCGGTGGTGTTGCGGGTGGTCCTCGGGCTCGACGCCAAGAGCGCGGCCGCGGTGCTCGGCAAACGCCCCGGCGCGGTGCGCACCGCCGCCCACCGGGGCCTGCGGCGACTGGCCGATCTGCTGGACGCGGGGGGCGGGGCCGGCCAAGGGGTACTGGACGGGATCCCGCTCCAGCGGGAGTCACGCAGAGGGACCGCGAGGTCCGCCGGTGTGACGGATTCCGGCGGCCCGACGCAGAAGGACATGTGATGGCCGACGACCACCGCTACAGCTGGCTGGATGACGATGCGGCGGAGCGGTTGCTTCGTGGTGAGCCGGCCTGGGCAGGACCCGGCGACTCCGATGGCGGGCGAAACGGCCGGTCGGACCGGTCGCGGGAGGAAGCGGAGCGGCTGGCCGCCGTGCTCGGTGCCGTGGCCGAGGCGTCCCGCCCGGCGGCGGGCGGCGCGGCCGACGGCCAGGCGGCCCTCCCGGGCGAGGAGGCGGCGGTGGCCGCGTTCCGCGCGGCGCGGGCCGAGCAGGCCGAGCGCGCGCAGCGGGCGGGGCGGACCGGCCGGGGCGTACGATTCGGCGCCGGCGGCGGCTCGGACACCCCTGGGGTGTTCCGGATGGCGCGACCCTCGGGCGAGCCGGGCGGGCAGGCGCGGCTGCGCCGACCGCTGCACGTGGGACTGGTCGCCGCGCTGGCCGGCTGCGCGCTCAGCGGATTCGCGGTCGCGACGGCCGCGGGGGTGCTGCCTTTCGGCCGGGACGACGGTGCGCCCGGGCCCACGGTGAGCATGCCCGCCGGCGGCACCACCGGCGAGAGATCGGCCGCGCCCCGGATCTCCCCGGACAGCCGGACGCCGCCCGGAACGGGTGGATCGGCCGACCACGATTCCGGCGGCGGTGTCTCCCGGGGCGGCGACGGCTCGCGGACGTCCCCGGGCCACGGGGCCGGGGACGACGGTACGGACGCCGATGACGACAAGAACAAGGGCAAGGGCGCGGACGACTCCGCGTCGCAGGGCTCGCACGGCGCCGGCGGGAAGGGCTGGGCGCTCACCGTCTGCCGCCAGTACCTGGCCGCGGAGAGCGGCGACGCCGCGGCCATCGACGCCAAGGACCTGCGGAAGCTGGAGAAGGCGGCGGGCAGCCCGACCGCGATACACAGCTACTGCGCCGCGGTCGTCGACGACGCCGGCAGCGAGGGCACCCCGCGCAGCGGCGGCAACAACGGCAGCAACAGCGGCGACAACAGCGGTAACAGCGGCGGCGGCAGCGGCGGTCAGGGCGGCGACTCCGGCAACAGCGGCCACGGCGACGACGGGACCGGCCCGGGAAAAGAGGACGGGGGCACCGGCACTGACGGTGTCCCGGCGCCCCCGCCCCCGTCCGACCCGGCGACCCCCGACGCGGACCCGGTGACCCCCGACACCGATGGGGTGACCCCCGACACCGACCCCGTGGCGCCCACCGCCACGGGCGCGGCGTCCACCGCCGCCGCGACGACGGCGGCCGCGGGCGACACCGCGAGGAACGGCATCCGGAATCCGGGTGTGACATTTTCTTCGAGGGTGACGCTGTAAGAAACAGGCCGACTGGTCATCGGCCCCGCGCGGGAGCCGAGGTTCCCCCCGTACCGACGGCTCCGCGCCCATGGCGCGGGCAGGGCACGTTCCCCCGGCCCTGCCCGCGCCCTTCTCTCACCCCATGCCCCGTCTCATGACCCCATGGCCTGCCCGCCGGCCGGGCCTACTTGTAGACCACGACCTTGTCACCCGTCCGGACCTGGTCGAAGAGCGCGGCGATCCGGCCCTTGTCCCGCACGTTGACGCAGCCGTGCGAGGCGCCGCTGTAGCCCCGGGCGGCGAAGTCCGCCGAGTAGTGCACCGCCTGGCCGCCGCTGAAGAACATCGCGTACGGCATCGGGGTGTGGTAGATCGTCGAGACGTGGTCGCGGCTCTTGAAGTCGACCTGGAACAGCCCCTCCCGCGTCGGCGTGTACTGCGAGCCGAACCGCACGTCCATCGCCGAGACCACCTTGCCGTTGATCATCCAGGCGAGGGTGCGGCTCGTCTTGCTGATGCACAGCACCCGCCCCGTCATACAGCGCGGGTCGGGCTTGGCGAGCGGGTTGGCGGTCGGCGGGTACAGCTCGTCGCGCGTGGGCCGCTTGGTGGCGGTGCGCAGGGAGTTCCAGGTGCGGCTGTCGACCGAGCCGGTGGCCGCCAGGCCGTGGGCGCGCTGGTAGGCCTGGACGGAGGAGCGGGTGACCGTGCCGAAATAGCCGGTCGGATTGCGGTCGAAGAGGCCCAGCCGGCGCAGCCGCGCCTGTAGCTCGCGCACCCGCTCGCCGCTCGTGCCGAAGGCGATCACGGCCGCCGGCGCGGGCGGGGCGGCCCGGCGGGGCGGCACGGGCCGGTGCGTGCGGCGCGGCTTGTACGACGGCTTGTGCCAGGTCCGGTGCGGCCGGGGCGACGGTGCGGCATGGGCGGGCGCGCCCGCGCTCTGCCGCGCCTCGGGCCTCGCGCGGGAGTGCCCCGCGCCGGCCACGCCCTGCTCCTTGCACCCCGCGACCAGCGTGGCCAGCACCGCCGTGGCGAGCGCCGTACCGGCCACCGATATCCGGTGCATCTCCCCGACCCCCAGTCCCCGCCCCTCGGCGGCGCCCGCCGTTCGCTGTTCGCTTTCGCTATCCGTCTTCCATGCTTCCCGGGGCTGCCGCGCGGCGAACATCGGCGCATGCTGTGAGGAGGACCCACGGCCACCGGAGCGGCAGGAGGCGTGAACCCATGGCGCGCGAGTCGGAGTCGGGCTTTACCGTCGAGCCGGTGTACGGGCCGGGTGACCCGGCCGGCTGGGACCCGGAGGAGGCCCTGGGCGAGCCGGGGGCCTACCCCTACACGCGGGGCGTCTATCCCTCGATGTACACCGGCCGCCCCTGGACGGTGCGCCAGTACGCGGGGTTCGGCACCGCCGCAGAGTCCAACGCCCGCTACCGCCGGCTCATCGAGCACGGCACCACGGGCCTGTCCGTGGCCTTCGACCTGCCCACCCAGATGGGCTACGACTCCGACGCCACCCTCGCGCACGGCGAGGTCGGCAAGGTCGGCGTCGCCATCGACTCGATCGAGGACATGCGGACGCTGTTCGCCGGCATCCCCCTGGACCGGGTCTCGACCTCCATGACCATCAACGCCCCCGCGGCCCTGCTGCTCCTGCTCTACCAACTCGTCGGCGAGGAGCAGGGTGTGGCGGCCCGCGACCTGACCGGCACCATCCAGAACGACGTGCTCAAGGAGTACATCGCGCGCGGCACGTACATCTTCCCGCCGGGCCCCTCCCTGCGACTGGTCGCGGACGTCTTCAAGTACTGCGGGGCCGAGATCCCCCGCTGGAACACCATCTCCATCTCCGGCTACCACATGGCGGAGGCGGGCGCCTCGCCCGCGCAGGAGATCGCCTTCACGCTGGCCGACGGCATCGAGTACGTCCGTACGGCCCTCGCCGCCGGCATGGCGGTCGACGACTTCGCGCCTCGCCTGTCGTTCTTCTTCGTCTCCCGGACGACCCTCCTGGAGGAGGCCGCCAAGTTCCGGGCGGCACGCCGCATCTGGGCGCGGGTCATGCGCGAGGAGTTCGGCGCCCGCGACCCGAAGTCGCAGATGCTGCGCTTCCACACCCAGACGGCGGGCGTCCAGCTCACCGCGCAGCAGCCCGAGCTGAACCTCGTGCGGGTCGCGGTCCAGGGGCTCGCCGCGATCCTCGGCGGCACCCAGTCCCTGCACACCAACGCCTTCGACGAGGCCATCGCGCTGCCGACCGACAAGTCCGCCCGCCTCGCGCTGCGCACCCAGCAGGTGCTGGCGCACGAGACGGACGTGACCGCCACCGTCGACCCGCTCGCCGGCTCGTACGCCGTCGAGTCGCTGACGGACGCCGTCGAGGCCGCCGCGGTCGATCTGATGCGGCGGGTGGAGGACCTGGGCGGGGCGGTGGCCGCCATCGAACAGGGCTTCCAGAAGGAGGAGATCGAGCGCAACGCCTACCGCATCGCCCAGGAGACGGAAGCGGGCGAGCGGGTGGTCGTCGGCGTCAACCGCTTCCGGCTGGACGAGGAGGAGCCGTACGAGCCGCTGCGGGTGGACCCGGCCATCGAGGAGCGGCAGCGGGAGCGGCTGGCCAGGCTGCGTGCCGAGCGCGACGGCGGTGCGGTGAGCACGGCCTTGTCGGCGTTGAAGAAGGCCGCCGAGAGCGAGGCGGGGGCGGCCAACGTCCTCTACCCGATGAAGGACGCGCTCGCCGCCCGCGCCACGCTGGGGGAGGTCTGCGACGCGCTGCGGGACGTATGGGGCACGTATGTCCCCGCCAAGTCCTTCTGACCGGGTGGCGGTTTCCGGTCTGCTTTCAGGATCGGGTCGGGGACACGTAGCCACGTACGGGGGCGGACCGCGCTAGGGTCCGTCTTCAAAGGGGGCGTCCGGCCGCGAGCGGCGTCTGGTGCGGTGCATCGCAAGGCGGAGGATCGCCCTCGTACTGGGCGTACTCGGGCGACTCCGACAACGCAGCGAGGTGCCGTGCCAGGCGTCGTGAGCAGGGCGCCCCCTTTGAAGACGGGCCCTAGCCCGCGACCGCCTCGGACGCGCCCGTGACCAGGCGCGAGTGGATCCGTACGCCCGGGCAGCCGTCCGTCAGGGCCGTCGCGAGCGCCTCCCCGGCGGCCGTCAGGGCGGCGTCGTCCAGGGGGCCGAGCGCGTCGAGGACGAACATGGCGCGGGTGGTGGTGTGGGTCAGCCGGGTGCGGGTGCACTGGCGCCAGTTCCAGCGGCGGCAGGTGACCCCCGCGTCGTCGCGCCAGACCACCTCGCCGGGCGCGGGGTGCTCGACGACGGCCTCGCCGCCGGCCGTGGTCTCGAAGGTCTCGTCACCGGTGGCGCGGACCAGGCGCGCCGGTCCCGCGTAGTGGTCGAGGTCCTCGCCGCCGAGCGGCAGGACATGGGCGACGGAGATCGCGTTGTAGATGTCGGTGAGCCGGTCGACCCGGGGGAGCCCGGCCGGCGCCCGCCGCAGCAGCGCCTCCGCGCTGGGCCGCGTGCGCTGCGGCTTCGCCCCGAAGGCGCGGAACGCCTCCCGCCAGGCGGCGATGTGCGGGTGCTGCTCCGCGGGCCCGTCGCCCAGCAGCTCGCGGGCCGTGGACTCCGCCGCGGCGAGCATGCCCTCGCTGAACTCGTCGCTGGGCCCGGGGCGCAGCCCCTCGGCGGTGATGAGGAGCGCGCGGTAGTCGGGGCGCAGCGCGACTACCGCGGGGTCGATGGCGGCCGAGTCGAGCCATTGCGCTGCGTCGGGTGTCACGGTTCTCCCTGGAGGTCGGTGAGGGTCTCGGGGCGCGGCCCCATAGTTCACTAAACCATACAGTGGAGTGCAGTGGAGTGGACGGGCTCGGGTGGGGTGGAGGGACCCGCGTCGCCGGGCAAGGTGGACCCAGGTCCACCCGAAGACGGCGGGCTCCCCACATGGTGGTGGGCGGCCGGACGCGGAATGCTCGACACATGACGACCTACACCGTCGGCCGTGGGCCGCACCGCAGCGAACCGACCGCCTCCGCCCTGCTCGCCGCCCCCGCCTCACGGGCCATGGCGGCGCCGACGGGCCGGCACCCCGTCGGCACGATCTCCGTGCACCTGGCCGACTGCCACCGGCCCGCCCCGGGGGGCGCGGCGAAGCCGTCCCGCGAGCTGAGGGTCGACGTCCGCTACCCCGCCCGTGAGGTCGAGCGGTACGAGCGGGCCCCGGGGGCCGCCGCCCACCAGGACGCCCCGCCCGCGCTGGACCCGAGCGGCCCGCGGCCCGTGGTGCTCTGCTCGCCCGGCGCCGGCGAGGCGCGTGCGGAGCGCATTCGGCTCGCCGACGAACTGGCCTCGCACGGCTATGTGGTGGTGGTCCTCGACCACGGCGACGACGCGCGGTCGGCCGGGTTCCCGCAGGGCCGGGCGGCGGACGTCCGGTTCGCGCTCGACCAGCTCGTGTCGCTCGCCCCCGGCGTCCTGGACCTGTCCAGGATCGGGCTGTTCGGCGGGTCGGCGGGCTGCCCGGCGGATCTGACGCCCCTGTGCGACGACCCGAGGATCACGGCGATCGCCGAGCTGGACGGGCATGTCGCCGAGCTGGACGGAGATCCGGCGGCGGCTCGGACCGAAGGCCCGCGGGCGCCCCTCGTGGCGTTCTTCGACCGCCGGCTGCGCGGCCGCGAGGAGCCCGCGCTCGTGGCTACAGCAGCCCGAGCTGGACGGTGAGCATCGCGATGACGACGGCCAGCACCCAGCCGAGGACGGCCTCCAGCGGCCCGTCGTCGGAGGGTCCACCGGTCCGGAACCGGAAACGAACACGGCGTGCCGCGATGTCGGTCATGCGGGTGTCCTTCTCACTCGGCGATGATCGGCATGAGGCAGCCGTCACCCAGCCCCAGGGTGCGCGCAAGCGCCCCGTGCGGTAAAGGGGGAGTGGCCGAACTCACGTGACCGGTCCCAGCCCCGCCGGGGGCGGGCGAAGCGAGTCGAGGAGGTCCGCCGTGACCAGCGTCATCCCGAAAGGCTTGAGTGAGCAGGTCAAAGCGCTGGCCGACGGTGAGGTGTCCTCCCGCGCGCTGGTCGAGCGGGCGCTGGACCGCATCGCCGCGACCCAGGGGACCCTCAACGCCTTCCGCCGGGTACGGGCCGAGGCGGCGCTGTGCGAGGCCGACGAGGCCGACCGGCTGCTGGCGGCCGGGCGGCGGCTGCCGCTGCTGGGGGTGCCCATCGCGGTCAAGGACGACGCGGACGTGGCGGGCGAGCCGACCGCCTTCGGGTGCTGCGGGGAGTTCCCGCCCAAGACCGAGGACTGCGAGGCGGTGCGGCGGCTGCGCGCGGCCGGGGCCGTCGTCGTGGGCAAGACGAACACCCCCGAGCTGGGGCAGTGGCCGTTCACCGAGGGCCCCGCCTTCGGCCTGACGCGCAACCCCTGGAACCCCGAGTACACGCCGGGCGGCTCCTCCGGAGGGGCCGCGGCCGCCGTCGCCGCGGGCCTGGTGCCCGCCGCGCTGGGCTCGGACGGGGCGGGCTCGGTCCGTATCCCGGCCGCCTGGACGCATCTGATCGGCATCAAGCCGCAGCGCGGCCGGATCTCCACCTGGCCGGACCCCGAGGCGTTCCACGGCATCACCTGCAACGGCCCCCTCGCCCGCACGGTCGAGGACGCGGCCCTGCTGCTGCACGCCGCGAGCGGCAACTGCCCGGGCGATCTGCACCAGCCGCCGCCCGTGGACGTGCTGTCCGCCGTGCGCCGCGACCCGGGGCGGCTGCGTATCGCGCTCTCCCTCAAGCCCGCCTTCACCGGCACCCCCAAGCAGCTCGACCCGGTCGTCCGGGCCGCCGTCCTGCGCCTCGCCGAGCGGCTGACCGCCCTGGGGCACGAGGTCGCGGAGGCCGAGCCGCGCTACGGGGTCGGGGTCGGCCTGTCCTTCCTGCCGCGGGCGATGGCGGGCCTGTGGGACTGGTCCGCCCACGTCCCGGACCGCACCCTGCTCGACGTACGCACCCTCACCGCCGTCCGGCACGGCCGGCTCCTGGGCGGCGGGCCGCTGCGGCTGGCCCGGGCCGCCGAGGGGCCGCTGCGGCGCCGGGTCGGGGAGATCTTCTCGCGCGAGGGCTTCGACGTGGTGCTGTCCCCGACGACCGCGACCCCGCCGCTGCGCATCGGGGCCATGGCCGAGCTGAACGGCTGGCACACCGACCGGGCGGTGATCGCGGCCTGCCCCTACGCCTGGCCGTGGAACGTCCTGGGGTGGCCGGGCGTGAACGTCCCCATGGGATTCGCCGACGAGGAGGGCACGCTCCCGCTGGGCGCCCAGCTGCTCGGCCCGGCCAACAGCGAACCGCGGCTGATCTCGCTCGCCGCGCAGCTGGAGGCCGACCAGCGGTGGTACGAGCGCTGGCCGGCCGGGGCACCGGGGAGCTGATCTCCCACCCTGTGGTTTTGCGGTGAGTATGAGACGGCGACACGCCGAAGCAACGTCGCGTCGCCGTCTCATACTCACCACAAGCCGGCTACGGCGCCAGGATGTCCAGCTCCCGCAGCGCGCCGACGGTGATCTCCCGGGTGCACGCCTCCGCCCGGGCCGCGTCCCGCGCCCGTACGGCCTCGGCGACCCGCACGTGCAGCGTGACCGCCTCCGGGTCGGGGTCGCTGAACATCACCTGGTGCTCGGTGCGGCCCGTGAGCACCTCCGCGACCACGTCGCCGAGGCGCGCGAACATCTCGTTGCCCGAGGCCCTGAGGATCACCCGGTGGAACGCGATGTCGTGGACCAGGTAGGCGGCGAGCTGCTGGCCGCGCGAGGTGGCCACCATGTTGAGGGCGTGCTCGGTGAGTTCGGCGCACTGCTCGGGCGTGGCGTGCTCGGCGGCCAGGGCGGCGGCGGCCGGTTCGATGGCCGAGCGCAGCGCGGTCAGTGAGCGCAGCTGGCGCGGCCGGTCGGCGCCCGCCAGCCGCCAGCGGATGACCTGCGGGTCGAAGACGTCCCACTCCTCGGTGGGCCGCACCGTGACCCCGACCCGGCGGCGGGACTCCACGAGGTGCATGGACTCCAGCACGCGCACCACCTCCCGGACGACGGTGCGGGAGACGTCGAAGCGCTTCTCCAGCTCGTCCGTGCGCAAAACCGTGCCCGGCGGGTAGTCGCCCGCTGTGATCGCGGGCCCGAGGGATGCCAGCACGCGTGCGTGCAGTCCCCGCCCCTGGTTGTCCATGGGCTCAGCCTACGTGCCCGGCAGCAACCCAAATAAGTATGACTTTTAAGTCACAGGCTCTTGAATACGTCGTACCTGTGGGGTTGAGTGTGCCGCGGCGCCGAGGTCGAGGCCGTGTCGAAGAAGACAGCGCCGGAGCAGACAGCGAGGTATCGATGCAGACCCCCCAGGTTGTCGTCGTCATGGGAGTGTCCGGTACGGGCAAGTCCACGGTCGGCGAGCTGCTGGCAGCCGAGCTCGGCGTCCCGTACGCCGAGGCCGACGACTTCCACCCCCCGGCCAACATCGCCAAGATGTCGGCCGGCACCCCGCTCGACGACGACGACCGCCGGCCGTGGCTGGACGCCATAGGCGTGTGGGCCCATGAGCACAGCGCGGGCGGCGGGGTGGTCAGCTGCTCCGCGCTCAAGCGCGCCTACCGCGACCGGCTCCGCGCGGCCGCCCCCGACCTCTTCTTCCTCCACCTCACCGGCGATCGCGAGCAGATCGCCGAGCGGCTGGAGACCCGCAAGGGCCACTTCTTCAAGCGCGGTCTGCTCGATTCGCAGTTCGCCACCCTGGAGCCGCTGCAGCCGGACGAGAACGGTGTGGCGGTGGACATCACCCCCAAGCCCGAGGCCATCACCGAGCAGGCCGTCGCCGCGCTGCGGCGGGCCCGGGCCCGATAGCCGGTACGCACGCTACGCACGCACGCTACGCACGTAAGGAAGCCACTCCGTGACCAGACTCAGCGTCGAGATGCTGGCAGCGGACACCGCCGACCCGATCACGTCGGCCGGTCACGCACAGCTGGGCATCGCCGTCCTCGTCGGCATCGCCGTCATCGTCCTTCTCATCACCAAGTTCAAGCTGCATGCCTTCCTGTCGCTGACCATCGGCTCCCTGGCCCTCGGCGCCGCCGCAGCCGCGCCGCTGGACAAGACGATCGCCAGCTTCACGGCCGGGCTCGGCAGCACGGTCGCGGGCGTCGGCGTGCTGATCGCGCTCGGCGCCATCCTCGGCAAGCTCCTGGCCGACTCCGGGGGCGCCGACCAGATCGTCGACACGATCCTCGCGAAGGCGAGCGACCGCACCATGCCGTGGGCGATGGCGCTGATCGCGGGGATCATCGGGCTGCCGCTCTTCTTCGAGGTCGGCATGGTGCTGCTGATCCCGGTCGTGCTGCTGGTCGCCAAGCGCGGCAACTACTCGCTGATGCGGATCGGCATCCCGGCCCTGGCCGGCCTGTCCGTCATGCACGGTCTGGTGCCGCCGCACCCCGGCCCGCTCGCCGCGATCGACGCGGTCAAGGCCAACCTGGGCGTCACCCTGGCGCTCGGCGTGCTGGTCGCGCTGCCCACCGTCGTGATCGCCGGGCCGCTCTTCTCGCGCGTCGCCTCCCGCTGGGTGGACGTCACACCGCCGGACCGGCTCATACCGGCCCGCCCCTCCGAGGAGCTGGAGCGCCGCCCCGGGTTCGGAGTCACCGTGGCCACGGTGCTGCTGCCCGTCGTGCTGATGCTCGGCAAGGCGCTCGTCGACATCGTCGTGGACGACCCGGCCAACGGCGTCCAGCGGGTCGCGGACGTCGTCGGCTCGCCGCTGATCGCGCTGCTGGCGGCCGTCATCGTCGGCATGTTCACCCTCGGCCGGGCGGCGGGCTTCACCAAGGGGCGGCTCTCGTCCACCGTCGAGACCTCGCTCGCCCCCATCGCCGGGATCCTGCTGATAGTCGGCGCGGGCGGCGGCTTCAAGCAGACGCTGATCGACATCGGCGTCGGCCAGATGATCATGGACTTCTCCAAGGACTGGAACGTCTCCGCGCTGCTGCTCGCCTGGCTGATCGCGGTCGGCATCCGGCTGGCGACCGGCTCGGCGACCGTCGCCACGATCTCCGCCGCCGGCCTGATGGCCCCGCTCGCGGCCGACATGAGCACCACGCACACCGCGCTGCTCGTCCTCGCCATCGGCGCCGGGTCGCTGTTCTTCAGCCATGTCAACGACGCCGGGTTCTGGCTGGTCAAGGAGTACTTCGGGCTGAGCGTCGGGCAGACCGTGCGGACCTGGTCGGTGATGGAGACCATCATCTCCGTCGTCTCGATCGGCTTCGTCCTGCTGCTCTCGCTGGTCATCTAGCGGGTCCGGCGCGTCCAGCGCATCCAGCTCACCTAGCCATCGGGACACGTACGCCATGACGACACATCCGCTCTTCGACATCGCCGGCCGCACCGCCCTCGTCACCGGCTCCAGCCGGGGCATCGGCCACGCCCTCGCCCGCGGCCTGCTGGAGGCCGGCTGCACGGTGGTCGTCAACGGCCGCGACCCGGAGCGCCTGAAGGCCGCGGCGGCCGAACTCACCGAGGCCGCCGCGGCACAGGCCGGGCCCGCGGCCGTCCACACCGCCGCCGTCCACACCGCCGCCTTCGACGTGACCGACGGGCCCTCCGTCGCCGCCGGGATCGCCGAGGTCGAGGAGCGGGTCGGCCCGCTCGACATCCTGGTCAACAACGCGGGCATGCAGAACCGCGCCCCGCTGCTGGAGTTCACCGACGCCGACTGGCACCGGATCCTGGACACCAACCTCACCAGCGCCTTCCTGGTGGGCCGGGAGGCCGCCCGGCGGATGACCGAGCGCGGACACGGCAAGATCGTCAACATCTGCTCCCTGCAGAGCGAGGTGGTGCGCCCCGGCATCGCCCCCTACGCGGCGACCAAGGGCGCGCTCAAGATGCTCACCAAGGGCATGTGCGCCGACTGGGGCCCGTACGGGATCCAGGTCAACGGACTGGGCCCCGGCTACATCGAGACGGAGCTGACCCGGCCGCTCGTCGAGGACGAGAAGTTCAGCGCGTGGGTGCGCGGGCGGACCCCGGCGGGCCGCTGGGGGCGGACCGAGGACCTGGTCGGGGCGCTGCTGTATCTCGCGTCCCCGGCGGCGGACTTCGTGAGCGGTCAGGTCCTGTACGTGGACGGCGGCATGACGAGCGTGCTCTGAGCACGGCTCTGGAACACGGAGAGGTGTGGGTGGAGGACATGGTGCTGGGCTGTGTGATCCATGGACAGGACGATCTGCGGATCGACGAACTCCCCGAGCCGAGCCCGGCTCCCGGGCAGGCCGTCGTCGCGATCCGCTACGGCGGCATCTGCGGATCCGATCTGCACTACCACCGGCACGGCGGGGTCGGCGACTTCCGCCTGACCGAGCCGATGGTGCTCGGCCACGAGGTCGTCGGCACGGTCGTCGGATACGGCGAGGGCGCGAGCGGACCCGCGCCCGGCACGCCCGTCGCCGTCCACCCGGCCACGCCCTGCGGGGAGTGCCCCGAGTGCGCGGACGGCCGGGCCAACGTCTGCCGCGACACCCGCTATCTGGGCAGCGCCGCGCGGACCCCGCACGTCCAGGGCGGCTTCGCGGCCCGTATCGCCGTCCCGGCGGCGCAGCTGCGGCCCCTGCCCGAGGGCCTCGACCTGCGCCGCGCCGCGCTCGCGGAGCCGCTCTCGGTCGGCCTCCACGCGGTACGGCGGGCCGGGGACCTCACGGGCCGTCATGTGCTGGTCACGGGCGCCGGGCCGATCGGCTGCCTGGTGGTGGCCGCCGCCCGCGCGGCGGGCGCGGCGAAGATCACCGTGACCGATCTGCTGCCGCGCGCCCTGGAGTTCGCGGCCTCGGCCGGCGCCACCGCCGTCGTACGGGCCGACGACCCGGCCGACCCTAACTGGCCGGACGACGAGGTGGACGTGGCGATCGAGGCCTCCGGCGTGGCGGCCGGCCTGGACACCTGTCTGCGGCGGATCCGGCGCGGCGGCGTCGTCGTCCAGCTGGGCATGCTGCCGCCCGGGGAGAGCCCGTTCGCGGGGAACCTGCTGGTCAGCCAGGAGATTGAGCTTCGCGGGGCGTTCCGCTTCCACGCGGAGTTCGACGACGCCCTGCGGCTGCTGGCCGCCGAGCCGGCCCTGGAGTCGCTGATCAGCGCGGTCCGGCCGGTACGGGAGGCGGCCGACGCCTTCGCCCTGGCCGCCGACCGCGGCCGCTCCTGCAAGGTGCTGCTGGACTTCGGGGCGGAGTAGGGGCGGAGCAGGGGCGGCCGGGCGCGCTCTTGCGGTGCGTCTTGCGGTGCCCCGCACAATGACTGCATGACGCACCCAATAGAGGCCGACACGGACGCCGACGCTGCCACCCCCGCCGACGCTGCCACCGCCACGGACGCCGCCACCCCCGCCGACGCCGCGACCGCTCACGCGTGGACCGCCCTGGGCGGCGCCGCGGAACTGCTGGACGAGGTGTCGTACCTCCCGGCCGAGGGGGCGCTGCCCGCCCGCCTGCCGGTGCGGGAGCTGGCCCGCGCCACCGTGGCCGCGTGCTCGCTCGCCGCCGCCGAACTGGCGGCGCGGCGGTCCGGCGGACCGGTCCCCGCCGTACGGGTGGCGGAGGCCGCGGTCGCCACGGCGTTCGTCAGCGAGCGGCACCTGCGGATCGACGGCCGCGCGCCGACCTCCTTCGCGCCGCTGTCCGGCTTCTGGCGCGCGGCCGACGGCTGGGTGCGCACCCACGCCAACTACCCGCACCACCGCGCCCGCCTCCTGGCCGCCCTCGGCATCGCCGACCGGGGCGAGGAGGACGTCCTCGCCAAGCGGCTCGCCGAGGAGCTGGCGACCCGCCCCGCCCACGGGATCCAGGAGATGGTCTACGAGGCGGGCGGCCTGGCCGTGGCCGTCGCGCGGCCCGCGCCGCCCGCGCCGCCCGTGGCGTTCCCGGAGGTCGCCACCGGGGGCGTCGCGGAGACCGCCACCGACGCCCGGCCCGTGCTGATCGAGTCCCGGCGGTCCGGTGGCGCGGCCCCCCGCCCGCTGCCCCCGGCGCCCCTCCCCGCGAGCGGCGTACGGATCCTCGACCTGACCCGGGTCATCGCCGGTCCGGTGGCCACCCGCACCCTGGCGCTGCTCGGCGCGGACGTCCTGCGCGTCGACTCCCCGCACCTCCCGGAGGACCCGGACGCCCACGCCGACACCGGCTTCGGCAAGCGGTCCACCCGGCTGGACCTCGGCGACCCCCGGGACCGGCGGACCTTCGAAGAACTCCTCTCCCAGGCCGACGCCGTGGTCACCGGCTACCGCCCCGGCGCCCTCGACCGCTTCGGCCTCGCCCCGGACGCCCTCCTCGAACGCCGCCCCGGACTCGTCGTCGCCCAGGTGTCCGCCTGGGGCTGGTCCGGCCCCTGGGCCGGCCGGCGCGGCTTCGACAGCCTCGTCCAGGCCGCGAGCGGCATCGCCGCCCTCGAAGCCGCCCCCGACGGCCACCCCGGCGTGCTGCCCGCGCAGGCCCTCGACCACGGCACGGGCTATCTGCTCGCCGCGGCGGTCCTGCGCGCCCTGACCGAACGCCAGGACACCGGGGACGGACGCCACCTGCGCCTCTCCCTCTCCGCCACGGCGGCCTGGCTCATGCGCGGCATCACCCCCGTCGCCCCGCACGGCGGCGAGACCTACGACCCCACCGCCTGGCTCACCGAGCGGCCCGCCCCGTACGGATGCCTGCGCTACGCCCTCCCGCCCCTCGGCTACGCCGGCTCCCCCCGCGACTGGTCCGCCCCGCCCACCCCCTGGGGCACCGACCGCCCGGCCTGGGGCTGAATCCCGCGCAGCCTGTGCGGGTTGCCCCGGACCGAGCTGCGCTGGCGCACCGCCGCCGAGGTCTCCGACCCGCTGGCCGCGGCCCCGCGGCCGTCCGTGCTCGGCAACGACGACTACCTGCCAGAACCCTGCGTGCTGCACCCCGAGCCGGTCACCGAGTACCCGGCCCCCCACGAGCTGCCGGAGGACCTGGCGGGCCGGCTCCACGCCTGGGGGAAGCGGCGCGGGGTGGTCTACCAGTACGACCTCGGCGTCGCCCCCGGCTGCAAGGTCGCCGGCCACGCCCCGTGGAGCTTCTCCGATCCGTCCCCCATGGCCTGCGCCGAGTGCGGCTCGGGCCTTCTGCCCCTGCTCACCATCGACGGCCGCGAGTGGGACGGCGGATCCAAGAGCTGGCGGCCGGTGGAGGACTCCCACGCCGCCGACCCGTCCCTCCCCGACGCCGGCGGGGACACCCACCTCACCATCGGCCGCGGCTACAGTCTGCAGCTGTACGTCTGCGCGGCGTCCTGGGAGCACCCGCACGTGCGGAACATGCAGTGACCCGGCGGTGATGCGCGCGGGGCTTGCCGCGAGCGGGGCATCGCGAGCAGGGCCGGGGCCGGGCGGCGCTCAGTTCGCGTCGGATCCGCTCCGCCACGCGAGGCGGAGCTGCTCCGCGGCATCGGTGGCCTGGCCAAGACCTGCCTGGTAGGCCGGTTCCCAGGCCGCGCGGTCGTTCAGGTCCGGGCCGAACGCGCGTATCGACGCCGGATCGGGCTCGATGGTCACCACCGCGTGCGCCCCGGCGACCGCCAGCTCCTGGTCGAGCAACTCGCGGGGGAACAGGTGCGCTTGTGGGTCGACCACGACGAGCGTGCGGGCCCCGGCCGCGAGTCCGGCGTTGGTCGCCGACCGCAGGGAGCCGTCCATGTATCGGCGGCCGTTGATGGTGATCGGTGGGTAGATGCCCGGGAAGGCCGTGCTCGCCGCCACGGCGGAGGGCAGCGGTGCGCCACCGGCGCGGTCGAGGATCTCCTGCTCGCCGGTCTCGGTGTCCAGCACAGTGATGAGCAGCTTCCGGTCCGGCCACTGGTCCGTGCCGACCAGGGCGCGCATCCGGGCGATATGCGCCTGCTCGGGGCCGGTCTCGGCGGCGAGCGCGATCCGGCCCACCCGGCGCCGCGCCTCGGCCGGGTCCGAGGCGGCATGGCCGAGCACGGCGAACGCCTCGCCCAGTCGGCGCCCGTCCACCTGGGGCGGGGTGCCGTCGGTGCCGGCAGGGCGCCCGGGCCTGGCGAGCCGGCTGGGGTCCTGACCGGTGGCCAGCACCGCGCCGATGATCGCGCCGGTCGACGTGCCGACGATCAGATCGGCCTCGCCGAGATCCACCCCGCCGCGGCGCAGTCCGCAGGCCAGTCCGGCCATCCAGGCCGCACCCACAGGGCCTCCCGCGCCCAGCGCGAGTGCCCGGTCAAGCGTGTACACGACTGCGTCCACTCCCGTTATTGAAACAGTCGTATCATATATTGCCGTCAGGCTCGGTTCCGCAGTACGGAGAGGACGATTCACTGTGGGGCGACCCCCGAATCCCGCCCGGCGGGAGGCCACGCTCGCGCGGGCGACCGACTACGTACTGGCGCACGGCCTGGCCGGATTGAGCCTGAGGCCGTTGGCCGCGGCTCTCGACACCAGCCCGCGGATGCTGCTCTACGACTTCAACAGCAAACAGGAGTTGGTATCCGCCGTCCTCGCCGAGGCCCGCCGCCGCGGTGCGGCGCGGTTGGCCGAGAACCTACCGCCGGAGGCGGCCACCGCGGAGGAACGTCTGCGCGGCATCTGGGCCTGGATCAGCGCACCGGAGCGTGCCCCGTTCGTCCGGCTGTTCTTCGAGGTGCACGCCGACGGCCTGGCTCACCCCGAGAACTACCCGGACCGGGCGGAGGCGATCACGGACTGGTTCGACACGCTCGGCGCCACCTTCCGCGACATCGCCACCGGCCCTGATGACGCCGTCACTCCCACGCTGGTCATGGCTGTCATCCGGGGTCTCCTGTTCGACCTCACGACCACCGGCGACCGCCGCCGCACCGACCGTGCCCTGGACCGCTTCTGCGAACTCCTGCGGCACTGAGCGAAGACAAACGGAGACCGGGCCGATGTGCGCGGACCGGTTGTGCTCGGCCCGCAGAAAGAGGCACCGCGCCTCCCCACGCGATACGACAAGCCGGCGGTCCGCTACGAGGCGACCGTCCTCATCGCTGCCCGAGTGGCTG
>NZ_MAXF01000038.1 GCF_001704635.1 Streptomyces sparsogenes | reverse complement strand
CCACCGGCGACCGCCGCCGCACCGACCGTGCCCTGGACCGCTTCTGCGAACTCCTGCGGCACTGAGCGAAGACAAACGGAGACCGGGCCGATGTGCGCGGACCGGTTGTGCTCGGCCCGCAGAAAGAGGCACCGCGCCTCCCCACGCGATACGACAAGCCGGCGGTCCGCTACGAGGCGACCGTCCTCATCGCTGCCATCAGCGAGTGGCTGTGATCAGCACCTCTACAGACGTCCTACGCGACCCTGACCACGTACTTGCCCTGGACGCCGCCCGCCTCCAGCGCCCGGTGTGCCGCTGCTGTCTCCTCCAGGGGGAAGATCGTGTCCACCGCAGGGCTCAGCTTGCCCTCGACCACATGGCGGGCGAGGTCGTCGAAGTCCGCTCGCGTGGGGTTGCCGCTGAAGAAACGCACCCGGCCGGGTCCGTGGACCGTGCTGGCCGCGAGGTAGCCGAGGGACGCCGCAGGCCGTTTCAGGTCGAAGGCGATGGTGACCATGCGCCCGCCCGGATTCAGTAGGCGCCGGAAGGCCCGCAGGTCGGTCCCCGCGGTGTCCAGGACCACGTCGAAGCGGCCCAGTTCCGCCGGCCGCACGGTCCGGTGGTCGACGGCCTTGTGCGCGCCGAGCCCGCGGACGAAGTCGAGGTTGGCTGCACGGGCCAGGGCCGTGATCTCGGCGCCGTACGCCCGTCCGAGCTGGACGGCGGCGTTGCCGACACCGCCCGACGCGCCCCGGACGAGGAGTCGTTCGCCGGGGCGCAGCCCGGCCTTGTCCCGCAGCGCGGTGATGGCCGTGGTGGCCACCGGCAGCGCGGCAGCGTCCACCAGGTCAAGGCCGTCGGGGAGCCGGCCGACCCGCTCAGCGGGTACGGTCACGTACTCGGCGGCGCTGCCGAACCCGGAGGTGCGGCCCAAGACCCCCCATACCCGGTCGCCGGCCGCGAACCGTGTGACTCCGGCCCCCAGTGCGGCGACCTCGCCGGTGAAGTCCGAGCCGACGCGCTTGGGGAATTTCCGGCCGCTCAGGAGGCGGAGACGGCCGGCGCGTACTGCCAGTTCGCCACCGTTGACGCTGAACGCGCGCACCTTCACAAGGACCTCGCCGGGGGCCGGCTCGGGGCGTGGCACGTGGCCCGTGTAGAGCACATCGGGGCCGCCATAGCGGTCGTAGAGCACTGCCTTCATCATGCGGTCGTTCATCGTTCTGCCTTTGTCGCCGCGGCCGTACAGGGATCTGGCATCGACCGTAAGCTCTTAAGTGGACGCGATCGTCCGCTTGGACCGGAAGCGAGAGACAGTGATGGCGGAATCCTCTCGGATCACAGCCCGGGACGGGGTGCGCGCGGACGCCCGGCGCAACCGGGAGCGCGTCCTCGTCGCCGCCCGTGCGGTCTTCGCGGAGCAGGGGATCGACGCCCCGATGGCGACCGTGGCCCGACGGGCCGGGGTCGGCGTGGCGACGCTGTATCGGCATTTCCCGACCCGGGACGCCCTGGTGAGAGGCGCGTTCGCGCAGCAGATGGAGACCTGCGCGCGGGCGCTCACCGAGGCTCTGGCCGCCCCTGACCCGTGGCAGGGCTTCCAGCACCTGGTCGAGACGGTCTGCGCTCTGCAACGGGAGGAACGCGGGTTCCCGGCCGCGTTCGTCGCGGCCTTCCCGGAAACGGCGTCGGAACACGCGCGGTCCCGGCAACGAGCCGAGCGGGACTTCACGACTCTGGTACGCAGGGCCCAGGCGTCGGGGGCGCTGCGGGCCGATTTTCACCCTTCCGACCTCGCCGTGGTCCTGTTGGCACACTGCGGTCTGGTGACCGCCCTACCGGATGATGGTGCAGCGTCCCGGCGCCTGGTGGCCTATCTGCTCCAGTCGTTCCGTACCGACACGGCCAACAAACCGCTGCCCCCACCGGCTGCACTGACTCTGCGCAGCCTCCTGATGGCAACTGACGGTCCTCAGGGGCAGCGGCCCCCGAGAGGCTGACAAGAAACGGCACCTGCCGCAGAGCACATCCAACCCGGTAACTCCACGTTCGCAACGGGCCCGGCATCGACGGCCGAACACCAGCCAGCCGCGTCACCAACCTGGCCGGTCAGCACACCTAGGCCGTGTCTGCTCATTCGGCTGTCTGGTCAGCGGTCTACCCAGCCCGGTGCCCACACGTCGTGCGGGGCTCGCGGGCCTGCGGTGCGCAGATGCTCGCGTAGCGCGGTCAGCACGGGGTGCTGGTCTCCGCTGCGGAACAGCAGCACGTGCGGGTAGACCGGGGTCGGGTCATGCAACGGGATACGTCGTAGGTCGTGGGTCTGTGTCCACAGGTACCGATCCCCGCTGCCGACCAGGGTGGCCAGCGAGGCCGAGTCGGCCAGCGCGTCCATCAGGGCTTCGTCACCGAAGTTGGGGCCGAGCGCGTCGATGCTCAGGCCGAAGGCCTCGGACAGCGCCTGATAGAACGCCGCCCACTCCGTGCCCGGCCTGATCCCGGGGATCCAGATGCGGTGGCCGGCCAGGTCCGCAGGACTGACCCAGGGCGCATCAGCCAGCGGGTGGCCGGGACCGACCAGGAGCTCCAGGGGTGCGTCCAGGAGTCGTTCGGCGCTGATCCCGGCCGGGACCTGATCTGCCGGCAGGGCACGGAAGGACGCGTCGACGGTCCCTTCGAGCACCGCCTGGGCGGCCTGGGCGGCGTTCTCCGTGCTCAGCGTGACCGCGTCGAGGTCCATCTCGGGGTGGGAGCGGTAGAACCGGTAGACGGCCTGGGCCGGGGAGATGCGCCGATTGAGGACATCGACGCGCAAGGGACGGCTTCCGGGGCGTACGGCCTGCTCAGCCTGCGCGATGGCCGCCAGGACCTGCTTGGCGTGAGGCAGGAAGACCTGCCCGTCCAGGCTCAGCCGAGAGCCTCGGGAGGTCCGCACCAGCAGCGTGACCTCGATGTGCCGCTCCAGGGCCGCGATCCGCTTGGAGACCGCCTGCTGGCTGACCCCCAACTCGTCGGCCGCAGCCTGGAACTGGCCGGTCTCGGCGACGGCCACGAACGTCCGCAGCGTCTCAACATCCACGCTTCCACCTTAATTTCACAACCTGCGGTTGTGTCTGGTCTCGTCAGGGTTGTTTGATCGGCTGTTCAACGCGGTGGTGAGATCAGCGCATGTCGACCCGTACACAGCAGATCATGTATGTCCATACGCCTGAGTTCACGCGTCACGCGGAGCGGATCGTGGAAGTGACCGATGCGACGTCTCGACTGAACGTGCTTCCGTTCAGCGACAGCGAAGGCCGCGCGGAACTACTTTCTGTTGTGTTCGGTGGCCCGCTGCCGGAATCGGTGACGATCTACCCGCCGTTTTTCACCGAGAACGGGCTGAACACCACGTTCGGGGAGAACGTCTTCGTCAACCAGGGATGCACCTTCATGGACAAGGGAGGCATCCGTATCGGGAACGGCGTCATGATCGCCCCCAAGGTCAGCCTCATCACCGGAGGACATCCACTGCCCCTGGCCGAGCGCCGCGAGTACCTCTCCTTCGCCCCGATCGTCATCGAGGACGACGTCTGGATCGGGACGGCTGCCGTGATCACGCAGGGGGTGACCATCGGTGCCGGTGCGGTGGTCGCTGCCGGTGCGGTGGTCACTCGCGATGTCCCCGCCGGCACAGTGGTCGCGGGAGTGCCCGCCCGGGTGATCAAGAGAATCGACTGAGCCCGGCCGGGCTGCCGGCGCGGGTACGCAACACCTCGACGGTCTGATCCTGATGCCTCGTCAGGTTAGTTCTTCTGCAGGGTGCGGGTGACACCCGCGATGACGGCGGTCGTCAGCACCCAGCCGAAGGCGATCAGCAGGTAGGCCAGCCACTGGAGGCTGTCGTTCGACCAGTACCAGGTCGTGCGCTGACCCAGACCCCCGATGGGGATCAAGAGGTCGAGTGTGTAGACCAGGGGCTGGAACGGCGCGCCTTCGCCTTGCTTGACCGGGTTGGGGGAGCCAGTGCCGAAGGACACCGTGCCCAGCAGGATCAGCGCGAGGAGCCAGACGCCGGCCAGCCAGGGACGGTAGCCGTAGCCGACGATCACGTCGAGGAGATGGCCCCATGCGCGGGCTGCCGGGGACAGCCCGCGGCGCCGGTGGCGTTGCTTGGCGAGGAGGACGCGGCGGGCGTCGTCGTCGTGCCCGGCCTTGCGGTACCAGGCCGCCAACTGCTCGTACGGTTGCGGGTTGTAGCCCGGGCTGCTGCGTATCCATGCCACGCGTCGGGCCACGGACTCCCGGTCGCCCACGGCCTCGTGGCGCTCGTCGTTCGCGTCCGCCGTCTTGATGGAGCCGTAGACGAAGCCGTCCAGCTCCACCCTGTCCGGCCAGCTGTGCTCGTTCTCGTGGAGGTACGACACCTGCGCGCCCCGCAGGTCGAGGGTGCCGGACGGGGGTCGGGCGAGGGTGAGATCGAGGTCGACGGCTTGCAGGTGCATGGCGATCAGGGCCGGGGCGTTTCCGTCGTCGGTGGGCGGGCCGTTCAGGACGGCTCCGTCGAAGGTCACGTTGTCCCTGACCTGGGTGCCGCGCAGCCGTACCGTGCCGTTTGCAGTGAATCCCTCGGAGAACTTGAGCGACGAGGCCACGGCGTTGTCGAGGGTGAGGGCTACGCCGCGAGGGCCGGGCCCTTCCAGGCGGGCGCCCTGCATGGCCAGGGTGCCCGGCAACCGCGCCCCCATCAGCCGGACTTCCCCGTATGCGACGAACCCGTTTCGGCAGAAGACGCCCCCTTCCATGGCCAGGCCACCGGCCGACAGGGCCCACCCGTCGCGTGCGATCAACTCGGCCCCGTTGAGGAGCAGTCCGCCGCTCACCCGGGCGTCGGTCAGCGACAGGGCGGTGCTCACGCGGTTGAAGGGTGTGGGGGCGCCGCCCTCCACCACGGCGCGCCGTAGGGAGAAGTTGCCTTCGATGCGGGCCGAATCGGCCTCGATGCCGGGTATCCGGCTGTCGGTGAAGACAAGGGTCTGCGTCGACGCGCCGAGGAGATTTACCGCCTCCTCGAACCAGCACGCCTCCAGCCAGAGGGCATGGGCGATCTGCGCGCCGGCCAGGTCCAGGCGTCCGGAGATCCGTGCCCCTGTGAGCCTCAGACGCGCCACCGCGCCCGGTTGCCCGGTGTTCGCGCCCAGCAACAGCGCGGCGATCACCGCCGCCCGCACCGTCCGCTCGGGTCCCCACCCTCCGCCGTCGGCGACCCGGTCCTCCTCCGGCGTACCCCTACGCAGGTCCACCGTTCGCCCCTCCGGGAACGCGTCCCACAGGTCACGCTCAGGCGAAGTCAACTCATCGTAGGAAAGCACTCATGCAGAGTAGTGATCTCCTTCGTGCTCGCGTGGCCCCACCACAGGCGAATCGGAGGGACACCCATTCTGTGAGGAGTTCCTAGTCCGACAGGGCCGGGTAGTCGGTGTAGCCCGTGCTGTCGCCGCCGTAGAGGGTGGCCGGATCGGCGGCGTTGAAGGGCCCGGCGGCCGCGAGGCGACGGGGCAGGTCGGGGTTGGCGAGGAAGAGCCGGCCGTAGGAGACCAGGTCCGCGGTGCCATCCTCGATCAGGGCGAGTTCCCCATGGCCGGTCGGGCGCTCACCGGTGTCCGGGTTGAGGATGAACGTCCCGGCGAGGCGCTGCGCCCCGAAGTCGCCCGGATGTGGCGGGAACTGGAACAACGCACCCTCGCCGGCCTCCCCGAAGCGGACCGCGCCCACCTGACGCGGCTCCTGGCGGCCCTCGAGAGGAACCTCACCTCCGGGTGACGCCGGGAAGTTCACGCCGGAGGCCCTTCGGATGGCGCCGCGGCGTCTGCCACGACTGCTTGCAGGGCCGCGATGTGGCCGTTGAAGGCATCCCGGCCGGCGCTGGTGAGCCGGGCGCGTACCTTTCGGCGGCCGCCGCTGAGGCGGCGTTCCGTGGTGACGTACCCGGCTTCCTCGAGCGTCGTGAGCTGTTTGGACAGCGCCGAGTCGGACAACTGGAGCCGGTCCTTGAGGAAGGCGAACTCCGCCCAGTCGGCCGCGGCCAGGGTCGCGACCAGCGAGAGGCGGGTGATGGGATGGATCAGCTCGTCGAATCGCGCCTGTGTCATGCCCGCGCCCACCGACGCAGCACGCGAAGGATCTCCGGACCGCCGAACCCGACGACGGCCGCGACCAGCACCGCCGCCCAGATGCCGGCATGGCCGGCGCCGTCGGCGTGGAGCGCCAGCGCCGCGAGAACGGTGACCCCGACGAGCCCGAGCAGCATGCCGATCACGACCAGGGGGACGCGGCGCCCGGCGACCGCCGCGCTCACCCGCAGCCCATCAGTGCGTCGGCGCCCGTCGAGCAGGCGCGACGCGAGCACCGAGTGGCCCACACCGAAACCCGCGGTCGCGATCCCGGCCGACCAGGGCGGCAGCACGGTGCCCAGCACGCCCATCAGCAGCCAGCCGGCCGCCATCGCCCACCAGTAGCCGCGCGGCAGGCCGACTTCCCCGGCCACCAGCAGTCGCGCGCGGTCGGCCGCCTCAAGGGCGGCGCGGGCCTGCTCCGGAGCGATGTTGTCCATGACGGGACCTCACTTTCCTGTCGGGAAAGTAACGGTCCACTTTCCTGTCAGGAAAGTCAAGGGAGGTGGCGGGATCGGAATGGCGGGCCTCCCGCGCTCCGGCCCGTGCGGCCCCGTCAGTACCGCTGTCGGCCGCCCGGGTAGTGGACCGGCCGTCGGCACTCAGGAGCGGGGGTGGGCGGGGGGTGCTCACCGAGCGCGTAGCACAGCGCCGCATGCAACTGCTCCGCCTCGGCGGGGGTCAGGACCAGGTGTGCGATGGCTTGATGCCGCCCGCCGCTGCTGATGTGCAGTGGTAGTACCAGTTCCCCATCCGCCATGCGGCGCAGCCCCCGCCCCGGCACGGGCCCGATCTGCCAGTCGCTCATGCCGAACCACCGCCGCACTCAGGCGCGGAGCCGGGGCCGCCATCGCCGTCGTTTTCCTGCACGGCGAGGCGCCCGCCCCTGCTCTCAGCGACCCGCAATACGTCACGGAGCGCCTCGCACAGCCGCTCCGCCAGGAATCGCAGTTCCCTCACGTCGGCCTTACGGTCCTCAAGCAGGACACGGGCATGACGGAGGAGTTCCCGCCCCATCGCGACCTGTAGGGCCTCGATCTCGTCCGCACGTCGGTTCAGAAGGCTCTGGCCATCGTCCGACGCCAGATAACACGGCTTGCCGTCCGGGCCCGACCACGGCAGCAGCCGCAGACCGGTCATTGGGCCCATCCGGACACCTCCACACCGTGGATGACCCGGGGTCCGACATCGATGCCATGGACCGCGAGCCACAACGCCCGCCGCCGTCGCGCCCGCAACCGCTGTTCCTCCCGCTCGTGGGCCACGAAGTACGGGCGCACCATGGGAGGCGCCCCGGCGTCGGGCGAGGGGGCAGCCGGACGGGTCGTGGAGCCTGAGGCTCTCAAGACCGGCCGGGAGACGGCCCTACGCGGTGCGGGAGGTACCGCCCCGGCCCGGTGACGGCCGGACGGCCGTAAGGCAAGAAGTGCACTCATCCACTCCAGTACACGGCGAGTAAGGTCATGCATGTCGTCAACCTCCACCTGGTTGATGGCCACGCCCCCGGGCCGTTCGGAGCGGCTGCGGGGGTCTCTCATGTGCGGCACGCGGCCTACGCCGGTGGCCGCGTGTATCGGACCGGCTCCTCGCTCTAGGCAACTGCGCCACTACTCGGAGCGGTACCGTTGCGAGAGCAGAGGTTTTCAAAAGCTTCAAATGCTCTTGAACGAGGGGGCGTGGCGGCATGGGGCAGGAGTCCAACCCGAACCTCAAACACTTGCATGGGCTGACGGGGTGGACCTTGGGGCGCTTCGCCCGGGAGGTCAACAGGGTTGGCACCGAGGGCGGCATGCCCAAGGCGTACAGTGCGCAGACTGTGCACCAGTGGCTAAAGGGCCACATCCCGAAAGCGGAGGCCCGGTCGCTGATCCTGGAGGCCCTTTCCCGGAAGCTGGGTCGTCCGATCACTCATAGTGAGGCGGGATTTCCGGCACCTGCATCCGACTCGGCGAACCCGAGCACTGTTGAGGGATTGATCGACCTTGGCATGCAGGATATGGACCCATCGCGCCGTAGCGTGATAGGTGCCAGCCTCTTTTCCGTCGCACTTACGGTGCCGGGGTGGCCGGACGTGGTGGGCAGAATGGAAGCTGTTCAGACCGGACAGGCTCGGCGTGCCGGGATGCCCGAGGTCGAGATGATCAAGGCTATGGCAGAGCGGCTGTCGGAGCTGGACGACGAATTCGGTGGCCGGCACGCCAGACCGATGGCTGCCGCCTTTCTGGTGAACACCGTCGCGCCCTACTTGCGGGCCCCAGCCTCAGAGGCTGTGCGGAAGAACATGATGGGTGCTGCTTCTTTCCTCTGCTATCTAATCGGGTGGATGGCGGTAGACGAAGGACTTCACAGGCTGGCTCAAAATTACTATGTGAAGGGTCTGGAACTGGCGGGGGCCAGCGGTGACCATTTCACGTACTGCCACATCTTGCGTGGCATGTCAGTGCAGGCTGCGGACTTGGGCAACGGATCTCCCGCAGTGCGTCTAGCGGATGCTGCCGCTGCCGCCGCGCCCAGTGCGGCGCCTCGAATGCGTGCCTTCCTGGCAGGGCAGCAGGCTCATGCTCATGCGGTGCGAGGTGATAGGAGAGAGGCCCATCAACTCCTCCGGGAAACCGATTCCGCAATGGAGAAGGCGGAGAGTCAGGCGCGCACTTTCGGTGGATATTCGCCCGCTACTCTGGCTTATCATGAAGCCCAGGTCAGAAACGCGCTCGGCGACATCCCCGGAAGTATCGACTCCCTTCAGCGGCATTTTCGCCTCCGGAGCAGCGACAATGAGAGCGGGCGCAGCGGAATCCGGTTTACTGCCATGTTGGCCGAAAGACAGTTGAAGGTCGGGCACCTGGATGCGGCGTGCGTCAATTGGGGTAAGGTTCTCGATGGTTACCCCACGATAAAGTCAGGCCGGGTAGATCGGCATGTGGTGACCATGTTCCACTCGCTGCGGCCCTACCTCAAGAATCCGGCAGCGCGAGAACTGTGCGAACGTGCCCGGCTCGTTGCGCCTGACTTGCTGGTCGAGTAAAGATCACCAGCGGAACTGGCTCGCCCACTCGGGCATGACGGCCTGGCAACCGCTGGTGCGGGTCGCGGAGATACGGGCCGGGCAGCGGGGGCTGGTGCACGCGGCGGGCGGTGGCATCGGGCAACGCGGGGTGCTGCTCGACGCCAGGGGCACCGGCCCGGACCGGGATCCGATCCGGGCCAGGGCATGGGAGCGGGGGCTGCGGTACGTGGAGGGCCGCCGCGATCAGCCGTCTTCGCCGGGCGGGGTGCCGCAGCTCGTGCCGCCGGGGCCGTCGAATCCCACCGAGCTGATGAAGTCCCGGTAGGCGGGGTAGAAGTTGCCCTTGCCGGTCGGGCCGGTGGAGGTGACGACGGTGCAGCCGGTGTAGTTCGCGTCGGACCAGAGGTAGATGGTGGAAGGGGTCCGGTTCCAGTCCGACTTGGCCCGGTCGTCCATGCCGAGCGCCGCCAGGTCCGGCGTGCTGCCCTTCAGCTTGATCATGTCGCCGGTGCCGTCGAGGCCCGAGAACATGCAGTAGTAGCCATCAGGACATCGGTCGTACCCCTCGGCCGCATGGGCCGTGGAGACCGGCAGGGCGGTGGCGGCGGCGACCGCCACCGGCACGAGCAGGGCCCGTAAGGTGTTCTTCATCTGTTCCTTCTTCTTGCTCCGAATCGCCGGCGCGAAACGAACCGGCCATGATCGAGCACGCGGCTCTCGACCGTCCATTCCCCTCCCGCGGCGCGATCCAACAGCGCGATGGTCACGACTTGGTCATCAACGCCGCCCGCCGAACCGCCAGTTGTGCACCTCGATGGCGGCGTACCGGTCCGCTGTCAGGAGGGCGCGCGCCGTGTCCGGGGCCGGCGCGCGGACCAGGGCCGCGGTGCCGAGCCAGGTGGTGCCGTCGTCGGACAGCAGCGGGCCGTAGGCGATCAGCTCGTCCCGGTCGGGCGGCGGGGCGAGATCGGCGGGGGCCCGCCCCGCGCCGAGACCGAGCACCAGATACCGATTCCCGCCGGTCGCGCCGCCGGGGAAGTCCCACATGGTGCGCCCCAGCGTGTTGCGCCACCGGCGCAGCAGTACGTCCCGGTAGGCGCCGGCCTGGTAGCCCGGCTCGTCGAAGGCGAACGCGCGGGCGGCGGCCGGGTCGGGCAGGTCGGCGATGTGCAGGCTGCCGGTGAGGGTCTCGCCGTCGTCGGCGAAGGTCGGGCCGCGGGCGATCATCTCCTTCGCGTACCCGTCCATGTAGGACCAGTGCTCCTCGAGCAACTCGTGTCGTAGCGCCAGGGATCCGGGCCGGTCGCGGTGGTAGCAGAGGAATTCCATGCCCGGATGATCTCGCGCGGGAGATGACCGCGTCGGCCGGATGCGCGGTGACGTGACGCGCGGGCCGGGGTCGTACGGCCGGGGTCGTACGGCCGGGGTCGTACGGGCGGGGTCGTACGGGCGGGGTCGCGCGGGCCGGGGTCGCGCGGGCCGGAGTCGTACGGGCCGGAGTCGTACGCCGGGACGCCGAGGCCGGGAACGCCCGGGCCCGGGACGCCGGGCCCGGGGACGCCTCGCGGGTCAGCGCACCCGGACCGCCGTCAGCGACTTCTTGATGACGGGCGTGAGCCGTTGCTCCACGAAGCGGTAGAGCAGCCAGGCGAGCCCCAGCATCAGCAGGATCGTGAGGGCCAGGGTGGCGTACGAGGGGAGCCCAAGCTCGCGGTGGAGCACTCCCACGACCACCCAGCCGAGGTGCTCATGGACCAGGTAGAAGGGGTAGGTGAGCGCGCCCGCCAGCGTCAGCCAGCGCCAGTTGGCCCACTGGAACTTCCCCAGGGCGATCAGGGCGACGGCCAGATAGCCGAAGGCCACGACGGCCACGATGCCGATCGCCGGGCGGTAGGAGAAGAAGGAAGGATTCGGCGCGTGCCACAGCCGGGCCACCGCGTAGTGCTGGCCGATGAGGAAGCTGATGCCGACGATGCCCCAGGCGAGTGCGTCGTGGCCGTAGCGGTGGATCAGGTAGAGGCCGATGCCGCCGATGAAGTACGGGGCGTACTCGGGCATCAGCACCAGGTCGAGCAGCGGCTGGTTCGCGGCCTCCGCGAGGGCCGCGCCGAGGGTCCACACGGCGCAGAAGAGCACGACGCGCTGACGGTTGGCGCCCGGGAGGACGACGAAGAGCGCGAAGAGGGCGTAGAAGCGCAGCTCGGCCCACAGCGTCCAGCACACGCCCAGGACCCGGTCCGCGCCGAGGGGCTGCTGGAGCATGGTGAGGTTGACCAGGGTGTCGCTGGGCGAGACCGACTTGTACGCGACCCAGGGCAGCGCGAAGACGGCGGTGATGATGAGGATCGCGGCCCAGTAGGCGGGGTAGAGCCGGGAGACGCGGGAGGCGAAGAAGGAGCGCAGCGGGCGCCCCCAGCCGCTCATGCAGATCACGAAGCCGCTGATGACGAAGAAGATCTGGACGCCGAGGCAGCCGTACGCGAAGTAGCTGGAGGCGGTGGGGAACTGCTCGCGGGGCGAGGTGCCCCAGGCCTGGCTGATCTCCCCGTCCCGGCCGCCGTAGTGGTACGCGGCGACCATGAGCGCGGCGAGCAGCCGCAGCCCGTCCAGCGCGCGGAGGCGTACGGGCCCGCGCCGGGCGGGGCGCGAGCCCTCGGCGGCGGGGGCCGAGGCGGTGACGGAGGCGGACGGGGACGCGGGGGTCTGGGGGAGGGCGGGGGGCAGGGGGACAGCGACGGTGGGGGGCGCGGGGGGTGCGGGGGACGCGGAGGAGGCTGGGGGCGCGGAGGGTATCGGGCCCGCGTCGCCCACCATGTCACCCACCGCGTCGGCCGGGCCGCCGCCGGGGTGCCCGCTCGGGCCGCTGCCGGGGCCGGTCGCCGGGCCGGTGGGCGGGGTGGCGGACGGGGCGGCGGACGGGGTGGCCGGCGCGCCGGCGGTCGCGGTCATGCGCCCACCCCGTTCCGCGTCTCCCCGTTCCGTATCGCCCCGTCGCCCTCCCGGGGTATTCGCCGCGGTGGGCGTATTCGGCCCAGCTCTCTGCCCGTGGTCATCGCGCCGTTCCCGTTCCTTCGCACTCGTCGCTCGCTCAAAAGCCGTCCGATGTGTCCCCGCCCCCGGCTCACCCCGTGGCGGCCCGCTTCAGCGCCGACCGCTTGAGCGCGCGCGCCCGCCGGGCGACGCGGCGTACGGTCTCGTTGCGCGGGATGAACGCGAGCTGGGACGGGACCGCGCCGGGCAGGGCCAGCGCGGTCAGGCGGCGCCGCTTGAAGTAGCGCCAGGTGTTCGCGTCCAGATGTGAGGTCAGATAGCGCTCTGCGGCGGGGCGCAGCGACGGGTAGATCTTGGCCTGCATGGCGAAGCCGACGGCCGTGACCAGCCCGGTCAGCCGCTGCCCCGTGCGCTCGTCCGTGGGCGGGGTCCAGGCGGCGACGGCCTGGTGGTCCTCCAGGTCGGGCAGCAGCGCGTCGACGATGGTGACCGGCATGCGGTTGCTGTTCTGGTAAGGGGTGAGCCGCTCCAGCAGCACCTCGGTGCCGATCCGGGCCACCGGCAGCCCGTAGAAGACGCTCGCGGTGAGCAGCGCGGTGGAGAAGCAGCCGATGACCAGGGCCGGGGACATCCGCTGGTACAGCACCTCGGCGAGGACGGGCGTGTCCATGATGGTCAGCTCGGCGCCCAGCTCCGCGGCCTTCTTCTCCAGCATCCGCGACCAGCGGGCCGGCGCGGTGGGGTGCGGCTTGAACACGACGCTGCGGTGGCCGAGGGCCACGGCGCCGCGCAACATCCGCACGTGCAGCTCTTCCTCCTCCTGCGGGGTGAGGATGTCGAGCGCGGAGAGGTACTGGCCGAGCATCAGGGCCGGGCCCACGCCGGTGGCGATCCGCTCGCTGGCGGAGGCGACGGTGCGCGGGGCGGCGTCGGCGATCTCGGCGAGCACCTTGGTGAAGACGTCCGTCGGGACGATCTCCGCCTCCACACCGAACTCGGTGAGCAGCAGCGGCCGCAGGCCGGGGACGAGGTCGAGGTGGAGGAGGCGGCGGACGCGGGTGCCGATCAGCGGGTCGAGCTTGTTGCGGGTGGGGCCGTAGCTCATCAGCCCGTCGGCGTAGACGTCGATGGGCGCGCCCTGGAAGACGTTGGCGATCGCCATGGCCGGGTTGACCTGGATGGACTCCAGGACGATCTCGATGTCGTCGTCGCCCAGGTTCCACAGCAGCCGCAGATGGCGCTCCCACAGCGGGGCGTCGTCGACGCGCGGGGACCAGCCGCCGGGGTGGAAGGGGCTGATCGTCTCGTTCCAGGACAGCACGCGGTCGAAGCGGCCGCGCAGCCGCTCGAAGCCGGGCATCTCGTCGAGGGAGGGCGTGGTCTCGGGCGTGGCGGCGTTGTTGCTGACCAGCAGCAGGCGGCGGTCGGCCGGGCCGATGCGGTCCGCGTCGAGGGCGGCGGCGATCGTGGCGACGCCGTAGAGCGTGGAGGCAAGGAAGATCTGCGTCCGCTTACGGGGGCTGGAGAAGGCGGACATCAGGCCGCCACCTCCGTCCCCGCGCGGCGCTTGAGCCGGCGCAGCCGGGCCGCGCGCTCGTGGTCCATCGAGTCCAGCGCTTCTTTCAGTACGTCCTGTGGCATGCGCTTCAGCGCGGCCGCGGACATGGAACGCAGTTTCCTGGCCACGGTCGGCTCGAACCTTTCGATGTTGCCGAGATGATGGGAAATGATCGCGCAATAGGTGCGGACGGCCTTCGGGAGAAGCGTGTCCGCGTCCCGGTCCCGGGCCGTTTCCTCGATTACCTGATCGAATGCGCGAATGAAGTCGAGTTGCCGTACGTCGCCGATCTGGGTCAGCGAGGAGGCGACGCCGCGCCGGTAGAAGACGCCGAGCAGGCCGACTACCGCGAAGGAGCCGGCCTCCCGGTGCAGCTTCCAGATCCACGGCCGGTCCTCGGCGGTGCGCAGCCCGTGGGTGAAGTGCAGCAGGCCCTGGTCGAGCAGGCGGCGGTGGTAGATGCCCGCCCACGCGAAGGCGTAGTCCACGGAGGTGGAGCGGTCGGCGGGGAGGATGGCGTCGCGCGGGTTCATCACGACGCCCCGGCGGCCGTGCGGCACGCGGTGGATGGAGCGCGCCCGCCCGGTGCACTGGACGTGGTCGGTGCGGACGAAGTCGCAGTCCAACTCCTCGATCGAGGCGAGCAGTTGCTCGTAGTAGCCAGGCGCGAGCCAGTCGTCGCCGTCGAGGAAGGTGAGGTACTCGCCCCGGGCCGCGTCCAGGCCCGTGTTGCGCGCGGTGGCGAGCCCGCCGTTCTGCTCGTGCCGTACGTAGACGGCCCCCGGAAGGTCGCGCTCGGCGCGCTCCAGGATCTCCGGCGTCCCGTCGGTGGCGCAGTCGTCGACGAGAATGAATTCGAAGTCGTCGCGCGCGTTCGCGCGCAGACTTCGCAGCGTATCGGGGGCATAGGTCTGCACGTTGTAGAACGGCACGATGACGGAGAGCTTAACCACTCGCGTGACGGTAGGTCGCCGTCTGGCATTCGTCTTGACGAGGGGTGTACGTAAAGGTGAACGAAGAACGTCAGGACGGTTAACCAGCCGCGCTGAGCAGCCGATTCTCCAATCGGCGATGTGCTGTTAACCCTTTGTTGCTCCTGTGTTGGGCCGCGAATCGAAATCGCTTCCTAGCGTCAGCGACGTGCCCTCACCTACCAATTCTCCGCTGCGAGTCGCCGTGCTGGCGGACTCCGACACCCGGTGGAAATGGGGCGCGCTCACCGCGCACCGCCTCGTACCGGAGGACCTGGACTCCGCCTCCCCCCGCCGCATGGACGGCTTCCTGCTGCGCGGCCGGGCGACGCCCACGGTCCGCCAGCTGGCCGAGGTCGGGGTGCGCGCGGACTCGCTGCGCGAGGTGACGGGCGTCGAGTTCGTCTCGGCGGTGGACCGGGAGCGGTACGACGTGATCGTGCTCTCCCTGGTCGGCGGCGCCGTCCAGGCCATGCTGCACGGCCTCGCCCGCGCCTGGGAGGGCGCCGCGCGCCGCCCGGTCGTGGTCACCGGCTATGTCGGCGTGGTCTACGAGAAGCTCGCCGACGGCCTGCTGCTGCGGCACGGCGCGGACGTGGTGCTCGCCAACTCCCGCCATGACGCCGAGCGGTTCCGCGACGTCTACACCGGTGTCGGCGCCTCGGCGGACAGCGTCGTGGAGTGCGCGCTGCCGTTCCTCGGCGGCGCCCCGTACGACGAGAAGGCGCGCGAGCGGCGCGCCCACCCCGGCGGCACCGTGGTCTTCGCCGTCCAGCCGTCCGTCCCGGACAACCGGGCCGACCGGATGTACCTGCTGCGCCGCGCCGTGCAGCACGCCCGGGCACACCCGGACCGCGAGGTGCTGGTCAAGCTGCGCAGCAAGCCCGGGGAGCACACCACCCACATCGAGGAGCTGCCGTACCAGAAGCTGGTCGGCAGGCTCGGCGACGACGTGCCGAAGAACTTCCGCCTCGCCTACGGGAACATGGGCGAGGTCCTGGACACCACGGACCTGCTGGTCACGGTCAGCTCCACGGCCGCCCTGGAGTCCCTGCACCGCGGCATCCCGACCGCCGTGCTCACCGATCTCGGGGTGCGCGAGGTGCTGGGCAACCACCACTTCCTCGGCTCCGGCTGCCTCGCCTCCTGGGACCAGCTCGACGCGGGCCATCTGCCCGAGCCGGACCCCGAGTGGGTGAGCCGCCAGGGCGTGGCGGCCGACGGCGCGTACGAGAAGGCGTTCGACGCGGCGCGGCAGCGGGTCGCCGAGCTGGCCGCGGCGGACGAACTGCCGCCGCTGGCCCCCTACTACACGCGGACCACCGCGCCCGGCTATCTGCCCGCGCGGCTCGCCCGGTACGGCTTCGAGCCGGACGGCCGGCCCCGGCCGGGCGCGTCGGCCGGGGAGGCGGCGCAGGTCAGCGGGTTGCGGCGGGTCGTGCGCAACACCATGCGGGAGGCTGCGCGCGGCGCCTACCGGCACGGCGTCCAGCGGGTGGCGCCGGTGATCCGCCGGATGGGCGAGCTGTGAGTGGCGCACTGCCGGCGGCCGCCCGCCCCGCACCCCAGAACCCCCAAGGCGCAGAAGCCGCAGAAGGCACTGAAGGAGCCGCCATGTCCCCCTCCGACCGGCGCGTGGTCGCCGTGATCCCCGCCCGTGGCGGCTCGAAGGGCGTGCCCGCCAAGAACCTCGCCGCCGTGGGGGGCGTGCCGCTGGTCGCGCGCGCCGTCCGGGAGTGCCTGGCCAGCCGCCGGGTGACGGACGTGGTGGTCTCCACGGACGACCCGGGCATCGCCGCCGTGGCCCGCGGCGCGGGCGCGGAGGTCGTGCAGCGGCCGCCCGCCATCGCGGGGGACACCGCGACCAGCGAGGCCGCCGTGCTGCACGCGCTCGACGCGTACGAGGCGACGCACGGGATCACCGCGGAGGTCGTGCTGCTGGTGCAGTGCACCAGCCCGTTCATCGCCCGCGAGGACGTGGACGGCGTCGCCGGGGCGGTGCTGGACGACGGCGCGGACACCGCGCTGACCGTCGCCCCGTTCCACGGCTTCGTCTGGCGGGACGCCGAAGTCGGGATGGACGAGGGCACGGCCGACGTCGCCGACACGGCCGGCGCGACGGGAGAGGCGGCCGGCGGCGGGTACGGCGTCAACCACGACAAGTCGTACCGGCCGCGCCGCCAGGACCGCCCGCAGGACCTGCTGGAGACCGGCGCCGCGTACGCCATGCGGGTGGACGGGTTCCGCGCCGAGCGGCACCGCTTCTTCGGCCGCACCGCGCTGATACGCACCGACGCCGCCCGCGTCCTGGAGATCGACGACCCGCACGACCTGGCGCGCGCCCGCGCCCTCGCGCCGCTCCTCGACGCCCCGCGCCCCGGCGCACTCCCCACCCGCGACGACATCGACGCGGTGGTACTCGACTTCGACGGCACCCAGACCGACGACAGGGTGCTGATCGACTCCGAAGGACGCGAACTCGTCGCCGTGCACCGCGGCGACGGGCTCGGGATCGCCGCCCTGCGCCGCGCTGAGCTGGCGCTGCTGATCCTGTCCACGGAGCAGAACCCGGTCGTCGCCGCACGCGCCCGCAAGCTGCGGGTCCCCGTGCTGCACGGCATCGACCGGAAAGACCTCGCGCTGAAGCAGTGGTGCGAGGAGCAGGGCATCGCGCCTGAGCGCGTGCTCTATGTCGGCAACGACGTCAACGACCTCCCGTGCTTCGGCCTCGTCGGCTGGCCCGTGGCGGTCGCCGGTGCGCACGACGTCGTGCGCGGCGCCGCACGCGCGGTCACCTCCACGCCCGGAGGGGACGGTGCGATCCGCGAGATCGCCTCGTGGATTCTCGGAAAGGAACTGTCTTAAGTGAGCTCCAACAATCGCCTCCGTACGCTCGGCGACAAGATCGTCGGCCCCGGCCACCCGGTCTACGTCACAGGTGAGATCGGCATCAACCACAACGGCGACCTGGAGAACGCGTTCAAGCTGATCGACGTTGCCGCCGACGCCGGCTGTGACGCGGTCAAGTTCCAGAAGCGCACCCCGGAGATCTGCACCCCGCGTGACCAGTGGGACATCGAGCGGGACACCCCCTGGGGCCGGATGACCTACATCGACTACCGGCACCGCGTCGAGTTCGGCGAGGACGAGTACCGCGCGATCGACGAGCACTGCGAGAAGCGCGGCATCGCCTGGTTCGCCTCCCCCTGGGACACCGAGGCCGTCGCCTTCCTGGAGAAGTTCGACGTGCCCGCGCACAAGGTGGCCTCCGCCTCGCTGACCGACGACGAGCTGCTGCGCGCCCTGCGCGCGACCGGCCGCACGATCATCCTGTCGACCGGCATGTCCACCCCCAAGCAGATCCGCCATGCGGTGGAGGTGCTGGGCAGCGAGAACATCCTGCTCTGCCACGCCACCTCGACGTACCCGGCCAAGGCCGAGGAGCTGAACCTGCGCGTGATCAACACGCTCCAGGCGGAGTACCCGAACGTGCCGATCGGCTACTCGGGCCACGAGACCGGTCTCCAGACCACCCTCGCCGCCGTCGCGCTCGGCGCGACCTTCATCGAGCGCCACATCACCCTGGACCGCGCCATGTGGGGCTCCGACCAGGCCGCCTCGGTCGAGCCGCAGGGCCTTCAGCGCCTGGTCCGCGACATCCGCACCATCGAGGAGTCGCTGGGCGACGGCGTCAAGAAGGTCTACGAGAGCGAGCTGGGGCCGATGAAGAAGCTGCGCCGCGTCGCGGGCGTCGTCGCCGAGGGCGAGGCCGGCGCGGACCAGAGCGCCGAGCGCGAACCGGTCGGGGTCTGAGGGGCCAAGGAGCCGTCTGCCGTGAACTCACCGGCCGGTCAGCCCGGCCCATGCCCGGAAGCGGCGGGTCCCCGTGACTCCTCAGTGGCCGCCCGCCGCTTCCGGGCCCTGTCCCGGGACGGCGCGAAGCGTCCCGAGGGGCCCGCGGGCCCCGAAGCCGGGGCCACCCTCGCCTTCGTCGAGAGCCCGGTCCAGCTGCTGAACGTCCTGGAGTGGGCGTATGCGGACGGGGGAGGCGATCCGAGCCCTGAACAGGCCGCCGGCGTGGCGCCCGGGGGCCGCCCGTCGCCGAGCACGCCGGAAGGGCTCGGGGCACCCGGAGGACTCGGGGCGCCAGGAGGGCTCGGGGCGCCGGAAGGGCCCGGGGCACCCGGAGGGCTCGGGGCCGCCGGGCTCGGGGCCGCCGGGCTGACGGTCGTGGTGCTCTCGCCGCACGACCCGATGACGCGCGGTCAGCTGCGCCGCATGGCGGAGCTGGCGCGGGACGAGGGCATCACCGTGCGGTGGGAGGACGCGCGCGGCGGGGCGGGCGCGCCGCTGAAGACGATCGGGGGGCTGCGCGGCCCGCTGCGCCGCGCCGGGCGGATCGTCATCGGCGACCCGTTCTCGCGCTATGTGCAGCTGCTGCTGACGCTGACCCGCGCCCAGGACCTGGTCGTCGTCGACGACGGCACGGCCACCATGGAGTTCGTCTCCCAACTGGCCAGCGGGGAGCCGCTGGTGCGCTGGCACCGGCGCGGCACCGGCCGGGGGGCGCGCGAGATGGTCTTCGCACCGGTGTCCGCCACCGCGCGCCGCCGGCTCACCCCGGGCGGCGACCGGCGGGTCGAGGTGTTCAGCTCGATGCCCGTCGAGCCCCCCGCCGGGGTGACCGTCACGGCCAACTCCTTCGCCTGGACCCGGGCCCGCTTCGGCCCGCCCCGCCTCACCCGCGGCACCGACCTGGTCGGCACCTCCCTGGTGGAGACCGGGGTGGTCGACCTGGAGCGCTACCTGGAGGCGGTCGCGGCCCTGGCCCGTACGCACGGGGCGACCCGCTACTTCGCGCACCGCCGCGAGAGCGCCGAGAAGCTCCACCGGGTCGCGGCCGGGATCGGCCTCGAGGTCGTACGACCGGAGCTGCCGCTGGAGCTGATAGCCCGCCGCGGCCCCATCGGCCACACGATCGTGAGCTTCCCGTCGACCGTGGTGCACACGCTTCCGCTCGCGCTCGCGGGCACCGGGGTCAAGGTCGCCGTCTGCGATGTGGACCCCGCCTGGCTGAGGAGCGACGCCTCGCCGCGCGCCCAGGGCTTCCTGTCCGGGGTCACGGGCACGGCCCGGGACGCCCACCGGCTGCGCTCGGCGCCCGCGGCGACCAGGATTTAGCGAGGGAGTACCAGGCTTCAGCCCGGTGGAGCCCGGTCGCCTGCTCGGGAGCGGCGTCCGATACTGGGCTCGCGATATATGACTGATTTCCTTGAGGCGGCGACGGCGACGGAGACCCGTGAAGAAGCCGAGAAGCTGGCGGGGTCGGTAGTGACAGCTCGCTCGGCTTGCGGCTGTGCCGATCGTCGCGGGTTCGGACGCCTGCCTGCGATGGGTGGAGCGGACCACTGATCCGGCCTCTGCAGGATGACCCCCTCGGGTCCTTGCCTTCTCCAGGACTTCGGCCACGGTCGGAAGCTCGCGGTGGGCGCTGAGCTGTTGGAGGATCGGGGTGAGGCGCTGGCGTGGGCGGACGGATGCCACTCCGGCGGAGAGTTCCAGAGCACGGCCAGTGATGGCCGTAGCCTGTTCGATCTCTCCAGGGGCAAGGTAGGAGTCAGCGAGCCACGAGAAGTAGAGGCTCGTGTCCTGTGCGTGAGCGTCGTCGTCTGGAGTGAGCACGTCTTCCAGAACCGGGACGGCGCGCAGCGGTCGGCGTAGCTCGGTCCAGCATCGGCCGGTCATGATCTGGAGTTCGTTGGCCTTGGTCGCCCTTCACACGACCAGCGGCACCGACCTGCCCGACCTCACCCTCTCCGACGTTCTGCTCACCCGCCGTCAACTTCTGATCCGTCGCCCTCACGGCCGCCACATCGTCCACCTCGACGACATCACAGCTGCCCTGCTGCACACCTGGCTCCGCTACCGCCACCGGCGTTGGCCACGCACCGCCAACCCTCACCTCCTCGTCACCCAGCAGACCGCCAGTGGCGGGTCGGCCATAAACTCGTCCGTCGAGAGCGTCTTGTCGCCCACCAAGGCGCAGGCTCCCGCGACCCAGCAGTCAGAAATCTGCGAACCCGCCTACTTCTGCGGGCGGGATCGGCATCCTCGGGGCCGTTCCCGATCTGGCCGGGCATCGTGTCGGCGATGTTCGGGCAGACCGCCGCTCGCCCGGCCCCGCCGGAGCTTGGTCGGTGGTCCTGCCTTTCCGCGGGGGCGGTGGACCGGGCGGTCGAGAACCACACAGCGATCACCGCGGGGGAAGCTGGAGGGGGCGGTGCGGCCGGTTCGGTCCCGAGTCACAGACGCCGGGCGATAGCCCAGGTCCGAGCGCGGTCTTGCACGTCGAAGAGGTCGGTGTGGGTGATCATGACTTCGGTGGCCCCGGCGTCGAAGTAGCGGCGCAGACCGGCAGTGACAGTGTCCTCGTCGCCGGCGATCAGCAGGTCCGCCGCGCTCGACAGCCCCTCGGCCGTGATGACCTTCTGGTAGGACGGGATGCTGTCGTAGAAGCCGAGGGCGGCCGAGACGCGGTCGCGGGCGGCTGCGGCGTCGTCGGTGACCACCGCGGGCACCCCGGCCACGATCTGCGGGGCCGGCCGCCCGGCCGCGGCGGTGGCTTCGGTGATGGCCGGCACGATCTGTTCGGCGAGGGTACGAGGCCCGGCGAGGAACGGAATCGTTCCCTCGGCCAGCTCGCCCGCGGCCGCGAGGGCCCGCGGCCCCATCGCAGCCACCAGGACCGGGACCGCCGGGGAAGCCCCGGCCACGGCCGTCGAGCCGACTGGACGCGACGCCAGCGTCTCCCCCACGAAGGCGGCGTCGTCGCCGTCCAGCAGCGGGCGCAGCGCGGTGAGGTACTCGCGCAGGTGCTGGATCTGCGGCGGATACGGCAGGCCGAACTGCGGCTCGAGAACAGTTCGCGCGCCGAGGCCGACGCCGAGCCGGAAGCGCCCCGCGGCAGCCGCCTGCGCCGTCTTCGCCGCAGCCGCGAGCAGCAGCGGATGGCGAGGATACATCGGCACGACCGAGGTACCTACGAAGACCCTGGGTTCCGCCCGGCCCACCAGCCCGGCGAGCTGGGGCGCGTCGTAATCCGCCGCCTGCCCGAACCACACGGTGCGCACCCCGGCGTCGGCCACCTCGTGCGCGAACTCCACAGCCCGGTCCACAAGGTTGGTCATGCCAGGTTCCTGCGCGAACGTGCCTCCCAGAAACACTCCGACCCTCATTCCGGCAGTGTCCATCACGAGCTCCTTCGTGATCCGCTTCACATGACTCACGTCGTCGTCACCGCTGCGGCCTCCGTCGTCCCGCAGCACCACGGTGATGACAGGTTCTGCAATCACCGTACAGTTTGATTGCAGTTTCTGTAGTCACTACTCTGCGTGTCATGGGACGATGGCCGGGCGGCACGCAGGAACGACTGCAGGAAGCCGCGATCGAGTTGTTCACCGAGCGCGGCTACGAACGCACGACCGTCGCCGAGATCGCGACGCGAGCCGGCCTGACCGAGCGCACCTTCTACAACCACTTCGCCGACAAACGCGAGGTGCTCTTCCCCGGGCAGGACTCGTTCATCGCCAAGGTCCGCGAAGCGGTGGGCGCGGCACCCGCCGAGCAGTCCCCGCTCGACGCGGTCAACGCGGCATTCATCGCCGGCAGTGACTGGTTCGACCAGCGCCGGGAGGCAGCACAGCGCCGCAGGCACATTCTCGACGCACATACCGATCTACGAGAACGCGAATGGGCGAAATTGGCGGCCCTTGGTGAGGCGATCACCGCCGCACTGCGCACACGGGGCATCCCCGACCCGGCGGCCACGCTGACCGCCGCGGTCTCCGTCACCGCATACCAGCTCGCCGCAGCCCGGTGGCTGGCCGATCCGCAGTACGGCACGCTCGGGCATCACCTACACACGAGCTTCGAGGATCTGCACCGCACCGCACGCAGCTGGTAACGCCACATCGATACCGGCTGTGGCCGTCGGAGACCTCAACCGCCGGGCAGCCAGTGCCGGACGCTTCATTCCGCGGGGTGTTGTCGGCCAGGGGGTGCGGAGAGGTCGCCGGTGGTCAGGACGCGGTCGGCGACGGCGATGGGCTCAGATGGTCGAGCCCGGCGAGAACGTCATCGGTGCCGTCGCGCGCGAGGCACTCGAAGAGGTCGCCGTCCGCATCGCCCCCCGCCCTCCGGCCCGTACACGTCATGCACCACCACAACCCCGAAGGCCGGCCCCGGGTCGGCTGCTGGTTCTTCGCCACCGCGGAGTGGGAGGGCGAACCCGTCAACGCCGAGCCCCATAAGTGCGCGGGTATCTCGTGGCACCCGATGAACGCCGCGGCTGGGGATGCGAGGCGCCCCCATTCCGAGGGCCCCAGGCTGGGAGACGGCGACCACATCCTGAGACGGGGGAGGCAACTTCCTGTCAGGGGTTCACCGGTACGCCATGTGGCGCTCGTCACTACCACGCGCCGCATGAGGGGCCTGTTATACCCCCTGACTAGGGCGATCATGCGCGGAGGTGGCAGTTTCCTGTCCCCCGTACGGGTTGAAGTTTTGTTGATCGACATCCGGTCGTGCCACCAGCCGTTCTACGCTTGATCGGGTGAAGCAATTGATGTCCCCCGAGACCGGTTCCGTCGTCGCCGAGGCCGAGGCTGTCACCTCCGAAGCCGTCGCACCCGAGGCCGTCCCCGCGGACGCCCTCGCGCTGCCCGGCCGGCTTCCCGAGGCCCTGCGGACGGAACTGATCGCCTTCCGGCGGGACATCCATATGCACCCCGAACTCGGCAACCGCGAGTTCCGCACCACCGCCGCCATCAAGGCGCGCCTGGAGCAGGCCGGCCTCACGCCGCGCGTGCTGCCCACCGGCACCGGCCTGATCTGCGACATCGGCGCGGCGAGCGGCGCCGGCGAGGGCGCCGCGCTCCCCATGCTGGCGCTGCGCGCCGACATCGACGGGCTGCCCATCCCGGACACCAAGTCCGTGCCCTACCGCTCCACCGTGCCCGACCGCGCCCACGCCTGCGGCCACGACGTGCACACCACCGTGGTGCTCGGCGCCGGTCTGGTGCTGGCGGAGCTGGCCCGCGAGGGCCGGCTGCCGCGCCCCGTACGGCTGCTGTTCCAGCCCGCGGAGGAGGTGCTGCCCGGCGGCGCGACCGACGCGGTCGAGGCGGGCGTGCTGGACGGCGTCGGCCGGATCCTCGCCCTGCACTGCGACCCCAAGGTCGAGGTGGGGCGCATCGGGCTGCGCACCGGCGCGATCACCTCCGCCTGCGACCGGCTGGAGGTCTCCCTCGACGGCGCGGGCGGCCACACCGCGCGCCCCCACCTCACCACCGATCTGGTGACGGCCACCGCGAAGGTGATCACGGAGGTGCCGGCGCTGCTGTCCCGCCGGGTCGACACCCGCTCGGGCCTGGCCGTCACCTGGGGCCGGGTGGAGTCGGGCCACGCCTGCAACGTCATCCCGCAGCACGCCGAGCTGTCCGGCACGGTCCGCTGCCTGGACCTCCCCTCCTGGCGGGAGGCGCCCGACCTGGTGCACGCCGCCGTCGACGAGATCGCGACCCTGCACGGCGCCAAGTCGGAGATCACTTACGTCCGCGGGGTGCCGCCCGTGGTGAACGAGGCCGGCTCGGTCGAGCTGCTGCGCCGCGCGATGGAGACCCGCCGCGGGCCGCACGCGGTGGAGGACACCGAGCAGAGCCTCGGGGGCGAGGACTTCTCCTGGTATCTGGAGCACGTCCCCGGCGCTATGGCGCGGCTGGGGGTCCGCGGGGTCGGCGACACCGCCCGGCGCGATCTGCACCGCGGCGATTTCGACGTGGACGAGGGAGCGATCGAGGTTGGCGTGGAGCTGTTCACCGCCGCGGCCCTGCTCGGCTGAGACGTCGGCCGAGACGCGACTTCGCCTGATCGACATGTCCCGGAGGCCCCCGGGACAAGTCAGATTCGCGACGATCCGATAACGGCTTCCGGACGCGCCTTTATCTGCCATCTACGCGCGTTACGATGCGGCGAAACCAGCGCCGAAGGAGGCGCTCAAGCCGAAGGGGAACCCTCGTGCGCCGGGTATCCAGCATCGCCGTCGCGGGCATAGGCATCGCGGCTCTCGCTTTCACCACCACAGCCTGTGGTGGCAGCTCCTCCGACTCCAAGAAGGACAAGGGCGCCGCCATCGCCTATGACGTCGGCGGCCGTGGTGACCAGTCCTTCAATGACGCCGCGTACGCCGGCCTGGCCAAGGCCGAGAAGGAACTCGGCGTCAAGGTCGACGACCAGGAGCCGTCGGAGGGCGAGTCCGACGCCGACAAGGTGCAGCGCCTGACCGAGCTGGCCCGCGAGGGGCACAACCCGGTCATCGCCGTCGGATTCGTCTACGCGCCGGCGGTCAAGGAGGTGGCCAAGAAGTACCCCAAGGTCACCTTCGGCCTCGTCGACGACGACACCGTCCACGCCAAGAACGTGGTCAACATGGTGTTCAACGAGGAGCAGGCCTCCTACCTGGCGGGCGTGGCGGCCGCCCTGACGAGCAAGTCCAAGACGGTGGGCTTCGTCGGCGGTGTGGAGAACCCGCTGATCAAGAAGTTCGAGGCGGGTTACGTCCAGGGCGTCCACGACACCGACAAGTCGGTCAAGGTGAAGGTCCAGTACCTCACCCAGCCGCCGGACTACAGCGGCTTCAAGAAGCCCGACCTCGGCAAGAGCACCGCCAACGGCCAGCTCGACGCGGGCGCGGACGTCATCTACCAGTCCGCGGGCAAGGCGGGCACGGGTGTGATCGAGGCCGCGGCCGCGCGCGGCAAGTGGGCCATCGGCGTCGACATGGACCAGTACAAGCAGGCGGGTCTGGTCAAGGTCAAGGACAAGATCCTGGCCTCCGCGACCAAGGGCGTCTCCGACGCGGTCTTCAACCTCATCAAGTCCGTCAAGGACGGCAAGCCGCAGTCCGGCACGGTGCGCTACGGCCTGAAGACGGGCGGCGTCGGCCTGGCCGACTCCAACCCGGCGTACCAGAAGATGACCAAGGTGGTCGAGGCGGTGGAGACCGCCAAGAAGAAGATCATCAGCGGCGAGATCAAGGTCAAGACCACGCCGTAAGGCGGTACTCGAACCGCCGATCGGGCGGTACTCGATCCGCCGAGCAGCAGTCGAGCGGGGCCTGGGGAGGGAGCTTTGGCCACACCACCTCAGGTCCCGCTCGCTGTGCGACCCGGCGCCACGCCCCCTCGCGACGCCCGCCGCCGCCCCGCGATCCCCTCATCACCGCCAGACTCCTTCTCCGAGGAGAGTGCGCCATCAACGCGTCCAGCAGTCCGCCCGCAGTAGAACTCAGCGGGATCACCAAACGTTTCCCCGGCGTCGTCGCCAACCACGACATCCACATCGCCGTCCGCAAGGGCACCGTGCACGCGATCGTCGGCGAGAACGGCGCGGGCAAGTCCACCCTGATGAAGACCCTCTACGGCATGCACAAGCCGGACGAGGGGACCATCGCGGTCGACGGCGAAGAGGTCTCCTTCCACAGCCCCGCCGACGCCATCGCCCGGGGCCTGGGCATGGTGCACCAGCACTTCATGCTCGCCGACAACCTCACCGTCCTCGAGAACGTCGTGCTCGGCGCCGAGAAGCTGTACGGCATCGGCGGCAAGGCCCGCGCGAAGATCAAGGAGATCTCGGACGCGTACGCCCTCGGGGTGCGCCCCGACGTCCTCGTCGAGGACCTGGGCGTGGCCGACCGCCAGCGCGTGGAGATCCTCAAGGTCCTCTACCGGGGCGCCCGGACGCTGATCCTGGACGAGCCGACCGCCGTGCTGGTCCCGCAGGAGGTCGACGCGCTCTTCGACAACCTCCGCGAGCTCAAGGCGGAGGGGCTGACCGTCATCTTCATCTCCCACAAGCTCGGCGAGGTGCTGTCCGTCGCGGACGACATCACCGTCATCCGGCGCGGTACGACGGTCGGCTCCGTCGTCCCCTCCGAGGTCACCGCCCGGCAGCTGGCCGAGATGATGGTCGGCAGCGAACTTCCCTCGCCCGAGACCCGCGAGTCCACCGTCACCGATGTGCCGATGCTGCGGGTCGAAGGGGTCACGCTGACCACGGAGGACGCCGAGCACGGCGCCCGCACCGTGCTGGACGACATCACCTTCACCATCCGCAAGGGCGAGGTGCTGGGCCTGGCCGGCGTCGAGGGCAACGGCCAGACCGAGCTGATCGACGCGCTGGTCGGCACCCGCAAGCCCGACAGCGGCACCATCCTCCTCGGCGAGGAGGACATCACCGGCTGGACCACCCGCCGCCGCCGCGAGGGCGGCGTCGGCTACATCCCCGAGGACCGGCACCGCCACGGCCTGCTGCTGGAATCGCCGCTGTGGGAGAACCGCATCCTCGGCCACGTCACCGAGCGCCCCAACACCAAGGGCAAGGGCCGCTTCTGGCTCGACCTCCAGGGCGCCCGGGCGGACACCGAGCGGATCGTCACCGAGTACGACGTGCGCACCCCCGGCATCGAGGTCACCGCGGCCTCGCTGTCCGGCGGCAACCAGCAGAAGCTCATCGTGGGGCGGGAGATGAGCCACCACCCGCGGCTGCTCATCGCCGCGCACCCCACCCGCGGCGTGGACGTCGGCGCGCAGGCGCAGATCTGGGACCAGATCCGCGAGGCGCGCCGGGAGGGCCTGGCCGTCCTGCTGATCTCCGCGGACCTGGACGAGCTGATCGGCCTGTCCGACACCCTGCGGGTCATCTACCGCGGCCGGCTGGTCGCGGACGCGGACCCGGCGACCATCACCCCCGAGGAGTTGGGCTCGGCGATGACCGGCGCGGCCACGGGCCATCTGGAACACCTCGCCGAGGAGGGGGCGGCGCGATGAAGAAGACCGACGAGGCGAAGCCGGACACGGCGACCGGCGGCACGACCGCCGGGGCGACCAGCGGGACGGACGGCGCGGGCAAGGCGACCGGCGGCGCGACCGCCGGGGGCAAGCGGTTCAGCCGCGACCGGATGCTGCTGGCCGCGGCCGGCCCGGTGCTGGCGCTGGTCGTGGCGGTCGTGCTGACCTCCGTGGTGCTGCTCGCGTCCGGCAAGAGCCCGTTCGAGCCGTACACGCTGATGTTCGAGTACGCGGCCAACGCCGACGTCCAGGTGCTGATCATCAACCAGGCGAGCTCGTACTACCTGGCCGCCCTCGCGGTGGCCGTGGGCTTCCGGATGAACCTGTTCAACATCGGCGTGGACGGCCAGTACCGGCTCGCGGCCATGGCCGCCGCCCTGGTCGGCGCGAACGCCGGTCTGCCCGGCCCGCTGAACATCGCGCTGATCGTGATCGTCGCCATGCTGGTGGGCGCCTTCTGGGCGGGCATCGCGGGCATCCTGAAGACCACCCGCGGCGTCAGCGAGGTCGTCTCCACGATCATGCTCAACGCGATCGCCACCAGCCTGATCGCGTATCTGATCCTGCCCGAGCAGTTCGGCGTGCAGCCCAAGGGCAGCAACAACCTCACCACCGGTGACCTGCCCTCCTCCTCCTGGTTCCCGGGCATCCACGTCAGCGATGTGGCCGGTGACGTCTACGGCTTCGTGTTCGTCGCGATCGGCTGCGGGGTGGCGTACTGGCTGGTCCTGAACCGCACCCGGTTCGGCTTCGACCTGCGCGCGACCGGCGCCAGCGAGAGCGCGGCGGCCGCCAGCGGTGTCGACGCCAAGCGCATGGTGCTCACCAGCATGCTGATCTCCGGCGCGGTGGCGGGCCTGGCGGGCATGCCGGTGCTGCTCGGCGACTCGCACACCTACAGCCTGAACTTCCAGACCGGCATCGGCTTCACGGGCATCACCATCGCCCTCCTCGGCCGCAACAACGCGGTCGGCATCGCCTTCGGCGCGCTGCTGATCGCGTTCCTCGACAAGACGGCCTCGACGCTGGACTACAACGGCTACGAGAAGGAGATCGCCACGATCATGCAGGGCCTGATCGTGATCTCCGTGGTCGTCTCCTACGAAACCGTTCGCCGGTACGGCCTGCGCCGCCAGCAGCGGAAGGTCGGCGAGGAACTCGCCGCCGCGGCCCGCGCCACGACGACCCGTGAGGAGGTGCCCGCGTAATGGCCACCATGACCCAAACCGCTGCGGGCAAGCCGCAGCCGCGCAAGCCCGTGCGCCAGAAGCTGTCCCTGCCCGTCGTCCTGCTGATCGTCGCGGGCGCCGTGGTCCTGGCCTCGGTGGTCCGGATGATCACCGGCGCCGACGACATCACCTCCGTGGGCCAGGTCTCGGGCGCGCTGGAGCTCGCCATCCCGATCGGCCTGGCGGGGCTCGGCGGCCTGTGGGCCGAGCGGGCCGGGGTGGTCAACATCGGCCTTGAGGGCATGATGATCCTCGGCACCTGGTTCGGCGCCTGGGCCGGATACCAGTGGGGGCCGTGGACCGGCGTGCTGCTCGGCATCCTCGGCGGCGCGCTCGGCGGGCTGCTGCACGCCGTGATCACCGTGACGTTCGGCGTCAACCACATCGTCTCCGGTGTGGCGATCAACATCCTCGCCGTCGGCGTCACCCGCTATCTGTCCAACTTCACCTTCCTGGAGGCCGAGGGCTCCAAGAGCGCCCGGCAGTCCCCGACCATCGATCCGATCACCGACATCACCGTGCCGGGGCTGTCGGACGCGATGAAGACCCTCAACGGCAAACACTGGTTCCTCGTCTCCGACCTCGCGGGGTTCGTCGGCGGTGTGGTGACGGAGCTGTCGCTGCTCACCGTGGTGGCGCTGCTGCTGGTGCCGTTCACCTGGTGGGTGCTGTGGCGGACCTCGTTCGGCCTGCGGCTGCGGTCCTGCGGGGAGAACCCGGTGGCGGCGGAGTCGCTGGGCGTCAACGTCTACCGCTACAAGTACCTGGCGGTGATCATCTCGGGCGGGTTCGCCGGGCTCGGCGGCGTCTTCCTGGCCGAGGTGGCCTCCAACATCTACCAGGAGGGCCAGACCGGGAACCGCGGCTACATCGGCCTGGCCGCGATGATCTTCGGTAACTGGATGCCGGGCGGCCTCGCCATGGGCGCGGGCCTGTTCGGCTACACCGACAGCCTCAACCTGCGCTCCGGCGGTACGAACGTCCACGCGCTGCTGCTGTTCCTGGTGTTCGTGCTCGCACTGGTCGCGCTGTGGCAGCTGTACCGGAAGAAGTACCTGGCCGGGGTCATCGGCGCGGCGTTCTCGGCGCTGCTGCTGGTCTGGTATTCGCTGACCGAGGAGGTGCCGAGCCAGTTCGTGACGGCGGCCCCGTACATCGCCACGCTGCTGGTCCTGGCGCTGTCCGCGCAGCGGCTGCGTGCGCCCAAGGCGGCGGGGCAGCCGTACTACAAGGGAGGCGGATGATGAACACGGGCGCGACCCCGACCGCGAGCGCGCCGGTCGACTGGGAAGCGCTGCGCGCGCGGGCCCGGGACGTGATGTCCCGGGCCTACGCCCCGTACTCCCACTACCCGGTGGGCGCGGCCGCGCTGGTCGACGACGGCCGCACGGTGACCGGCTGCAATGTGGAGAACGCGGCGTACGGCGTGGCGCTGTGTGCCGAGTGCGGCCTGGTCTCCGCCCTGTTCGCCTCGGGCGGCGGCCGTCTGACCGCCTTCACCTGCTGCGACCGCGACGGGGCGGTGCTGATGCCCTGCGGCCGCTGCCGCCAGCTGCTGTGGGAGCACGGCGGCCCCGAACTCCAGGTGGACACCGCCTCGGGCATCCGCCCGCTCGCCGAACTCCTCCCGGACGCGTTCGGGCGCGACAACCTGGAACGCTGAGCTGCTCTGGGCGCTTCGGCGCCCGCATCCCCGAAAGGCCCGCATCCCCCATGGACGCCATCTCCGTCATCCGCGCCAAGCGCGACGGCGGCCGTCTCACCGACGCCCAGATCGACTGGATCATCGACGCCTACACGCGCGGGGAGGTCGCCCACGAGCAGATGTCCGCGCTCGCGATGGCGATCTTCCTCCAGGGCATGGACCGCGCGGAGATCGCCCGCTGGACCGCCGCGATGATCGCCTCCGGCGAGCGCATGGACTTCTCCTCCCTGCCGCGCCCGACCGCCGACAAGCACTCGACCGGCGGGGTGGGCGACAAGATCACGCTGCCGCTGGCGCCGCTGGTGGCCGCCTGCGGGGCGGCCGTGCCGCAGCTCTCCGGGCGCGGCCTCGGCCACACCGGCGGCACGCTCGACAAGCTGGAGGCCATCCCCGGCTGGCGGGCGAAGCTCTCGGGCGAGGAGATGCTGCGGGTGCTCGGGGACGTCGGCTGCGTCATCTGCGCGGCGGGCGAGGGGCTCGCGCCCGCCGACCGGAAGCTGTACGCGCTGCGCGATGTGACCGGGACCGTGGAGTCGATCCCGCTCATCGCGAGCAGCATCATGTCGAAGAAGATCGCCGAGGGCACCGGTTCGCTGGTGCTGGACGTGAAGGTCGGCTCGGGGGCCTTCATGAAGGACCTGGCCTCGGCGCGGGAGCTGGCCGCCACGATGGTGGGTCTTGGCACCGACCACGGGGTCCGTACGGTCGCCCTGCTCACCGGCATGGCCACCCCGCTCGGCCGCACGGCGGGCAACGCGCTGGAGGTCCGCGAGTCGGTGGAGGTGCTGGCGGGCGGCGGCCCGGCCGATGTCGTCGAACTCACCCTCGCCCTCGCCCGGGAGATGCTGGACGCGGCGGGCCTGCCGGACGCCGACCCGGCCAAGGCGCTCGCGGACGGCTCCGCGATGGACCACTGGCGCCGCATGATCGCCGCGCAGGGCGGCGACCCGGACGCGCCGCTGCCCGTCGCCCGCGAGCGCCATGTGGTGACGGCCGAGTCGACCGGCGTGCTGACCGGCCTGGACGCGTACGCGGTCGGCCTCGCCGCCTGGCGCCTCGGCGCGGGCCGCGCCCGCAAGGAGGACCCGGTGCAGGCGGGCGCGGGCGTGGAGATCCATGCCAAGCCGGGGGAGCGGGTACGGCAGGGCGAGCCGCTGCTGACGCTGCACACGGACACGCCGGAGAAGTTCGACTACGCGCTGGAGGCGCTCGCGGGGGCGGTGAGCTACGCGCCGCCGGGGACGGAGTTCACGGCCGACCCGATCGTCCTGGACCGCATCGCACCGTGAGCGCGCCGTAGTCGAGGGAACGGGCGAAGGGGCCGCACCGCCGGGACAGTTGGCGGGCGGCCCCTTCGGGCTCTCGGGATGTGGCCGGGGGCGGCCGGGTGTGACCGGGTCCGGCCCTGGTCCGGCCGGGTCCGGCCTGGCCTTGACCCGGCCGGATCCGGCCTGGCCTGGCCTGGCCTGGCCTGGGACGTTACGCCCGGGCGGCCAGCCGGCGCATGCCTTGCGTGGTTTCGTTGGACTGTGTGCGCCGCCCGGCCTGCTGCGCCGACCGCGCCACGATCTCCGCGCGCCGCTCGGCCAGCGCCTTGCGCGTCGCGTAGAGCGTGATCCCCGCCGCGCCGGCCACGGCCACCAGACCGAGCAGGACGGTGCCGGTCCAGCCGGCCGCGTGGAAGGCGAGGGCGCCGAGGGTGCCGCCCACGCTGCTGCCGACGTAGTACGTGGCCTGGTAGAGCGCCGAGGCCTGGGCGCGCCCGGTCTTGGCGGCCCGGCTGACCGAGGACGAGGCCACGGCGTGGCCCGCGAAGAAGCCCGCGGTGATCAGCACCAGGCCGACCAGCACCGCCGCGATCGAGTCGCCGAGGCTCAGCAGCAGCCCGGCCGTCGTCGTGGTGACCGCCACGTACAGCGCCCCGCGCCGGCCCAGCCGGCCGACCAGCTTTCCGGCCGCCGCGGAGGAGGCCGTACCGACCAGGTAGATCAGGAAGATCGAGCCGACGAGGGACTGCGAGAGGTTGAAGGGCTCGGCGACCAGGCGGTAGCCGATGACGGTGTAGACACCGCCGAAGACGGTCATGAACAGCGCGCCGATCGCGTACAGCCGGCGCAGCAGCGGGTCGGACAGGTGGCCGCCGACCGTGCGGGCCAGGGCCCGCGGGCTGACCGCGGACGGGGTGAAGTGGCGCGCCTTGGGCAGCAGCAGCCGGAAGGCGATCGCGCACACCAGCGACAGGACGCCGACCGCGCCCAGTGCGACGCGCCAGCCCCAGCCGTCGGCGACCCAGCCGGTGAGCAGCCGGCCGGTCATGCCGCCGACGCTGTTGCCCGCCACGAACAGCCCGATGGTGCCGATGAGGGCGGCGGGGCGCACCTCCTCGGAGAGGTACGCCATCGCGGAGGCGGGAATGCCGGCGATCGCCGCGCCCTGGACGGCGCGCAGCGCGACCAGCCAGCCGAGGTCCGGGGCGAAGGGCACCGCGAGGCCGACGGCGACGGCGACCGCGAGCGAGACGGTCATCGTCCGGCACCGGCCGTAGCGCTCGGACACGGCGCTGAGCGGGAGAACCGCGAGGGCCAGCGCGAGCGTGGCGGCGGAGACCGTCCAGCTGGCCTGGTCGGCCGATACGTGGAGGTCGCCGGAGATCGCGGGGAGGAGTGCCTGGGAGGAGTAGAGAAGGGCGAACGTCGCGAGGCCGGCGGCGAAGAGAGCGAGCCTCATCCGGCCGAAGCCCGGGTCCCCGGGGCTCAACCGATCGGGAGCGGCGGGGGTCGACGGCGTCTTGGCGCAGGCGTCCACAGGGGTTCCGGTGGACGCCTCGGTATCAGCAGGAGGCATGTCTTGACCGTATGTGCTCCCATTTTGATGCGTCCAATGCACGGAATTGCCATAATCGATGCTGTGCCGCATCAGCCGAGGTCAGCGAGATCGTTGTCACGCCTCAGCAATGAAAAAGACATTCCCGTGACAACCGGCCGCCCGACACCACCGCCACCACCCCCGCCAGGCTCGCCGCCCGCCGACCGCGTGATGGCCGAGTTCGAGGCCGACTCCTGGGCCGCGGCCCTGACCCCCCGCCTCGTCCAGTTCGCGGCCGTGGCCCAGCACGAGCACGTCACCCGGGCCGCGCAGTGGCTCGGCGTCCCCCAGTCGACGCTCAGCCGGGCGATGGTACGCCTCGAAGCGGACCTCGGCGTCGCGCTGTTCGCCCGCCGCGGCCGCACCGTCGCCCTCACCCCCGCCGGCCGCACCTTCCTGCGCGCCGTGGAACGGGCCCTCGCCGAGGTCGAGCGCGCCGCCGAGTCCGTACGGGCCGACGCCGACCCGGCCGCCGGCAAGATCGCCTTCGGGTTTCTCCACACCCTCGGCTCGGAGACCGTACCCGGTCTCATCCGCGCCTTCCGCGTCGACCACCCGCGCGTGCGCTTCCAACTCGTCCAGAACTACGGCGAGGCGATGATCGAGCGGATGCGCGCCGGCGACCTCGACCTCTGCCTCACCTCCCCCGTCCCCGACGCCCCGGACCTGGTCGCCCGCCGCCTCGACGAACAGCGGCTCCGCCTGGTCGTCCCCGACGACCACCGGCTCGCCGGCCGCAAGCGCATCAGACTGGCCGAGGCCGCCTCCGAGCTGTTCGTCACCCTCGAACCGGGCTACGGCCTGCGGCGCATCACCGACGCCCTGTGCGCCGAGGCGGGCTTCAAACCCAGGATCGCCTTCGAGGGCGAGGAGGCCGAGACCCTCCGCGGCCTGGTCGCCGCCGGCCTCGGCGTCGCCCTCCTCCCACCCCCCGCCGTCCCCCGCCCCGGCGTCGCCGAACTCACCGTCACCGCCCCCCGAGCCGTCCGCGAAATCGGCGTCGCCTGGCTCGACGGCCACCCCGACACCGCCCCGGTCGCCGCCTTCAAACGCTTCCTCCTGAGCCGCCGCGGTCAACTCCTCCCGCGCTGAGGCCCGTCCGGCCGCGTCCGGCCGGGGGCCGGCCTCAGCGCGGCAGCGTCGAGCCGAAGCCCGCCGCCAGGGGCATGCGCAGGCCCAGCGGGGGTGGGGCGGCGAGGGCGTCGGCTACGGGGCGGGAGTAGCCGTGGGCGAAGAGGGAGCCGAGCAGGAAGTCGGCGGCCAGGGCCTGTACTTCGGAGCGGTGGTGGTGGAGGCCGTGGCCGTCGGCGTGCACCTCGAAGCGGCACACGTCGCGGTTGATCTTCTTGGCCCGTTCGGCGAGCCGGTAGGACAACTCGGGGTCGGTGCGCTGGTCGTTGGTGCCGTGGGCGATGAGGACCTGCCGTCCGACCAGCTGCTTCACCGGCTCCGGGGTGAGCTGGGCGTCCGGCTCCGGCAGCCAGGGGGCCAGGGCGACCACCGCGTCGACGGCCTCGTGGCCGGCGGCGCGCAGGGCGGCGCGGGCGCCCATGCCGTGGCCGATGAGGCAGACGGGCACATCGCCGTAGCGCCGCACCACCTCGTCCACCGCCCAGGCGGCGTCCTCGGCCGGGTGGGCCGCGTCGCCGTTCCAGCCGCGGTGGCGGTAGTGGACGGCATGGGCGGTCAGCCCCTCGGCGCGGCCCGCCCGGACCAGCCGCCGGGCCAGCGGCAGCATCGTCGCCACCGACAGCCGGGAGGGCCGCCCCGTGCCGGTCTCCGGGCCGCCGGGGAGCAGCAACACCACGCCGTGGACGGTCTCTCGCGCGGCGGCCGCGCCTCTCGGCCGCCCCAACCGGGCGCCCCGCTCGGGCAACGCTTGCTGAGCCATGGCAGAACAATCGCAGAAGGAGCGGTGTACTCCACCACTCGTGCGGGTCACTGTTGCATATCTATCGAGGCCAGTTGGCGGAGGTGCGCGGCGACACGATCTACGCGCGTAGGGGTATGGTGCGCAGATGACGAGCGAGTACCACGACCGACCCACCCCCGAGCAGATCCGCCGAGCCCCCAAGGTGCTGCTGCACGACCACCTCGACGGCGGGCTGCGCCCCGCCACCGTCGCCGAACTCGCCCGGGAGACGGGCTATGACGCGCTGCCGGAGAGCGATCCGCGGAAGCTCGGCGACTGGTTCCGGGAGGCCGCCGACTCCGGTTCGCTCGAGCGCTACCTGGAGACCTTCGCGCACACCTGCGGCGTCATGCAGACCCGCGACGCGCTGTTCCGGGTCGCCGCCGAGTGCGCCGAGGACCTGGCCGCGGACGGGGTCGTCTACGCCGAGGTGCGCTACGCCCCCGAGCAGCACCTGACCCGGGGGCTGACGCTGGAGCAGGTCGTCGAGGCGGTCAACGAGGGCTTCCGCGAGGGGGAGCGGCGGGCCGGGGAGAACGGCCACCGCATCCGCGTCGGCGCCCTGCTCACCGCGATGCGCCACGCGGCCCGCGCGCTGGAGATCGCCGAACTCGCCAACGGCTTCCGCGACCGCGGCGTCGTCGGCTTCGACATCGCGGGTGCCGAGGCGGGCTACCCGCCCACCCGCCACCTCGACGCCTTCGAGTATCTGAAGCGGGAGAACAACCACTTCACGATCCACGCGGGCGAGGCCTTCGGGCTGCCCTCCATCTGGCAGGCGCTCCAGTGGTGCGGCGCCGACCGGCTCGGCCACGGCGTCCGCATCATCGACGACATCCAGGTCGCCGACGACGGCAGCGTGACCCTCGGCCGGCTCGCCTCGTACGTCCGGGACAAGCGCATCCCGCTGGAGCTGTGCCCGACCTCCAACCTCCAGACCGGGGCCGCCCGCTCGTACGCCGAGCATCCCATCGGACTGCTCCGCCGGCTGCAATTCCGGGCGACCGTGAATACGGATAATCGTCTGATGAGCGGCACGAGCATGAGCGACGAATTCGCGCACCTCGTTTCGACGTTCCACTACACGCTCGACGACATGCAATGGTTTACGGTCAATGCAATGAAATCAGCGTTCATTCCTTTTGATGAACGTCTGGCGATGATCAATGACGTGATCAAGCCCGGATATGCCGAATTGAAGTCCGAATGGCTGTTCCGTCGGATGGCCTCGGCATCCCCCGTGACCAGGGGGTCCGGCGCCGAGGGCAAGTGATCGCGCGGACGGTGATAAACGGCCGGTGGGCAGCCGGTGAGTGCTTTTCCGGGTTTGCGGGGAGCGGAAATCCATCGCTACGTTGCCGTACCGGTCAAGCCCCCGTCTCAAGGACAGATTTCTGATGAAGCAGGGAACCATCAAGACCCTCGGCGCCATTGCCCTCGGCGCGGTCGCCGTCATGGCCGGAGGCGGCAGCGCGGCCGCGGTCGGCAACGCCCCGGCCGGGCCCGCGCACAGCATGGGCGTCGGGGCCGGGCAGCCGGGTCATGCCCCGCGTCCGGGCCAGCCCGGCCCCAACGACAAGGGCCTGCTGGGCAACCTGCCCCTCCAGCCGAGCGCCCTGAAGCCCGGCGGTCTGCCGGCCGGTCTGCCGAGCGGCCTGCTGGGCTGAGCCCGGTCATCACGGGCGTCCCCGCGGGCGTACCCACGGGCGAAGGGGCTCGCACACCCGGAGGGGGTGCGGGCCCCTGTGGCGCTTCGCGGCCGCTTGCTCCTCCAGCCGCCTTCCGTTACGGCGCGACCCCGACCCGGGACAGGGACGGGGTCATGGTCTGGGCGCCCTCGTCCCAGTCCTCCGGTCGGCCCTCGTTCGCCATGAGGGCGGCGGTCCGCTTCCGGTCCGCCCGCCGGCGCAGCCGGCTCCGTACGGCCGGGACCACCGCGAGGTGCGCGAGCGCGACGCCCGCCGTGTTGAGCAGCACCGTGTCGACGTTCATGATCTGGCCGGTCAGCTCGCTGTGTACGAGCGCGATCGCCAGGGAGATCATCGCGCCGGTGAAGACCGTCCGGGCGAACGAGGCCAGCGGGTAGACCGTCACCCGGCCCCCCGCCAGCGGCAGCAGCACCCCCAGCGGCGCGAGCAGCAGCAGTCCCCCGCCGATGCTGCGGGCGGCCTCCCAGGGGCCGAGCGCCAGGTCGGCGCGGATGGTGGCGAGCGGTTCGAGGGTCACGGCGGTCACCCAGGGCGCGGACAGCGGGCGCAGGGTCAGCCAGCACACGTATGACAGGTGTGCGACGAGGAGGACGAAGCCCGCGGCGCGGAAGCGGAAGGCGGCCCTGCGGCGGCCGGAACCATGACCCTGCACGCCTCTCAGGACGCCGGGTGCGGGGGTCGTGGTTCCGCCGCGGCCGCGCTGGTGGCAAACGGGTTACCGGTGAGTCCGCCGGCGGCCGCCCACCGATCAGCCGCGTGAACAACCCTGCGGGTCAATACACCTAGGGCACGAGAACGCCGGAATTCACCGCGATCTCGGGGTGCCGGCGCATCTCCTCCGTGCACTCGTAAGTCTTGAGCGGGTCCCGCTTCGCGTCCGGGCCGCCGAGCACCACCCGGTGCCTGGAGTCCGCCACGGGGGTGTCCGCGTAGGTGCAGACGATCTGCGCGAGCGCGTAGGACTGCAGCTCCTCCGGCAGCCGGTTCAGCCGCAGCGCGTGATCCGGGTCGTCCTGGGCCGGGCCCGAGACGCGCACCCAGTCCTCCACCGCGGTGGTGAACCCCGCCCCCTCCTCGGCCGCCGACGGCGGCTGCTGCAGCTGTTCCAGCAGGGCCCGGGCGCGCTCCAGCGGCCGCTGGGCCGTCTTGTCGTCCGTCGCCGGCGCGCCGCGGCTCACCGAGAGGAGCCGCGAGGTGCACAGCAGATAGACCCGTACGGTGACCCGGCCCGCGCCCTCGGCCGACCGCCCCGGCTCGGGCGCCTGGCAGGACGCGCGCGAGGGGGCCGGTCCGGCGTCCACCGGCACGGACGTGCCGCGGATGCCGCAGCCGGCGGTCAGCAGCGCCACCGCCCCGAGCAGCGCGCCCGCCGCTCGCCGCCTCATCGCTCGCTCCCCTCGTCAGGGCCGCGCCGACCGGCGTCCCGGCCCTCGCCCTCGCCCCGGGCGTCACTCCGGCCCGCGGCACCCTGGCCGCCGCCCTGGCCCGCGCCCTGACCGGAACCCTGGCCAGGCCCCTGATCCGGCTGGCTGAGCCGCGAGGCGTCCATGGGCAGGCGCAGCGTGAAGACGGCGCCGCCGTCCGGAGAGTTGTCCGCGGTGATCTCGCCGCCGTGGATGTGCGCGTTCTCCAGCGCGATCGACAGGCCGAGGCCGCTGCCCTCCGACCGGGGCCGGGAGGCGCTGGCCTTGTAGAAGCGGTCGAAGACATGCGGAAGCACGTCCTTCGGAATGCCCGGGCCGTGGTCCCGGACCTGGATCAGCAGCTCGTCGTCCACCGGCCGCACCGAGACCCGGACCGGCGAGCCGCCGTGCTTGAGCGCGTTCCCGATCAGGTTGGCGAGGATGACGTCGAGCCGCCGGGGGTCCAGCCGGGCCACGATGCCCCGCTCCGCGTCCAGCTCGACCGCGTCCAGCCACGCCCGCGCGTCGATGCACGCCGTCACCTGGTCCGCGACATCCACGTCGTCGAGCACCAGCCGTGCCGTGCCCGCGTCGAAGCGGGTCACCTCCATCAGGTTCTCCACCAGGTCGTTCAGCCGCCGGGTCTCGCTCACCACGAGCTGCACCGCCGGGGCGATCATCGGGTCGAGCGCGTCGGTCTCCTCTTCCAGCACCTCCGTCACCGCCGTGATCGCGGTGAGCGGGGTACGCAGCTCATGCGACATGTCCGCGACGAAGCGGCGGCTGGCCGCCTCCCGCGCGCTGAGCTCCGCCACCCGCTTCTCGAGACGCTCCGCGGCCCGGTTGAAGGTACGGGAGAGATTGGCCAGCTCGTCGGTGCCGGAGACCTCGAGACGGGTGTCGAGGTGACCCTCGCCCAGCCGGTGCGCCGCCTCCCCGAGCCGCTGCACCGGCCGCAGCACCGTGGCCGCGGCGGCCTGCGCGAGCAGCGCGGAGCCGATCAGCGCCAGGGCGGTGGCGATGCCCAGGGACCAGGCCAGGGAGTTCAGGTCCTGGCGCTCGTTCTCCAGGGACTTCAGCATGTAGCCGGTCGGCCCGCCGCCGTTCACCCGGGCGCCGCCGATCAGGTACGGGGTGCCCTTCACCGTGATCCGCTGCCAGTAGAGGTGATAGGGGGAGGTATTGGAGCCCGCGACGGCGCGTTTCCTGTCGACCGCGCTGCGCAGCGACTCCGGCACGGTCCTCGGCGTCAGCAGATCGTCCGCGGAGGCCGCGGTGCACGGGCCGCCACCCTCGGTCCGGGCGATCAGCAGCACCTCGTACTTCTGGGTGTTGTCCGCCATCCGGTCCGCGGCGTCCTGCAATTCGGGACAGGTCGGCACGGCGGGCAGCGGGTCGGTGGCCTCCTTGAGCGACTTGCGGAAGTCGTCGAGCGCCGCGTCCTGGGTGCGGGTGAGCACCGCGTCGCGATTCAGCCAGTACGCGATCGCCGACGCGGACACGGCGGCCGCCAGCGCCACGAGCCCGAACACGAGCATCAGCCGCAGCCTCAGGCTGAGCCACCGCAACAGCCCCGCGGCCCAGCCGCGCACCCGGCCGGGCTTCCCTCCGCCGGCTACCGCCGGGTTCACTGCGGCGCGTCCAGCCGGTATCCGACCCCGCGCACCGTACGGATCAGGGTCGGGGACGACGGCACGTCCTCCACCTTCGCGCGCAGTCGCTGTACGCACGCGTCCACCAGCCGGGAGTCACCGAGGTAGTCGTGCTCCCACACCAGACGCAGCAGCTGCTGCCGCGACAGCGCCTGCCCCGGCCTGCGGCTCAGCTCCAGCAGCAGCCGCAGCTCAGTGGGGGTGAGCTGCAGATCCTCGCCGTTCTTGGTCACGGTCATGGCCGCCCGGTCGATGACCAGGGACCCGAAGGACGCCGAGTCATTGGCCTCCCGCTCACCGCGGCGCAGCACCGCGCGGATACGGGCGTCCAGCACCCGCCCCTGCACGGGCTTGACCACATAGTCGTCCGCGCCCGACTCCAGCCCGACCACGACGTCGATGTCATCGCTCCGCGCGGTCAGCAGGATGATCGGCAGCTGGTCGGTGCGCCGGATACGGCGGCACACCTCGAAGCCGTCGATGCCGGGCAGCATCACATCCAGCACGATCAGATCCGGCCGCTGCTCGCGCAGCAGTTTCAGGCCGTCCTCGCCGCTCGCCGCCGTCGCCACGCGGTGGCCCTGGCGGGACAGCGAGAGTTCGAGGGCCGTGCGGATGGCGTCGTCGTCCTCGATCAGCAGAAGGAAAGGCACGTTGGTCATTCTGGCCTACAAGGGGCCTGTAGTTCGACCGTCAGGCCGTCAGGAGGTTCACTCACCCCCCGCCCCTGTGACGAGCCTGTGACAGTCGGCGGACAGGGCCATGAAACTGGCCCGGCAGTCTTTTGGGCACCGGGAGGAACGACGGCCCGGGAAGCCAGCGAACCGAGCAGGCTCCACCGACGGGGGGCGCGAGATGAACACACTGCACTTCACGAATGCCAGCGCAGTCATTCGCACGCGCCTCCACGACGCCGGCCGGAGCAACGAGAAGTCCGGTGCCGTGAGCGGGCGGGGGTGCGCTCGCGGCGCCGGGCGTCAGCGGCCTCCTTACATGGTGGCCATTGACGCGTACACGGGGGTCACCGGCGGGGCCAAGGGCCCCGGGGGCTCCGCGGACCAGGGGGGACACGGGGGTCACGGGGGCCGCGGAGAAAACGGGGGAAACGGGGGGAACGGGGGAAGCTCGTACAGGGAGGCATCGGGGGAGCGGTGCGAGGCGTCGGAGGCGGAGTTCACCGCCTACGTGCAAGAGCGCCGCGCCTCCCTGTACGCCACCGCCTACCACCTGACCGGCGACCGGTTCGAGGCCGAGGACCTGCTCCAGAGCGCGCTGTTCTCGACCTACCGGGCCTGGAACCGGATCAGTGACAAGGCGGCGGTCGGCGGCTACCTGCGCCGCACGATGACCAACCTGCACATCAGCGCCTGGCGCCGGCGCAAGCTCAACGAGTACCCGACGGAGGAGCTGCCGGAGACGGCCGGCGACCACGACGCGATGCGCGGCACCGAGCTGCGCGCCGTGCTGTGGCAGGCCCTCGCGCGCCTGCCCGAGCTGCAGCGCACCATGCTGGTGCTGCGCTACTACGAGGGCCGGACGGACCCGGAGATCGCGGACATACTCAACATCAGCGTCGGAACGGTCAAGAGCAGCATCTGGCGCTCACTGCGCCGGCTGCGCGAGGACGAGGCCCTCAGCTTCGGCCGGGACGAGGAGGAGTCCTTCGGCGAGCTCGTCGCCTGAGGGATCACAGACGCCGGCGTTCGGGGGAGCGTCGGTCGTACGGGGGAAACACGGGGGAAGAACGGGGGAACACGGGGGAAGCGAGCGGGTCCGGATGGCCGGGGGGTCTGTCCGGGCCCGCTTCGCGCTGCCCGCCGGGGGCGAAGTACTCTGTCGCGTCGCGGCTGAAGCGCGGCCGTCACAGAGCAAGGAGCCGGCGTCGATGGGGTCCGACCGCAGAAGATCGTGGGTGGCCTCCGCCGCACTCGTGCCGGCCCTGGTCGCGGCGTGCGGCGCACCGGTGGATCCCTATGAGGGAGCCGTCACCAAAGGCCAGCTGGTCGGCCACTGGAAGGGCGACTGCGGGGGGACGATCGAGGTGGCGGAAGACGGCACCTTCCGCTTCGACGAGTTCGCGTACGAGCTCATCGACGGCAAGGACTTCCGGCGGTTGTCCGGAGGCGGCCGGTGGGCCCTGTCCGAGGACCTCGACGGCCGGGAGGAACTGGAACTCGTACACAAGAGGACCCATTACCCGGTGGAGTTCATCCGTGACGGGGACGGCCTGGGGCTGAGGTACATCATCAATGTCGATCACGAGAAGGACTGCGTCTTTTCGAAGAAGCCGACACGGTGACGGGGACCCGGCTCACGGGGCGCCGGTCGAGGCGCTCCGCGGCGCCGACTCCGCGGGCCTCGCGCTGAACCGGCCGGCCCACGCGGCGGCCGCGATCCGGCCCAGCGCCTCGTCCCTCCCGCACGGGTACGCCCCGAGCGCCGTCTGCCGCGCCACGATCCCGCGCTCCGCGCGCATCAGCCGCCAGCCCCGCCGCAGCAGATACGGCGCGGACTTGCGCCCCTCCCGCAGATCCCGCAGCAGCCGGCGGCGGAAGGTGGTGGAGGGGCGGCCGCGCAGGCAGAGGGCGTCGGCGAGGACGCCGAGCGCGCCGCAGCGCTCGATGATGTCGGCGGCGAAGATCCCCTCGGCGACGAACAGCGGGGTGCCGCCGATGTCCAGCGGCTCGGCGCCGACGCGGGCGCTGGTGGCGATGTCGTACAGCGGCACCGTCGCCCGTGACGTACGGCACAGCGCCTCGATCGCCGCGACCGCCGCGTCCGCGTCCCAGGACAGCGGCGAGTCCCAGTCGGCCCCCGCCCCGCCCGGGAGCTGGGGCAGCGAGGGGTCGTCGCCCTCCTTGTAGAAGTCGTCGAGGTTGAGCACGGGCAGGCCGGTGCGGGCCGCCAGGGACGACTTTCCGGAGCCGGAGGGGCCGGACAGCAGGACGACGCGGGCGGCTATGGGAGGAATGATGCTCACGGGACACCAGTTTGAGGCATGACGGGCCCGGGGGAACCGCTGTGACATCCCGCCCTCACATTCCGGGCCGCTGTGTTGTCGTACCGGTGAGAGGCCGAAACGCCACACGGAACGGAAGGGACGGGCGCCATGACCGCGCAACACGAGGTGGACGAAGCCGCGATCCGGCAGCGGATCGACAACATCGTCGAGCGGATCCGGGCCAAGGACCTCGAGGGCCTGAGAAAGCTCTACGCGGAGGACGTCGTGTCCTTCGACGTCGAACCGCCGCTGCAACACGTGGGGATCGAGGCGAAGCTGAAGAACTGGGCGAGGGCGTTCACGTTCTTCCGCGAGGTGCGCTACGAGGTGCGCGACCTGGCCGTCACCGTGGGCGGAGACGTGGCGTTCGGGCACTGCTTCGGCCGGCTCGGCGGCACGCTGGAGAACGGGACGGCGACAAGCGGCATGTGGGTCCGGGCCACCTTCTGCTTCCGGAAGACCGACGGCGATTGGCTGATCGCGCACGACCAGGCCTCGGTGCCGTTCGACATCGCGAGCGGCAGGGGAGTGGCCGACCTCGAGCCCTGACGCGTCGCGGACGTCCGGGACCGGGTCCTCCGATGCCCCCTGCGGCGCCGCTCGACGAGCGGCGCCGCAGGGCGGAACGGTCACACACCCATCGGGTGCCAGACCGTCTTCGTCTCCAGGAAGGCCAGCAGCCGGCCCGTGCCCGGGTCGGCGGACCAGTCCACAGGCTGTGGACGGACCACGCGCTTGAGGTTGTCCGCGGCCGCCTCCTCCAGCGTGCGGGCCAGCTCCGGGTCCGCGCCCGCCAGGTCGATCGCGTTGACGTCCTGGTGGGCGGCGAGCGGGGCGGCGATCTCGGCGGTGCGGCCGGAGAGGATGTTGACCACGCCGCCCGGCAGGTCGGAGGTGGCCAGGACCTCGCCGAGGGACAGGGCCGGGAGCGGGGCGCGCTCGCTCGCCACGACCACGGTCGTGTTGCCGGTGACGATCGCCGGGGCGATCACGGAGACCAGGCCGAGGAAGGACGACTCCTGGGGTGCCAGGACGGCCACCACGCCGGTCGGCTCGGGCGTGGAGAGGTTGAAGTACGGGCCCGCGACCGGGTTGGCCGCCCCGGCGATCTGGGCGACCTTGTCGGACCAGCCCGCGTACCACACCCAGCGGTCCACCGCGGCGTCCACGACGGCGGCGGCCTTGGACTTGCCGAGCCCCTCCGCGTCGGCGACCTCCCGCGCGAACTGCTCGCGGCGGCCCTCCAGCATCTCCGCGACGCGGTAGAGGATCTGGCCGCGGTTGTAGGCCGTGGCCCCCGACCAGCCGCCGAACGCCTTGCGGGCGGCGACGACCGCGTCGCGCGCGTCCTTGCGGGAGGAGAGCGGCGCGTTGGCGAGCCAGCTGCCCTTATGGTCGGTCACCTCGTACACCCGCCCGCTCTCGGACCGGGGGAACTTGCCCCCGACGAACAGCTTGTAGGTCTTGAGCACGCTCAGGCGCTCAGTGCGGTCGTCAGACATCGAGGTACGCCTCCAGGCCGTGGCGGCCGCCCTCGCGGCCGTATCCGGACTCCTTGTAGCCGCCGAACGGAGAGGCCGGGTCGAACTTGTTGAAGGTGTTGGACCACACCACACCCGCGCGGAGCCTGCTCGCCATCCACAGGATGCGCGAGCCCTTCTCGGTCCAGATGCCGGCGGACAGCCCGTACGGGGTGTTGTTCGCCTTGGCGACCGCCTCCTGTGGGGTGCGGAAGGTGAGGACGGACAGCACCGGCCCGAAGATCTCCTCGCGCGCGATGCGGTGGGCCTGGGTGACGCCGGTGAACAGCGTGGGCGCGAACCAGTAGCCGGAGGACGGCAGCGCGCACTCCGGGGCCCAGCGCTCGGCGCCCTCCGCCTCGCCCGCGTCGGCGAGGGTACGGATCCGGGCCAGCTGCTCGGCCGAGTTGATCGCGCCGATGTCGGTGTTCTTGTCCAGCGGGTCGCCGACCCTGAGGGTGCGCATCCGGCGCTTGAGCGCGTCCAGCAGCTCGTCCTGGATCGACTCCTGGACGAGGAGGCGGGAGCCCGCGCAGCAGACGTGGCCCTGGTTGAAGAAGATGCCGCTCACGATGCCCTCGACGGCCTGGTCGATGGGGGCGTCGTCGAAGACGATGTTGGCCGCCTTGCCGCCCAGCTCCAGGGTGACCTTCTTCTCCGTACCGGCGACCGTGCGGGCGATCGCCTTGCCGACCTCGGTGGAGCCGGTGAAGGCGACCTTGTCGATGCCGGGGTGGGCCACCAGCTCGGCGCCCGTCGAGCCGTCGCCGGTGACGATGTTGACGACGCCCCTGGGGAGCCCGGCCTGACGGCAGACGTCCGCGAAGAACAGGGCGGACAGGGGGGTCGTCTCGGCGGGTTTGAGGACGACCGTGTTGCCCGCGGCGAGGGCGGGGGCGATCTTCCACGCGAGCATCAGGAGCGGGAAGTTCCACGGGATGACCTGGCCCGCGACGCCCAGCGGGCGGGGGTCCCTGCCGTAGCCGGCGTAGTCGAGCTTGTCGGCCCAGCCCGCGTAGTAGAAGAAGTGCGCGGCGACCAGGGGCAGGTCCACGTCGCGTGACTCGCGGATCGGCTTGCCGTTGTCCAGCGACTCCAGGACCGCCAGCTCGCGCGAGCGCTCCTGGACGATGCGGGCGATGCGGAAGAGGTACTTGGCGCGCTCGGCGCCGGGCAGCGCGGACCACTTCCCGAAGGCCTTGCGGGCCGCCCTGACCGCGCGGTCCACGTCCTCGGCGCCCGCGTGGGCGACCTCGGACAGCGACTCCTCGGTGGCGGGGGAGACGGTCTTGAAGACCTTGCCGTCGGCGGCCTCGGCGAACTCGCCGTCGATGAAGAGCCCGTAGGAGGGGGCGATCTCGACGACGGAGCGGGACTCGGGCGCGGGCGCGTACTCGAAGGGGTTCGCGGGATTCGTGGGGTTCGTGGGGTTCGTCATGGCAGCCTCAGTCCACCGTCACGTAGTCGGGACCGGAGTACCGTCCGGTGCTCAGCTTCTGGCGCTGCATCAGCAGGTCGTTGAGGAGGCTGGAGGCGCCGAAGCGGAACCAGTCGGGGGTCAGCCAGTCCGCGCCCAGTGTCTCGTTGACCAGCACCAGGTACTTGATGGCGTCCTTGGAGGTGCGGATGCCGCCCGCGGGCTTCACCCCGACCTGGACCCCGGTCGTGTCACGGAAGTCGCGGACCGCCTCCAGCATGAGGAGGGTGACGGGGGGCGTCGCGTTGACCGCGACCTTGCCGGTGGAGGTCTTGATGAAGTCGGCGCCCGCGAGCATCGCGAGCCACGAGGCGCGGCGCACGTTGTCGTAGGTCTCCAGCTCGCCGGTCTCGAAGATGACCTTGAGGTGGGCGGCCGTGCCGCTGCCGTCCGTACGCCGGCACGCCTCCTTGACCTGCCGGATCTCCTCGAAGACCTGGAGGTAGCGGCCGGACAGGAAGGCGCCGCGGTCGATCACCATGTCAATCTCGTCGGCCCCGGCGGCCACGGCCTCCCGGGTGTCGGCGAGCTTGACGGCGAGCGCCGCCCGGCCGGAGGGGAAGGCCGTCGCGACCGAGGCCACATGGACCTCGGACCCGCCCGCCTCCGCCAGCGCCCGCTTGGCGGTGGCGACCATGTCGGAGTAGACGCAGATCGCCGCGACCTTGGGGACGGAGCGGTCGGTCGGATCGGGGCTGACCCCCTTGGCGCACAGCGCCCGGACCTTGCCCGGGGTGTCCGCGCCCTCCAGGGTCGTCAGGTCGATCATGGAGATGGCCAGGTCGATGGCGTACGCCTTCGCCGTGGTCTTGATCGAGCGGGTGCCGAGGGCGGCGGCACGGGCCTGGAGGCCGACCGCGTCGACGCCCGGCAGGCCGTGCAGGAAGCGGCGCAGCGCGCCGTCGGTGGCGGTCACGTCCGCCATCGACGCGAGCCGCTCGGCCGCTTCCGCGCCGTATGCGGGAACTGTGGTGGGCATGGTCACCAGGGGAGCATATCTACGCGCGTAGCCAAATGTCACCCCCGAGGGCGGTCGGTCCCGGAGCGCCGGGCCGCCGCGCCGGTGCGGCAGAATCGGCCCCATGACGAGCCCGGACGACTCCTCGCACGACTCCTCCGCCCCGCGCGAGCCCGACCAGGGGACCGCCGGTCAGCGCGGTCAGGGGACCGCCGACCAGGGGACCGAGTACGCGGACCGCGTCTACCGCTCGGTGGGCGGCATCGCGGGCGGCGTGCTGCTGCTCGCGATCGGCGCCTGGCTGGGGATCGACGCGGTGATCAAGGGCGAGGGGCGGACGCCCTGGGTGGCGCTCGCCGGGCTGCTGCTCGCGGTGCCGCTGGTGATCGCCTTCACCGTACGGCCCGCGGTGTACGCCGGCGCGGACCGGCTGCGGGTGCGCAATCCCTTCCGCACGATCACCCTGCCCTGGGCCTCGGTGGAGGCCGTCCGCGCGGGCTACTCCAGCGAGGTGCTCGCGGGCGGCGCGAAGTACCAGCTCTGGGCCATCCCGGTGTCGCTGCGCCAGCGCAAGCGGGCCACCCGCCGCCAGGCGCGCGCGGCGACCGAGGACCCCTTCCGCCGCACCTCCGTCCAGGTCGCCGCCGACGCCGACGACGAGCGGCGCGCCCAGGCCGACCGGACCATCGGCGAACTCCGCTCGCTCGCGGAGACGAACGCCACGCGCGAGGGCGCGCAGGGCGCCCCCGAGGTGCGCTGGGCGTTCGAGGTCATCGCGCCGGCGGTGGCGGGGGCGGTGCTGCTCGCGGTGGTGCTGGCGATCGCCTGAGCGGTCGCGGTTTTCCCGGCGGCCGTAGGCTGGCGTGACACCGGGACGGCGAGGAGACCAGCGTGACGACAAGCGAGGCACCCAACACCGGCACACCCGCCAAACGACGGTGCCTTTGGCTGCTGTGGGCGGTCGCCGGTATCGCGTACGTCATCGACCAGGGAAGCAAGCTGGCGGTGGTCGCGGGTCTGGAGGGCCACGCCCCCGTCCCGGTCCTCGGCACCTGGCTGGAGCTGCGCGTGCAGCGCAACCCCGGCGCGGCCTTCGGCCTCGGCGAGGCGACGACCATCGTGTTCACCCTGATAGCGGCGGCGGTCGCCGTCGCCATCGTCCGGGTGTCCCGCCGGTTGGCCAGCACACCGTGGGCGATCTCGCTGGGACTGCTGCTGGGCGGCGCGCTGGGCAACCTCACGGACCGCCTCTTCCGTTCCCCCGGGGACCTGCGGGGCGCGGTGGTCGACTTCATCGCGGTCCGGGACTTCAGCGTGATGAACCTCGCCGACTGGGCGATCTCTTGCGGCAGTGTCCTGATGCTCCTGCTGTCCTTCCGCGGGCACGAGCTGGGCCCCGCGAGCAGCTCATCCGATGACGCGGGCGACGGCGGTACGCCTCGGCAGGAAGGGCTCGGTGTCTCCTAGGTGACACCTTCGCCCGGCGTCGTCGCGATCACCCCTGCCCCTCGTCACCGCTGCGGCAGACGCAGGCCGGTCGTCGCGTGGGCCCGCCCGGGACGCTTCCCACAGACAGTCCCGGACGGGCGGCTGAGCGCCACCCGCTCGTGGTTTCCCGTGGAGCGGACGGCTGTCTTCGTTCAGTACCGCTGTCGGCCGCCCGGGTAGTGGACCGCCTGACGGCATTCCGGGGCACCGGCGGGCGGGGGCTGGCCGCCGAGCGCGTAGCAGAGGGCCGCGTGCAGTTGTTCCGCCTCGGCGGGGGTCAGTTCCAGGTCGGCGATGGCGCGAGGCTGCCTGCCGCTGCTGATCTGGAGCGGCAGCGCGAACCCGTCCTCGCCCGTGCGCCGCAGGCCCCGCCCTGGGACGGCCTTGATCCGCCAGCCGGTCATGACGAGTCCCTGGCCGGCTCGGCGGGGCCGTCCCCGTCGGGTGCGGGCAGGCGCCTGCCTCGGCTCTCCGCCACGCGCAGCACATCGCGCAGCGCCTCGCACAGGCGGTTCGCCAGGAACCGGAGTTCTCCGGTGTCCGCTTTGCGGTCACCGAGCAGCACGCGGGCGTGGCCGAGGAGTTGTGTCCCCATGGAGGCATTGACGCCATGAGCAGCACCCCGGACTTGTCCCGCGCGGAGTGGGTCAAGTCCAGCCACAGCAACGGCGACGGCGGCGCATGCGTCGAGTGGGCACCCGGATGCGCGTCCGCCGGTACCGTCCCCGTCCGCGACAGCAAGGATCCCCACGGCCCCGCGCTGGTCTTCCCGACGGGGGCCTGGTCGTCCTTCGTCTCGGCCGTCAAGGGCGGCGGGTTCCCCGCCGTCTCACGTGCCCGGCGGCACCGAAGAGCGCGGCCCCCGCCACCCGGCGGGGGCCGTTCTGCTGTGGTCGGGCTCCTTGACCTAGGAGCGCGTGGCGGTCGCGCAGTCGTTGTCCGGGGACGTCGTGCCGTCGTTCGCGTCGACCGGCTTGCTGCGGTCATACGGATCGATGAGGTGGTCCTCGTCGGTGGGCTGCTCGTCGGCCGTGCCGAAGGGTGGCACGAAGTAGCCGGTCGGGCCGGAGCAGCCGCCGTTGGTCATGTCGAGCGCGTACGAGACGAGGGACATCGTGCCCGGCTCGGTGATGACCTTGGCCGGGTCGTCCCAGCTCATCACCACCTTGCGCCGCACGATCGTACGGAGGACCTCGGCGTCCCGCCCGCTGTCGGCCGCCGGGGTGACCGGGTACACGAAGGTGACGTCCGCCGTCACCTCGACCGCCCCCCGCTTCCCCTCCCGGTATGTGAGCCGGCCGCGCGTCTTGACCACGTCACCGACCAGCCGGGTCTGCTCCGTCCGGAAGCGGCTGAACAACAGCAGCGGGTCGGTGTCGGGGTCGGGCTTCTTCGACGACAGGGCGGTGCGGAGATAGTCCTGGACGTCCTGCTGGTGCGGGTTCAGCAGCGCGATCGCCTTCGTGGGGCGCTCGCCGCGCAGCACGTCGGAGTCGAGCCCCGCCGCCACCAGGAAGTCCCGGCTCTGCTTCAGGGCCCGCTCGACCTGGGCGGCGTCCATCCAGCCGGTCGCCTTGGCCGGTGGCACGGTGATCCCCGCCGCGCCGTCGGCCCAGCGGGCGGCGGGCGAGCCCCGGAAGGGTTCGGCGAGGGTGGGGCGCAGGTCGGGCTCGGCGTCCGGCGCCTTCCGCGGGGCTTCCGACTCGGCGGCCAGCGGGGCCCCGTCCTGTCCGCCGTCGTCGCCGCCGAACCAGCCGACGATCTGCTGGGGGAAGAGCGCCACGAGGAGGGCCACGAGCGCCACCAGCCCGGTGACGTACCAGACCTTCCTGCGCCGGGGCCGGGCCGGGGAGTACGTACGCCAGCCCTCCGGCTGCCCGGGATGCTCCCGGAGCCGTCGCGCCACCTCGCGGGCGCGTGCCGACGGCTCCACGGGGGCGCCGGTCGTGTCCCTCACCGTTTCGCGGAGGAACCGCTCCCACTCCTCATCGGACACCGACGACTCGTCCTGCCCCCAGTCCCGCCCACACCACACTCCCGTTCTCGTTCGATGGCCTGATGGCCGATGGCCGATGGCCCGATGTGGCTCGATCACGAGTGCGATCGAGAGCCGCCCGCATAATCGCATGAGCCACCCACAGCCCGGCCCGGGCGCTGGGTGACCTGTCGGGCCGCCGTGCTGTTCGCCGACCGCCGCCATGGGCGTCAGGCCATCAGCCGCTCGGCCATCCGTCGCGCCCGGCGGGCGGGTTCGCCGCTCCGCTCGCGCATGGAGGTGACGATCGCCCCGTCCATGAGCAGCGCGAACTCGTCCGCCAGCTCGTCGGCCCGGGGGTGGCCGGCCCGGGTGAGCAGACCGTGCACGTAGGCGGTGACGCCGCGCTTGTGGGCGGCGGCGAGCCGGTGGACCTCGCTGCCGGGGTCGCCGGTCTCGGCCATGGCGTTGATGAACGCGCAGCCGTGGAACCCTTCTTCCTCCGCGCCCTCGGCCAGCGCGTCGAAGACGGCGAGCGGGCCGCCGCCATGGGCCTCGACCCGCGCCTCGAGCCAGGCCCGCCAGTGCTCGTCGCGCCGCTGGAGGACGGCGGTCACCAGCTCGTCCTTGCCCGAGAAGTGCCGGTAGAGCGAGGCCCGGCCGACGCCGGAGACGGCCAACAGGCGCTCCAGGCCGACCGCGTGGATGCCTTCCGCGTAGAACAGGTCCTCGGCCGCCTGGAGCAGGCGATCGCGTGCGTTCGTTGCCATGCGTCCACGGTAATCACCCTTGACGCAAGACGGAACCGATCAGTACCGTCCCGCAGGATGGAACCGATCGGTACCGAGGAGGGTTCATGACGCGCACGTCCGCCCCGGAGAGCGGGGGCGACACGTCGGCCGGCACACCGGGAGAGGGCTCGGCCGGCATACCGGGAGAGGGCTCGGCCGGCACACCGGGAGAGGGCCCGGACACATCGCACCGGCGGAGCATCCTGGTGCTCGGGTTCGGCACCTTCGCGATCGGCACCGACGAGTTCGTCCTCGCCGGCGTGCTGCCCGAGTTCAGCGAGTCGCTGGGCGTCTCCACCACCACCGCGGGGCAGGTCGTCACCGTCTTCGCGCTGACCTGTGCCGTGATGTCGCCGGTCCTGGCCACCCTCACCGCCGGCTGGCCCCGCCACCGGGTGCTCAAGCTGTCCGTCCTGCTCTACCTGCTGGGCGTCATCGGCACGGGGCTCGCCCCGAGCTTCCCCGGGGTCCTGATCGCCCAGGTCGTCGCCGCCTCCGGCGCCGGCCTGTACATCCCGGCGGCCGGCGTCACCGCCTCCGCGCTGGTGGGCCCCGAGCGCCGCGGCCGGGCCATCGCCGCCGTCACCACCGGACTGACCGCCGCGACCGCGCTGGGCGCGCCGATCGGCACCGTCGTGGGCAGCGCGCTCGGATGGCGCGCGACGATGTGGTTCATCACCCTGCTCACCGTCCTGGGCCTGATCGGTGTCCTCGCCCTCGTCCCCCGGGTGTCGGTCCCGGCCCCGGGCGGGCTGCGCCGGCGCCTCGCGCCGCTGGGTGACCGGCGCGTGGTCGTCGTCCTGGCCACCACGCTGGTCGCCTTCACCGCCGCGTACGTCGTCTACACCTACATGGCCGAGGTGTTCGCCCCCGCCACCGGCGGCGACGGCACGCGGCTGGCCGTGCTCATGTTCGCCTTCGGCCTGACGGGCACGGCCGGCAACTTCTACGCGGGGACGCTGGCCGACCGGTTCGGCGCGCGCCTGGTGGTCGGGGGCGCCGTCGCGCTGCTCGCGGTCAGCCTCGCCGTCCTCCCGCTCGCGACCGGCTCGTTCGCCGCCGCCCTCGCCATCACGGTCGTCTACGCCATCGCGGCCTGGGGCATCACCGCGCCCCAGCAGTCCCGTCTCATCGCCCTGAACCCCGCCTCGGCCCCGCTGCTCATCTCGCTCAACGCGGCGTTCCTCTACCTCGCCATCGCCTTCTCCGGCGTCATCGGGGCGGTGGGCATCGGCACCCTCGGTGCCCGGCGGATCAGCCTGATCGGTGCCGTGGTGGCCGTGCTCGCCCTGGCCCTGTCCGAGCTGGGACACCGCCTGACCAGCGGCCGGCCCGGCCCGGCCCCCGAACCGGGAGGTGGAGCTTTGCGGTGAGTATCGGACGGCGACACACCGTGGCGTCGGCGTGTCGCCGTCCGATACTCACCGCAACTCGGGTGTCAGATCCCCGCCGCCGCCGCGAGGTCCGCCTTGACGGCCGCCAGGACCTGCTCCGCCGTCGCGCGCGCCGGCGCGAGCGCGTCCGCGCCCGGGACCTCGACCACCACTTCCAGGTAGCACTTCAGCTTGGGCTCGGTGCCGCTCGGGCGGACGATCACGCGGGCCGACCGGACGGCGGTCCCGGGGGCTGTGCCGGGGCGGCCGGAGAGGTGGTAGCGCAGGCCGTCCGTCGGGGGCAGCGCCTCCGTACCGCGCGTGAGGTCCTCGCCGGACGCGACGGCCAGGCCCGCCAGCTCGGTGGGCGGCTGCTCGCGCAGCCGCTTCATGGCCTGGCCGATCAGGGACAGGTCCTCGACGCGTACGGACAGCTGGTCGGTGGCGTGCAGCCCGTGCTCCAGCGCGATGTCGTCGAGCAGGTCGGCGAGGGTGCGGCCCTGCTCCTTGAGTTCGGCCGTCAGCTCGGCGACGAGCAGCGCGGCCGTGATGCCGTCCTTGTCGCGCACGCCCTCGGGATCGACGCAGTAGCCGAGCGCCTCCTCGTAGGCGTAGCGCAGGCCACCGGCCCGGGCGAGCCACTTGAAGCCGGTCAGGGTCTCGGCGTACGGGAGGCCGGCGGCGTCCGCGATGCGGGAGAGCAGGGACGACGAGACGATCGAGGTCGCGAAGGTGCCGCGGGCCGCCTTGTGGATCAGGTGGGTGGCGAGGAGTGCGCCGACCTCGTCGCCCCGGAGCATGCGCCACCGCGTGGCGGTGGGGGTGGACGGGGAGGACGGCGCGGCCTCGGGGGCCGGCACGGCCACGGCGCAGCGGTCCGCGTCGGGGTCGTTCGCGATGATGATGTCCGCGCCGCCGGGGCCGAGGCCGCGCGCGGTGGCGAACGCGAGGTCCATCGCGCCCGGCTCCTCGGGGTTGGGGAACGCGACGGTCGGGAAGGCCGGGTCCGGGTCGGCCTGCTCGGCGACCACCGTGGGGGCCGGGAAGCCCGCGCGGGCGAAGGCGGCCGTGACGGTCTCGCGGCCGACGCCGTGCAGCGGGGTGTAGACGACGCGCACGTCGCGCGGGGAGCCGGGGGTGAGGACGGCGTCCGTACGGGCCAGGTAGGCGTCCAGGACCTCGTCGCCGAGGGTCTCCCAGCCGGAGTCCGGGCGGGGCACGTCGTCGAGGCCGCCGATCGCGGCGATCTCGGCGGCGATGTCGTGGTCGGCGGGCGGCACGATCTGGGAGCCGTCGCCGAGGTAGACCTTGTAGCCGTTGTCGCGGGGCGGGTTGTGGCTGGCGGTGACCTCCACCCCGGCGACCGCGCCGAGGTGGCGGATGGCGAAGGCGAGCACGGGCGTGGGGAGCGGGCGCGGCAGCAGCGCGGCCCGCAGGCCCGCGCCGGTCATGACGGCGGCGGTGTCGCGGGCGAAGTCCGCGCTCTTGTAGCGGGCGTCGTAGCCGATGACGACGAGGCCGGGCTCGTCCCCGGCGCCCGCCTGCTTGGTCAGGTACGCGGCGAGGCCGGCGGCGGCGCGGACGACCACGGCGCGGTTCATCCGCATCGGGCCGGCGCCCAGCTCCCCGCGCAGGCCGGCGGTGCCGAACTGCAGGGTGCCGGAGAACCGGTCGGCCAGCCGGTCGAGCGCCTCCGGCTCGCCCGCGTCGGCCGCCTCCAGCAGCTCGGCCAGCTCTTGGCGGGTCTCGGGGTCGGGGTCCTCGGCCATCCAGGTGCTGGCTGCGGCGATGAGGTCGGACTCGGGGGTGGGCGCCATGGGCGGCCTCCTGGGGGGTGGCTGGGGACGGGCGGGTATCGGTTGCGGAGCGAGGCCGAGCCGCGCTGCCGCGCGCCCGCGCCCCGCCGCCTCGGCGTCGCCGGGAGGGCCACGCCGCCTCGGCGTCGCCGGGTGGCCGCCGAGAAGGGCTGCTCAGTGAGTACCCGGGCGAACGGCCGTGACGCCCGGCTCGGGCCCGGCGCAGGGGCATCTCCCGGCGGTGGCCGGGGGAGAGCCGAGCCCTGAATCGGCGGTCGGGGTCAGATGCGGTCGAGGACCTGCGCCAGGAGGCTGCCCATCCGCGCGGCCGAGTCGCGGCCCGCCTGGAGGACCTCCTCGTGGTTGAGGGGCTCGCCCGTCATGCCGGCGGCGAGGTTGGTGACCAGGGAGATGCCGAGGACCTCGGCCCCCGCCTCGCGGGCGGCGATCGCCTCCAGGGCGGTGGACATGCCCACGAGGTCGGCGCCGAGGACGCGGGTCATGTGGATCTCGGCGGGCGTCTCGTAGTGCGGGCCGGGGAACTGCGCGTAGACGCCCTCTTCCAGGGTGGGGTCGATCTGTCGGCACAGCTCGCGCAGCCGGGGCGAGTAGAGGTCCGTGAGGTCGACGAAGTTCGCGCCGACGATCGGGGAGGTGGCGGTGAGGTTGATGTGGTCGCTGATCAGCACCGGCTGGCCGGGGCGCATGCCCTCGCGGAGGCCGCCGCAGCCGTTGGTGAGGACTACGGTCTTGCAGCCGGCGGCGATGGCGGTCCGTACGCCGTGCGCGACGGCGGCGACACCGCGGCCCTCGTAGTAGTGCGTGCGGCCGAGGAAGACCAGCGCCCGCTTGTCGTTGATCTTGTACGAGCGGATCTTGCCCGCGTGGCCCTCGACGGCGGGCGGCGGGAAGGAGGGCAGCTCGGTGACCGGGAACTCGTGCTCCGGGGCGCCGAGGGCGTCGGTGGCGGGCACCCAGCCCGAGCCGAGGACCAGGGCGACGTCGTGGATCTCTTCGCCGGTGAGCTGGCGGAGGCGCGCGGCCGCGGCGTCGGCGGCGGCGTAGGGGTCCCCCTGACGGGTAACTGATGCGTTCACGCGGATGAGATTAGCCGCTGATTGCCTACGCGCGTAGACGTATCCGGGCGCAGCGTTCGATTCTTTGCCAAGGTGCGATCGAACTGCGCGGGCGATACGGCGGCGGGGCCGGGGCGGGCCGCGCTCAGCAGGGGCGCTTGCGCAGTTCCATGACGTAGTCGTGCGGGGCCCCGGCGGACTCGGCGGCGTCCGCGATCTCGCCGAGGTAGCGGGCGGAGGGGAGGCCGCCCTCGTAGCCGTTGAGCACGTACAGCCAGGCCGCCTCGTCGCCGTCCAGGGTGTGGACCCGGATCCGCATCCGGCGGTAGACGTCCAGGCCGACCCCCTCCCAGCGGTCCATGGACTCCTCGTCCATGGGGGCGATGTCGTACAGGGCGACGAAGACCTGGGAGCGCGGCGCCTCGACGATGGTGGCGAGGGCGCCCTCCCAGCCCATCTGCTCGCCCCCGAAGGTCAGGCGCCAGCCGTTGATCCACCCCGTGCCGCGCAGCGGGGAGTGCGGTGCGCGGCGGGACATCAGCCGCGCGTCGAGGTTGCCGGCGTACGCGGCGTAGAGCGACATGGCTCTGAGGGTACGGGAGTGAGGGGGGAAGGTTTCCGGGGCGCCGGGAACCCCCCGGAGGAGTGATGTGATGAGGGTGCGGGACAATGGAGCATGTGACTCGGATCGTGATCATTGGTGGCGGACCCGGCGGCTATGAGGCGGCGCTGGTCGCCGCTCAGCTCGGTGCGGAGGTGACCGTCGTCGACTGCGACGGTCTGGGCGGGGCGTCGGTGCTCACCGACTGTGTGCCCTCCAAGACGTTGATCGCCACCGCTGAGGTGATGACGACCTTCGACTCTTCGTACGAGGAGTTGGGGATCATCGTGGCCGATGACACCCCGCCGCTGGCCCAGGAGGCCCGGGTGGTGGGCGTTGACCTGGGCAAAGTCAATCGGCGGGTGAAGCGTCTGGCGCTGGCCCAGTCCCATGACATCACCGCGTCGGTCACCCGCGCGGGCGCGCGGGTGATGCGCGGGCGCGGGCGGCTGGAGCCGTCCCAGGCGCCCGACGGGTCACGGAAGGTGATCGTCCGGGCGGCGGACGGATCCGAGCAGACGCTGGTCGCGGACGCCGTGCTGGTCGCCACCGGGGCCCACCCCAGGGAGATCCCGGACGCGCTGCCGGACGGGGAGCGCATCCTGAACTGGACCCAGGTGTACGACCTGGAGGAGCTCCCGGAGGAGCTGATCGTGGTCGGCTCCGGTGTCACGGGCGCCGAGTTCGCGGGCGCGTACCAGGCGCTGGGGTCGAAGGTCACCCTGGTCTCCAGCCGGGACCGGGTGCTGCCCGGCGAGGACCCGGACGCGGCGGCCGTGCTGGAGGACGTCTTCCGGCGGCGCGGGATGAACGTGATGGCGCGCTCGCGGGCGCAGGCCGCCAAGCGGGTCGGGGACCGGGTCGAGGTGACGCTCCAGGACGGGCGGGTGATCACGGGCACCCACTGTCTGATGGCCGTCGGCTCCATACCGAACACGGCCGACATGGGCCTGGAGGAGGCCGGGGTCCGGCTCAAGGAGTCCGGGCACATCTGGACCGACAAGGTCTCCCGGACCAGCGCCCCCGGCGTGTACGCGGCGGGCGACTGCACCGGGGTGCTGGCGCTGGCGTCGGTGGCGGCCATGCAGGGCCGGATCGCGATGTACCACTTCCTCGGCGACGCGGTCGGCCCGCTCAACCTGAAGACCGTCTCGGCGAACGTCTTCACCGACCCGGAGATCGCCACGGTCGGCTACTCGCAGGCCGATGTGGACGGCGGGAAGATCGACGCCCGGGTGGTGAAGCTGCCGCTGCTGCGCAACCCGCGCGCGAAGATGCAGGGCATCCGGGACGGCTTCGTGAAGATCTTCTGCCGCCCGGGCACCGGCATCGTGGTCGGCGGCGTGGTGGTCGCGCCGCGCGCCAGTGAGCTGATCCACCCGATTTCGCTCGCGGTCGACAACAACCTGACGGTGGAGCAGATCGCGAGCGCCTTCACGGTCTACCCGTCCCTGTCCGGCTCGATCGCCGAGGTGGCGCGGCAGCTCCACACGCGGAAGACGCAGGAAGAGGCATAGGAGGCGGGGACGGAGATCGCTTCCCATACCGCCCCATACCATCTCGCGGGGTCGCAGACGAACAACATCTGTTAATTGGTGCAAGCTGCTGAAACCAGACGGTCGTTGGCGTTACTGTCAGTTTCGTGTTCGCTGCAGAACGTCGCCAATTGATCCTTGAAATGGTGCGTGCGAACGGAGCGGTGTCGCTCCGCGAGCTCGCCCGCGTCGTCCAGACCTCCGAAGTGACCGTACGGCGGGATGTGCGGGCGCTGGAGGCAGAAGGACTGCTCGACCGCCGGCACGGCGGTGCGGTGCTGCCGGGCGGATTCACCAGGGAGTCCGGCTTCCCGCAGAAATCCCATCTAGCGACCGCGGAGAAGACGGCGATCGCCGATCTCGCGGCCGGTCTCGTCGACGAGGGCGAGGCCGTCGTGGTCGGCGCCGGGACCACCACGCAGGAGCTGGCCCGCCGGCTCGCGCGCGTCCCGGGTCTGACCGTGGTCACCAATTCCCTGCTCGTCGCGCAGGCCCTGGCGCATGCCAACCGCGTGGAGGTCGTCATGACCGGCGGCACCCTGCGCGGCTCCAACTACGCGCTGGTCGGCAGCGGCGCCGAGCAGTCCCTCCAGGGGCTCCGGGTCAGCCGGGCCTTCCTGTCCGGCAGCGGGCTGACCGCCGAGCGCGGCCTGTCCACGTCCAACATGCTGTCCGCCAGCGTCGACCGCGCGCTGGTCCAGGCGGCGGCGGAGGTGGTGGTGCTCGCGGACCACACCAAGCTGGGCACCGACACCATGTTCCAGACGGTGCCGACGGACGTCATCACCCGTCTGGTGACCGACGAGCCGCCCCCGCACGACGACCGCGCCCTCACCGAGCTGCAGGCCCTCGCCGACCAGGGCGTGCAGATCACGGTGGCCGGGCCGGGCGCGGGCGCGGGCCCGGCGGGCGGCGAGGGCGGCCCGGCCGGGCCGGGACGGCAGCAGCCCCGGCTCGGCGGACCGTCCGCCGCGCGCGGCGGCGAGGACGGGCTGCCGCTCCCGGGTCCGCGCCGCAACCACCCGCACCAGCCGGGCGCCGGGCCCGGCGCCACGCTGCGCGGCTCGATGCCGCTGACCGAGCCGGGGGGCCGGGTCGCGGACCTGGCGCCACGGCGGCGCTGAGGGCGGGGAGGCCGGGCCGGGACGGGGCGGAGTCGGCGGGGGGCGTAGCCGGCGCCGGCTGGGCTTAGCCGGCGGGGGCAGAGTCGGCGGAGGGTTGAGCGGCTCGGCGCGGCTCAGCGCGGCTTGAGGCCGGTGAAGGTCAGCGCCAGCAGCCGATCGGCCAACTCCGGGTCGTCCGGCGACTGTTCCACGGCCAGCGCGATGGCGTTGGTCAGCTGCATCAGATCGGCTATGCCGACGTCGGACCGTACGTTCCCGGACTGCTGGGCGCGGGCGAGCAGCGCGCTGCCCGCCTCGCGCATCGGCAGACCGCACCCCTGGGACAGCGAGGAGCTCTCGTCCCCGGAGGCCGCCAACAGCGCGTGCGAGAGCCCGCGGTAGGTGCTCGCGTAATCGATGATCTCCCGCAGCCAGTCGACCAGCGCACGGCACGGCTGCGGCGCCTTCGCCAGCTCGCGGGCGCGCGCCAGCAGCGCGCACACCTCTTGCCGGAAGACGGCGCCCATCAGCGCGGTGCGGTTGGGGAAGTGCCGGTAGAGCGTGCCGATCCCGACCCCCGCCCGGCGCGCGATGTCCTCCAGCGACGCGTCGGTGCCGTGCTGGACGAACGCGGCCCTGGCCTCGGTCAGCAGCCGCTCGTAATTGCGGCGCGCGTCGGCGCGCATGGGGCGCGGTGGGGTGTGCGCCGGGGCTGTCTCGGTCGCCATCGCGGTCCTCCCTGCGCTGTCGGTCGTACGGTTCCCGTGGTGTCGTGTGGGCTTCGTGGCCCGTGGGTCAAGCATGCCATTACGAGCCGGGGCGTAAGTGTGACGGCGGTGGAGGCTGCGGCTCCGCGAGACCGCGTTGTCAACGCCTATGCGGCGCTGAAGGCCAACCTGCGGGCGGGGAATGGAGGCGGCTCAGCCGTTCGAACAAGGCTCGCAAGGCCGGGGTGCCGTTCCTTGAGGCGGATGCGGCTTACACCTCGCAGCGCTGTCCGCGCGACGAAGCGTGGACGACCGAGCACACAAGCTCGGCCGTTCCCGGCCGAGAAGGTGACATCCTGCCGCCTGGACGGCCCGCGCGGCCACCGGATGCCTCGGGCCCCGGTCGAGGGTTCGACCGGGGCCCGGGAGGCTGGGTGTGCCGGGACGTCAGCCCTGGATGTTTCAGTCCTTGATGTCGCAGATGACGGCGCCGGCGGTGATGGAGGCGCCGACTTCGGCGGTCAGGCCCTTGACGGTGCCGGAGCGGTGGGCGTTGATGGGCTGTTCCATCTTCATCGCTTCCAGGACCACTACGAGGTCGCCTTCGGCGACCTGGTCGCCCTCGGCGACGGCGATCTTGACGATGGTGCCCTGCATGGGGGAGGCCAGGGAGTCGCCCGAGGCGGCGGAGCCGGACTTCCGGGCCGCCTTGCGCTTGGGCTTCTTCGCCCCCGCACCGCCGCCGCCCGCGGGGGCCGCCGCGACGCCCAGGGAGGCGGGGAGGGAGACCTCCAGGCGCTTGCCGCCGACCTCGACGACCACCACCTCGCGCGGGGCGGCCTCCTCGGCCTCGTCCCCGCCTCCGGTGGGGGTGTAGGGGGGGATGGTGTTGGTGAACTCGGTCTCGATCCAGCGGGTGTGGACCGTGAACGGCTCGCTGGTGAAGGCGGGGTCGGTGACCACGGCCCGGTGGAAGGGGATCGCGGTCGCCATGCCCTCGACCTGGAACTCCGCCAGCGCCCGCGCCGCGCGCTGGAGGGCCTGGGCGCGGGTGGCGCCGGTGACGATGAGCTTGGCCAGCAGGGAGTCCCACGCCGGACCGATCACCGACCCGGACTCCACGCCCGCGTCCAGCCGCACCCCCGGCCCGCTGGGGGGCGCGAAGGTGGTGACGGTGCCGGGGGCGGGGAGGAAGTTGCGGCCCGGGTCCTCGCCGTTGATGCGGAACTCGATGGAGTGTCCGCGCATGGGCGGGTCGTCGTAGCCGAGGGGCTCGCCGTCGGCGATGCGGAACATCTCCCGGACCAGGTCGATGCCGGTGACTTCCTCGGTGACCGGGTGCTCGACCTGGAGGCGGGTGTTGACCTCCAGGAAGGAGATCGTGCCGTCCGTACCCACCAGGAACTCGACCGTGCCGGCGCCGACGTAGCCGGCTTCCTTGAGGATGGCCTTGGAGGCGCGGCGCAGTTCGGCGTTCTGTGCGTCGGTGAGGAAGGGGGCGGGGGCTTCTTCGACGAGTTTTTGGTGGCGGCGCTGGAGGGAGCAGTCGCGGGTGGAGACGACGACCACGTTGCCGTGGGTGTCCGCCAGGCACTGGGTCTCGACGTGGCGGGGTTTGTCGAGGTAGCGCTCGACGAAGCATTCGCCGCGGCCGAAGGCGGCGACGGCCTCGCGGACGGCGGAGTCGTAGAGTTCGGGGACTTCTTCGAGGGTGCGGGCGACTTTCAGGCCGCGGCCGCCGCCGCCGAAGGCGGCTTTGATGGCGATGGGGAGGCCGTGCTGCTGGGCGAAGGCGAGGACTTCGTCGGCGCCGGAGACGGGGTCGGGGGTGCCGGCGACCAGGGGGGCGCCGGCGCGCTGGGCGATGTGGCGGGCGGCGACCTTGTCCCCGAGGTCGCGGATCGCGGCGGGCGGGGGGCCGATCCAGGTCAGGCCCGCGTCCAGGACGGCCTGGGCGAAGTCGGCGTTCTCGGACAGGAAGCCGTAGCCGGGGTGGACGGCGTCCGCGCCGGACTCGGCGGCGGCGGCCAGGACCTTGGCCTGGTCGAGGTAGCTGGCCGCTGGTGTGTCACCGCCCAGCGCGTAGGCTTCGTCGGCCGCGCGCACATGCACCGCGTCCCGGTCCGGATCGGCATAGACCGCAACACTCGCGATCCCGGCATCCCGACAGGCACGGGCAACGCGGACCGCGATTTCGCCACGATTGGCGATGAGCACCTTGCGCACGATGGCTCCCTCCTTGAAACAAGCCGAGTTTAGGTACTGGCGACACCGCACGCCGAGAACAACTCGGGCGTGAGCTTGACCACACGGAGCGTGAACCCTGCCGTTAAGAGACAGCCGACTCCCCCGTCGTTCCACGGTACGCCCGGTTTTTCGGGCCGGAGGGCGAATCGCGCGGCAGTCGGGTGGGTCAGTTCCCCGAGCGGCGCTCCTCCGCGTTTCTTTGTGGAATCCCTACGAACGGGGGACGGAAACTTTGCCGCGGCGTTCCGGTCGTACGAGTGCGTTCCCGAACCCTTGTCGGGGGGCTTACCCGTTAGTAGCGTTCGTGAGGTCGAACCTTCTCGGGGGGAACGGCACCCGAGCCGGCGCAGCGGAAGGGGTGGGCGGGGTGGCGCGCAGACCCGTGGCCGTGGTGACGGCCGTGGCGCTGATCGTGGAGGCGGCCGGAATCGCGCTGCTCAACTGGATCCTGGGGCTGGTGGTCGACCGGCAGCGGATGTCCCTGGGCGGGCTCGACCCGGACGCGATGTCGATCGGCACCTGGGTCGCGGGCGGGCTCTTCGGCCTCTATCTGCTGCTGTGCGGCCTGGTGCTGCTGCGCGCCGCCGTGCGCGACCGCGCCCCCGGGCGCCTGGCCCGCATTCTGCTGATCACCTGCGCGGTGGGGCACGGGCTGGTGGGCGCCTTCTCGGTCGGCCTGGTGGGCTGGACCGCTTTCGCGGTCCTGATGGTGGTGCTCGGCCTGATCGTGTGGAGCCTGCTGGTGTACGACGAGTCGCCGGTCGCGGCCGAGAGCGGCGCCGCCCCGGGCGCCACGGGGGCCCAGGGCGGGGACGCGCCGCGTCCGGCCTGAGGGGCCATCGGCCTCCGGGCCCAGGTCAGCGGTCGGCGCCCGGCATCCGGCCTGAGGGGCCCGGTCCGGCGCCCGGCATCGGCCGACGGGCCGCGGTCAGCGCCCCGCGTCGGCCCACAGGTCGGTGATGCCCACGCCCAGCTCGGCCAGGAGCCGGCGCAGCAGCGGCAGGGACAGTCCGATGACGTTCCCCGCGTCGCCCTCGATGCCGTCGATAAAGGGCGCCGAGCGGCCGTCGAGCGTGAACGCGCCCGCCACGTGCAGGGGTTCGCCGCTGGCGACGTACGCCGCGATCTCGGCGTCGCTCGGCTCGCCGAAGTGGACCGTGGTGGAGGCGGTGGCGGAGGTGCGGCCGCCGGTCGCCGTGTCGATGAGGCAGTGCCCGGTCCGCAGGACGCCGGAGCGGCCGCGCATGGACTTCCAGCGGGCGGTGGCCTCCTCGGCGTCGGCGGGCTTGCCGAGCGGCTGGCCGTCGAGTTCCAGGACCGAGTCACAGCCGAGGACCAGGGCCCCGGCCGCCTCCGGAAGCGCGGCCACGGCGGCCGCCTTGGCCTCGGCCAGCACGCGCGCCAGCTCGGCGGGCGTCTCGGCGCTCAGGGCGTCCTCGTCCACACCGCTGACGATCACTTCGAAGGCCAGCCCGGCCTGGCGCAGCAGGGACCGGCGGGCGGGTGAGGCGGAGGCGAGGATGAGTGCGCGCTGGGTGTCAGTCATGCGCCCAGGGTAGGCGGCGGGCCTGGCCCCCACCCCACCCTTGCGCAGGTCAGGGACGCGGGCTCAGGTCAGGGACGCGGGCTCAGCGGCGGCGTCAGGGCCGGCGGCATCGGCGTCCGGGTCACGGACGGTCACGGACGCAGGCTCAGCAGCAGCATGAGGGTCAGGGTCGCGACCGCGAGCACCGTGCCCGCGCGGCGGAGCATGTCCTGGGCCCGCCGCAGCTCGTCGGGCGGCTCATCAGGCGGGTCGGACCACAGCATGCGGTCGATCCTGCGCCGCACCCGGGCCGTGGCGCCTGAGTACGCGTACTCAGGCGCCACGGGCGGAAGGGACTATTTTCCTGTAAACGGGGACTTGGGTGAGGCTGCTACGGCTCGGCCGGTACCCAAGCCGCCGCGCGCCTCGGCCCGGTCAGTAGCGCCTCAGCCCGGCCGGCAGCGCCTCAGCTCGGCCAGTAGGTCGTACGCCACGCTCTGGGCCCCGGGGGCGGGACCCGGCGGGCGGGGACGGTGCGGGCCGGGTCGGACCACTCCGGTGGCGCTCCCTCGCCCTGCGCGGCGGCCGCGGCGGCCGCCGCGCGGGCTTGGACCACCGCCAGGGCGGCGGCCAGCTCCTCTGGGGTCGGATTGCCCCGTACGATCTTGATCATGGAAACAGCCCTTCCTGGAGAGGGGTGGGAGGGCGCGGGGATGCCGCGCGCGGATCCCTACAGCGGGATGTTGCCGTGCTTCTTCGGGGGGAGGCTCTCGCGCTTGTTGCGGAGCGCGCGCAGGCCGCGGACGATGTGGCGGCGGGTGTCGGAGGGCATGATCACCGCGTCGACGTAGCCGCGTTCGGCGGCGATGTAGGGGTTCAGGAGGGTGTCCTCGTAGTCGGTGATCAGCTCGGCGCGGGTGGCCTCGGGGTCTTCGGCGGCCGCGATCGTGCGGCGGTGGAGGATGTTGACCGCGCCCTGGGCGCCCATGACGGCGATCTGTGCGGTGGGCCAGGCGAGGTTGAGGTCGGCGCCCAGGTGTTTGGAGCCCATGACGTCGTAGGCGCCGCCGAAGGCCTTGCGGGTGATGACCGTGATCAGTGGGACGGTGGCCTCCGCGTAGGCGAAGATCAGTTTGGCGCCGCGGCGGATGATGCCGTTGTACTCCTGGTCGGTGCCGGGCAGGAAGCCGGGCACGTCGACGAAGGTGAGCACCGGGATGTTGAAGGCGTCGCAGGTGCGCACGAAGCGGGCGGCCTTCTCGGAGGCGTCGATGTCCAGGCAGCCGGCGAACTGGAGCGGCTGGTTGGCGACCACGCCTACCGGGTGGCCCTCGACCCGGCCGAAGCCGGTGATGATGTTCGGCGCGAACAGCGGCTGGGTCTCCAGGAACTCCCCGTCGTCCAGCACGTGCTCGATGGCCTTGTGCATGTCGTACGGCTGGTTGGCGGAGTCCGGGATGAGGGTGTCCAGCTCCCGGTCCTCGTCCGAGACTTCCAGGTCGGCCTCGTCGGGGAAGGCCGGGGGCTCGGAGAGGTTGTTGGAGGGGAGGTAGGACAGCAGGGCCTTGACGTATTCGAAGGCGTCCTTCTCGTCGGCGGCCATGTAGTGGGCGACACCGGAGGTGGTGTTGTGGGTCCGGGCGCCGCCCAGGGCCTCGAAGCCCACGTCCTCGCCGGTGACCGTCTTGATCACATCGGGTCCGGTGATGAACATGTGGGAGGTCTGGTCGACCATGACCGTGAAGTCGGTGATGGCGGGGGAGTAGACGGCACCGCCCGCGCAGGGTCCGACGATCAGGCTGATCTGCGGGACGACGCCCGAGGCGTGGACGTTGCGGCGGAAGATCTCGGCGAACAGGCCGAGGGCGACCACGCCCTCCTGGATCCGGGCGCCTCCGCCGTCGTTGATGCCGATGATCGGGCAGCCGGTCTTCAGGGCGAAGTCCATGACCTTGACGATCTTCTCGCCGTAGACCTCGCCGAGTGAGCCGCCGAAGATCGTGAAGTCCTGGGAGTAGACGCAGACCGGGCGGCCGTCCACCGTGCCGTAGCCGGTCACCACCCCGTCGCCGTAGGGGCGGTTCTTCTCGATCCCGAAGTTGGTCGAGCGGTGGCGCGCGAATTCGTCGAGTTCGGTGAACGAGCCCTCGTCGAGGAGCAGGCCGATGCGCTCGCGCGCGGTCAGCTTGCCCTTGGCGTGCTGCTTCTCCACCGCTCGCGCCGAGCCCGCGTGTGTGGCCTCGTCGATGCGGCGCTGAAGGTCCGCGAGCTTGCCCGCGGTGGTGTGACGATTGGGAATCTCGGAGGAGATCTCAGGCTCGGACATCGGGATGCGGCTCCTGCTCGTCCTCGGGGGCTGGGAATCGGGCCCGGAAGCGGGGGCTTGCCGGGCGGGATCGGGAATGTGCGCCGGCTGGGCTACCGGCACGTAGCGTATCGGCGCGACTGTCTGTGGGCACTGCGTCGTTGGCCACACCTCCTGACCCTAGGCTGGCCCCTATGGCGTCTTCTGACACCCCGGGGAGCCCGGGAACCCCGAATGGCCCGGGCGGCCGCTGGTCCGACCTGGAACGACCCCCGCTGGTCGCCGCCGCGCTGCGGCGCGCCCTGGTGCGCCCCGGCGGGCTGTGGACGGAGCTGGACGTGGTGCTGGCGACCGGCTCCACCAACACCGACCTGGTCGCCCGGGCGACCGCCGGGGCCCCGGAGGGCGTGGTGCTCATCGCGGAGGAGCAGACCGCCGGGCGCGGCCGGCTGGACCGCGCCTGGACCGCCCCGCCCCGCTCCGGGCTGTTCTTCTCGGTGCTGCTGCGGCCCGGCGCCGCCGGGGTGCCGGCCGAGCGGTGGGGGTGGCTGCCGCTGCTCGCCGGGGTCGCCACCGCCGGGGCGCTGTCCCGGACCGCGGGCGTGGACACCGCGCTGAAGTGGCCGAACGACCTGCTGGTGACGGTCGACGGGCAGGAGCGGAAGTTCGGCGGGATCCTGGCCGAGCGGACCGGGGACGCGGTGGTCGTCGGCGTCGGCCTGAACGTTTCGCTGCGCGCCGAGGAGCTGCCCGTGCCCACCGCCGGGTCGCTGGCGCTCGCGGGCGCCGCCCACACCGACCGCGACCCGCTGCTGCGCGCGGTGCTGCGGTCGATCGAGGAGTGGTACGGGGAGTGGCGCCGCTTCGAGGGCGACCCCGGGCCGTGCGGGCTCCAGGAGACGTACGCGGCCGGGTGCGCGACCCTGGGCCGTAGGGTGCGCGCCGAGCTGCCGGGCGGCGGGGAGCGCGTGGGGGAGGCGGTCGCGATCGACGGCGACGGGCGGCTGGTGCTCGCCACGGAGGGCGGCGTGCAGGAGCCGGTCTCCGCCGGGGACATCGTGCATCTGCGCCCGGCGTCATAGGCGCCGGTCGGGAGGGGGTTTCCCAAGATTTTTTACGGCTCCGGGCAAAGAGTTTTCCCAGCTTTCCCGTGGAGAGTGAGCTAGGGCACACCTGACGTATCGTTGTGGCGGTCCGTCCAGCTCGGGAGGGCCGTGGGCCGGAAACCGAACCGGAAGAGGGAACGGAAGGGCAGTGCGCAGGGATCGGACAGGGGGCCGGCGGTGACCGCCGACGACAGGGATTCCGGCGCGGCTGAGGAGGCCGGGGCCCGGGACGCGGCCGCCGACGAGTTCGCGGCCGGCGCCGGCGCCGGCGAGACCGAACTGGACCCCCTCTCGCTCCGGCTCGAGCAGCTGATCCTCGGGGCGGAGCGGCAGTACACCCCGTTCCAGGCGGCCCGCAGCGCCGGGGTGTCCGTGGAGCTGGCCACCCGCTTCTGGCGGGCCATGGGCTTCGCCGACATCGGCCAGGCCAAGGCGCTCACGGAGGCGGACGTGCTGGCCCTGCGGCGGCTGGCCGGCCTGGTGGAGGCGGGCCTGCTGAGCGAGCCGATGGCCATCCAGGTGGCGCGGTCCACGGGACAGACCACGGCGCGGCTGGCCGACTGGCAGATCGACTCCTTCCTGGAGGGGCTCACCGAGCCGCACGAGACCGGCATGACCCGGACCGAGATCGCCTACCCGCTGGTCGAGCTGCTGCTCCCGGAGCTGGAGGAGTTCCTGGTCTACGTCTACCGGCGGCAGCTCGCGGCCGCGACGGGCCGCGTGGTGCAGACGGCGGACGACGCGGAGATGGTGGACCGCAGGCTGGCGGTCGGCTTCGCGGACCTGGTGAGCTTCACCCGGCTGACCAGGCGGCTGGAGGAGGAGGAGCTGGGCGAGCTGGTCGAGGCGTTCGAGACGACCGCAGCCGACCTGGTGGCCGCGCACGGCGGGCGGCTGATCAAGACCCTGGGCGACGAGGTGCTGTACGCGGCCGACGACGCGAGCATCGCCGCCGAGATCGGGCTGCGGCTGATCGAGACGCTGACCCACGACGAGACGATGCCCGAGCTGCGGGTCGGGATGGCGTTCGGGACCGTCACGACCCGGATGGGCGACGTCTTCGGCACGACGGTGAACCTGGCCAGCCGGCTGACCTCCATAGCCCCGAAGAACGCGGTCCTGGTGGACGGGGCGTTCGCGGAGGAGCTGGGGCGGCTGCGGGCCGCCCCGGTGTCGGAGGCGCAGGCCGCCGAGGAGGCGGCCGCGGCGGAGAAGGAGGGCGAGGAGCCGCCTTCGTACCGCTTCGCGCTCCAGCCCACCTGGCAGCGGCCGGTCCGTGGGCTGGGCGTCGTGGAGCCCTGGCTGCTCACCCGGCGCGGCTGAGGCGACGCCGGTGAGGCGGTGGGGGGACGGGGCGATGGGGGACGGCTCGTGGAGGCTGAGCCGGTGGGGGACGGGACGGCGTGGTTGCGCCCGTCTTGTGCGTCTTCGTTGAAGGGGCGGCTGACGGACGCCGTATCGCGCTAGCCTACCTGCGCGATCCGCGGGTGGATCTTGGCGAATCCCGGCGAGCCCCGGACTCGATGCCCTCGCACCACCTGTCGGCCCCGTACCGACGACAGAAGCCAGGAGCACTGTGACCCAGTCTTACGAATCGGTCGCCCGGCCCGCTGCCGTGCCCCCGCCGGGCTGCCCGGCGCACGCCGGCGGCACCACCGGAGCCGAGCCGCTCTACGGACCCGAGTTCACCCGGGACCCGTACGCCGTCTACCAACGGCTGCGCGAGACCCACGGCCCGCTCGCGCCCGTGGAACTGGACCCGGGCGTCACGGCCGTGCTGTGCGTCGGGTACGAGACGGCCCTGGAGATCCTGCGGCGTCCCGAGATGTTCTCCAAGGATCCGCGGAACTGGCGGGCGATGAACGAGGGCCGGGTCCCCGAGGCCACCCACTCCGCTCAGCTGATCAAGCCCCGGGCCCAGGCCGGCTGGGTGGACGGGGAGGCGCACCAGCGGCTGCGCGGCGCCATCGACGACAGCATGAGCCGGATCGACCTGGGGGCGCTGCGCGGCTATGTGGAGCGCATGGCCGACTCGCTGATCGACCAGTTCGCCGCGGCGGGCGAGGCCGATCTGATACCCGAGTACTGCCAGCTGGTCACGATGCTGGTCGTGGGCGAGCTGTTCGGCTGCCCGAAGGACATCGCGGACCGGCTGTTCGGGGGCATGGCGCAGCTGCTGGACGGGCAGGACCCGATGGCCGCGGCCCAGGCCGTGGACGCGACGCTGCGGGACCTGATCGAGCTCAAGCGGACCGAGCCGGGGGCCGACGTCACCTCCTGGCTGATCGCCCACCCGGCGCGGCTGGACACCGAGGAGCTGGTCGAGCAGCTGCTGCTGCTGATGGGCATGGGCAGCGAGCCGGTGTCCAGCCTCATCAGCAACGCCCTGCGGGTGCTGCTGACCGACGAGCGCTTCGCGGGGGACCTGGCGGGCGGCGGCATGCTCGTCGAGGACGCGCTGGACGAGGTGTTGTGGACCGAACCGCCGCTGGCCAATCTGGCGGTCCACTTCCCGCTGCGGGACGTCACGCTCAGCGGGATCCGGCTGCGCGCGGGCGAGCCCGTGGTGATCAGCTTCGCCGGGGGCAACCAGGACGCCCTGCACTCCTCGCACCACAAGCAGGGGAACCGGGCCCATCTGGCCTTCAGTGCCGGGCAGCACACCTGCTCCGGCCGCAGCCAGGCGCGGCTGATCGCGGCCGCGGCCATCGAGAAGCTGCTGGACCGGCTCCCGGACATCGAACTCGCCGTCGCCGCGGAGCAGCTGGAGTGGCGCCCGGGGCTGTACCAGCGCGGGCTGTCCGCGCTCCCGGTGCGGTTCGCCTCCGTCGGGGAGTCCTCCAAGGCCGCGGAGTGGGCCGCCGGGCAGGAGGCCCCGACGGCCCCCGCCTCAGCGGCCCCGGCTCCGGCCGCTCCGGCGGTCCCGGCGTCCCCGGAGTTCCCGCCCGCCCCGCCCGCTCCGCCGGGCTTGCCGGCCTTGCCGGGGGCGGAGGGCGCGGCCGAGGCCGAGCCCGTCGGCGGAGTCGCGGACGCGGGCAAGCCGAAGCCGTCCGGCGTGCTGGGCTTCCTGGCCAGGTGGCGGCGCTCGCGCAAGTGATCCGGGCCGCGCCGTCCCCGGTCCCACTGGCCGGGGGCGGCGCGGGCTGCGATGATCCGTCCCGACGTGTTCACGCTCGTTAACCGGGAGGGTCGTGTGAGTGAGCAGCGCTACGGCGAGTGGGTCGCGGTCCGGCGGGACGGGTTCGTGGCCGAGCTGGTGCTGGACCGGCCGAAGGCCATGAACGCCGTCTCCTCGGACATGGCGCGGAGCATCGCCCAGGCGTGCGCCGCGCTGGCCGAGGACGGCTCCGTACGGGCCGTGGTGCTGTCCTCGACGCACGAGCGGGCCTTCTGCGTCGGGGCCGACCTGAAGGAGCGGAACTCCCTGAGCGACGCCGAGCTGGGGCGGCAGCGCCCGCTGGCGCGCGCCGCCTACACCGGGGTGCTGGAGCTGCCGATGCCGACGGTGGCCGCGGTGCACGGCTTCGCGCTGGGGGGCGGCTTCGAGCTGGCCCTGTCCTGCGATCTGATCGTCGCGGACGGCACGGCGGTGGTCGGGCTGCCCGAGGTCTCGGTCGGGGTGATCCCGGGCGGGGGCGGCACCCAGCTGCTGCCGCGCCGGGTGGGGGCCGCGCGGGCCGCCGAGCTGATCTTCACGGCGCGGCGGGTGCCCGCCGCGGAGGCCCGTGAGCTGGGCCTCGTCGACCGGCTGGTGGCCGACGGGGAGGACCGCGCCGAGGCGCTGGCGCTGGCCCGGAGCATCGCCGCGAACTCACCGGTCGGGCTGCGCGCGGCCAAGCGGGCGCTTCGGGTCGGTTACGGACTTGATCTGCGGGCAGGCCTTGAAGTCGAGGACGCGGCCTGGCGGTCGGTGGCCTTCTCCGGGGACCGGGCGGAGGGCGTGGCGGCCTTCAACGAAAAGCGCACACCGAACTGGCCCGGCGAATAACCCGGGACGGGACAAGGCGGAATTCGCCGAACATTCCTACGCTGGACTGTGCGGTGTGTGCGGCAGGGGAATGCGAGGCGTGGTGACGGGCGAGGGTGATGCGCGGCTGAAGGCCGTGGTGGGACTGGCGCAGGCGATGGCGGCCGCGCACACCCCGCGCGAGGCGGTGCGCTCCGCGGCGGCGGCCGCGCGCACCGCGCTCGGCGGGAGCTTCGCGGCGGTCTCGGTGTGGGAGCGCGAGCTGGGGCGGCTGCGGGTGCTGGTCAACAACGGGGAACTGGGCGAGGGCGAGGAGGAGTTCCCCGACGCCGAGTTCTATCCGGTGCACGAGTTCCCCGAGATCACCGAGTTCCTGCACGAGCAGTGGGCCCGGGGCGGGGAGCCGCACGCCTGGGTGGAGGTCGCCGCCTGGCCGGGCGAGGACGGCCCGGGCCCCGGCCTGGCCCCGGACCCGGCCCCGGACCGGGGCGCGGACCTCGGCCTGGGCCTGGAGCTGAGCCCGGGCGGTGGGGAAGGTCCCCGGACGGCGCTGCGCGGCATCAGCCCCGGGCGGGTGGCGGCGCTGCGGCGGCGCGGGCGGGGCAGCTGTGTGGTCGCGCCGATCGTGCTGCACGGGCGGGCGTGGGGCGAGCTGTACGTGGCGCGGCGGGCCGGGGATCCGGTGTTCGGCCGGGCCGACGCGGACTTCGCGACCGTACTGGCCGCGGTGACCGCCGCCGGCATCGCGCAGACCGAGCGGCTCGAGGAGGCCCGCAGACTGGCCTTCACCGACCCGCTGACCGGGCTCGGCAACCGCCGGGCGGTGGACATACGGCTGGACGAGGCGCTGGAGGAGCACCGCCGGGACGGGGTGGTGGTGAGCCTGGTGATGTGCGACCTCAACGGGCTCAAGCAGGTCAACGACACGCTGGGGCACGCCGTGGGCGACCGGCTGCTGGAACGGTTCGGCTCGGTGCTCTCGCTGTGCGGCGCCATGCTGCCGGGCGCGCTGGCGGCCCGGCTGGGGGGCGACGAGTTCTGCCTGGTGGAGGTCGGGCCGTCGGCGGACGAGGTGGTGCGGGTGGCCGACGAGCTGTGCCGCAGGGCCGCCGAGCTGGAGTTGGGCGAGGGGGTCGCCTGCGGGGTCGCCTCCACCGGCGACCCGATCGGCCCGGTTAACAGCGCCCGGCGGCTGTTCCGGCTGGCGGACGCCGCCCAGTACCGGGCGAAGGCCGCCCGCTCGGCGAAACCGGTGGTGGCGGGGCGGGAGGGGGGCCCGGAGGACCCGGTGGTGCGGCTGGCCGACACCCCCGCGCACCGCGCACCCGAGCGCCGCACCTTCCGGGGCCGTCTGTAGGGGCGGTCTGTAGGGGCCGGCTGTACGGGCCGTCTCTCGCGGTGGTCGCGCCCCGGAGGGGCCAGGAGCCGGTCGTACACGGGCCAGGTGACAGACAGAGATTCAGTATCTAGGGTGCCTGAATATGGATATGCATTCTGTGGTGCTGGGCACCTCCGGCACGACCGCGGCCGAGGTGATCGCCGTCGCGCGCGACGGCGCGCGGGTCGAGCTGTCCGAGGAGGCCCTGGCGGCCGTCGCCGCCTCCCGCCGGGTCATCGACGACCTCGCCGCCAAGCCCGAACCCGTCTACGGCGTCTCCACCGGCTTCGGCGCGCTCGCCGTCCGCCACATCAGCCCGGACCTGCGCGTCCAGCTCCAGCGCAACATCGTGCGCTCGCACGCCGCCGGCATGGGGCCGCGGGTCGAGCGCGAGGTGGTGCGCGCGCTGATGTTCCTGCGTCTGAAGACGCTCGCCTCGGGCCGCACCGGCGTCCGCCCGGTGGTCGTGGAGACCATGGCCGCCGTCCTCAACGCGGGCATCACGCCCGTGGTGCACGAGTACGGCTCGCTCGGCTGCTCCGGGGACCTCGCCCCGCTGTCCCACTGCGCGCTGGCGCTGATGGGCGAGGGCGAGGCCGAGGGCCCGGACGGCACGCTGCGCCCGGCCGGCGAGCTGCTGGCCGAGCACGGCATCGAGCCGGTCGAGCTGCGCGAGAAGGAAGGGCTCGCGCTGCTCAACGGCACGGACGGGATGCTGGGCATGCTGATCATGGCCTGCGCGGATCTGGGCCGGCTGTTCACCGTCGCCGATGTGACGGCCGCGCTGTCGCTGGAGGCGCTGCTGGGCACCGACCGGGTGCTGGCGCCCGAGCTGCACGCCATACGGCCGCACCCGGGCCAGGCGGCGAGCGCGGACAACATGCTGCGGGTGCTCGCCGGGTCCGGCCTCACCGGCCACCACCAGGACGACGCGCCGCGGGTCCAGGACGCCTACTCGGTCCGCTGCGCGCCCCAGGTCGCCGGCGCGGGCCGGGACACCCTCGCGCACGCCCGGCTGGTCGCCGAGCGCGAGCTGGCCTCCGCCGTGGACAACCCGGTGGTGCTGCCCGACGGCCGGGTGGAGTCCAACGGCAACTTCCACGGGGCGCCCGTCGCGTACGTCCTGGACTTCCTGGCGGTCGCCGCGGCCGACCTCGCCTCGATCGCCGAGCGCCGCACCGACCGGCTGCTGGACAAGAACCGCTCGCACGGCCTGCCGCCGTTCCTGGCGGGCGACGCGGGCGTGGACTCGGGTCTGATGATCGCGCAGTACACCCAGGCGGCCCTGGTGAGCGAGATGAAGCGGCTGGCGCAGCCGGCCTCCGTCGACTCCATCCCGTCCTCGGCGATGCAGGAGGACCACGTCTCGATGGGCTGGTCGGCCGCGCGCAAGCTGCGGACGGCGGTGGACAACCTGACCCGGGTGCTGGCGGTGGAGCTGGTCGCGGCCACCCGCGCGATCGAGCTGCGGGAGGGACTGACGCCGGCCCCCGCGAGCCGCGCGGTGCTGGCGGCGGTGCGCCGGGCGGGCGTCGAGGGCCCGGGCGAGGACCGCTACCTGGCACCGGACCTGGCGGCGGCGGACGCGTTCGTACGGTCGGGAAAGCTGACCGAGGCGGTCGAAGAGGTGACCGGCCCCCTGGCCTGAGCGGGGCCTAGCTGGCGAGTGAGCCGAAGGGGCGCGCCGCTGTCGAAAGGGAGAGCGCGCGGAGGCCCTGAGGAACGAAGGGCCGAGCACGGTCGACCGTCGACAGGGGCTGAGGCGCCCCGGAGGCGAACCGAGCCCTTAAAGGGGGGCCCGTCGGCGTACGGAGGCGGTCACCATCGCGACGCCGAGCCCGAGGAAGGCGGTGCCGCCGACCAGGTACGGGGTGACGTCCACGCTGCCGGTGTCGGCCAGGTTCTCGCCGGAGGACGGCTGGGCGCTCGTCTGTCCGGCGGGCGCCCGACCGTCCCGCTCGACGGTGGCGTTCGCGGACGGGACGAACCACAGGGCGCACAGCAGCGAGCCGGCGGCAGCGGCGGTCAGCAGCGGTCGGCGTGCGGACAACGGCATCCTCCTTGAGGCTGCGGTCAATTGGCCCCGTGCGTCCGATCGTAGTGACAACTGCGGGTCGCGCGGAAGCGAGGCCGCCCGGAGGCATACCCTCCGTCGTATGGGCAGTCCTGAGACGACATGCTTTGTGCCGCTTTGGGGTGGGTTGGTCCCGGCAACCTTCGGAGGTCCGCGACCCCGACGCGCCGAAGTGGAACGGAGATCGGGGCCTCGGCGTCCTGGAGGATAAGAGGGGACAGGGACGACTGAGCCGCACGGGTGCCGGGTACCCCGGTCGGGCCACGGGCTTGACCGGCGCCTTTGCTAAGTGGCATCGCGCACAGTTTTACTGTGCGAGGAACCGACCAAAAGGTACAGGCGTTCTTGTCGAACAGGTCCGGGGTTTCTGGGGTCCAGATCAATGGAGAAGCGTGTGATGACGGACGGCAAGCGCCGTAAAGGGCTGGTGGCGGCCGCGGCCGCCGTGCTCTGTGGAGTACTGACTCTCTCGGCGTGCGGAGGGGATGACAAGGGCGGCAGCGACGGGGACAAGAACGACGGCGGCAAGTCGCAGTCCCAGGTGGACGAGGCGGCCGCCAAGGACGCGTCGCAGGCCCACATCAAGATTTCGCCCAAGGCCGGAGCGAACAACGCGGGCATCAACAGCGACACCAAGGTCACGGTGTCCGGCGGCACGCTCAAGGACGTGACGATGACCGCGGCCGCGACGGGCACCACCGTCCCCGGCACCATATCGGCCGACAAGAAGTCCTGGAAGCCGAACGGGCAGCTGGAGCGGTCCACCCAGTACAAGATCACCGCCACGGCCGTGGACTCCGACGGCCGCAAGGCCACCGAGAACTCGTCGTTCACCACCGTCTCGCCGGCCAACAGCTTCATCGGGAACTTCACGCCGGAGAGCGGCTCGACGGTCGGCGTCGGCATGCCCGTGTCGATCAACTTCGACAAGGCGATCAGCGACAAGAAGGCCGTCCAGTCGCACATCACGGTCAACTCCAGCAGCGGTCAGCAGGTCGTCGGCCACTGGTTCGGCAGCCAGCGCCTGGACTTCCGGCCGAAGGAGTACTGGAAGGCCAACTCGACGGTCACCCTGAAGCTGGACCTCGACGGCGTCGAGGGCTCGCCCGGCGTGAAGGGCGTTCAGGAGAAGACCGTCTCGTTCAAGATCGGTCGCTCCCAGGTCTCCACGGTCGACGCCGAGGCCAAGACCATGAAGGTCGTGCGTGACGGCAAGCTGCTCAAGACCATTAAGATCTCGGCCGGCAGCCCGCAGAACACGACCTACAACGGTCAGATGGTGATCTCCGAGAAGTTCAAGGAGACCCGGATGAACGGCGCCACGGTCGGCTTCACGGACAGCGACGGCAAGGGCGAGTACGACATCAAGGACGTGCCGCACGCCATGCGCCTGACCACCTCGGGCACCTTCATCCACGGCAACTACTGGGGCGCCAAGTCCATCTTCGGCAGCGTCAACACCAGCCACGGCTGCGTGGGCCTGTCGGACACCAAGGGCGCGAACGACCCGGGCACCGACGGCTCCTGGTTCTACAACCAGTCCCAGATCGGTGACGTCGTGATCGTGAAGAACTCGCACGACAGGACCGTCTCGCCGGACAACGGCCTGAACGGTTGGAACATGAGCTGGAGCCAGTGGGTCGCCGGCAGCGCCACCGGCGCCTGACGCACCCTTAGGACTCCCGCCCCGGGCGGCGGTCGGCCCTCACGGGCCGCCCGCCGCCCGTCGGCTTTCTCAGCCCGCTGCCGTCCGGCGTCAGCGCCGCGGGTCCTTGGCGCGTACGCAACGCAGCCCGCGGGCGTCCTCGTACGGGTGTGCGTAGGGGTTCACGCCGGGCGTCCTGCCGTACGCCTGTGACGGCCGTTTCCCAAGACGGTGCGAGGCCGGTAGCGATGCGGTGAGGAGGAGGGGGCGACGAGGACGGGGCGGGAAGGGCGCGGTGAGAAGGGCGCGCGGATGGCCCGGGCGGCGGTGCCGAGTGGCGGCGGCGCCGCGCCCCGGGACAATGGGCCGAGGGGATGTGTCCGTCCGGCCGCCGCGGCGGCCGGGGCCCGACCGGGAGGCGCCGATGCCCGAAGTCACCGAGCCCTACCAGCCCGGTACCCCCTGCTGGATCGATGTGGTGGCCCCCGACCAGGCGGCCGCCCTCGACTTCTACGCCCAGGTCTTCGGCTGGGAGGGCCGCCCCGGCCCGCCCGAGACCGGCGGATACGCGCTGTGCACCCTTCGGGGCAAGCCGGTGGCCGGCATCATGTCGGCCGAGGCGATGGGCGACCAGCCCCCGCCGCCGCCCGTGTGGACCAGCTACTTCTCCACCTCGGACGCCGACGCCACGCTCCAGGCCGTCACGCGCAACGGGGGCACCGTGTTCACCCCCGCCGTGGAGGTCATGAATCTGGGGCGGATGCTGGTGGCCGCCGACCCGACCGGGGCGGTCTTCGGCGTCTGGGAGCCGAGGGACTTCCCCGGCGCGGGCCTCGTCAACGAGCCCGGCGCCCTGATCTGGAACGAACTCAACACCACCGACCCCGAGGCCGCCGCCGCCTTCTACCAGGCCGCGCTGGGCCTTGTCGCCGCCCCGATGGAGGGCGCGGAGGACTACTTCTCGCTGTCGGTGGAGGGCCGCCCGGTGGGCGGGATGCGGCCGCTGGGCGAAGGCGCCCCGCCCGACGCGGGCTCGCACTGGCTGGTCTACTTCGCGGTCGCGGACACCGATGGGACCGTGGCGAAGGTGAACTCGGCCGGCGGGACGGTGTGCCGGGAGCCCTTCGACATGGTGGCGGGCCGGATGGCCGTGGTCCAGGACCCGCAAGGGGCCGCGTTCGCGCTGATCGCCCCCGAGCCGATGACAGCCTGACGCCGATCCCGATCCCCGTTCCCCCCGCGGGGGTTCAGCCCCCGTGGACCCGCTTGAGCACGAAGTAGCCCCCGCTGGAGCCGAGATACGCGTAGCGCGCGTCCGGGTGGAGCTGCTTGGCGTACTCGACGAGCTGATCGGGCGTGCGGTCGTACTCCTGAAGGGCTATGTAGTCCGGCACGACACCGCGCGTACCGCCGACCCACAGGACCCGGCAGCGGTTGGTGAGCCGGCTTATCGGCCCCACGTTGGCCTCGACCGACGCCCCGTCGGGGATCCGGTCCAGCAGCCGCTCCACGGCGGTGACCTCCTTGGGCTTCTCGTAGTAGCCCGGGTCGGTCAGGTTCTCCAGCGGCAGCGAGGCGGTGAGGGCCAGCGCCGCGCCGGCGACCAGGGCGGGCAGCTGCCGGGCGTACGAGGCGAGCCAGGGGCGGTGGCTGTCGCGGGTGCGGTGCACGGCGTCGACGAGGGCGAGCGCGACGATCGGCATCAGCACCGCGCTGTAGTGCCAGTCCGTGCCCCAGTAGTGGTCGTCGTGGGAGACGAAGCGCCAGCCGAGGGTGGGCACGGCGGCCAGCAGCAGCGGGGAGCGCAGCGCGAGCAGCCCGCTGGTGGGCAGCAGCACCCACAGCAGGGTGCGCACCGCGGTCTCGAAGGGGATGGTCCCGGTCTGCTCGCCGCCACTGCCGACCTTGTTCCAGTAGTCGTACGAGCCGGAGCCGTTGAAGCTCGGGATGATCACTCCGAGCGCGAGGGCGCAGGCCAGCACGCCGAAGGCGATGAGCCCGACCGCGAGCGGGACGATCCGCGGCGGCCGCTCCTGCCAGGTGCGGATCAGGATCACGGCGCCGATCGCGGCCACCGTGGCCCCCATGTCCTCCTTGACGAAGACCAGCGGGGCGGCCCACAGCATCGCCGCGTACCAGCGCCGCAGGATGACCGCCTCCAGGGAGAGGGCGAGCAGCGGCATCGCGAAGGCGATCTCGTGGAAGTCGAAGTCGACGGCCCGCTGGACCCCCCAGGACAGCCCGTACGCGACCCCGATCGCCAGCCCCCGGCCCCGCCCCAGCAGGCGCGCCGCGACGCGGGTGACCGGGATGGTGGAGAGGGCGAAGAGGGCGGCCTGGGCGACGAGCAGGGTGACGGGGGAGGGGAAGACCCGGTAGAAGGGCGCGAGCAGGGCGGTGACCGGGCTGAAGTGGTCGCCCAGGATGTTGAACCCGGGGCCCTTGAGGTCGGCGACGGGGGTCTGGAAGTGGGCGTAGGAGCGTATCGCCTGCTCGAAGATGCCCAGGTCCCAGGACATGGTCGCCATCCGCCGGTAGCGGCACACCGATACGGCGGCGAAGGCCACGAAGAACCCGGCGGCCAGCCAGTAGGGGTCGAGCCGCGGGTGACGCGCCGCCGGTTGACGGGTACCTGCCTGCTCGTGGTCCAAGGTGGCGGCGGTCGCCCCCTCGGCGGTGGTGCCGGGCGGGGTTGCGGCGGCCGTGTCCATCCAGGGTCCTTATCGTGTGGGCGGTCTGTGCGAAAAGATACGCGAAGGAGGCCGGGGCGTTGCAGGGACGGTTTGGGCAGGTTCTGATTCCGGGGCTCGCCGTGCTGGCGTTGGTCTCCGGATGTTCGGCCGGCGACGGGGCCGACGGCGGCGGACGCGAGGGCGGCGGGCGGGCCGACGGCGGACACGGCGGCGCGGCGCCTGACGGGCGGGCGGTCAGCCCGCTGAAGAACCCGGATGGTACGAAGCCGGGCCTGGCGCCCGTGACCACCGACGCGGACAAGGCCGCGGCCCGGAGGCTCATCGACCAGGTGCTCACCAAGGGCCGGGGCCCGAGGACCGGCTACGAGCGGGACAAGTTCGGCTATGCCTGGATGGACACGGCCGACGGGGTACCGCTCGCGCGCAACGGCTGCGACACCCGCAACGACCTTCTGAAGCGCGACGGCCGGCGGCTGCGTTTCCGGTCCGGATCCGACTGCGTGGTCGTCTCGATGACGCTGCACGACCCGTATACCGGCAAGACCATCGAGTGGCGCAAGCAGAGGGCCGCGCAGGTGCAGATCGACCATGTGGTGCCGCTGTCGTACAGCTGGCAGATGGGCTCCTCCCGCTGGCCGGAGAGCAAGCGCGAACAGCTCGCGAACGACGTGCTCAATCTGATCCCGGTGGAGGGCCGGGCCAATTCGGCCAAGAGGGACTCGGGCCCCGCGTCCTGGCTGCCGCCCAGCAAGCCGGTCAGGTGCGCGTACGCGGTCCGCTTCGCCCAGGTGTCCCTCAAGTACGCCCTCCCGGTGACGACGGCGGACAAGGCGATGATGGCGAAGCAGTGCGACGGCTGAAAGCCCCCGGTGATCCGGGAAAATGCGTTCGTTTCCGGAGCGTCGGACTCGTACGCTCCATACCGTGACGGACCGCATACAGGAAATCGTGACGAGCCTGCCGGGTCTGCAACGCGTCACCGAGGTATGGGAGGTGGCCGACCGCCGTCTCGCCCGCGGGGACGCCGCCTTCCTCGCGGATCTTGGCATAGCGCTCGCCGGGGCGTACGGCTCCGACTCCGGGCGGATCTGGCAGTACCGGAGTGTCTTCGACTATCTGCTCCGCCTGCTGGCCACCACACCCGGGCCTGAAAACGTCGCTCAGGCTCTGCGCCTGGTCTCCTCGGCGGAGGCCGCCGACGGGAAGCTCGACCGTTACACGGCCTCCCTGCTGGCCTCCAGCCAGCCGGGAGAGGAACTGGCCGTGGCGTTCAGCGGGAACGTCTCGGAGGAGCTGCGGGCCTGCCTGGTCCACGAGCTGGTCCTCAGAGGCGTCAGGGTCGCGGAGATCCCCGGGATCGCACGGTGGACCACATCGGCGTCGTACTGGAGGAGCCATCCCCTGGTATGGCTGCCGTTGGCGCTGTCCGACGTGGAAGGACAGCCCGGCCTGCCGAGTTACAGCGCCCGTGGCAGCAGCTACTCGATGCCGTACGGTCCGGAGGAGAACGGCGGCGCGGCGGTCGTCGGCGGGGCACGCGTCCCGTCGGTCGAGGAGACGACGACCGAAGCCGCGGCCAAGAGCATCGGTGCCGCCGTGGCGAACTGGGCCGAGGAGTCGAACGGCCGGGTCGAGGCACGGGTCTTTGAACCGGCAGACCCTCTGGAAGCCGAGTCGGTACCGAGTGTGTTGCCGGCGCTCGGGCTGAAGTGCCTGAAGGGCGCGGGGAAGAAGACCGCGCTCTCGGTCACGGCCTGTCCGCCGGAGGAGGCATGGCAGGTGCTCTTTGCCGCCGCGTCCACGGGAGGGGCCTACAACTCCGGCCTCCACGGCGCCTACGGCCGCCTGACCGCGTGGCAGTCCCTGGCCGGCCTGGCCGGTGCCGCGGAGGGCGGCTCCGCGGAGGCGGTCGAGGCACGTGTACGCGAGTGCCTTTGGTACGTGTTCAGCGCCGATACGGAGTGGTTCGAGCGTGTGGCCTGGGACATCGGCTTGGTCGCGGTCTCTCCGGAACGCCGACGGCTGGCGGTGCTGGCCGCGACGGACACCGACTGAACAAGACCACGGCCCCGCACCCTCCGGCCCTCGGGCGGTCCAACCGATGTGTTCCGGCCGCTGGGGACCCCCGCCCTCTCGATCGCTCTCAGATGATCGAGAGGGCGGGCGGCCGTTTCAGGAGCGCTTGAAGCGGTCCGGGTTGTTGTGTTCGCGATGGCGGGGGCACGGGCATGGTGGCCATGCCTGCCCGAGCCCGTAGGGGTCGACCTTCTCCCCGACGAGGACGGTCACCATCGCGCGTTGTGCGGTGATGATGCCGTCACGTGCGATGGTGTAGACGCGCATGGTCATCTTTGGCCGTTCGCCGCGGTCGGGTTGGTTGTCGGCGTTCACCGGGCTCCCTTTCCCTTGACCGGTGCGAGGAGCTGGAGCACGGTGCGCAGGCTCCGTTTCACCGCGCCCAGGTGGTAGGCCAGTTCTTCCGGGGCTGCGGTGGCGAGTTCGAGGGATTCAGCCCCTGCCAGAGTCTGTCCGGCCACAATGAGCACCGCGCTCTCAAGGCCCTCGCGGGTGGGCTTGCCCGCCGTGACGCACGCGGGGCACAGGCCCGAGTGGGGGTCGGCGGGGTCGTGGGGCCCGAAGTCCCCGGGGGTGGCGCACAGAGCGCACCCGGGCCCCGGGGAGGGGGCGGGCGTGAGGGTGATGGCGGTCACCAGCGGGCCGCCGTGCTGTGCGGGGTTGTGGGCATCACTTGGGGCCTGGCTTCGACTGTCGGGGAGCCCGTGTCCCGGGCCTCGGGCCGCAAGAAGCCCGTACGCGGCGCGGGAGGCACCCTCCCGGCCCGATGACGGCCACGCGGCCGTAAGGCGAGAAGTGCACTCACCCAGGCGAAGAACCGCCCGATAGGGTCGCCCATGCTCATCAGCTCCGTTTCAGCTGGTGGGCCACGCCCCCGGACGTTCGCCCGTCGCGGGGGTCTGACCATCTGTCCTAGGTCAGAAAGTAGCGTGACCTAGGACACTGCGCCCAGAGGATATGGCGTCATTTCCCCCGTACGGATTACCTGTGACCTAGTACAGTCGGTCGTGCCCTAGGACACCGGTACAGGAGGCGCCATGCCCGGCAGCAATCACCCCTACATGCGGGTCGCGGAACGCATCAGGCGCCGCATCCTCGACGGGGTGCTCAAGGAGGGCGAGAAGCTGCCACCTGTGCGGGAACTGGCGCGGCAGGAGGGCGTATCCGTCGCCACCCTCGGCCGTTCCCTCGATCAGCTCCAGGTGGAGGGCTACATCACGACCTCGCGACGGGGCACCTTCGTCGCCAACGCGCCCGAGGTCGCCCCGTCCGGCTACGACCGGATCACTCGCGTCCTGCGCACCGGGTCGGTTCTCTCGGAGGGCGAGACGATGGTCGTCACGAACGCTGAACTGATCAAGCCGCCCCAGTATGTCGCCGAGATCTTCGACCTGGAGGACGGCGACCAAGTAGTGCGACGCCAGTGGCACACCGGCAAGGGGCAGCAACGCATCGGCCTCTTCGTGACCTGGTACCCGGCGCACTTCGCGGCCGCCGTACCCGAGTTGCTGTCCACTTCCGCACGCGCTGCGGCTGGCCTGCTGCCGAAGATCCAGCAGGCCACCGGGCGCCGGATCCAAGCGGGCCGTGACGACGTCCACGGCCGCGACGCCGACGCGCGAGAGGCGAACTTCCTCGGCCTGCGCGTCGGCTCGCCCATCCTCGCGGGCGCTCACCGGCTGTGGGATGACGAGGGCGTGATCGAATATGGCGAGTGGTGCCTGCCCTACCGGCTGGTTGTCGGCTACGAGTACAGCTTTGAGGCGGCGCCGGACGCTACCTGACGCCGAAGACGCCGCGTTTGTGGTGAATATGAGACGGTGACACGCCGTAACGTCGGCGTGTCGCCGTCTCATAGTCACCGCAAAACCCCGGCCGGCCCGGATGGAGTGGGCCGGCCGGGGCTGGTCGGTCAGAGGCTGTCGAGGTCGACCACGTCGCCGGTCGGGGCCTTGGCGTTCACCGGCTTGTCGAAGTCGCTGAACTTCACCGTGCCGGGCTCCTTGCCGCCCTTGATGACCATCTGGAGGATGTACGGCTTGCCCTCGGTGGCTATGTAGACGGTGTACGTCTCCTTGCCCTCGGTCTCGGTGAGGGTGATCGCGGGCTTGCCGTCGACCGTGGTGGTCTTGCCCTTGCGCGCGGCGCTGGGGCCGTCCTGGAAGCCCGCCAGCATGGTGTCGGAGTCGCAGAAGGTGGCGAAGTCCTTGGCGTCGGCGCCGGTGGCCTTGGACTTGGTCCAGCGCTCGCCGATCAGGTCGGCCGCGGCGGCGCCGTCCTTGCCGCCCTGCGACTTCCAGAAGGCGCGGTCGAACTTCATGTAGACCATGTCGCCGGTCTTGATCAGCTCGACGCCGCCGTCGCTGCCCATGGTCAGGTTGCCCGCGCACTCGCCCTTGCTGTCCGAGGACAGGTGGTACGTCATGGGGCCGCCGTCGATCGTGCCCTTGAGGTCCGTGGTGAGGGACTTGGCGGACTTCATCGCCTTCATCGCCTTGTCGGCGATCTCCGGGCCGGACAGCTTCTCCAGTCCGGAGCCGGGGGTGGCGGACGCCGAGGTCTTCTGCCCGGACTTGCCCGCGTCGTCGCTCTTGTCGCCGTCGGTGCCGCAGGCGGTCAGGGCCAGCGCGGTCACGGCGCACAGCGCCGCCAGGGTCGTGGTGGAGCGCATCAGCTCGTCTTCTTCCAGTTCTTGCAGCCGTTGGTCTTGAAGTATCCGTCGCCGGCGGCGATCGTCACGACGCCGTTCCCGGAGACGTTCTCGTTGGCGATGATCGAGTCGATGCCGTGCAGGGCGTCCTTGCTGCGTTCCCAATAGCAGGTCGCGTCATTGGCGTTGCCGGCCGACTTGTACGTACCGGGGGCGAGATCGACGCCGATCCGGTACATGCCGCCGTCCCCGGACGCCTCGGACCCGGGGGTGCCGGAGGCCTTGGCCGGCACCGCTTCCCAGTCGTGGCAGTCGTTCGACTTGAAGATCTTGTCGCTCGCCTTGATGGTCACATAGGCGTTGCCCATGACGTTGTCGTTGGCGATGATCGCGTCGGTCTCGCCGCTGGAGTCCTTGGCCCGCTCCCAGTAGCACATGCCGTCGGTGTTGTCCGTGGATCTGTAGGTGCCGGGCTTGATGTCGGAGCCGACCTGGAAGGTGCCGTCGCCGCCGATGGCGGGCTCGGCCTTGGGCTTGTCCTTCGCGGCGTCGGGCTTGGCGTCACCGCCGGACGCGGCCTGCTGGGACGCGGTGTCCTTCTTGTCCTTGCCGTCGTCTCCTCCCCCTCCCGCCACGGCGCCGCCGATGGCGATCACCGCGACGAGCGCCCCGGCGCCCGTGAGGACCTTGTGCCGGGCAAACCAGTTCTGCTTCCGCTGCTGAGACATGCGACAGCCACCCCTTCTGGCGCTCATCCCGGAGCCGGACTCGGACTCCGTGAACCGATGCGTCAATAAGACCAGACGCTGTGAACCGAGTCAACACGAGTTCGACTGAGAGTAGGATTCACAATGTGAACCGGTCTCTTTGAAGATCGCTATCGGTATGCTCGACGCCACAACCGCACACGGGACGGAGTCAGCCAGGTGCCCGACAACGCAGCAGAGGTGACCGCCGCCGGGATCGCCCGGCTGGCCGGGGTCGGCCGCGCCGCCGTCAGCAACTGGCGCCGCCGCCACCCGAACTTCCCCAAGCCGGTCGGCGGCACCGAGACCAGCCCCACCTTCGCCCTCGGCGAGGTCGAGCAATGGCTGCGCGCCCAGGGCAAGCTCGCCGAGGTGCCGCTGCGCGAGCGCGTCTGGCAGCAGCTCGCCGGGCATCCGGCCGGGGCCGCCGCCGCCCTCGGCCACGTCGGCGCCGTCCTCCTGCTGGTGCGGGACCGGCCCGCCCACTGGCGCCAGTTGAGCGAGGCCCCCGACCCGGGGCTGGCCGAGCTGCTGCCGCCCTCGCTGACCACGGTGCTGACCGCCCGGCTCGGCGAGGACCACCCCGTGCCCGTCGCCGACCCGGCCGGGCTGCGGCCCTTCGTACCGCTGCTGCGCCAGGCCGCCGAGCTGGCCGCCGAGTCGAGCCCGCGCGAGGCGTACGAATTCCTCATCGGACGCCACCTCGACGCCAACCCGCGGCAGTACACCGTCACCCCGCCCGAACTCGCCGAGCTGATGGCCGCCCTGGCGGGCGTGGCGGGCGGGGCGGAGGAGCCCGCTCCGGCCGCCGGCCCCGCCCCCACCGTCCTGGATCCCGCCTCGGGCACCGGCGGGCTGCTGAGCGCCGTCCCGGCCGCCGCCACCCTGTACGCCCAGGAGCTGGACCGCGAGCTGGCCGCGCTCACCGCGCTCCGGCTGGCCCTGGCCCACGACGCGCAGGGCGCCCGGGTGCGGGTGCACGGCGGCGACAGCCTGCGCGCGGACGCCCTGCCGCAGCTCACCGCCGACGCGGTGGTGAGCCACCCGCCGTTCAACGAGCGCAACTGGGGCCACGACGAGCTCGCCTACGACCCCCGCTGGGAGTACGGCTTCCCGGCCCGCACCGAATCCGAGCTGGCCTGGGTCCAGCACGCCCTCGCGCACGTCCGCGACGGCGGCACCGCCGTCCTGGTCATGCCCCCGGCGGTGGCCTCCCGCCGCTCCGGCCGCCGCATCCGCGCCGACCTGCTGCGGCGCGGCGCGCTGCGGGCCGTGGTCGCGCTGCCCGCCGGCGCCGCCCCGCCGTACGGCATCCCGCTGCACCTGTGGGTGCTGCGCCGCCCGGGCGCCGGGCAGCCCGCGGCCCCCCAGCTGCTGCTCGTGGACGCCGCCGCGGCCGCGGCCTCGGCGGCCGCCCCGGCCGACGGCCCCGGGGCGCCGGTCCCCGGCTACGCGGCGGCCGCCGCCTCCCCGGGCCGGGACAAGCTGCCCTGGCAGACCGTGCGCGACACCGTCCTGGACGCCTGGCGCGCCTTCGACCGCGGCGGCTCACCCGAGCGGCCGGGGGTGTCCCGGGTGCTGCCCGTGATCGAACTCCTCGACGACGACGTCGACCTGGCCCCCGCCCGCCATCTGCCCCCGCCCGCCGCGGGCGGCGGCGCCGACGAACTGGCCGCCGTCCGCGACCGGCTCACCGCCACCCTGGCCCGCACGGTCGAACTGACCCCCGTCGCCCCCGCCGTGCCCCAGGCCCCGGCGGCCCCCGGCGCCCCGGCCGCCGAGAGCGCGGCGGGCGGGCCGCAGGGCGCCCGCTGGCCCATGACCACCGTCGGCGAACTGGCCCGCGCGGGCGCCCTGGTGCTGCGCACCGGCGGCGCCGCCGCGACGGCCGGCACCACGGCGGGCGCGGGGCCGGGGGCGCCCCCGGTGCTCACCGAGACCGATGTGCTCGCCGGGACCGGTCCCACCGGCACCCTCCCGGCCCCCGCCGCCGGCGAGCGGGCCGGGGCGGCCGCCGAGGAGCCGGTGCTGACCGAGCCGGGCGACGTCGTGGTGCCGCTGATCGGCGGCGGCACGGTCGCCCGGGTGGTGGACGAGGCGGCGGCCGGCGCCGCGCTCGCCCGCAACCTGTGCCTGCTGCGGCCCGACCCGGAGGCGCTCGACCCGTGGTTCCTCGCCGGATATCTGCGCGGCGGCGCCAACCAGCGGCAGGCCAGCAGCTACGCCTCCACCGCCACCCGGCTCGACGTGCGCCGGCTGCGGCTGCCCCGGCTGCCGCTCACCGACCAGCGGCGCTACGGCGAGCACTACCGCACCCTCGCCTCCTTCGAGGAGGCGCTGAGGCTCGCGGGGCGGCTGGGGGAGCAGTTGGTGCGGGGGCTGTACGACGGGCTCGCCGACGGCACCGTCCAGCCCCATTGATCACGATTGTGTGATCAATGAGACGACGGATCCATACAACCCGGGCTCCGCTCGCCACGTCGATGTATACGCTCGAGCGGGCCTCCGCACCCGCGTCAGCACCCCTCGGCACCCGGTCGTCCTCCAGGAGCAAGCCATGCACGGCCACGCACCCGCGCCGCCGCCCCGCCCCGCCACCACCGCCACGGTGGTCGTCCTGCGGGTGGTCTTCGTGGCCGTGACCCTGCTGAGTCTCGGCTTCCTGTCGTGGGTGACGATGCTGCGGGTGGCCATCCTGCGCCGCCGCGCGCTCGACTGGCTGCTGTTCTGGACCAGCTGTGTGCTGGTCGTGCTCGCCTTCGTCGAGTTCGGGACCGGTCCCGACGAGCCCGACGCGCTGGCGTACACCACCCTGGCCGGAGTGGTCCTGCTGGCCTGCGGCGTGACGGCGCACTACCTGATCGTGGACATCAGGCACCACCGCCCGGCCCGGCCCGCGGCGCCGGCCGTGGCGCCGTACGTCCCGCCGGGGTACCCACCCGCGGCCTACGGCTACCCGCCTGTGCCGCACCAGCCCGCGCCGCCCCTCCAGCATCCGCAGCCCCTCCCGCACCAGCACCCGCAGCAGCCCCTCCAGCCCCACACGCAGCCCCAGCCCCAGCCCCAGCTGTATCCGCAGCCGCAGGCGCAGCACCAGCAGCCCCAGCCCCAGCCGCAGCCCCAACACCAGCGCATCCGGCGGGTGCGCGCCGAGCTGGACGAACTCAGCGACTACCTCCGCAGGGAGGAGGGCCGGTGAACGGACGCGTCGTCGCCGACCGCTATGAGCTGGCCACCCTCCTCGGCCAGGGCGGCATGGGCCAGGTGTGGACCGCGTACGACCGGCGGCTCGACCGCCGCGTCGCCGTCAAGCTGCTGCGCCCCGACCGGATGGCGATACCCACCGGCGGCGGCAGCGACGGCGTGGACGAGCTGCGCCGCCGCTTCGTACGGGAGTGCCGGGTCACCGCGCAGGTCGACCACCCCGGCCTGGTCACCGTGCACGACGCCGGCAGCGACGGGGACGACCTCTACCTGATCATGCAGTACGTCGAGGGCGCCGACCTCGCCGACCACCTCGCCGAGCACGACCCCTACCCCTGGCAGTGGGCGGTGTGCGTCGCGGCCCAGCTGTGCGCGGTGCTCTCCGCCGTCCACGCGGTGCCGATCGTGCACCGCGACCTCAAGCCGCGGAACGTGATGGTCCGTCCCGACGGCTCGGTGCTCGTCCTCGACCTCGGCGTCGCCGCCGTCCTCGACACCGACACCACCCGCCTCACCCACACCGGATCGCCCATCGGCAGCCCCGCCTACATGGCCCCCGAGCAGGCCATGGGCGGCACCGTCGGCCCGTACACCGACCTGTACGCGCTCGGCGTGCTGCTGCACGAACTCCTCATCGGCAATGTGCCGTTCGCCGGCTCCACCGCCCTGGGCGTGCTGCACCGCCACCTCTACGAGCCGCCGGTCCCGGTCCGCCAGGCGCGGCCCGAGGTGCCCGAGGCGCTGGAGGCCCTGGTGCTGCGGCTGCTCTCCAAGGACCCCCAGCACCGGCCGGCCGACGCCCAGGAGGTCTACCAGGCGCTGGTCCCCCTGCTGCCCTACGCCGCCGCGGCGCCCGGGGCCGCCGCCACCGGCCCCATGGACCCCACGCGCCCCTTCCTGCGCCCGCACGCCCCCTGGCCCGATCGCCCGGCCCCGCCGCCCGCCGCCGTGCCGCAGGCACCCCCCGCGGCCCCCGCCCGCTCCGATGTCGCCGCGGCCGTGGACGAGGTCAAGCGCCTGCTCGACCAGGGGTGGATCACCCAGGCCGTGGACATCCTCGGCGCGATCCTCCCGGCGGCGGCCGCCGAACACGGCGAGCTGTCCCCGGTCGTACGGTCGCTGCGCAAGCAGTACGCGGTGACCCTCATGGACGACGGCCAGTACCGCCGCGCCCTGCCCGAACTGCGCCGTCTCGCCGACGAGTACGCCGCCGAGTCCGGCCCCGAAGCCCCGCGCAAGTCCCTCCAGTTCCGCTACGAGGCGGCCCAGTGCCTCGAACAGCTCGGCGAGGCCGGCCAGGCCCTGGTCGAATACCGCACCCTGCTCCCGTACTTCGAGCAGTACGCGGCCACCGACCCCGCCACCCCGCTGGACATCCGCCGCCGGATCGGGCACTTGCTGCTCTCCCTCGGCGACCGCCCGGCCGCCCACGACATGCTCGCCCGCCTCCTGTACGACGCCGAGCGGCTGCACGGGCCGCACCACCCCTTCCCGGAGGAGATCCGCCGTACTTTGCACTGGCTCGGGCAGGTCCGCGGCTGAGGAGACATCCCCTGGGCGCGGCGAATCGTTGTCGAATCAGTGGCTTCGGCCGCGCCGACTCCATACCATCGATCAACGCCAGGTCGATCTATGCCGGGAGGCTCCATGCGAAAGACCCGCGCCACCCTCGCCGTCCCCGCCGCCTCCGCCCTGTTGCTCGCCGCGCCGCTGCTCACGGCCTGCGGCAATGACGCGCACCCGGGCGCCGCGGCCGTCGTGGACGGCGACCGGATCACCGTCTCGCAGCTCCAGGCGCAGGTCAACGATGTCCGGGACGCCCAGCGCGATTCCCCCAAGGCCGAGCAGCTGGTGGCCAACAGCGGCGGGCTGAGCCAGAACACCCTGATCCGCATGATCCAGTTCCGGGTGATCGAGCGCGCCGCCCAGGACAACGGGGTGCGGGTGACCCGCCGCGATGTGCGGCAGTGCCGCCAGGCCGTCGAGGCGCGGGGCGGCGGTGATGTGCTGCGCGCCCTCCAGACGGGGCAGACCACGAAGTGTGTGCCGGCCGGGGAGGCGCAGTCGGACGGCGCCGCCGCGCTGCGCGACTTCTACCTGGAGCAGGGCATCGCCCCCAGCCGCGTCGACGACGCGCTGCGGATGGAGCTGCTGCGGAACCGGCTGGTGGCCAAGCTCGGCGTCGCCAAGGTCAACGAGGTCTTCGCCCGGACCTCGAAGGAGCTGGCCATCGACGTCAACCCGCGCTACGGGAAGTGGGACGACAAGCGGGGCACGGCGGTGCTGACCAAGGAGGCCTGGCTGCGGACCTCCGGGGACGAGAGCGAGCGGGCGTAGGTTACGTTGCAAGGGTGACCGCCTCCCGCACCGACGCCCCCACCGGCAACCCCACCTCCACCGGCACCGGCACCCCCACCGGCACCGGCGGCGAGGCCCCGGGCCCCGCCCCCACCGGCCGTATCGTGCTGCTCACCACCAGCCACCGGGTGGCGCCCGGGCTGCTGTCGTGGCCCGCGTGGCAGGCGCTGCGCGGCGCGGACCGGGTGTTGTGCGCGGACCCGGCCCATCCGCAGCTGCCGTATCTGCGGGAGGCGGGCGTCGAGGTGGCGGAGGCGGTGCCCGACGCGCGCGAGCTGGTCGACTACTGCGCCACCGGGCCGGGCCGCACCGCCGTGGTGATCACCTCGGCGGACGGGGACTCCGCGCTGACCGACGGACTGGCCCGGCTCGCCGGGTCCGGGCGGGAGCGGATGCCGGACCTGGAGCTGCTGCCCGGCGCGTACGACCTGCTGGGCGCCCGGCTGCTCGACCTGGTCCAGGTGATGGACCGGATCCGGGTCGAATGCCCGTGGAGCTCCGCCCGGACCAGCGAGGAGCTGGTGAAGTACGGCATCGAGGAGGCGTACGAGCTGGTCGAGGCCATCGAGCAGGGGGACCGGGAGGCGCTGCGCGAGGAGCTGGGCGACGTGCTGCTCCAGGTCGTCTTCCACGCCCGGATCGCCCAGGAGGACCCGGACGAGCCGTTCTCGATCGACGACGTGGCGGGCGGGATCGTGGACAAGCTGGTCCGCCGCCATCCGCACATCTTCGGCGAGGAGGCGGCCGAGACCGCCGAGGACGTCAGGGCGCACTGGCTGCGGACCAAGGCGATCGAGAAGCGGCGCGACTCGGTCACCGAAGGGGTGCCGCTCGGTCAGCCCGCGCTCGCGCTGGCCGCCAAGCTGGCCTCCCGCGCCCGCACCGCGGGCCTCGCGGTGCCGGTCCCCGAGGGCGAGGGCGTCGGCTACGAGCTGCTGGCCCTGGCGGTGCGGGCGGCCGAGCAGGGGATCGAGCCGGAGACGGCGCTGCGCGCCGCGGCCCGCACCTACCGGGACGCGATCCGGGCGGCCGAGGGCGCGCGGCCGGGCGGGGCCGGCGGCAGCGCCGGGGAGTGACGGCGGCCGGTCCGGGTACCCGGGCGGCATGAACGCACACAACGCCGCATACGACACCATGGATCTCGCGGTCACCCGGGATCTGCTGGTCGGGACGGGCCCGTTCGTGGTGGGGCTGGTGATCGTCGTCTTGTTGATCGTGGCCGTGTGGTGGGGAATGCGCCTGCTGGCCCGGGACTCCGCGCGGCCGCGCGACCCGCAGCCGCGGGCGGGTGCCTGGCAGGCGGTCGACGAGCCGGAGGACCGGGCGCGGGCGGACGGCCATGGGCCGGGGCACCAGGAGTCCGCGCGGGTCGGCTACGTCAAGGAGAACCGCGAGCCCGAGGAGGTGCCCAGGGACGGCGCCCGCCGACTGCCGCACCAGCTCGGCGGCTCCGGCAACCGGGGCTCCGGGCCGGGCGAGGGACGCCCGGGCCAGGACGCCGACCGGGAGCGGCCGACCTGGAACGAGGGCGGCAGCGGCTCGTTCGGCAACGGGTGAGCGGGTGAGCGGGTGAGCGGTCAGGGGAAGCCGAGGAGGCCGTCAGGAGTGGTCGGACCGGCCGGCGATCACCGAGGCCATGAGTTCGGCGTCCAGCAGGCTGGTGTCGGCGAGCCGGTTGCCGGCGGCGTAGGCGTTGAGCAGGGTCTTGGTCACCCGCAGCGCCGAGGCGGAGCGGCGGATGACGGGACGCGTCCACTCCTCCACGACGCGGTCCAACTCGGCCTCCGGCACCACCCGGTGGAGCACCGAGAGCCGCTCGGCCTGGGCCGCGTCGAAACCGCTGCCGGTCAGGATCAGTTCGCGTATCCGGGCGGCCCCGGCCTCCTGCAGCAGACGCGACAGCGAGCCGCCCCAGGCGGTCGGGAGCCCGAGGGCCAGTTCCGGGAGCCGGAAGCGGCAGTCGTCCGCGCCGACGCGCAGATCGCAGAAGAGCGCCAGGGCCAGCCCGGCGCCGATGACCTGGCCGTGCAGCCGGGCGATGGTGACGGCGTTGGTGGTGGCCAGGGCGTCGCACACCCGGCGGGCCTTCCCGCCGGTGGTCCGCAGCCCGGTGCCGCTCGGGTCCATGGCGAGCTGTTCGCCGTACTCCCGCCGGTCACCGCCGGTGCAGAAGTTCTCGCCGGCCGCGGAGAAGACGACCACCCGGATGTCGGGGCGGTCGTGCACCGCGCCGAGCACCGCCAGCAGGTCGTCCAGCACCCGGTCCGTGATGGCGTTTCCGTTCTCCGGGGTGTTGAAGCACACCTTGACCACGGGGCCGTCGTGGGTGACGTAGAGAGACTTGAGTGACACGCGGTTGACCTCTTCCCGCTGCTCAGCGCTCGGCGACATACAGGGCGGTGAGGCGGCGGAAGGCCATGCGGGGTTCCCAGAGGGGCGGTGTGGTGACGCGCAGGGTGGGAAAGCGGCGATTGAGGCCCTGGAGCAGTGCGATCGCCTCGACCCGGGCGAGCGCCGCCCCGAGGCAGTAGTGAATCCCGCCGCCGAAACCGAGGTGGCTCGCCGTGCGCCCGATATCGAAGGTGTCCGGGTCGGCGAATTGCGCCGGGTCATGATTGGCGGCCGCGATCATGACGTGTACTACCTCGTCCCTGGCTATGTGAACTCCGGAGAGAACCGTGTCCTCCGTGGCGACCCGAGTGGTCAGATGAATGGGGGGATCGTAACGCAGCACCTCTTCGACGGCGTTGGGCGTCGCCTCGGGGTGGTCCAGCAGCCAGGCGCGCTGCCGGGGGTGCTGGTCGAGCAGCCGCACCATGTTGGACAGCAGGGTGGAGGTTGTCTCGAGCGAGGCGATGACGATGAACATGACCAGGTGGTAAAGCGTTTCGTCAGCCTCTTCCCGGTCCGGCTCCAGCTCGTCCCAGGTGCGTATCCAGCGCGACAGCGGGTCGTCGCCGAGGGACCGCCTGCGCTCCGCGACCAGCGCGGTGAAGTAGTCGCGCAGACCTTGCGCGGCGGTGTTGGCCTGGGCCAGCTGACTCGCGGAGGGAAGGAGTTCCTGGGCATATGCCTGGCCGTGGGTGAGATCCCTGAGCAAGGCGTGATCCGCAGGGGGGAGATTCAGCCAATGGCTGATAGTGGCCACCGGGAGTTCTTCACCGACCAGGGTGGCGAAATCCGCTTCACCGGCGCTGCGCATGTGCTCGGAAAGTCGGTCGAGGAGTTTTTCGACGGTGCGCTCGACAAAGGGCTGAAGATTGGTCAGCGTATTGCGGTCGAATACATTCCCGAGGGAGCGCCGCTGCCGGGTGTGTACCGGGGGATTGAGCCCCTGGAGGGTTTTACTCAATTGAATGGCGGCGGGCGCGGTCCAGCGACTCGCGTCGCCTTGGCGCGCCCGCCACTCGGCATCGAAGGTGGCCCATGCCCTGCTGCGCAGGACCTGGTCGCACAGGTCGTGGGACAGCAGCAGGTAGCCGTTCCAGGGTGCGGGTACGACATCGCCCATCGCCCTGAGTTCGGCGTAGATGGGGTAGGGGTTCGCTTGCCCCTTGGAGGATCGTAGACGGGATATGAGTGAAACCATGGAGCGTCGGTCAACGAGGGTGCCGGCGGCGGTAGGTTCCACAACCACTCCTTCTGTCCAAAATACCCCGGTAGGGGTCACATTAAGCCGCGTAAATGGTTGGAACGCAGCAGTACGCGGGAATTCGCGATACGTCCTACCCGCATGATTGAACATCCATTCATACGGAAACTGGTTCGAATTGTGGGCAAGATCACGACTTCCACCAGGAGAGGAAGGAGCTCCACATGCTGTTCCTCTGAGGCTTGGCGTGGGGGCGCGGCTGGGGGGTGGCCCCGGCGGTGGTCGCGGCGCCCGCCGCGGGAGCGGTGGCGGCCATGGTCGGCGCCTGTCGCGCACGGACCGGGGCGAACCGGGCGGGAAGCGAGGTGAGCGCCCGGTGGAACGGGCCGGGGCGCCAGGTCAGGCTCTCCACCGGCACGGCCAGTTCGACGTCCGGGAGCTGGTTGAGCAGGTTCTCGATCGCCCCGACCGCGATGAGCTGCGCGGAGTCCTTGGCCGGGCAGGCGTGCGGCCCGGCGCTCCAGGCGAGGTGCGCGCGCTTGCTGAGGACCTGACGCGCGGAGGACAGCGTCGGGTCGGTGTTGGCGGCCGCGAAGCTGATCAGCACCAGGTCACCGGCCTTCAGCACATTGCCGCCGAGGTCGACGTCGCACACCGGGTAGTGCGGGGCGTAGTTGGCCATCGGCGGGCTGTTCCACAGCACATCGTCGATGACGTCCTCGACCAGCAGCCCGCCGGCCTGGTGGCCACCCGCGTGCTTCTCGTCGCACAGCAGCAGGTACAGGCCGTTGGCGATGAGGTTCCGCTGGGGTTCGGTGCCCGCGCTGATGAGCATCACGAGCTGATGGATCATCTCCTCGTCGGACAGCTTGGCCGGGTGGGCCATCAGCCGTGAGGTGACGTCGTCGCCCGGCTGCCGCCGCTTGAGGGCGACCAGCTCGATCAGTGCCTGGGAGAGCTCCTCGTTGGCCTTCTCGGCGTCCATGCTGGCGTCGAAGATGCCCGAGGTGCCGTAGGCCAGCCGGTCACCGATGGAGGGCGAGCAGCCGAAGAGCTCGTTGAACACCAGCAGCGGCAGCATCTTGGCGTAGTCGTTGAGCAGGTCCGCCTCGCCGAGGGCGCTGAACTGGCTGATCAGGAACGAGGAGACCCGCTCCACCTGGCGGCTCAGCCAGTGCGCGTCCACGCCGGCGAGGCTGTCCGTCACCGCCTGGCGCAGGCGCATGTGCTCCGCGCCATCGGTGAACAGGGCGTTCGGCCGGTAGGCCAACATGGGCAGCACCGGGTTGTTCGGCGCCACCTTGCCCTCGTTGAGGTCGCGCCAGCGGCGCGAGTCCTTCCGGAACGTGTCGGGGTTCTGCAGCAGTTGGAGAGCCGCCGAGTAGTCCGTGACGAGGGTGGCGTCCACGCCGGGGGCCAGCTCGACCGGCGCGGTAGTCCCGTAGTGGCGCATATGGGTGTAGAACGCCTGCGGGTCGGCCGCGAACTCCGGCCCGTACATCGGCACCCGCCGACCGCTGTTGTGAGCGGGGCAACCGGGTGGTGGTTCGGGGAAGGCCCCATGGTTGTTCATGCTTGCTCCTAGCGGGCACGGTCCTGCAGATAGCGCACCAGCGTGATCAGCGCGTTGGCCGACGACTTCTCGTCGCGCGCGTCACAGGTGACAACGGGGGTCTCCGGAAGCAGGTCGAGAGCTTCACGCAGCTCCTCCTCCGGGCGGACCGGCGTGCCGTCGAAGTGGTTGACGGATATCGCGTAGGGGAGCCCGTACTGCTCGACCAGGTCGATGACGTCGAAGGATTCCTTGAGGCGCTCGGGGTCGACCAGCACCAGCGCCCCGAGGGCGCCGCGGGTCATGTCCTCCCAGACCTGTACGAAGCGCTGCTGTCCCGGGGTGCCGAACAGATACAGGACGAGCCGGTCGCTGAGGGTGAGCCGACCGAAGTCCATGGCCACGGTGGTCGTGGTCTTGCCGCGGACCCCGTGCAGATCGTCGACGTGAGCCGCGGCCTGGGTCATGGTTTCCTCGGTGCGCAGCGGGGGAATCTCCGACATGGTGCCGATGAAGGTCGTCTTGCCCACCGCGAAATGTCCCACCACCAGGATCTTGGCGGCTATCTGCACATCGTTGCGCAGATAGACGTCCTCATCCGAAGCGGGCCTGGAGACCATCCAGCACCTCCTGAAGGACCGATACGTCCACGAGTTGAGCGGGGGGTGCCGGGGCGCGCGTGATGACATAGCCGTCCGAGGCGAGGTCGGACAGCAGGACCTTCACGATGCCGATGGGGAGTCCCAGGTGTCCCGCTATTTCGGCGACCGAGAGGTAGCCTCCGCCGCACAGGTCCAGCAGGCGGCGCTTCTCCGGGTCGTAATGGCTTGGCGGCCGCTTTTCGGAGGTGGTGACCAGAGTGATGAGATTGAACTGGTCATTGTCCGGCAACCCGCGACCGTTGGTGATGACGTACGGTCGCACTAAGGGCGCGGCCTCTGGCTCTTGCTCACCCGGTGTAATCATGCCTGAATACTTGTGTTCTCTCGAGGCGGAGTGCTGAGGGCCTTGCCGAGCTGGCCGACAAGTTGCTGCATCCGGAAGGTGATGTCCGCCATGTCGACGTCGGGGGCGGACGAGACGGCCAGGTAGGCGCCCTCGCCGGCGGAGATGAGGAAGACCCAGCCGCCGTCGAACTCCACCAGCGTCTGGCGCCAGGCCATCCGGGGGTCGCCGCAGAAGCTGGACATCGTGCGGCTCAGCGACTGGATGCCGCTCATCGCCGCGGCGATCGAGTCCGCCTCGTCCTTCTGGACCTTGCTGGAGCGGGCCATCAGCAGACCGTCGGCGGAGACCAGGAGTGCATGACGGGCGCCCGGTACCTCCAGGGCGCTCTCAAGCATCCATGACAGATCGTTGTTCACGAAAGATCGTGCCCTTCCCTGCTCGGGTTTGCGGAGCGGCCTGACTGAGTGCCGCGCTGGAAGGCGCCCATGATCGAGGCGGTTTCCTCACTCGACCGGGCCGGGGCGGGCGTGAAGTCCGCGGTGGGCACGATGGAGATCGAGCCCTTGCGCCGGCGTTTGGGCAGTCCCCCGGGGGTGGAGGCCTCGGTGGGAGCCTCCTCGCGGTGGGTCCGGGCGGCGGGCGAGGCGACCGCCGGCGGCTCCTCCGGCTCGGGCATGTTGGTCAGAAGGTCCTCGGGCAGAAGTACCACCGCGCGCACACCACCGTAGGGAGAGGCCGAATCCACGGAGACAGTGAAGCCATAGCGGGCGGCGAGCACACCGATGACCGCGAAACCGAACTGCGGGGGGTTTCCGAGGCCTGTGACGCCCGACGCGCGATTGGAAGACAGGAGCTGGTCGGCCCTGTTCTTCTCTTCCTCGTTCATACCGACACCGGCGTCGTCGATGATGATGCAGACGCCCTTGGGCACGGTGCGGATCGTGATGTCGATCGGCGAATCCGGCGCCGAGTAGCTGGTGGCGTTGTCCAGCAGCTCGGCCAGCGCCAGCGCGACCGGCTCCACGGCGCGGCTGACCACCGCGAAGTTGGACTGGGAGCGGATCTCGACGCGGGTGTAGTGACGGATGCGCCCCTTGGCGCTGCGGACCACGTCGTACACCGAGGCAACGGAGCGCTGGCGGCCCAGCCAGCCGTCACAGAGCACGGCGATGGACTGGGCACGCCGGCCGAACTGCGAGTTCATGTGGTCGATCTCGAGGAGGTCCTGGAGCATGTGGTGCTCCCCGTACTTCTCCTGCGTCTTGGAGATCGCCAGCTGCTGCTCGTTGGCGAGACCCTGCAGCGTCCGCATGGCGGACTTCAGCGCGCTCTTGGTGGCCTCTTCCGCGCGGTCATGGGCTTCCTGCACCGCCGCCGAATAGCTGCTCTCGAGCTCGGTGTAGCGGTTCTGCAGCTCGGTCTTCTCGTTGAGGAGTTTTGTACGTGCCTTTCTCCCGCGAAATATGGCGGTTGCGGCGAGAGGCGTACCAACGATCAGAGCCCAGAGCGCTGGATCCTGTATGTAATGCGTCATGAGACTCTCTTTAAGCGACTAGACCGCCAGGGACTGAAAGGGTTTCGTACGGTGCGTTCCGGATTGTCATCGGGACGGCGGCGAGTCAGCGCCCGGACGGTGCCCGCTCGGTCCGAGGGCATCGCACTCGTCTCCACGGCGCCAGCGCGGGGGCGTCGGTCTGCCGGATCGGCTCCAGATGCCCGACTGGCGGCATAATGCTCCTCAGAGTGATGACCCTTTTCGGCTTTTTGCCGGATCGCCGCGTGTCTACGCGCCCATGGCTCGCCTGGCAAGCGCGGTGATCGTATCACCAGGGTCAGGGGCCCCCGTGCATGTGCCTGTGTCCCATTCGGGGGCCTGACGCCGATTCAGCCACATGTCTTCTCCCGCCTGTTCGGCGGCGCGGACGAGTGCGGCAGCGCATCGCGGGGGCGTGCGCGGCCGGGCCCCGCGCGCTCCCGCGGTGGCGGTCTGATATCGGCCAATTACCCGGTGCTGAGCGCGCGTGACCCGGTATTCGCACACACATGTGAAATCGGCCCGGTTTTTATGCGCTTTTTTCCAGGGAATCCCGGAGGAATACGGGCGGACGGACTGTCCCGCTTCGGCCGGTATCGTCGGGGGGTGTCAGACCAGCCCCGCCCCGCCTGCTCGCCCACGCTTTTCAGCTGGGAGTTCGCCGCCGATCCGTATCCCGCGTACGCCTGGCTGCGGGAGCACGAACCCGTCCACCGCACGACTCTGCCCAGCGGTGTCGAGGCCTGGCTGGTGACCCGGTACGCGGATGCCCGGGCCGCGCTCGCCGACCCCCGGCTGTCGAAGAATCCGGCCCACCACAGCGAGGCCGCGCACGCCAAGGGCAAGGTGGGCATCCCGGGCGAGCACAGCGCGGATCTGGTGACGCATCTGCTGAACATCGACCCGCCCGACCACACCCGGCTGCGGCGGCTGGTGTCCAAGGCGTTCACCCCGCGCCGCGTGGCCGCGTTCGCGCCGCGCGTCCAGGAGTTGACCGACCGCCTCATCGACGGCTTCGGCTCCCGGGGGCAGGCCGACCTGATCCACGAGTTCGCCTTTCCGCTGCCCATCTACGCCATCTGCGACCTGCTCGGCGTACCGCGCGAGGACCAGGACGACTTCCGCGACTGGGCCGGGATGATGATCCGTCACGGCGGCGGTCCGCGCGGCGGGGTGGCCCGGGCGGTGAAGCGGATCCGCGCCTATCTCGCCGACCTCATCCACCGCAAGCGGGAGTCGCTGGGCCGGGGGGACGGCGAGCAGTCCGTCGATCTGATCTCCGGGCTGATCCGCGCCAGCGACCACGGCGAGCACCTCACCGAGAACGAGGCCGCCGCGATGGCCTTCATCCTCTTGTTCGCCGGCTTCGAGACCACCGTCAATCTGATCGGCAACGGCGTCTACGCGCTGCTGCGCGACCCCGTCCAGTGCGACCGGCTTCGGCGGTCCCTCAAAGAAGGGGACGAGGGGCTGCTGGCGACCGGCGTCGAGGAACTGCTCCGCTACGACGGCCCGGTGGAGATCGCCACCTGGCGGTTCGCCACCGAACCCGTGGTGATCGGCGGGCAGCGCGTCGCCGTGGGCGACCCGGTGCTGGTGGTGCTGGCCGCGGCCGACCGCGACCCCGAGCGCTTTGCGGCGCCCGATGTGCTCGACCTCTCCCGCGCCGACAACCAGCACCTCGGCTACGGCCACGGCATCCATTACTGTCTGGGCGCGCCGCTGGCCCGCCTCGAGGCCCGGACCGCCATCGGCACCCTGCTGCGGCGCCTGCCGGACCTGCGGCTCGCGGTGGAGCCGCAGGAGGTGCGCCGGCGCGGCGGCCTGATCATGCGCGGGCTGCGTGAGCTGCCCGTGACCTGGGATCCGAGCACCGCGACGGGCGGCGGGACGGGGGCCTGACAACGGCCGGAAATCGGGGCGGAAGTGACATAACCTCAGGCGTGTGACCGCCGCGTGACCTGGGATACATCTGCTTGTGATGATCGTGTGACGTCGCTATGTTCGACCGACGACTCAGCCCCCACACGAGAGGCAAACGCATGCGCTCCGGGAACGGTCGACACCGCCGCCCCCGTCAGGCTCCGGCAATCGTGGTCGCGGCGGGGGTGACCGGCGCCGGCATCGCCATGCCGCTCTTCGGCGCCGTCGGCGCCCAGGCCGCGGAGGTCCAGACGTGGGACCGCGTGGCCGAGTGCGAGAGCGGCGGGATGTGGAGCGCCAACGAGGGCAACGGCTTCTACGGCGGTCTCCAGATCACCTTGGACATGTGGAAGAAGTACGGCGGTCAGCGGTACGCCCCGCGCCCCGACCTCGCCAGCCGCTCCCAGCAGATAGCCGTCGCCCAGGCGATCCTCGCCGACCGCGGCCCCGACGCCTGGCCGAGCTGCGCGCTGAGCGCCGGGCTCGCCGACCTCGGCGACGCGCTCGAGGTGACCCCCGGCTCCACCGGGACGCCCGAGTCGAAGGAGTCGACGGGCACCGACGACCCCACCACGGGCGAATCGTCCGATAGTTCCGGCCGATCCGATAAGGCCGGTACGCCGGACACCTCGGGAGAATCCGATACGTCCGACAAGGCCGGAGCGTCGGATTCCGCCCCGTCCGACGACGAGTCCGGCGGCTCGTCGGCCGGCACCTCCGGCGGCGCGTCCGACGACACCTCCGGCGACTCCTCCGCCGGTTCGGGCGGCGCGTCGCACCAGACGCCGCCCCCGGACCGCGACGCGCCGGGCGCGGACGAGGGCTCCTCCGCCCCCACCGGCCGCCACCGCGGCGCGCCCGACGCCCGGGAGGGGCAGTCCGGGGACGCGGCGGACCAGGCGCGGCCCTCCGGGCGCCATGCCTCACGCGACGACGCGGACCGCGCGAAGACCCCGCTGCAGCCCCTCGGCCGCGCGGACTACACGGTCCGGACCGGTGACAACCTGTCAGGCATCGCGGACGAACAGAAGGTGGACGGAGGGTGGCCCGAGCTGTATGAGGCCAACGACTCCGTCATCGGGGCCGACCCCGATCTCATTCACCCTGGTCAGCGCCTCGATCTCAGCGTCAGGTAGCGGCAGTTCGGGGTGAATTGCCCGATCTGGCGGCGGTGAGACATACATCTCGTCACATCGCCCGGGGTGCGCCGCCTGTCCGATCTTTCCGCACCCGGCCTCACCTGCGTGGATGTGGGACGGCTGGGTGCGGAAGAGGCCGCCTTCGCTGGGATGTGGGGGTTTGATCCTCGCCGGAAGGTGTGTTTAACGTCTTTTCGCTCGCCACCGCGGGCACCGTCGATCGTCACGCCGAGTCCTGCCGGCGGTCGGGGGGACACAGACGCGTTTGCGCCGAAGGCAGGAGCGGGGGACCCAAGGTAGGTGCCGCGGTGGCCCGGGGACGGGCCGGTGCGGCTAGGGGTGAAGCCGGGTGCGGGGAACCGTGCACGGCCGGGCAACTCACGCCCGAACCCGACAGCTCACCTCGTAGGCGTCGGTGAGGAACGAACATGCGTAACGACAAGGGTAAGCACCGCCGTCCCTCCAAGGTCACCCGCATCGCCGCGCTCGCCGGCGTCGCCGGTGCGGCCGTCGCCGCGCCGATCCTGGGTGCCACCTCCGCCTCCGCCGCGACCTCCGCCCAGTGGGACGCGGTCGCGCAGTGCGAGTCCGGCGGCAATTGGTCGATCAACACCGGCAACGGCTTCTACGGCGGCCTCCAGTTCACCAACTCCACCTGGGCCGCCTACGGCGGCACGGCCTTCGCGCCCCGCGCCGACCTGGCCTCCAAGGCCCAGCAGATCCAGATAGCCGAGAAGGTCCTGGCCGGGCAGGGCAAGGGCGCCTGGCCGGTCTGCGGCAAGGGGCTGACCACCGGCGGCACCCCGGCCACCTCCACCACCACGCAGCCCGCGAAGCCGGCCCAGCCCGCCAAGCCGGCCCAGCCCGCGAAGCCCGCGAAGCCCGCCAAGCCCGCCGAGCAGGCCGCGCCGAAGGCGCAGCCCCGCGGCGAGGACGCCCACGCCGGGCGCGGGCAGGCCCGCCACGAGATCAAGAAGGGCGACGGCGAGTACAAGGTGGAGTCCGGCGACACCCTCTCCAAGATCGCCAAGGCGCACCACGTCAAGGGCGGCTGGAAGAAGCTCTTCGAGCTGAACAAGGACGTCGTCGAGGACGCCAACCTCATCTACCCGGGCCAGCGGCTGCACCTCGGCTGACCCTCCCCGCCGGGCATCCGTCGGCCCGGCACCCCCCGATACGGCCCCGGCCGGGCGCGCCGCCCCCCCACCAGGCGCGCCCCGCCGGGGCTTCACACGTTCGGCCAGCAACTTCACTGAAAATACTCACATTCGCCCCGCTATCTGGCTTTTTATGCAATGTCCCGTCTCGGGGGACGGGCGAACGTCGGGCGGGGCCCCCGGGCCCGTTAGGCTCGTGCTGCAGAACCACAGACCCATACGAAGGAGATCCTCGTGCCGTCCATCGACGTCGTCGTAGCTCGCGAGATCCTCGACTCGCGAGGCAACCCCACGGTCGAGGTCGAGGTCGGCCTCGACGACGGCAGCACCGGCCGTGCCGCCGTGCCCTCCGGGGCCTCCACCGGCGCCTTCGAGGCCCTCGAGCTCCGCGACGGCGACAAGAACCGTTACGGGGGCAAGGGCGTCGAGAAGGCCGTCCTCGCCGTCATCGAGCAGATCGGCCCGGAGCTGGTCGGCTATGACGCCACCGAGCAGCGCCTGATCGACCAGGCGATGTTCGACCTGGACGCCACCCCGGACAAGTCCTCGCTCGGCGCCAACGCCATCCTCGGTGTCTCGCTCGCCGTGGCGCACGCCGCGTCCGAGGCCTCGGACCTGCCGCTCTTCCGGTACCTGGGCGGGCCCAACGCCCATCTGCTGCCGGTGCCGATGATGAACATCCTCAACGGCGGCTCGCACGCCGACTCCAACGTGGACATCCAGGAGTTCATGATCGCGCCGATCGGCGCCGAGTCCTTCTCGGAGGCGCTGCGCTGGGGCGCCGAGGTCTACCACACCCTGAAGTCCGTGCTGAAGGAGCGGGGCCTGTCCACCGGCCTCGGCGACGAGGGCGGCTTCGCCCCGAACCTGAACTCCAACCGCGACGCCCTGGACCTGATCGTCGAGGCGATCAAGAAGGCCGGCTACCAGCCGGGCCAGGACATCGCGCTGGCGCTCGACGTCGCCGCCTCCGAGTTCTACAAGGACGGCTCGTACACGTTCGAGGGCCAGACCCGCAGCGCCGCCGAGATGACCGCGTACTACGCCGAGCTGGTCGACGCGTACCCGCTGGTCTCCATCGAGGACCCGCTGAACGAGGAGGACTGGGACGGCTGGAAGACGATCACGGACCAGCTCGGTGACAAGGTCCAGCTGGTCGGCGACGACCTGTTCGTCACCAACCCGGAGCGGCTGGCCCGCGGCATCGAGAGCGGCACCGCCAACGCGCTGCTGGTCAAGGTCAACCAGATCGGCTCGCTGACCGAGACCCTGGACGCGGTCGAGCTGGCCCAGCGCAACGGCTTCAAGTGCATGATGTCGCACCGCTCCGGCGAGACCGAGGACGTCACCATCGCCGACCTGGCCGTCGCCACCAACTGCGGCCAGATCAAGACCGGCGCCCCGGCCCGCTCCGAGCGCGTGGCCAAGTACAACCAGCTGCTGCGCATCGAGGAGATCCTCGACGACGCGGCGGTGTACGCGGGCCGCTCCGCCTTCCCGCGCTTCAAGGGCGCGGTCGTCAAGGGCTGAACCGCCACCGAGCCTGACAGCCACGCCTGACGCACGTCCCCGGCCCCGGTCCCGTACCGTGGCCGGGGACGGCGTACGCAGCGAAGTCACGACCGGGGAGGCGACGTGCCGGCGGATCGGGATCGGTTCTCCACCGCGACCAGGCTCAGGGCGCTGGGCGAGCACGCCGCCGCCCGCGTCTACCGCGCCCGCGTGCGGCGCCGCCGCAACCGGCTCACCGGCCGGGCCGCGCTGCTCGCGCTGGTCGTCTGCTCGCTGGTGGTGGCCCTCGCCTACCCCATGCGGCAGTACGTCTCGCAGCGCTCGGACATCTCCGACCAGCGGCGCCAGGCGCAGAAGGAGCGCGAGGACGTCAAGAAGCTGCGCGAGGAGAAGGCCCGGCTCCAGGACCCCGCCTACATCGAGCAGCAGGCCCGCGAGCGGCTGCACTTCACGCGGCCGGGGGAGACCGGCTACAGCGTGGTCGACGGCGGCGGCGAGGCCGAGCGCTCCTCCGACCAGGGCGCGGCCGGCCGTCCCTGGTACAGCAACCTGTGGGACAGCGTCGACGCCGCGGACGCCGCGGACGGCGGGGCCCGCGCGAAGCGCTGACCGAAGCAACCGGCCGCCCGGGGCGGCCGACCGAACCGATCGAAGAGAACTTCCCACCGATGGATACGCCCCCTCCGCAGACGGAGCCCACCGCGCCCACCGACGCGGACATCGCCGCCGTCAAGGAGCAGCTGAACCGCCTGCCGCGTGGTCTGCGCGCCGTCGCGCACCGCTGCCCCTGCGGCAACCCGGACGTCGTCGAGACCGCCCCGCGGCTCGAGGACGGCTCGCCCTTCCCGACCCTCTACTACCTGACCTGCCCGCGCGCCGCCTCCGCGATCGGCACGCTGGAGGCCGAGGGCGTGATGAAGGAGATGACGGCCCGGCTGGCCACCGACCCCGAGCTGGCCGACGCCTACCGGGCGGCCCACGAGGACTACCTCGCGCGCCGCGACGCGATCGAGGTGCTGGAGGGGTTCCCGAGCGCGGGCGGGATGCCGGACCGGGTCAAGTGCCTGCACGTCCTCGTCGCCCACTCCCTCGCCGCGGGCCCCGGGGTCAACCCGCTCGGCGACGAGGCCCTCGCCATGCTGCCGAAGTGGTGGGCGAAGGGGCCGTGCGCGACCCCGTGCGGCGGCCGGGCGGCGGGCGACCGGGAGAGCGCGGGGGAGGGCGCATGAGCCGCGTCGCGGCCGTGGACTGCGGCACCAACTCGATCCGGCTGCTGGTGGCCGACGCCGACCCGGCGACCGGCCGGATCGGCGAGCTCGACCGCCGGATGCGCATCGTCCGGCTGGGCCAGGGCGTGGACCGCACCGGGCGGCTGGCCCCCGAGGCCCTGGAGCGCACCTTCGCGGCCTGCCGGGAGTACGCGGAGGTGATCGGCGGGCTCGGCGTCGAGCGGGTCCGCTTCGTCGCCACCTCCGCCTCCCGCGACGCGGAGAACCGCGAGGAGTTCGTGCGCGGGGTCGTGGGGATCCTGGGCGTGGAGCCCGAGGTGATCAGCGGCGACCAGGAGGCGGAGTTCTCCTTCACGGGCGCCACCAAGGAGCTGACCGACCGCCAGGGCCTGGCCCGGCCCTATCTGGTGGTGGACATCGGCGGCGGCTCGACCGAGTTCGTGGTCGGCGACGGCCGGGTGCGCGCCGCGCGCAGCGTGGACATCGGCTGTGTGCGGATGACCGAGCGCCATCTGGTGGTGGACGGGCGGATCAGCGACCCGCCGGCGCCCGGTCAGATCGCCGCCATACGGGCCGACATCGAGCGGGCCCTGGACCTCGTCGAGGAGACCGTGCCGATCCGTGAGGCGGGTAGCCTGGTCGGGCTGGCGGGATCGGTCACCACCGTCGCCGGCATCGCGCTGGGGCTGCCGGAGTACGACTCCGCCGCCATCCACCACGCGCGCGTCCCGCTGGAGCAGGTCCGCGCGATCACGGACAAGCTGATCGGCTCCACGCACGCCGAGCGGGCGGCGATTCCGGTGATGCACGAGGGCCGGGTGGACGTGATCGCCTCGGGGGCGCTCGTCCTGCTGGCGATCATGGAGCGGATCGGGGCCCGGGAGGTCGTGGTGAGCGAACACGACATCCTCGACGGCATCGCCTGGAGCATCGCCTGACGGGGCGCGCAGGGCCGCCGGAACGGGGTGTGGACCCGGTGTGAGGGGTCCGTGGAGACCCCCGCGGCAAAAAGTTCGTGAAAAGCTTCACATGAAAAAATTGCCTGGTGGCCGAAGGGTGTGACCCCTGACCCCCGTACGCGGGCGCTTTCGGGGGGCGCGCTCGCCCGTCGGCCCCGCCGGCGCCCGTTCCCGACGCCGGCCGGCGATGCGCCCGGCCCCGGTGGTCTACTTCCGCGTTCAATCGCAAGCGCAGATCAGCGGGGCTGTCAACGCGCGGGGCGACCCGGTGGTTCCCTATCGCGGGTATGGGATGTGTCACGGGGGCGGCGAAGTGTAGCAGGCCCTCCCCCAAAGCTTGTGAAGGGGCTCACGAGGCACCCCCCTGAGGGTGCTGGATACTCGAATCATGAGCACCACGGAGCGTCCCAGGATCCTCGTTGTAGGCGGTGGGTACGTAGGCCTGTACGCGGCACGCCGCATCCTGAAGAAGATGCGGTACGGCGAGGCGACCGTCACGGTCGTCGACCCCCGGTCGTACATGACGTACCAGCCCTTCCTCCCAGAAGCTGCGGCCGGCAGCATCTCCCCGCGCCACGTCGTGGTCCCGCTGCGGCGCGTGCTCCCCAAGGCGGAGGTCCTCACCGGCCGTGTGACGACCATCGACCAGGACCGCAAGGTCGCCACCGTCCAGCCGCTCGTCGGCGAGGCGTACGAGCTGCCCTTCGACTACCTGGTCATCGCTCTGGGCGCGGTCTCCCGCACCTTCCCGATCCCCGGCCTCGCCGAGAACGGCATCGGCATGAAGGGCATCGAGGAGGCCATCGGCCTGCGCAACCACGTCCTCGAGCAGCTCGACAAGGCCGACTCCACGACCGACGAGGAGATCCGCCGCAAGGCCCTCACCTTCGTCTTCGTCGGCGGTGGCTTCGCGGGCGCGGAGACCATCGGCGAGGTCGAGGACATGGCGCGCGACGCCGCCAAGTACTACCCGAACGTGAAGCGCGAGGACATGCGCTTCATCCTCGTCGACGCCGCCGACAAGATCCTCCCCGAGGTCGGCCCGAAGCTCGGCCAGTGGGGCCTGGAGCACCTCCAGAAGCGCGGGGTCGAGGTCTACCTCGGCACCTCGATGGACTCCTGCGTCGGCGGCCACGTCGTGTTGAAGAACGGCCTGGAGGTCGACTCCAACACGATCGTGTGGACCGCCGGCGTCAAGCCGAACCCGGCGCTCGCCCGCTTCGGTCTGCCGCTCGGCCCCCGCGGCCACGTGGACACCGCCGCGACGCTTCAGGTCCAGGGCGCCGACTACATCTGGGCCGCCGGCGACAACGCTCAGGTCCCCGACCTCGCCGTGGGCGAGGGCGCCTGGTGCCCGCCGAACGCCCAGCACGCGCTGCGCCAGGCCAAGGTGCTCGGCGACAACGTGATCTCGGGCATGCGGGGCTTCCCGCAGCGCGAGTACAAGCACGCCAACAAGGGCGCGGTCGCGGGGCTCGGTCTGCACAAGGGCGTCGCGATGATCGTCTTCGGCAAGACCAAGATCAAGCTCAAGGGCCGGCTGGCCTGGTACATGCACCGCGGCTACCACGGCATGGCCATGCCGACCTTCAACCGCAAGATCCGCGTCTTCGCCGACTGGACGCTGGGCATGTTCCTCAAGCGCGAGGTCGTCTCCCTCGGCGCCATCGAGAACCCCCGCGAGGAGTTCTACGAGGCCGCCGCCCCGGTCTCCGCGGCCGCGGCCAAGAAGGCGGAGAACACCGCCGAGAAGGCCAAGGCCAGCTAACTCACGGACGGGGCCCCGCGCCCGGTCCCGTACACCTCCGATGCCGAAGGGCGTCCGCCATCCGTGGGGCGGGCGCCCTCCGCGTTTTCCCGGGGCTGCGTGCGAGCGGATGGTCTTTGCCGATTCCAGACGTGTCGGCGGGACTGTACGGCGGGCCCCGTGGTGTTTACGTGGTGAGTGAATCTTCCTGACTCACCATCACGGAGGTGTGTGACATGGCCGACGCCGCCCAGCGGCTCGCCGCACTGGCCGAGGAGGTGCTGGGAGCCCCGCTCCCCATCCGGATCCGCGCCTGGGACCACAGCGAGACGGGCCCGCCGCACACCCCCGTCCTGGTCGTACGGCGCCGCAGGGCGCTGCGCCGGCTGCTGTGGAAACCGGGCGAGCTGGGCCTGGCCCGCGCCTGGGTGGCCGGCGACCTCGACGTCGAGGGCGACCTCTACGACGCCCTGGACCGGCTGGCCGGGCTGCTGTGGGAGCGCGGCGACGGCTCGGCACCGCGTCGGTCGAAGGCCGCCGCCGCCCTCAAGGCGCTGCGCGACCCCGCGCTGCGCTCCGCCGTCCGCACCCTGGCCGGCCTCGCCGGGCCCGGGCTGCCGCCGCCCCCGCCCCGGGAGGAGGCGCGCGGCGCGCGCCGCGGGCCGCTGCACACGCTGCGCCGCGACAAGGAGGCCATCAGCCACCACTACGACGTCGGCAACGACTTCTACGAGCTGGTCCTCGGCCCCTCCATGGTCTACTCCTGCGCCTACTGGGAGGGCACCGAGGCCGACGGCGCCACGCTCGAGGACGCCCAGCGCGCCAAGCTCGACCTCGTCTGCCGCAAGCTGGCGCTCCGCCCCGGCCAGCGGCTGCTGGACGTGGGCTGCGGCTGGGGCTCCATGGTGCTGCACGCGGCGCGCGAGTACGGCGTGCGGGCCGTCGGCATCACCCTCTCGCAGGAGCAGGCCGCCTACGCCCGCAAGCGCGTCGCCGACGCCGGGCTCACCGACCGGGTCGAGATCCGGGTCCAGGACTACCGCGAGATCGCCGACGGCCCCTACGACGCGATCTCCTCGATCGGCATGGCCGAGCACGTCGGCTCCGCGCGCTACGCCGAGTACGCCGCCGATCTGTACGCCCTCCTCAAGCCCGGCGGCCGGCTGCTGAACCACCAGATCGCCCGGCGCCCGGAGCCGGACGAGGAGGCGTACCACGTCGACGAGTTCATCGACCGCTACGTCTTCCCCGACGGGGAGCTCGCCCCGGTCGGACGGACCGTCACCCAGCTGGAGGAGGCGGGCTTCGAGGTGCGCGACGTGGAGGCCATCCGCGAGCACTACGCCCTCACGCTGCGCCGCTGGGTCGCCAACCTGGAGGCCCACTGGAAGCAGGCCGTACGGCTCACCTCGCCGGGGCGGGCCCGGGTGTGGCGGCTGTACATGGCGGCCTCGGCCCTGTCCTTCGAGCGCAACCGGATCGGGGTGAACCAGGTCCTGGCGGTCCGTACGCCGGAGGGTGGGGCGTCCGGCATGCCGCTGCGCGCCCGCGACTGGCGGGGCTGACAAGGGCGAGCTGCGGGGCTGACAGGCGCGAGCGCCGGACGGGCTGGGCCCGTCCGGCGCTCGTGATTCTGGTGCGGGGGAGCCGCCCTACTCGGCCTTGATGGCCGCCAGCATGTTGAGCTTGGCCGCCCGCCGGGCCGGCCACAGCGCGGCCAGGACGCCGACCAGCGCGGCCAGCACCAGGAAGACGGCCATCCGGCCCCACGGCAGGACCAGCTCGTAGGTGGGCAGGCCGGAGGAGATCAGCTCACCGGCGGCCCAGCCGAAGAAGAGGCCGAGGCCGATCCCGAGCACCCCGCCGAAGAGCGAGATCACCAGCGACTCCAGGCGCACCATGCGCTTGATGCCGCGCCGGTCCAGCCCGATGGCTCGCAACATGCCGATCTCCTGGGACCGCTCGAACACCGACATCGCGAGGGTGTTGATGACGCCCAGCACCGCGACGATGACGGCCATGGCCAGCAGCCCGTACAGCATGTTCAGCATCAGGGTGAAGAACTGGGCGATGCCGTCGGAGATGTCCTTCTTGTCCTGCACCTGGATGGCGGGGTTGTCGCCGAGCGCCTTCTCGATGGCGTCCTTGGTGGCGGCCGAGGTCCCGTCCTTGGTCTTCAGCATGACCTGCATGTCGGTCACGGTGCGCATGTGCGGGCTGAGGGTGGCGTTGTCGAGCATGATGCCGCGGATCATCTGGTTGCCCTCGTAGACGCCCACCACGGACAGCTTCCCCCGGCGGCCGTCCTCGTAGGTGACCGTGAAGGCGGACCCGCGCTTCCAGCCGTAGTGGTCGGCGGTCTTGTCGTCGACCACGACCTTGTCACCGCCGAGTCCGGCGAAGGACCCTTCCTTGAAGTCCACCGAGACCAGGTCGCGGACGGTCTTCCCGTTGACGCCCGTCAGGTATTCGGTGTCGCCCTCGATGCGGGACGCGGAGTTGCGCAGCGGGCTGAGCGCGTTCACCTGGTCCAGGTCGCCCAGCGTCTTCTCCACGTCCGGGGAGAGCGGGCGCATGCCGTCGAATCCGCCCAGGCTGACCACGTAGTCCGACTTCAGGGCGCTGGTGGCCATGTTGTCGATGCCCTTCTGGACGCTGCCGGCGATCACCGTCATGCCGGTGATCAGCGTCAGCCCGACCATCAGCGCGGAGGCCGTGGCGGCGGTACGGCGGGGGTTGCGCACCGCGTTCTGCCGGGCGAGCTTGCCGGAGATCCCGAAGGCGCGCAGCACCGGGGCGGCGGCCGCGATGAGCGGCCGGGACAGCAGCGGGGTCAGCACGAACACGCCCACCACCAGCACGGCCGCGCCCAGCCCCATGGGGAGCTTGCCGTCGGAGCCCATCCGGCTCCCGGCCAGCACCCCGGCCGCACCCGCCCCGGCGAGCACCGCGCCGATGGTGTTGCGCACCACCAGGCCGCGGGTGGTCGGCGCGGCGTGCACGCTGTTCATCGCGGCGACTGGCGGGATCTTCGCGGCGCGGCGGCCGGGCAGCCAGGCGGCGAGCACCGTCACCACGACGCCGACCAGCAGCGAGACGGCGATGGCGGTCGGGGAGACGATCAGCGGGCCGTCCGGGACGGTGGCCCCGGTGGAGTTGAGCAGCGAGCGCAGCCCGGCGCCGATGCCGATGCCGGCCGCGAGGCCCGTGACGGCCGCGACCGCGCCGACGGCGGTGGCCTCGATCAGCACCGAGCGCGTCACCTGGCGGCGGGAGGCGCCGACCGCGCGCATCAGCGCCAGCTCGCGGGTGCGCTGGGCGACCAGCATGGTGAAGGTGTTGGCGATGATGAAGACGCCGACGAACAGCGAGATCCCGGCGAAGACCAGCATGCCGGTCTGCATGCCGCTCATCTGCTGCTTGATCAGGTCCGCCTGGTCGTCGGCGAGCTGCTGGCCGGTGGTGGCCTCGGCGTCCTTCGGCAGAATCCTGTCGACGCCCGCCTTGAGGGCGGCCTGCGAGGTGCCCGCGGCGGCCTTCACGTCGATCTCGCCGAATTCACCCGGCTTGGCGAACAGCCGCTGCGCGGTGGGCGTGTCGAACAGCACCAGGCTGCCGCCCGCCGCGACGTTGCCGTCATCGGTGGAGAAGACGCCGACGACCTTCTCCCGGCGCACCGGGCCGTCCACGGACAGCCGGACGGAGTCGCCCACCTTGTAGTGGCCGCGGTCGGCGGTCTTCGAGTCGAGCGCGACCTCGCCCGCGGACTTGGGGGCGCGGCCGTCGGTCAGCGTGTAGCGGGGGTCCTTGCCGCCGGCGCCCGGGTAGTAGTTGCCGCCGGCGTTGGCGAAGCCGTTGCCGAGCAGGTCGCCGCTCTTGTCGGCGACGGCGGTGTAGCCGGAGACGATGCCGGTGGCCGAGGCCGCGCCGGGCACCTTGTCGGCCCGGTCGAGCAGGCCCTGGGTCAGCCGGGGCGCGGCGCCCGGGTTTCCCGAGTCGTCGTCGGACTTCTCCGGCTTGATGGCGACGTCGACGCCGGAGAAGCCCTTCTCCGAGCTCTTCTGGTAGGCGCTGGAGATGGTGTCGGTGAAGACCAGGGTGCCGGAGACGAAGGCCACGCCGAGCAGGACGGCGAGCACGGTCATCATCAGCCGGGCCTTGTGCGCGAGGACGTTGCGCAAGGCGGTACGGAGCATGGGCGTGTCCAAGTGAGGGATGGCGGCGGTGAAGCGTGAAGGTGGTGGATCCGACGCGCGCCCCGGCCGGCGGCCCGAGGGGCCGGGCCCGGCGGCGCGCCCGGCTCAGCTCGTACGGCCCTTGGCGTCGAAGCGCTTCATCCGGTCGAGCACCGCCTCGGCGGTCGGGTCGTGCAGCTCGTCGACGATCCGGCCGTCGGCGAGGAAGACCACCCGATCGGCGTAGGACGCGGCGACCGGGTCATGGGTGACCATGACCACGGTCTGGCCCAGTTCGCGCACCGAGTTGCGCAGGAAGCCCAGGACCTCGGCCCCGGAGCGGGAGTCCAGGTTGCCGGTCGGCTCGTCGGCGAAGATGATCTCGGGCTTGCCGGCCAGCGCGCGGGCCACCGCGACACGCTGCTGCTGGCCGCCGGAGAGCTGGGCGGGGCGGTGCTTGAGTCGCCCGGACAGCCCCACCGTGTCCACCACCTGGTCCAGCCAGGCCTGGTCCGGCTTGCGGCCGGCGATGTCCATGGGCAGCGTGATGTTCTCCAGCGCGTTCAGCGTGGGCAGCAGGTTGAACGCCTGGAAGATGAACCCGATCTTGTCGCGGCGCAGTTGGGTGAGTTTCTTGTCCTTGAGCGAGGTCAGCTCGACGTCGCCGATGCGGGCCGAGCCGCCGGAGACCGTGTCAAGACCCGCCATGCAGTGCATGAGCGTCGACTTGCCGGAGCCGGACGGGCCCATGATGGCGGTGTACTCGGCCTGCCGGAACTCGACGGAGACGCCGTCGAGGGCGACGACCTGGGTCTCGCCCTCTCCGTAGACCTTGGTGAGGTCCGTGGCGCGCGCCGCGGCGGTGGCGCGGGGGGCGGCCTGGACTCCGGAGGGGGTCGTGGTCACGGTGGAGGCTCCTGTCGCTGCTGTGGGGGACATCGTGGCGTCCTCCCATGTTCACAGCCCCGTGGGGCCCTGGTATCACCCCGCGCTCCGGTTTCCGTACGGGACTCGGGACGTACGCGGCGGGGCCCGGGTCCTCCTTGGGTAGGAGAGGACCCCCGTCCGGGGGCGTCGAGATTGCGTCAATCCCCCGCCCGGGGCGTGGTGTGGCATATGGCCAGGTCCGGTGGACGCCGGTGTGTACGGCCGCCCGGACCCGATGCTGATGAACCCTCAGTTGCCAATAAAATAAGACAACCTCGGTTCGTCGATCCGCTGTTCGGGGGCGTGCCCCCGGATAGGCTCGTGGTTGCTCTCCTATGGGGAGGGACGTACGCGCTCGTACGGCCCAGGGAGCCGCTGCCCGGATGGTGGAATGCAGACACGGCGAGCTTAAACCTCGCTGCCCCTCGCGGGCGTACCGGTTCAAGTCCGGTTCCGGGCACCTCGTCATTTACCCGCGTTGACCAGCGGTTATTGGCGGGGAAGCGTCGTCATGCTCTCACGGTTGGGAGCACCGTGGGAGCACGCGGCGCTATCTTCTTTTCCGTGGCGTACGTCACACCGCGCAGGAACTCGGCTGGGCAGATCACCAGCTACCAGGTGAAGTGGAATATCGGCGGCAAGCGCGCGGCCGGCCAGGGGACTGAGCTGTTCGACGACGAGGAGTCGGCGGAGGTCTTCAAGCAAGCCGTCAATGAGAGGACGGCGGCCCTGTGGGCCAAGGACGTCGGCGGGGCGGTGCGCATTGAGACGTGGTCGCTGGAGTGGTGGAAGCGCCAGGTGCTCGGTGGCGTGCATGAGGTGCGGTCCTCGGTCCCGGACCGGGTGTGGGTCTGGTCAGTGGGGCCGGTCGTGTACGGCGGCGACGGCACGGAGCTGTCGGCCGGCCAGGACGTGCACGAGTTGCGCGGCAGGTGGGTCTGGGAGTTCGAGCCGGGCTACACCGAAGAGCCGGCGCAGTCCCGGGCAGAGTGGCGTCCCGGGCCCGGCGCGGAGACGGAGGCCGAGGCGTGGGGGCTGGAGCAGGAGGCGGTGCGGGCTGCCTACGAGCAGGCTCGTACGGACGCGCTGCGGATCTGCTCGCTCAACCCGGCTCTGGCGGTGAGCGACGGCCGGGAGGCGGTCACCTGACGGCCCGCGGTCGCGAAGCAGGGGCCCCGGAATCCCGGGGCCCCTGCTTCGCGTCCCTGGCGGGGTCTAGGCGGGGTCGCCCACGCCATCGGCGGTGCGGTCGTGCTGGGGCTGCTCGCGGGAGGCGCGGAGGCCCTTGGGGAACCTCACCGGCATGGGCATGTGGCCGGTGGCGGGCTGAGGGGCCGTTTCCCCGCTTCCTTGGCGTGCTCGGTGACAGCCGCCTGGCTCTCGATAGCGGCGTCTCGCCAGCGCTTCCACTGTGCCTCGTGCTCGTCGCCGATGAGCCCGGCGAGCTTGGCGTACTCCGCGTCCGCGATCTGCCGGAGGCTGCTGAGTCTGTCGGGGATGTCCACGACCTCGGATCCTAAGGCTGGAGCGCCGCGAGCTTATGCGCATACCCCCTGCTCTGACCTCACGAGCGGGGGGATGAGGCACTTTCGTGTGTTCGGGCCCCTTTAGGGTCCCCCGATTCCCTGCGCCGGGCGTACGGTGGCTGAAAGACCTTCTGGCGGGGGTGTATCGCATGACAGATTTGTCCGTAGGCAAGCGTATTGCCCGGCTTCGCGATATTCGTGAACTCACTCAGGAGCAGCTCGCCGAGCGGGCGGACGTGTCCATCGACACGATCCGCCGGTTGGAGCAGGGCACGCAACGCGGGGCGCGGATCACGACGTACCAGAAACTGGCGGCCGCGCTCGACATCGAACTGGCGCGCCTGCTAGGTCAACCCACCATGACGAACTCCCTCGCGCCCCAAGGCGGACTTGTCGCCCTGCGCGCAGCCATCCAGACCCCCGGCGATCTGCCAGGGCTGGAGCAATACGGCAACGACAGCGATGCCCCCAGTGCGGCGGACCTGCGCCCGGTCCTGAAGAAGGCCCGGGGCTACTACCAGCGGGGTGAGTTCACCGACCTCGTCACCATGCTGCCCGGGCTGGTGAGCGACTTGAGAGCAGCCACCCGAGAGGCCGAGGGCGGCCCCGACCACGACACCGTATGGTCGCTGTCTGCCGCTGCTCACATCCTTGTCGCGGAGGTGGCCGCACAGCTCGGCCAAACCGATCTGGCCTACACCGCCGTCGAGCGGGCGATGCACGCTACCGCGCGCGCCAGTGACGAACTGCGACACGCCCTGGCTGTCTCGACGCTGTCATTCGTCCTCCTACGGCAAGGCCGGTGGAGCGAGGCCCAGCAAGTGGCTGCCCGCAAGGCCGCAGAGATCGAGCCGAGGTTCTCGGACAACATCCCACAAGCGTTCGCGATGTTCGGTGTGCTGCTGCTCTCCGGCGCTGTCTCGGCGTCGCGAGCCAAGCGCACTGATTCGGATAGCTCGAAGGATGAGGCGTTCACTCTCCTTAGGCGGGCGAAGGCCGCGGCCGAGCTGTGCGGCCCGGTACGAGTGCGTGGGACCAGCTTCGGCCCGGCGAGCGTGGGAATGCAGGCGACGACTATCCAGGTGTCGCTCGGCCACCCGGACCAGGCCATTGAGACAGCCAGCAAAGTCAACGTGGCCGAGCTGCCATGGGAAATCTCACGCGCCAGGCACCGGCTGGATGTCGCTTTCGCCCGCTACCAGACACAGGATGACCAGGGCGCCCGCCAAGTGCTGCTCGACCTCGACGAGAAACATCCGGAATGGCTGACCCACCAGGTGCTCGCCGCATCCACGGTGGAGGGCCTGCTGGAGAACGAGCGGCGCCGCGACCGTGAGCTGCGGAAGCTCGCGGGTCGGCTGGGCGTCGACCCTGCACTATGAAGAAGTGCCTTAGTCGCTGGGTAAGCTGACGCTGAATTACGGCACTTCTTCACTGGGATGTGATCGCGCGCACACCTAGCGTGATCTGCACGACGGCGGCGCTGGCCCACGCTCCCGCCAGGACTGGCCAGCGCCGCCCCTTCGCAGACATGCAGGGGAGCCCGACGTGACGACCAGAGCTGTGCCACAAACGCCAGAGGGCCCCGGAGCGGTGCCGTCCGCCGTCGGGGCGCCGGCCTACACCCACGTGTTCCCGCGCGAGGTGGAATCTGCAGCCCTCGCCCGGCAGCTGGTGCGGACCGTACTGGAGACCTGGCATCTGCCCCAGCTCGTCGATGACGCGATGCACGTCGTATCTGAGCTGGTCGCCAACGCGGTCGACCACGCCCGCGGCGGTCACATTCGCTTCACCGTGACTCGCACCGACGACCGCCGGGTACGCCTGGCGGTCGTTGACAAGAGCCACGCCGAGCCGGTGCTGCGGACTGTCTCTCCCAGCGAAGAGCACGGCCGTGGACTGGTCATCGTGGACGCACTATCCCTGAAGTGGGGCATCGACCCACTTCCCTGGGGGAAGCGAACCTGGGCAGACCTCGAGCTGGAGGGCGCTCGGTGAGTACCCCGTCCGTGCCCCGCCCTCGAACCTCCAGCCCCCAACCGTGGGCCGACCCTGAAAAGGTGGGCTGCGGTGTGGGGGTCCTCGACAAGGCCGCAGCCGTCCTCGACGTGATCGGACGCGACTCAGCCTCCCCGTCCGAGATAGCCGCCGCTACCGGCATCCCCCGCAATACCGTGGCTCGACTGGTCCGGGCCATGATCCGTCTCGGACTGGCCGCCCGCCAGGAGGACGGCCAGATCGCCCCCGGCCCTCGCATAGCCCGCCCGGGGGCTACGACCGACGAGGTTCCCACGGCCGGCTCAGGGATCGAAAAGCTCGCTGCCCTGCGCGATGCGACCGGTGCGTCTGCCGTCCGCCTGGTCCGGCGCCGAGGCCCGGCCGACACCGCACGGGTCTGCATCGCTGAAGTGCTGGATCTCCATGCCGCGGGCCGGTCGCAGCTCGGCGTGCCCGTCCCGTTCGCCGACGATCCCGTCACGCGGACGTTCCTCGCCTGGCAGTACTCGACGGACCGGGCCGGTCCCGCACCGCACCGCACTGCCCCCTATACAGCCGACATGTTGGCCCAGACGCGTCGCCGGGGTTGGGCGCAGGGCTTCAGCGGCCCGACTTACCGTCTCGCCACCGTCGCCGCACCGGTATTGGACCGGAGCAAGGAGCTTGTGGGCGTCCTCGTGATCTCAGGGCCGGTCACGGCGCTGACTGAGACTCCGGGCCGGGTACATGGCAGGACCCTGCTCAAAGTGGCGTCGGCGAGTGAAGTGATCAGCGAATGCCTGTACCGGAGCGGTACGCCAGTGAGCCGTCTGCACCTGTTGACAGCGAAGCGGCGGGGGACGGTATGAGCACACGATCCACATACACCAGGAGCAAGCGGGAGGCTCCGGCCGCGGCGACGCTGGTGGTGGGGGCCTACCTGCGGGCGCTGCGGCTCACGCAGGGGCTCACCGAGCACGAGGCCGGGATGGCGATCCGCTGTTCGAAATCGAAGATCTCCCGTCTTGAGACTGGTCACCTACGCCGGCAGGTGGACGCGGTTGGGCTGCTGCGCCACTACGGTGTCGAGGACTTCCTCACCGTCAGGGGTGTGCAGGATCTGCTTCGTGAGCCTCGCCAGCACGTGGTGGTCGACAGCACGCCGGGGTGGCTGGACCGGCTGCGCGCCTGCCAAGGGCAGGCTGATCCCCTCTCGATCTACAGCGCGTATGCGGTGCCCGAGATCGCCCGGGTGCCCGGCTATCCGGTTGACCATCTGGCGATGGTGGCGCAGTCGGCCGAGTTGCCCCGGGTCCCGGCGCGCCAGCCGCTGAGCCCGCTTACTGGCGGTGTGACCGTTCTCCTGGACGAGACCGTACTCATGCGCAGCCTCGGGCACCCGCCCGTCATGGCACATCAGATGGCCCATCTTCGCGACCTCGCGGCCTCCGGTGACGGGCTGTTGGTCCTGGTGGTGCCGATGCAGGCCGCCGTCCTCCCGCCCGCGCCCAGCCTCCTGTACTGGATGACGGTGCATGGGCATGAGCTGGTCGCGCAGGAGGGGCCGAGCTTCGCCGTCTACTACACCGGCAGTGAGGTGAGGCCGTGGCGTGAGCGGCTGTGGGCTGCTCAGGCAGAAGCCGTTCCTGCCATGCAAGGCGTGTGGATGCTGGAGCGGGCCCGCGTCCAGTTCGAGGAGTTGGCCGCTCACCTGCCCACCGGTGCCTCCTCGGAAAGGCTGGCGGGATGAGGCCGGGCGCCGCACAGGCGCTGTACGTGGTCGTCCTGGCTGCGCTGCTGGGCGCGCTCGGCTACGGCATCACGCACCCATGACCACCCACCAGGCCGGTGTCCCGTGCCGGCCCGAGGTGGGTCCGGGGCTCCGGCCGTCCACCCGGCCCCCGCGGGAGGGCGGCCGGAGCCGTCACGACACGACAGACCAAGAGGGGGCTCTCCTCCATGCGACGGCGATGGACCACAGGCCGGTGCTGGCTGTGGTGCGAGCGCACCGCGGCCCGGGTGCTCTGGCTGGGGCCGGTGAAGGGGGAGAGCGGGAGTGCTCCCCTGTACGCATGCGAGCCATGTATCCGGCGCCTGGAGGCCATGCTCCGGGCCGCCCTCATACGTGGCACAGTACCGGCGCCCCGGCGAGGGCGTTGGGCCGCGGGCGCCTGCTGGCTGTGGTGTGAGCGCATCGATGTGCCGACGCTGATGCTCGGCACGGTCGAGCGAGGCGGCCAGGAGGCCCCGCTCACCGTCTGCGACGCCTGCATCCAGCGTCTCGAAGACAAGGTGCGCATCGCGCTGGCGTACGTCCCTGCCTGACCCAAGACTCCCGCCCCCGGCCGCGCTGACCTGTCGCCCGGCCGGGGCGCGGGCTCCACACCATCCACCCTTGGAGGTTTGTGTGACCGCACGCCCAATCATCAGCGACGGACGGGCCGCGTCCTGCTACTTCCGCACGACCGTCGACCACCCGTACCGCAAGGCGCTCATCCAAATCTGTGAGCCTTGCAACGAGCGGTGTGGGCACTGCTTCGTCTCGGCGACGAAGCGGGGCGAGTACATGGTGCTGGAGGCCATCCGGGACCAGCTCATCCCGCAGCTCGCGGCGGCCCGCGTCAACCGAGTGACGCTGACCGGCGGGGAGCCGTTCATGCACGCGGACCTCATCCAGATCGTGCGCGAGTTCCGCGCGGTGGACATGGGCGTAGGTGTGTGCACCAACGCGACCATGGTCACCGACCACCAGATCACCCTCCTGGCCCAGCTCGGTGCCCACATGAACGTCAGTCTCGACGGGTTCTCAGCCGAGTCTCACGGGAAGTTCCGGGGCCGCCCCGAGGGATTCAAGGAGACCGTCGAGACCGTGAAACGGTTCGCTGCGGCCGGCATCCTGCAAGGGCTGCTCTGCACGCCCAACAACCTGGCCCAGGACGAGGAATACGCGCAGCTCTGTGCCTTCGCCAAGGATCAGGGGGCGAAGTACGTGCTGATGAACCCCCTTGGGCCGATGGGACGCGGCGCCAACTCACAACGCCGGCTGCGCCGGCCGGACGACCACATGCGGCACATCCGCGACCTGACGATGCCGTTCGAGGGCGACGACCTGGACGTGGTGCACATCCGGTTCCCCAACGACGACAAGCCGCTCGCCGGGTGCGAGGCAAACACGATCATCTACGTGTTCACCAAGGGCGAGGTCGCCGTCTGCCCCTACCTGGTGTTTGCCGCCCGCACGAAGGCGAGCCAGCATCCCGATACGGACTTCATCGTCGGGAACGTCTGGGCCGACAACGACATCGCCGCCCAGCTCGACGCCTACAAGTTCCACGAGCGGTGGACGGTGGGCGACAACCCCACGTGTGGTAGCTGCGCCATGTCGCCGTCGTGCGGGAAGGGCTGCCCGGCCGCGGTGGTGGCGGCCGGCTACCGCGTCGGCGCTGTGGACAGCGAGCTGTGCCCCGTCGTTCCGCCGCAGTCCCGCGTGCTGCCGCTCGTGGGGGTGTCATGACGGGCATGTTCGTCACCATCGACGGGCCGGGCGGCGTGGGGAAGTCGACCGTGACGGCCGCCGTCGTCTCGCAGTTGCGCGCGGCCGGCCTCCCAGTCCACCAGACGCGGGAACCGAGCGACACCACGCTGGGGCAGCTCGCCCGCCATGGCACCGAGGATTACCGGGGGATGACCATGGCGTGCCTGATCGCCGCCGACCGGTACAGCCACCTGGAGCGGGAGATCCGGCCGGCCGTGGCCCGCGGCGATGCCGTCGTGTGTGACCGGTACATCGCCTCATCGCTCGTTCTCCAGGTCCTCGACGGCGTCGGCCGCGACTTCGTCTGGGAGCTCAACCGGCAGGCCGACATGCCGGACCTGGCCGTCATCCTCAACGCCCGGGCCGACGTCATCACCAAGCGGCTCGGCCGCCGTGGAGCGCACAGCCGCTATGAGCGCGAGCCTGGCGGGACTGAGCAGGAATGCGCGCTGTACCTCGAGGCCGCTAGGTTCCTCATGGCCAGTGGCGTGCGGGTGCTGCAACTGGACGCCTCCACCGCCGGCCCGGACGACATCGCCCGCGCGATCGTGGCGGCGATCAGGGAACCGTGGATGAGGGGCCGCTTATGACCACCCTGGACGTGCTGACGTTCAACCTGAACAACCCGGGCCGGGAGCGGGCCGAGCGCCAACTCGAGTACCTGGCCACGCGGCCGGAGCCGGTGCTCGTACTTACCGAGACCGCTGACAGCGTCGGCTGCGACCTGCTGGAGACCAAGTTCCGCGCGGCCGGCTATGAGGTGGTCTTTCCGCGCCCGCCGGTGCGCGGCGAGCGGGGCGCGATGATCGTCAGCCGCCTTGCCGCCCGGTCGGGGCTGCCCGGCCTGTCGTACCTCCCGCACCGCGCGGTATCGGTGACCGTGGATACCGAGGAGGGCCCGGTCGACATCGTCGGTCTGTACGTGCCGTCGCGGGACGCGTCGCCGGCGAAGACCGAGCGCAAGACCCGCTTCCTGGACGCGTGCAGTGCGGAGCTTCCGAGCGGCGCCGTGGGCGCCCGCCTGATCCTCGGCGACTTCAACGTCCTGGAGCCCACCCATATCCCGAGGTACCGGTTTTTCAAGCCGTTCGAATACCGGTTCTACGGCTGGTTCGCTGAGACCGGGTACGTCGACGCGTTCCGCACCCTGCACCCGGACGCGCTCGAATACTCCTGGGTCGGGCGCACCGGGGATGGCTACCGGTACGACCACGCCCACGTATCCGCCCGGCTCGCGACGAGGCTGCGCTGCTGCTCGTACATCCATGAGGTGCGCACCGGGCCCGACCGGCTGACCGACCACTCGGCCCTGTCCCTGTCCCTCGCGCTGCGCCCTGTCGAGCCGCGGCCCGTGACCGTCCCGGCCCGGGCCGCGGAGGCGGCGCCGGCGCTGTTCTGACAGCCGGTGGACGCGGTGGCGCCGCTGCCGGCCCGGCCGACCGTGCGGCTCCTGCCGGTGGTCGGCGGACCTGGAGGTCTGTCACAGCGTCGAGTGGGGCGAGCGGCCGCCGCAGTGGGATGACAGCGAGCGCGGCCGCGCTACGGCTACCGTGCCGAGGCCATAGCCCGGTACCTGGCGTGGCTGCCGGACGCCGCGCTGGCCTCACCCTGACCCCTGTACGAACAACCTGAGGAGAAACCGGATGGACGACACCACCTGGAGCCGCGTGGAGAAGCTGCGCAACTGGCTGGACGAGAACGCCGATCCGGGCACGGCCGAGAACGTGAAGCTGTGGCGCGTTCTCAAGATCGGAGAGGAGTTCGGCGAGGTCGCCGAGGCCATGCACGGAGCGACGGGCGCCAACCCTCGAAAGGGCGCCTCTCACACGTGGGGGGACGTCCACAAGGAACTGTGCGACGTCATCGTGACGAGCATGGTCGCGCTCGCTACCTGCGCGCCGCAGGACGCGGAGAAGCTGCTCGATGCCCGGCTCCAGCACCTCGTGGACCGAGTCATGCCGTCCTGATCACTGGCGCTCGAACTGGGGCGCGCACAAGGTGGTACAGGGTTGCGCAAGGTTGCGTGTAACCCGAATGGGTGGCATAGGCCCAAGGGGTGAATCTGTCCAGACCTCTTGGGTAGGGGCCGGTTAAATGACGACGCGTTTCAGTCGGATTGGGGCGCGTACCGAGACTCACCGCGTCCCTGCGGGGGCGCGGTGAGTGCGGTTCCGGTCCATGCTCCGCAAGCAGACGGAATCGCAGGAAGGCCCGGCATTGTGGTGCCGGGCCTTCCGCCGTTCCTGGGCGTGCTCCCGCCCGTGCTCCCATGGGAGCATCAACGGGGGCTGACGCGGGTTGAGTCGGGATGAGCCGGGCCGAGCCGGGCCCATCCGGCGAGGTCAGCGCATCGCCGCAGGTCAGAAAGGGAGTCGGTAGCGGTTCAAGTCCGGTTCCGGGCACACCCAGACCCGGCCGCCGCACGCTGAGTGCGCGCCCGGTCGCCCAACGTCTACCGCGCGGGGCCCTGGTGGGCCTCGCGCCGCTCACGCGTGCATGGAAATATCCTCCCTGGGCACTAGGGTGCTTTCTTTGCTTACCCATTACTCTGGAGTCAAGGTCGCGCAGGGCGGCCATGGAGGAGTGAGATGAGGAGCAGCAACCCGGTCTTCTCGCGACGGGGGTTCAGCCGCGACGGCGGCTACGCGGGCTTCGGCGCGGCACCGCAGGCCGGGGGCCCCGCCGCAGCACAGGGCAACCCGTACGCCGGTGGTAATCCTTACGCGCAGCCGCAGGCCCCGACCAACCCGTACGCGGTCGGTGACCAGCAGAATCTGACACCCGACCAGCTGCAGCAGATGTACGGCGCGCCGCCGGCGGGCCCGCTGCAGACCGGCCGGATGACGATGGACGACGTCGTCATGCGCACCGGCATGACGCTGGGCACCGTCATCGTCGCCGCGGCGGCCGCCTGGATCCTGGACCTGCCCGTCGCCGTCGGCTTCGGCGCCGCGCTCGTGGCGATGGTGCTCGGCCTGGTCCAGTCGTTCAAGCGCAAGGCCTCGCCCGCGCTGATCATGAGCTACGCCCTCTTCGAGGGCCTCTTCCTCGGCGTCATCAGCCAGGTGTACAACGAGCGCTGGTCCGGCATCCCGATGCAGGCCGTGCTCGGCACGATGGCCGTCTTCGTCGGCGTCCTCGCCGCGTACAAGACCCGGCTCATCCGGGTGAACGCGCGATTCCAGCGCTTTGTGCTCGGCGCCGCCATCGGCTTCCTGCTGCTGATGTCGGTCAACCTGCTGTTCGCCGCCTTCGGCGGCGGTGACGGCCTCGGCTTCCGCAGCGGCGGCCTCGGCATTGTGTTCGGCATCGTGGGCGTGGTGCTCGGCGCCGCGTTCCTGGCACTGGACTTCAAGCAGGTCGAGGACGGCGTCCGGTACGGCGCTCCGCGCGAGGAGTCCTGGCTGGCCGCGTTCGGTCTGACCCTGTCCCTGGTGTGGATCTACCTGGAGCTGCTCCGGCTGATCTCCATCTTCAGGGACTGATCCTCGGGGACGGGGCCCTCGGGCACCGGACCCCCAGGTGATGCGAACTGGTGATACGAAGGGCCCGCGGGGCATGCGCCCCGCGGGCCCTTCGCCTGTTCTGTTGTGGGTGGTGGAGGCTAGGTGAGCTTGCGCGCGGCCCGCCTCAGATCGTGCTCATGAATGATCGCCTTGGCGTGGCCGTACGCGAGCTGATGCTCGCCCCGCAACCAGCTGACCTTCTCCTCGAAGCGGAAGAGAGCGGGCCCTTCGTCTACGGTGCGCAACCAGTCGGCTACTTCACGGCCGGTGCAGTGGGGGATTCGGGAGAGCAGGTTCCGGTGGGTTTCTTCGGAGAAGGATTGGGACATCGGCGCCTCCGACGCGTCCGTTTTGCCGGACCGGTTTTCATGGCCCGGATTTGGTCCTTCAGCTCACCGTGCCTGACTGTTCGGCCGTTGGCAACAGTCCGGGGGTGGCGCATAGGCTCGCGATGTGAATGACACGACCCCTCTGCTGACCGCCGTGGACCGGCTCGCCGACCGTCTGCGCGCCCTTCCGCAGTCCCGCCTGAGCCGGGGCGTGGCGGCCGAAGGACTGGCGCTGGCAAGGGAATTGTCGGTGCGGGCCCAGCGGATCGAGGAGCCCGGGAGCAGCCCGAGGATCATGCCGGACGCGGGGCTGTTCGCGGTCGCGGACCAGCTCGCGGTGGCCGGGCACGATTTGGCGCATGCGCTGGAGCGCGCGCCGGAGGGCGCCGCGCTCTCCGGCGCGGTGGACCTCGTGGAGGCCACGGCCAGGCGCTGCGGTCTCTGAGGGGCGGCCTCTACGGGGCGCGGCCTCTACGGGCTTCGGGCTCGGGCTCGGGCTCGGGCTACAGCGAGGCGATGACGCGGTCGGCGAGGACGTACACCTGTTCGTCCCCGCAGCCGAAGGTCAGCGCGTAGGCGCCGTGGACCCCGGAGCTGCCCAGCAGCAGCACCGGGGCGGGGCCCTCGAGCAGCGCGTCCGCGAGCCGCTCGGCGGTCTCGCGGTGGCCCGGGGTCATGCAGACCGTGGTGCCGTCGGCGAAGACGTACACGTCGAGGGTGCCCAGCGGGCCGGGGCGTACGTCGGCGAGCGGGACGTGGCCGTCGGCCAGCTCGGTGAGCCGGGCCACCGTCCGGTCGTGGTCGGCGACGGTGGGGTGCGGCGAGAAGTCCGGGTGCGAGGGGTGGCGCCGGCGCGCGGCCGCCAGCTCGGCCGACTCCACGGCCGCCCCGGCGGGCGGCTCCGCCTCCGGGTCGAGGTCCAGATCCACCTCCACCTCGGTCGCGGTCTCCGGCTGCCGGTCCGGCTCGCCCGAGGGGTCGAGGTGCTCGGGGGTGAGGCCGTCGGGGCCGAGGGGGTCCAGGTCCAGCAGCGGCTCCACGCCGGACGTCTCGGGCTGCCGCGGCACGTAGGGGATCAGGTCCGGCTGGGGCTCCTCGCCGAGCCCGGCCAGCCTGCCCAGCAGCGGGTGGGCGTCGCCCGCCGTCGCCGTGTCCCGGGCCTCCTGCGCGGCCCAGAACGCCCGCGCCTCGGCCAGCTCGCGCTCCCGCTCCTCGGCGAGCGCGTCGGCCACGGCGGCGCGTATCTCGGCGGCGGGGGCGGCGGCGCGGGGCGCGGGCACCGCGACGGCGTCCGTCCCGTCCGCCTCCGGGCCCGCCCCACCGTCCCGGCCGCCGGCGGGAGCGACCGCCGCCGCGAGCTCGGCGCGCAGCTCGGCGATCTCCCGCCGGACGCCGCGGGCGGTGAGCAGGGCGGAGGCGCCCACGGCCGTGGCGGTGGCCGCGGCCAGGAGGGCGGCAAGAGTCATGGGGCTCACTGACTTAACTCCCGGTTCCTGTTGATCCCCCGAATTCCTACCTCAGCTTGGCCCGCGGTGCCGCCCCGTGTCAGTGCATAACATCACCAAGTGGACGGAAATCGGGCCGGGGAGGGGCGGGCGGGGCCCGGAGCACCGCCGCTGAGCTGGGCATACAACACTCCCCCAGGACCTTGGTCACATCCTGGGGGAGATTCGGTCACGACTTATGCGCGCGGCATGTGCACAGCCCGAGTCCGGGTCCGACTTCAGCTGGGGCTCAGCTCAGCCGCCCGTGTTCATGGTCGCGCCGCCGCGGCTCAGCTCAGCCGCTCCAGCACCATCGCCATGCCCTGGCCGCCGCCGACGCACATGGTCTCCAGGCCGAACTGCTTGTCGTGGAACTGGAGCGAGTTGATCAGCGTGCCGGTGATCCGGGCGCCCGTCATGCCGAAGGGGTGGCCGACGGCGATCGCGCCGCCGTTCACATTGAGCCGGTCGAGGTCGATGCCCAGGTCGCGGTAGGACGGGATGACCTGCGCGGCGAACGCCTCGTTGATCTCGACCAGGTCGATGTCGCCGATCGTCATCCCCGCCCGCGCCAGCGCCTGCTTGGACGCCTCGACCGGCCCGTAGCCCATGATCTCCGGCGAGAGCGCCGAGACGCCGGTGGACACGATCCGCGCCAGCGGCGTCACGCCCAGCTCCCGGGCCTTGGTGTCCGACATGATCACCAGCGCCGCGGCGCCGTCGTTGAGCGGGCAGCAGTTGCCCGCGGTGACCAGCCCGTCGGGGCGGAAGACCGGCTTGAGGCCGCGCACGCCCTCCAGGGTCGTCCCCGCGCGCGGCCCGTCGTCCTTGGCGACCACCGTGCCGTCCGGGGTCGTCACAGGCGTGATCTCGCGCTCCCAGAAGCCCTTCTTGATGGCCTCCTCGGCCAGGTTCTGCGACCGTACGCCGAACTCATCCATCTCCTCGCGGGTGATGCCCTTGAGCCGGGCCAGGTTCTCCGCGGTCTGGCCCATCGCGATGTACGCGTCGGGGATCAGTCCGTCCTCGCGCGGGTCGTGCCAGTCCGTGCCCTCCTGCTCGGCGCGCGCGGCGGTGCGGGCCTCGGCGTCGGCGAAGAGCGGGTTGTGGGTGTCCGGCAGCCCGTCCGAGGTGCCCTTCACCGAGCGGGAGACCATCTCGACGCCCGCCGAGATGAAGACATCCCCCTCGCCCGCCTTGATGGCGTGCAGGGCCATCCGGGAGGTCTGGAGCGAGGAGGAGCAGTAGCGGGTGATGGTGCATCCGGGCAGGTGGTCCATGCCCATCTGCACGGCCACGATCCGGCCCAGGTTGTGCCCCTGCTCGCCGCCCGGCAGGCCGCAGCCGAGCATGAGGTCGTCGATGTCGCGGGGGTCGAGCTCGGGGACCTTGGCGAGCGCCGCCTGGACGATCTCGGCGGTCAGGTCGTCCGGCCGCAGCTCCTTGAGAGAACCCTTGAAGGCCCGGCCGATGGGGGAGCGGGCGGCAGAGACGATCACGGCTTCGGGCATCACGGGCTCCATGGGGGCGCGGAGGGCTGGGACTCTGAGGGAAGTTACCCGTACGTATCGCGGGGGTCACGGCATCCGGGCTGTGATGCAGGACTCTTTTCCAAGCGTATGCTCAGCGCGGCCCGGGCGGCGCCTGTGGCGCCCAGAGCGCCTGAAGCGCCTGGGGTCCGTGGTTGGGGGCCTGGCCCGCGCCCGGGGCCCAGCCCGCGGCCGGTGGCCGCCGGGGCCCAGTTTGCGGCCCAGCCCGCGGCCGGGGGCCTAGCCGGTGGCCGGTGGCGGGCCGGTGGAGGAGGGCGCCTCGGCCTGGTTCGCGGGGGCGGGCGGCCGCTCGCCCGAGGCGCGGCGGTCGCGCCGCAGCAGCCGGGCCCAGGGCCCGCGGGCCGCGGTGACCTCGGTGCCGCCCTCGGCCGCCGCCTCGGCCGCGGCCTTGGCCACCGGCAGGATGCCCACGTCCCGGGCCTCCTCGGGCTCCTGCGGCCACAGCCCCAGCGCCCCGCACAGCGTCGGCAGCACGGCCATCGCGGCCGTGGCGTACCCCTCCGCCGAGGGGTGATAGTTGTCCGGCCCGAACAGCTCCCGCGGATTGGCCGCGAACTCCGGCCCGAGCAGATCGCCCAGCGACACCGTACGGCCGCCCTGCTCGACCACCCCGATGGTCTGCGCGGCGGCCAGCTGGCGGCTGAGGCGGCGGGCGATCCAGCGCAGCGGCTGGTAGACGGGCTCGATGGTGCCGAGGTCCGGGCAGGTGCCCACCACCACCTCGCAGCCGCGCTCGCGCAGCCTGCGCACCGCCTCCGACAGCAGCCGGACGGACTGGGCCGGGGGCATGCGGTGGGTGACGTCATTGGCGCCGATCATGATCACGCAGACGTCGGGGCGGGCCGCCGGGTCCTCCAGCACCAGCGTCACCTGCCGCTCCAGGTCGTCGGACTGGGCGCCGGGCTGGGCCACATTGCGCAGGTCGACGGGGCGCTCGGCGACCGCGGCCAGCCCGGAGGCGAGCAGCGCGCCCGGCGTCTGGCTGGGCCGGTGCACGCCCTGCCCGGCGGCGGTGGAGTCGCCGAGGAAGGCCAGCCGCAGCGGCGGCCGGCCGTCGCTCGCGGAGAAGTCGAACCCGTACCGGCCGTCGGCGCGCGGCGGAGGGTCCTCGGAGCCGCCGACCACCCGCTTCGCGTGTGAGACCTCGGTGAGCAGCAGAACGGCGGCCACGCCGCCCAGCAGCCCGATTCCACCGCCTCCGTACGCCGCCGCGGCGGCGATCCGCCGCGCGACTCTCGCCCTCGACATAGACATGGGTCCAGCCCACCTCCGTCCACACGCCTGTTGCTCCTTTGTACCCTTTTTTGTACGACTTCCTAACCAGTTGTCGTCCAGCTTGTGCGTCCCCTCCGCACGGGGGCAAGAGGCACCGGTCAAGCGGTCACGGTCCGCAATAAGCTGGGCAGCACGGGCCCGCGACGGCGGCCGCCCTGACCGCGGAGATCCCGCTGATTCGGACCTGGAGCAGGTGTGCAGTACTACGATTCGATGATTGAGCTCGTCGGCAACACCCCGCTGGTGAAGCTCAACAGCGTCACCGAGGGCATCCGGGCAACCGTCCTGGCCAAGGTCGAATACTTCAACCCCGGCGGCTCGGTGAAGGACCGCATCGCCGTGCGGATGATCGAGGCCGCCGAGCGCTCCGGCGCGCTCCAGCCGGGCGGCACGATCGTCGAGCCGACCTCCGGCAACACGGGCGTCGGCCTGGCGATGGTCGCCCAGCGCAAGGGCTACAAGTGCATCTTCGTCTGCCCCGACAAGGTCTCCACCGACAAGATCAACGTGCTGCGGGCCTACGGCGCCGAGGTCGTGGTCTGCCCGACGGCCGTGGACCCCGAGCACCCCGACTCGTACTACAACGTCTCGGACCGCCTGGTCCGCGAGACCCCGGGCGCCTGGAAGCCGGACCAGTACAGCAACCCCGACAACCCGCGCTCCCACTACGAGAGCACCGGCCCCGAGCTGTGGGAGCAGACCGAGGGGAAGATCACCCACTTCGTGGCGGGCGTCGGCACCGGCGGCACGATCAGCGGCACCGGCCGCTACCTCAAGGAGGCCAGCGAGGGCCGGGTCCAGGTCGTCGGCGCCGACCCCGAGGGCTCCGTCTACTCCGGCGGCACCGGTCGCCCGTACCTGATCGAGGGCGTCGGCGAGGACTTCTGGCCGACCGCCTACGACCGCACCGTCGCCGACCGGATCGTCGCGGTCTCCGACAAGGACGCCTTCCAGATGACCCGGCGGCTCGCCCGCGAAGAGGGACTGCTGGTCGGCGGCTCCTGCGGCATGGCCGTGGTGGCCGCGCTGCGGGTCGCCCAGGACCTCGGCCCCGACGACGTGGTGGTCGTCCTGCTCCCCGACAGCGGCCGCGGCTACCTCTCCAAAATCTTCAACGACGAGTGGATGGCGGACTACGGCTTCCTGGAGGAGGAGGGCCCGGCGGTGCGCGTCGGCGACGTCCTCCAGGGCAAGGAGGGCGGCCTGCCCTCGCTCGTCCACATGCACCCGGAGGAGACGGTCGGTCAGGCCATCGAGGTGCTGCGGGAGTACGGCGTCTCGCAGATGCCCATCGTCAAGCCCGGCGCCGGGCACCCCGACGTGATGGCCGCCGAGGTCATCGGCTCGGTCGTGGAACGCGAGCTGCTCGACGCGCTGTTCGCGCAGCGCGCCGCGCTGAGCGACCCGCTGGAGAAGCACATGAGCCCGCCCCTGCCGCACGTCGGCTCCGGCGAGCCCGTGGAGGACCTCATGGCGGTACTGGGCGGGGCGGACGCGGCCATCGTCCTCGTGGAGGGCAAGCCCAGCGGCGTGGTGAGCCGGCAGGACCTGCTGGCCTACCTCTCCACACAGGAGCGCAAATGAGCAAGAAGCCAGAGGTGGTAGACCCTCTTGAAGAGTGGGTCTCCAAGGAACTGAGCAAGCTTCTGCCTCAGATCACCGAGACGTCGTGGTCAGAGGTCTGGACTGTGATCAGTGCGCAGGCTTCCAAGCCCACCAGGAGTACCGCTGGTGACCAAGTAGCGAATACGCGTCCCGCGTAGCCGGCACAGCTCTGCGCACAGACCACTGAGGAGCACAACCGCAGACACACGAGAGCCCTCCCCCGGGTGTGCCAGGGGAGGGCTCTCAGGCCGTAGTCTACGCGGCTACGTCAGACGTCCGCCGACTTGGCGTACTCGACGAAGGCTGACCAGGCATCCGCTGTGAACGTCAGAGCCGGGCCTTCAGGCTCCTTGGAGTCGCGGACGGGGACGAGGCCGCGCGAGGCGGCGAGGTTTGCGGCGACCTCTACGCACTGGCCGCCGTTGGCGCTGTACGAGGACGTGAACCACTGCGGAGATTCGGTCGTCACGGGGTGCCCTTTCGCAACTGATTGATCATGGCCACAGACTCTTTCTGAGAGAGCGCTTCAGCCTGTAGCTGATGGTAGGCCGTCAACATAGGCAGCACGAACTTGCTATCCCGTTCGAGATGGCCCCGCTGAGCAGACTTGGCGTACGACATGAGCGAGCGGTCCGCCATCGTCAGCACGGTTATCGGTAGGTTGAACGGCCGACGAGTCCCCATCTCGAACGGGGCGACCTGGACCATGGTGTTTGGCAGCTCGGCGAACTCGACCAGCCGCGCCAACTGCGCGTCCATGACGGCGGGCTCACCGACAGGCCGTCGGATACAGCTTTCGTCCAGCACCACCAAGACTAGTGGCGGATGCGGCCGGACGAGCGCGGATTGCCGCTCAGCGACGAGCGCCACTCGCTCCTGCGCCTGCTCGGTGGTGATCGCTCCCCGCTTGACCTCACTGTCCGCCACGACCGCCGCGTACTCCATCGTCTGCAACAGTCCGGGGATGACACCGACTTCGTACAGCCGGATCTCTACCGCACGTCCCTCGTAGCCTACGAACTCCGGGAACCCCTCCAGCAGGCTGCCGTGGCGGATCTCGCGATACTCGCGCTCGAAGGAGTCTGCTGCCCCCTCGATGCCGAAGGCGCGGTCCACACTACGCGAAAAGCGGAGGGTTGGAGGTTTCCGACCATTTTCGACGGCTGAAATATGCACACTGGAATATTCGGTGCGCTTGGCAAGGTCCTCTTGAGTCCAGCCGCGAGCCTCACGCATGCTGCGTAAACGCGCCCCGTAGGCCGCTTCGGGAGAGGCATCCGGGTTCAAGTCGTTTTTGTTCACAGGTCGTTCGCTGACCTTCCATCCATGGCTGACAGATTGAATGGGGCTCGACTATAGGCCACGCTGAACCTCCCTGGTAGTGGGAGCACTACAGAGAGGAGCGGCCGTGGTTGATCGGCAGGCGGCAGGCGAGACGATCAGAGGGACCCAACAGGCGCGTGGCGATCTGCGCGCCGCATCGGAACCCTCCGGGATCGTGCTCCCGTCGCGGAGCGCCGATCGGGTGCGGCCGAGTCGCCAACCGCCCAGCGCCATTGCTACGGCTCCCCGGGCCGCCGGGGCCGCCGGAGATGCGTGGTGAGCACCAGGCAGACGGCCATGGGCGGGTGGATGGTGTGGCTGACGCGGAGGCAGACGCCGCGCGGTCGGCGCAGGGCAAAGTATCTCGCCGCCCGCAGCGCCCCTGAGACACCTCCGGCCCCTCTCTCGGGCGCCCATCATGATCCGCCCACCATCCCCCTCCGGGTGCCGGCGGACCTGCGCGACAGGGTTTTTTGGCCCGCCGATCCAGCGTTTCCACTCGTGCGTTCGTTTGTCATCCAGCATGAATTCCTGCGGAGGGCTGATCGGTGAGCCAAATGACGATCCGCATCTATCGAAAATACGCAGACGGAAGCCAACTGGATCTGCAGCCGAAGCGCGCCATTCAACGTAAGTCACCAGAGGCCATCGATACGGGGCGATGGCCAACGTGCCGGTGTCCGCGTCACGCGACCGAACGAGAGCAAGCCAACTCAGGAAAGACAAGGTGCACCGTTGATTCCGAATAAGTCGGCCGGTCAGCCTGCCATGCGAATCAACGCCCTCGTACTCGTCCGAGCGTCTGAGGGTCGTGTGCTTATGGTAAAAGGGGAGCGCTCCATCACGTGGAGCCTCCCCGGTAACTTTCTACGCCAGGGAGAAACGATCCCGGACGCAGCCGCTCGCGCGCTGAAGCAACAGACTCGGCTCATCCGCTCGATCACCAGGTTTCTTGTCCTGAATCACTTGCCCGCCCATTCCGGGACGGGGCACGAGGAACTTACGGTCATCTGTGATGGCGGGGAACTGGGAGAGGGTGAGTCGGTCGCAGTTCCGGCCCCCTTTGCCGTACCCGGGATCGCCGACATCGAATGGGTTGGCGAGAACGAGCTTCCGCTGTACGCGGCAGAGGACCCCTACCGATGGGCCATTGAAGAGGCTGTGGCGATGGCTGAGAAAAAAATAAACATGCTACTACCCCGGAAGGATGGCGAGATGGCACACTCGGATATCGACCCCTTGAAACCGCCTCGTAGGCGTATCGGCGCGCTGGTGATAGTGCGCGACTCGCAGGGCCGAGTGTTGCTCGTGCGGCCGACCTACGGCACCGGAGGGTTACAGCTCCCCGGCGGTGGGGTCCACGCGGGCGAATACGTCTCGTGCGGAGCCGCACGGGAGCTGAGGGAGGAAACGGGGCTGGTGCGGAAGCTCCGTACGGTGGTCGCGCTCGACCACATGCCGGAAAACTCCACCGCAGCCGAGGGATACAACGTCGTTCTTGACGGTGGCGTTCTGCCGGACGACGAGGCGCGGGCTGTGGCCGTTCCCGAGGATGCACGCGACGAGCTGTCAGAGTGCGTATGGGTGCACCCCAGTGCCCTGGACGAGGTATGCGAGCCGTACCAGGCGCGTCGGATCCGGGAAGGTCTCGCCGCCATCGCGCAGGGGGCCGGGGTGCCCCTGCTGATACAAGGGGAACACGCGGCCGCGTAGCCCGCTAAGCCCCCGCCCCCTTCTCGGCTGCCCCTCCGTGTGCTTGGTTAAGGTCCATTCCCACACGGAATCCGGCGAGGGGGCGGGCGGGGTCTCAGGTTTTGGGTGTGGCTGACATTGCGGCCATTTTTGACGTTACAAGCGGGACGGTGACCAGACATGCTCGGGCTCTAGGTCTCCCGGACCGCAACGGGGTCCTGGCCTGCCGAGCACGATTCCAGGATCAGTCGTAAGAGAAGTAGCGTCGCTTCTGAACTCCGTTCCGGCAAGCCTGCCCCGCCGGATCGGATGAGGGGCTGCTGGTGGCCCCTCTAATAAGCCCGCCCGTCTGACTCCCTCAATCGCAGACGGGCGGGCCCTAGTGAACCCCCTGCAGCTAAGTCAGGAAGAGCACTGCAATGCGCGCACCTTTCGTTCACTTTCAATGCGTGCAGCAGGAGACTCCGGTTCGAGTCCGGACAGGGGGACAGCCGCCCGACTACTCCGTATCGGGAAGGACAGTTAGACAGGGCGGTTCGCAAGTGCATGACGGACCGGATTCCATCTCACAAAAGGAGTCACATGAATCTGATCGAGGCACTTCCCCTCGGGCGGCCGGCACCGGTTGGTACTGCCCCCGTCGGAATGCGGCCGTACGCGCTTCAGGGCGCGCGGTTCCGCGTCTCTGACCTGACGGCCCCGAGCGTGGAGACGCGTGTCTACGACCCCGTGGCGCAGACTGCCTCCATGGCCGACGGCACACCGCTGGTGTCCATGGCCACGAGCCAGAAGACCAACCCGGACGGGGATATCAAGAACCCTCCGCCGTCCGACGAGGGTAGCGACCCCGGATACATCGAGTGACCGTGCTTGTAGTGGACGGCCCGTTCGAGGCTGGCACCGACCTCATCGTCGGCGAGCTGGCCTCGGCGGGTGTCCCCGTCTTCCGGATGGACACAGCTCAGTTCCCGCTTGAGCTGGAGTTCCGAGCAACCTTCAACAAGGGCCAGTGGAACGGCGTGCTGGCTACCGAGCAGCGCAGCGTGGAACTCTCCGACATCAAGGCCGTGTACTGGAATCGTCCTGGCATGTTCCGCTTCCCCAGCCTTTCGGAGGCTGATGAGCACTACGCTCGCGGAGCAGCCAGGATTGGGTTCGGTGGGGTGTTGGCAAGCCTCGATGCTCCCTTCATGAACCACCCGTCCAGGGCGACCTACGCGGAGTTCAAACCGCAGCAGCTCCGCGTTGCCGGCGCTGTCGGTCTGACGACGCCGCGCACCCTGATCACCAGTGATCCGGGCGCCGTGAGGCGGTTCGCGCAATTCATTCATGGCCCGATCATCACGAAGGCGCTGGGCGTCCCTGTCGTGGCGCACGAGGATGGGTGGGACCAGATGTACACCCGCCGTGTGGATCCGTCGGACCTCAACGGCGTTCAGGTCACTGCTCACCTGTATCAAGAAGAACTCGAAAAGGACTTCGAGGTACGCGTCATGTTCATTGGCGATACCTGCTACAGCGCACGCATCGACGCGGGCAGCGACCAAGCCCGGATCGATTACCGATCCGACTACGACGCCATCGCCGTCACCCCTATGGCCACCCCCTCAGAGGTACAAGAATCCTTGCGGGGGTACGCCTCCGTGTTCGAGCTCAAGTACTTCGCGGCAGACTTCATCGTCACGCCCGCAGGTGAGTGGATGTTCCTGGAGGCCAACCCCTCTGGCCAGTGGGCATGGGCCAATTCCGCAGGTATGCCTCTCGCTACCGCCTTCGCCAAGACTCTGGAGGATTGGTGCAACCGTTGAACTGGAAGAGCAGGGCATCGAGCCTCGCCGCCGAACTACAAGAGTCGGGGGATCTCACGGCACCGCGCCTGATCGAGGCCGTCTCCTCGACCCCTCGTCACCTCTTCGTGCCCCGGTACTTCGTCAACGCGGGCGGAACACCAACCCTGTGGCGGGAGTGCACGGAAACGGATGGTGATGACTGGCTCAGGCCCATCTATTCGAACCTGACGCTGGTCACCGCACTGGACCAGGCCGAACAGGTCACGGGCGGGTGGCACGGCACCCCCACGTCGTCCAGCACGCAACCAAGCCTTACGTGCCGCATGATCGAGGCGCTCGACATCCAGAGCGACGATCACGTATTGGATGGTGGCCTCGGCACCGGCTACCAGGCCGCCCTGATCGCCGCACAGCTTCGCCACGGCAACCAGATGGTCGCGTGTGACCTGAACGGCACTTCCGAGGCCGCCGCACGTCTGAAGCAGCTCGGGCTCAACATCAGTGTGGTGCCGGCCGACGCCACATCGCACAACTTCAACAGGCGGTTCGACAAAGCCATTTTCTCGTTCGGCCTGCCTCGGATCACGGACACAATCCGCTCGGCAATGGCTCCGGGTGGGCGCCTGATCGCCAACGTCTTCGGCCCTCTCAGCGCCGCGTTGGTGCTCCTGGAGGCCGACGACGACGGCAACCTCAGCGGTCCCTTCCTGAAGGACGGGGGGGCGTTCATGCCGGCCCGTCATGAGGGCGAGGCAGCCGTGACGAGCGCGGAGCTGACCCCGGCCTCCCAGGGGTACACCGACATCCCGGTCTCGGTCTTCGACGATTACCACTTCAAGTTCTGGCTGGCCGCCCATTTGCCAGGCGTGGGTCTCCAGTACGGCACGGAGGAGAACCAGAGCACGCGCCGCCTGGTCATGATGGATGGCCGGTGGTGCGAACTCCTCTACAGGGACGACAAGCCGGAGGAGCCCCAGTTCTGCGGCCAGGGGGAGCCGGAGGTATGGGAAACCCTCCGATGGGCGTGGCAGTGGTGGACGGAGCACAACATGCCCCCCTGGGAGCACTTCGGTCTGACCGTGACGGACACCGAGCACCGGCTTTGGTACCAGAGCCCCGATGGCCAGTCTTGGGCCCTGCGGTAACCACGCGATTTTGTGACTGCGAAAGGACGCTCGCCCTTCCGGTAAGTGGTACGCGGGTGTCACGCGCCCGCAGCACGGGCTTAACACAGCTCCGGCACATTAGTGAGTGTCGGAACGGACGACACCGACACCCCGGTACGGCGACACGGACCTCCGGAGCGGCTCCCGGACCTCCACGGTCGCCCGGACGCGGCAACCGCGTCCCCGGCGGGGACCGCCGTCGTCCCGCCCCTGGTGCTCACACCGGGGTGCGGCGGTCCCCTCCCTCCCTTTTGGGCTCGGTTCTCCCCCAGCTACCGCTGGGAGGTGCCCCCGCCGGGCGCTCGGGTCCGGTGTCGACACTCTTCGACGCTGCGCTCGCTCACGCGGCGGAGCCGCATATCGACACGAGCCCTCGCTCGCTTGGTCTCATCGCTTTCACTGCATCGATCAGCGCCTCCGGCGCGGGCGGCGCGCCCTTTGGCTCACTCGCCTTACGGCTTGTCGCGGTGGCGGCGCAGGCGGGAGAAGCCGCCGGAGGCGTGTACCGCGTTGACGCCGAAGATGCCGGCCCAGGTCACCGCCAGGCCGGACAGCCCCGTGTTGACCGCGGCGATCGCGCAGAGGGGGATGGCCAGCACCAGCGAGACCGCGACGAAGGCGAAGCGCTCGCCGAGGCTCATCCCGAGGCCCTGGCCGGGGCGGGCCCTCGGGTCGGGGCGGGTGCCGCGGGCGGCGGCCATCTGCTGCTCGGCGAGTTGCCGGCGCACATGGCGGTCCGCGGTGTCGTGGAACCGCTGCTCGACCTTCTCCATGAAGGAGTCGACCAGCTCCGTCTCGTACTCGGCCCCCAGCTCCTTGCGGGTCTGGAGGGTCGCGTCGAGTTCGCGCTTCAGATCGGCGTCCCGGGCGTCCATGGTGCGACGATACGGTCGCAGGGACGCATTGTCGGTAGGGCTAGCCCCCCGAAGCGAACGGGGGGACAGGTACCCCTCACCCAGGTGCCCGTACCCGGGGCCCGCTGTGGAAGGAGCACGTCCGTGTCCGCACCTCTCCTGACGTCCCTCGCCGAGCCGGACGGCGACCGCCCCGACGCCCTCACCGTGGCCGGCCGCTCCTGCTCCCGTGAGGCGTTGTTCAGCGCCGCGGTCGCGGTCGCGGCGCGTATCGCCGGGGCGCCGGTCGTCGCCGTCCGGGCGACCCCGACGGTGGAGACGGTGACGGCCGTGGTGGGCGCGCTGCTGGCCGGGGTGCCCGTGGTGCCCGTGCCGCCGGACTCCGGGCCCGCCGAGCGCGACCACATACTCCGCGACTCCAAGGCCGCGCTGCTGCTGACGGGCCCGCAGGGCGCGGAGGACGCCGGCGGCCGGGAAGCCTCCGCCGCACCCGCCGCACCCGCCGCCGCCGTCGAGACGGTCCCGGTGGACCTGGCCGAGCGCGCGGCGTGGACCGGGCCCGAGCCGGACCCGAAGGCGACGGCGTTCATCCTCTACACCTCCGGCACCACCGGCGCCCCCAAGGGCGCGCTGATCTCCCGGCGCGCGGTGGCCGCCGACCTGGACGCGCTGGCCGAGGCGTGGGCCTGGACGGCGGAGGACACGCTCGTCCACGGCCTGCCGCTGTTCCATGTGCACGGCCTGGTGCTGGGCGTGCTGGGCGCGCTGCGCACGGGCAGCCGGCTGGTGCACACCGGTCGGCCGGCCCCCGCGGCGTACGCGGCGGCGGGCGGCAGCCTGTACTTCGGCGTGCCGACGGTCTGGCACCGGGTCGCCCAGGACCCCGACGCCGCCCGGGCGCTGTCCGCCGCCCGGCTGCTGGTCTCCGGCAGCGCGCCGCTGCCCGCCCCCGTCTTCCGCGACCTGGAGCTGCTCACCGGCCACCGGCCCGTCGAGCGCTACGGCATGACGGAGACGCTCATCACCCTCAGCACCCGCGCGGACGGCGAACGCCGCCCCGGCTACGTCGGCACCCCGCTGTCCGGCATCCGCACCCGCGTGGCCGCCGAGGAGGGCGCGGAGATCGGCGAACTCCAGCTCACCGGCCCCACCCTCTTCGACGGCTACCTGGGCCGCCCCGAGGCGACCGCCGGCTCGTACACCGAGGACGGCTGGTTCCGCACCGGTGACATCGCCGCGATCGAGCCCGACGGCTTCCACCGCATCGTCGGCCGCGCCTCCACCGACCTGATCAAGTCCGGCGGCTACCGCATCGGCGCGGGCGAGGTCGAGAACGCGCTGCTGGACCACCCGGCGGTCCGCGAGGCGGCGGTCGTCGGCGCGCCGCACGAGGACCTGGGGCAGCAGATCGTGGCGTACGTGGTCGCCGACGGGGTGAGCGAGGCGGAGCTGATCGACTTCGTCGCCGGGCAGCTCTCCGTCCACAAGCGCCCCCGCAAGGTCCGCTTCCTGGACGCGCTGCCGCGCAACGCCATGGGCAAGCCGCAGAAGAAGCTGCTGCCCCCGGCGTGAGGGCGCCCGGGGAGGGTCACTCGGCGGCGATGTGCGCGGTGAGGACGCGGACGGCGTCGCGCGTGCTGTCCGCGGCGAAACGGACCTCGCGGACCTCCTGGGCCGGCCTGCCCGGCTTGGGCGCCACCGGGTACGGCTCGCGCAGCGTGACGCTGAGCGTGGTGGAGTCGCCGATCGGCATCGCCAGCACGCCGTCGTCGATCTGGACGGCCCTGCGGTAGCCGCCGTGCCGGGCCTCGCGCACCGACGCGACGAGTTCCAGCGGGATGGTGATCTGGGTGAAGTGGGCGAAGCGCAGGACCATTTTCCCGTCGCCGACGGTATGGGGGCGGATGGAGAGGGCCGCGATGAACCCGAGCACCCACACCGTGCCGTACCCGGAGAGCACCAGGAGGACGATGCGCGCCACCGGCCAGGGGACCAGGAACTCGACGGCGAGCACCTCGAGCGGCACGAGGGCGACCATCACCCACATGATCGGCTTGATCGCGGAACCGTAGGGCAGGGCCGCGTGCCCGTCCGGCGCGTCGGTCCTGCGGCGGGCCCAGCGCCACAGGGCGCGCAGGAGCCCGAACTCCATCCCCATCGCCTTGGCCACGGGGGCGGGGAGGACCGCGGCCAGGGCGTGGTTCAGCGCCTCCTGGCCGTCGGCTCCCCGGCTCCGCGAGGCCGTGAAGGCCCTTCTGGCCAGGGCGATCTCGGTGATGACGATCCCGGCCAGGAGGAGTTCGAGGAGCAGCCCGACCGCCACCGCCTCGCCCAGGCTGAACACGCCGGTCCACACGAGGCAGACCTGGGCGAGGACGACCGTGGGCGCCGCCCAGCGGGCGGCCGCCGTCAGAAATCCCCGCACTGCCGATCCCTCCTCCGGCCGGGCGCTTCCCGTCGCCGTCACCGCTTCCGCCAGTCCTCTTCGACGACGATCCAGTGCTCGCCCGTCAGCCGCTGTTCGAGGAAGGCGTAGGGCAGCAGGCCGTAGCCCTGGTCACCCCAGCCGGTTCCCCAGCTGTTGCGGACCCGGAAGGCGCCCGGTCCGGCGCCCCGGTCGTACGGGGCGGTCTCCGCCCGGTCGTCATAGCCCGTCAGCAGCACCACATGGGGTCCCACGGACAGCTCCGTCGCCAGCTGTACGGGGATGACACCGCCGTTGACCAGGGACATGGAGATCGACGGGCAGAGCCGGACCTCCACGCTCACCGGGATGCCCATGGCGATCGCGCGGCGCGCCAGGCCGAGCAGGCCGGGCCCGTCCGGGGCGGAGAGCGACCGCGCGAGCGGACGGGTGCGGCGCGCCGTGGTGTGGCAGTGCTCGGGCGGGTCCCGGTCGACCCTGGTCCGGCCGTGCTCGTCGTACGGCCAGAGGGCCTCCTCGCACAGCCCGAACTCCGCCCAGGCGCGGAAGCTGTGTTCCAGTCGCGAGCCCCTGCGGTCGGCGGAGCCCGCGAGTGTGCGGGAGAGGCGGTAGTTGAACAGGACGGAGGGCGTGAACTCCAGCCGCTCGGCCCGGCGGGCGTAGTAGCCGGCGATCGCCGCGGTGACCGCGGCGGTGCACAGCGGGATCTGCCCCTGGTCGATCACGGGCGGCATCCAGCCCGACAGGTCCATGCTGTCCGGGGTGCGTCCGCTCGTCCACCAGGGCGGCGCGACGCCGGACAGCCAGCCGGCGTCGGCGACGGCGGAGTCGGCGAGCGGGCCCGTCATGCCGGGTCCTGGGCCCGGTCCTGGGCCCCGTCCCGGGCCGGGTCGCCGCCGGGCTTGCCGCCGCGCCCCAGGACCGTCTGGTCGATCCGCTTCTGCCGGCGGGCGACGGCGGCGTAGAACTCCCGCAGCGCGGCCTGGTCGAAGTCGGAGGCGGGCCTGGACTCCGGCAGGAAGGCGCCCGGGTCCGCGCCGCGGACCAGCAGGGCGCTGTCCTCCCCGGCGGTGGGGCGGACCCGCGGCGTGACGTAGTCGATCGCGAAGTTGAACCGTCCGGCGTCGGTGTGGTTGGGGCCCGAGCAGTGGGCCATGGCCAGGTGGTGCACGGAGCACTGGCCGGCGTTGAGGATGACATCGACGGTGGCCGCCTCGTCGATGTCGACGGCGATCTCCTCACCGCGCATGATGTCCTCGAGCCCGGAGCCGCTGAACCGGTGCGGCAGGGCGCCGCCGAGGTGCGAGCCGCGGGCGTAGCGCATGGTGCCGTTGGCGACCGTGGTGTCGGTGAGCGCCACCCAGACCCGGGCGGCGTGCTGCTGATAGCCGTCCAGGCCGAGGTAGACGGCGTCCTGGTGCCAGGCGAGCGAGCTGCCGCTGTGCGCGGGCCGGACGAAGAGATTGGTGGACCACACCAGCAGCTCGGGTCCCAGCAGTGCCTCGACGGCGTCGAGGATCGCGGGGTGGTGGACGATCCGGTCGGCCCACGAGGCGACCAGGTGGATCTTCGGGAACGCCGCGTACCGGGCCAGGGCACCGCCCGCCGCGCTCACGGTCCGCAGGTAGGTGTGGCATCCGGCGAGCGCCTGTTCGGCCTCGGCCGGGGTGAGCGCGTTCACGGGGAAGGCGAAGCCGTCGGTGCGGAACCGCTCCGCCAGGTCGGGGGCGAGCGTGGTCATCGGGCGGCCACCTCCACGGTCGGCTCGGTCTCCTGTCCCCGCGCGTCCTGACGCATGGCGGCCAGCAGGGCGATGGCGTCCTCCCGCTTGGCGTCGGGGGCCTCGGGGGAACGCAGAAAGTCGGCGAGGCGCTGCCGCGCGGGCTCGGCCATGGTGCCCTTCAGCCGGTGCAGGGCGGCGGCGCTGGTGCGCTGCGGGAAGTACAGGGACTTGGCGGTCGTGAGGAACAGTTCCGCGTCCTCCTCGCCCACCACCCCCCGGCGCAGCGCCGCCTCGGTCGCGACCCGGATGTTGACCATGGGTTCGCACACCGGGCGGAGCGACTCGCTGTCGAAGGTGATGGCGACCTCGTCGTCGTCCTCGATCGCGCCGGAGGCGTATCTGTCGTAGACGGTGCCGACCCCGGTCATGCCGTAGACGTCGAGTTCGGCGGCGCGCAGGGCGCCCATGCTGGACGACCCCCAGACGCGGACGCCGCGGTCCATGGCGCGCAGGATCTCCTTGGGGGAGATCGAGAAGCTCTGGAGGAACTTGCCGTCGATGATGCCGATGCGGCGCGGCGGCTGGTCCTGTGCCATGAGGGTGTCGATGTCGCCCCGCTCGATGGGGGGCAGGAACTCGGCCCCGGGCAGCTGGGCCGCCGCCTCCTCGGGCGGCAGGCTGGGGCCGACGAATATGACCGTGCGCATGATGTCTTCTCCCGTCACTGGGCGGCGGCGGGGCTCCGCGGCGCCCGCTGAGCGGAGTGGATGGCTGCCAGGGCGCTGTTCCAGGCCTGGGCGGCCCGTGGCCCGAGCTTGTTGCGGTCGACGGTCCAGGACTCGATGCCGGGCACGATGACGCGTACGACCGTGGCGGGTACGCCGGGCGCGGACAGGTCGACGGCGATGGCCCGGTCGAGTCCGCGGGCCCGCAGCCGCTGGAGCAGCAGCCGGACGTCGTCCATGACGTCGGTGCTGGGGTGCGACGGGACGTCGCCGAAGCGCACCGGGCGGGCCGACGGCTTGATGGCCCACGAGTCGGGGTTCGCGCGGTTGCTGCGCCGCACGTGGTAGAGGGCCTTCTCGACGGGCTGTCCGGCGGCGGTGATGTCCTCGCGCATGGCCTGGATGTCCACGACGCGGGATTGGGCCACCTCGCTGATCGCCCGCACGACCGCGACCTCGGCGTCCGGGTGGGTGCCGATGCCGTGGTGGGAACGGGAGAACGACTCGGCGACGAACTCCGAGACCACGGCCTGGAAGCTGGGGATGCCGGTCGCCGAGGTGATGTTCTTGACCTCGATGGCGATGCCCGCGTCGAGGAACTTCTCCATGAAGAACTGGGCCCGGGGCGGGAGCGTCGCCGGGTCGAGGCTGGGGTGGCGCTCCTGCGCCCAGGCCCGGATGGCGGCCCCGACGGGGCCGGCCCCGTCCTCGGCGGCGAGCTTGCCGAGCCGGTTGGAGATCAGGTCGGCCATGGTCCAGTCGTCGCGCTCGACCAGCTCGCACAGGGCGTGGCAGATGGCCTCCTCCAGCGAGTTGCCGGAGGCGATCCCGTTGGTCGTGGAGACCGGGTAGCAGGGCACCTCGTGGTAGCTCATGTAGTAGCCGGCCAGGAACTGCGGCACCAGGACGCCGCACTCGTTCATGAGGTCGTAGCCCTCGACCCAGGAGATGGGCGTGTCGATGCGGTAGGCGTGGTGCAGCTCGAAGTTGCACGACCTGGGGTCGAGCACGCGGCGCCCGGACTTCTCCAGCTCCGGGTACGAGGCGATCGCGGCCGGCCGCATGGGCAGGGCGGCGGCGAAGCGCTCGGCGGCCTCCATGACGGCCGACGTCTTGGCGTCGATCTTCGTGGCGCCCTTGCCGTTGTAGACGGAGATGATGTCGAACGACCGTGGGGAGATGGCGTTGTAGACGGGGATGCCGACCCGGTCGAGGCCGGTGATGTCGGCGACCCTGGTCACCCCGATCCGCTTGAGGTGCGGCACCATGCGGGCGTACGTGGTCTCGGCGGTGATCTCGCGGTGCGGGCCGTTTCCGGTGATCTTGGGGACGCTGGAACGCAGTTTCAACGCGGGTACTCCTTGGGTGCGCTGTCCGCGGGGGTTAACGGCCGCTGACGGGTTCGAAGTGGGAGGTGCCGTCGCCGAGGTACCGGTAGACGTAGGAGAGGTCCTGGCCCGGCTCGACCGTGACGGGTTCGGTGAGGGCCCAGACGGCGGTGTACCAGTGGCTGCGGGCGCAGCCCAGCCAGGGGGCCGTCGACAGGGTGGTGTCCGGCCCGAGCCGCGCCTCGAAGTGGACGACCACGCCGTTGACCTCGCCCGCGCGGTCGGCGGTGAGCGTGGGACGGGTCTCCAGCGGGCCGGCCATGTCCTGGTGGAGGTCGACCTGGTACAGCTCGGCGGGCTTGGAGAGGAAGTCCCAGGTCTGTACGGTCTCCGGGCGCTCGTAGAAGCCGATGGAGCGCCGGGCCTCGGACTCCGCCATGGGGCCGAAGTCGATGCCGAACATCTCCTTCCAGCGCGCCAGGTGGCCCTGGGTGACGCGGTGCTTGTCGAGCACCTCGTCGGGGATGCGGGCCAGCGTCGCGTACGAGGTGAGCCGGCCGGGGACGAGGCGGGGCGAGTCCGTCATCAGCCGGCGCCGCGCGTCCTGGACGGTCTCCCAGATCCGCATGTCCAGCGCCTCGTTGCCGACGATGTCGGTCAGCAGGACGTCGGCCGGCTCGGGGAGTTCCAGCTGGGGCGACCAGCCGCGGATGAACTCGATGCGGTCGGCGACGCCGTTGCGTTCGGCGATCCGCCGGGCGAGGTGGACCATGCCGGCCGGCTCGACCGCGTAGACCTTGCGGGCCCCCGCCTGCGCCGCGGTGATGGCCAGGATGCCGGAGCCGGTGCCCAGGTCGAGCACCACATCCCCGTCCCGCACCGTGTCGCGGACCGCCTGCTGGAAGGAGGCCTTGCGTACGGGGTCCTCCAGCATGGCGATGTGGACGAACGCGGCGTCGTAACCGCCCTTGGGGAACGGCTGGTCGCTGAAGCTCTCGACCGGTTCGGTGCGCAGCAGGCCCGCCTGGTGGAGCGAGACCACGGTCGCCAGCGCGTCCTGGGCGGCCCTGGGCCGTCCCTTCAGCCGGGGGCCGAGCAGGGTCAGGGCCTCGCCGACCGTGCGCGGCTGGTGGAAGAGGTCGAGCAGGCCGAGCGCGTCATGTCCGAGCTTGAGGATCCGGCTCTCGAAGTGGATCTTCACTTCGTTGCTGGTGTCGACCTCGGCGATGAAGGACGGCACCCGGTGGAGCACGGTGTCGGGCGAGAGTTTGGGCATGTGCTGATCACTGTCCTCGAGGGTCGGTGCGGCGGGCGGCCGCCTGGATCAGGGCGGTGGAGATCGCCGACTGGAAGTCACCGAGCGAACCGGGCTCCCGGCGGCCCTCGGTGAGGGAGATCCCCTCCTTCGGCTCGACGATCCGGTAGCCGTCCTCGCGCAGCTGGTCGACATTGCGCTGTACGGCGGGTTTCGACCACATGGCCGCGTTCATGACGGGGGCGATGACGGTGGGGCACTCGGCCGCGAGCACGGTGGCCGTCAGGACGTCGTCCGCGATGCCGTGGGCCGCCTTGGCCAGGAAGTTGGCCGTGGCCGGCAGGATCACCAGCACATCCGCCCAGGCGCCGAGGGCGACATGGGCGGCGCCTCCGCCCTTGTGGTCCTCCCAGTCGGTGACCGGGGCGTGGCCGGTGACGGCCTCGATCATGCGCGGGCCCATGAGGGCGCGGGCCTGCGCGGTCATGACGGTGCGGATCTCCTGGACCCCGACGGTGCCGCGCAGCCACGCGTTCACATGGGGGACCGCGACCGCCGAGAACGAGCCGCACACCCCCCACAACAGCCGGACCTGGGCGAGCGCCCGCTGGGCGCCGTCGGCGCGTTCGCTCATCGGCCGATCACCTCCTGGGGGGTGCCGAAGGCGCCGAGGACGCCCGGCAGGGACTCTTCCGCCCGGCGCAGCAGCGCCTCGGCGCCCCGGGGATCGGACGCCGACCAGGCGCGCAGGGCGACGTGCTGGAGGACGCCGGAGGCGAGGTGCCCGGCCAGCCGGGCGTGCTCCTCCTCGCTCAGCCGGGCGCCCCGGGCCGTCTCGTAGCCCTCGGCCGCCAGCCGCGCCCGCTGTTCCTGGAGCTCCCGCGCTCCCATGGCAGCCGCCGCCTGTACGAGGTCCCGCAGCAGGAAGGCGAGGTCGGTCATGGGGTCGGCCAGCCCGGCCTCCCGCCAGCCGAGCACGCGCGGCACCGGGCCGGGCACACAGGAGGCGGTCGACAGCCGGCCGTGCACGACGGTCCGGGGGACCGCCCCGGGCGCGGCGTCGGCCCCCGCGCCGGCGAGGCGCCGGATCCGGGGAGCCGCGGCCCCCTCGAGGCGGTCCAGGGCGGCGCGGATGGACTCCGCCGCCCGCGGCGCCGCGTCCAGCCAGGCCGGGCGGGATCTGGCCGGCAGGGCGGGCGCGCGCCCCACGGGGATGGCGTGCAGCCGGGCGAGGAAGCCGCCGAGGTCGTGGAAAGTCCGCTCAGCCGGTGGGGTGGCGGCGTCGCCCCGGCCGCCGAAGACGGCGTCGCTGAGCAGCGCCGGGGTGCCCACGGCGGGGTGGACGGCGGTGCGGTCGTCGGCCAGCGCCGGGACGCAGGCGTGGGGCGCGGCCGGGGTCGCGGCGATCGCCTCGCCGAGCCCGCGCAGGGCGGCGGCGTCGAGATACGCGGCGGAGGCCGCCGGGACGCTCTCGCCCCAGCGGTAGCCCCCCTCCACCCGGAGGCAGACCCGGGTGACGAACGGGCCGGGCAGCGAGCGCACCGGCTGCCCGGCCCGCACGGCGGCTTGGGTCATCGGACGGCGCTCCCTCGGGCGTTGAGGTAGGGGTGGGCGGCGTCGAGCCGCTCCGCCCGGTACCGCTCCTCGATGGCGTCCAGCCGGTCCGCCGCCGTGGTCCGGCCGTCGCGCCAGGCCGCGACCAGGCCCTCGGCGACCAGCAGACAGCGGTGCTGGCCGAAGCTCATCAGCCGGCCCTGCCGCTGCTCCGGCTCGTCCGCCAGCCACCAGCCCCGGCCCAGTTCCAGCGCGAAGGCCGGCCCGGTGTCCCGGAGCGCGTCCAGGTGCCGGCGGTGGATGTCCGCCAGCTCCCGCTCCAAGAGCAGCCAGTCGTCGCGGTACAGGTACAGGACCATCGCGTCCCGCCGCTCGTACCCCTCCGGGTGGTTGGCCGCCTTGAGCTGGTACGGGACGCGGGCGGCGCACAGCCGCCCGGTGAGCGCGCGCATCAGGCCGGCGGCGGACGCGGGGTCGCCCGGCGTGTAGTACAGGCGTACGACGGGCCGTTCGCCGTGGCGGGGCATGCCCTCGTCGCCGATGGCGAGGTACCAGCCGGGGTACATGTACGGGCGCGCGGGCGGGAACTTCACGGCGACCGGCCGGCCGGGCGCGGGCGACGGCGGCAGGGTCTCCTGTGCCGTGACGGTCAGGGTCAGACCGTTCTTGGTCACGCGCCGGCCCCCGGGCCCCGTGGGAACCGCCCGCCAGCCGCTGTCCCAGTAGCCGCTGCCCTGGTTGGCCTCGTCCAGCGCGCGGGCCACGGCCGGGTCCTCGCGTCTGCGGGTGCCCAGCACCACCGGGGCGCCGTCGATCAGCCAGCGGGCGGCCCGGGCGTCGCCGGCGTAGTAGCTCAGATACAGGAACCGGGACAGATGGGGCAGCACGGGCAGGTCGCCGGGGGCGGACTCGACGCCCGGAGCGGGGCGCAGCTCACCCCACTCGCGGTGGACGAAGGCCGATTCGCTCAGCACCTCGACGTCTTCGGCGATCGCGGAGAACGCCGCTCGGTAGCGGTTCATGCGCCCGCCTTCGCCGGCCGGCCGGGCGAGAGCAGCCGGGCCAGGCCCTGGGGGTCGGTCAGCAGCTTGCGGCCCACGAAGAGGCACAGGTGCCCGATCCGGCCCAGCGAGCCGATCTGCTCCAGCCGCCCGGCGGCGTACATCAAGGTCGCCAGACCGGCGTAGCGGAAGGCGTCGTCCCGCTGCTCGGCCGAGAGCGCGGCGCCGTGTTCGTAGGCGGTGAGGAAGAGGCCGACGTTGCGCCGCACGGTGGCCCAGGTGTCGGCCCGGGACAGACTGGCGGCGTCGCCCCGCACCGTGTGCAGCCAGCGGATCAGCAGCTGGCCGACGACCGTGCCCACGTCAAGCATGGGGTCACCGAATCCGGCCAGTTCCCAGTCGACCAGCGCGACCCGGGGCTGGGCGCCGTCCGGGTCCTTGAACAGGACGTTGTCGTCCCGCAGGTCGAAGTGCACCAGGCTCTTGGGGCCCCACCCGTCCCGCAGCCGGGCCACGCTCTCGTCGACCGACTGCATGGCGGCCGCGTAGTCGAAATAGTCCATTCCGGGACCGCTCGCCAGCTCTGCCGGCGTCAGGGTGACGAAGGACGCGAAAGGGAAATCGATGAGCTGCGGGGCGTATCTCGGGTCCGCGGCGATCCGGTCCACGGGCGCGCGGTGTATCCCGGCCGTCACGGAGGCCAGGGAGACCAGCGTCGGCACGGGAATGACCGGGGAGTTCCGGGTGAATTCCCGCATCGAGATGAATCCGGTCTTTCCCTCCATGACGAGGGTTTCGGTTTCCGGGTCGGCCGCGACGAAACGGGGAACCGCCGCCTGGGCGAATTGCGGGACCCCGGCTTCGGGCAGCAGCCTGAGCATCGTCTCCTCGTTGCCCGTCGCCGTGCCGACGGCTTTGGATGTTGCCGGATCAACTTTTTTCAGCAGGAGCGCGGTGCCGTCCTCGAAGTGCAGCATGGCCACGCTGTTGCGGGCCGTGAAAGTCTCCGTGCGCACGATGTCGCCCCGGTCGATACCGAGCGAGGCGAGCCAGGAACGAGTCCGGGCCTTCGCGGGCCCGGACTCGTCCGGCAGCGCCCCGCCCCAAGGCGAAGGCATACCGCCGCCCTCCCGTCCGGCCTCAGGTGACGCGATACCGGCCGAGCTGTGCGAAGCGCTGGTCATCATCAGGCGATCGGCTCAGCTCAACAGTGGAAGGCCACCGTCGCGGCAGCCGCCATCACGCTGCCCTGCGCCTCCTCGTCGGGCGAGATGCCCGCCTTCTCCTCCAGGAAGGCCTGCAGCTCCTCCGGGCTGACGCCGGCGAGCTCCTCCAGGGCCTTCTCTCCGGCGGCGGGGTCGATGACCGCGCGCTGCTCATCGGTCATCGACGCCTCGGCGTCCTGGATTTTGCTGACGAGGTCGGCGAACGCCGCCTCGTCGACCGCGGAAACCATTGCTTCAGACATTTGATTCTCCCGATTCATCCCCGGCCCTTCGGTCGGGGAATCGAATGAAACAATCGTGATCTAAGCAAACTCTCACCCCCCGTTGTCAATCGGTCTGCGGCATTCCGTTTGTGTGTATTGATTTTGGGGATTATTGGTCCCGGGCATGCGAATTGGCCCGTCGGCGATTTTCCGACAGGCGGTTGAGGCACTGTTCGATTGACTGGATTTGAGTGAGAAAAGAGAGAAGCGGCGTTGGTGAGTCTTTATGGAGCCGCGGAAACCCGGAAGCCGGCGTGCGTGCACGGCGAGTAGGTCATCGGAACCCCCGTTCGATGATCTTGCGGTCTCCGCGAGGGTAAGCGCGCTTCCGTGTTCTTGGATAGAGGTTTGTGTGCCGACCGAAAAGATCAGGACGTTGTGGGGGTGCGGGAACCCGGGTTGTCGCTGGTGGTGTCCGTCGGGCCGATCCGGCGGTCGGGCAATGTGGCTGAAAATGAAGCCACCGAGGGCGCGGGTGAGGGGGATGGGCGCGGGCGAGGGGGATGGGAGCGGGTGAGGGGGATGGACGCCGGGCGACGGTTGACGGCGACTCTCCTTGCCGCGGCTGCATATAGTCATGCACAGTCGTGGATGGGTGAATAGAAGCCGGGTCGGGCGCCGGGGACAGAGGACAGGGGCAGGAGACGAGCGATGAGTACGGACACGGGGGCGTCGGCGGAGGCGGAGGCCCGGGCGGCCGGGGCTGCCGGGACGTCCGGGGCTGCCGGGACCTCCGGGGCTGCCGGGGCGGAGGACGAGGCCGGGGCGGGGAGCGGCGCCGCGCGGCTGCAGCAGCTCTTCGAGGGCCACCGGCTGACCCCCACCCAGCGGCGCATCGCCCACTGCATGGTGCGCCGGGCGGCCGACGCGCCGTTCCTCTCCAGTGTCGAACTCGCCGAGCTGGCCGGCGTCAGCCAGCCCTCGGTGACCCGCTTCGCGGTCGCGCTGGGCTTCGACGGCTACCCGGCGCTGCGCAGGCACCTGAGGGAGGTCGCCCCCGCCGAGCGGGGGGCGGGCGAGGACTCGTACAACGAGTACCAGCAGGCCGTGCAGTCGGAGATCGACAACCTGCGCCACCTCGCGTCCCTGCTCGCCGACCCGGCCCCGGTCGTCCGGGCCGGGCGGCTGCTCGCCGAGTCCCGGCCGCTGCCGGTGCTCGGCCTGCGCGCGGCCTCCGCCCAGGCGGGCGGCTTCGCGTACTTCGCGCGCAAGGTCCACCCGGACGTACGCCTCCTCGACGAGGGCGGCACCATGCTCGCCGACCGCGTCGACGCGGCGGTGCGCGCGGGCGCGACCGCGCTGCTGTGCTTCGCCCTGCCGCGCCATCCGCGCGAGGTCGTCGAGGGACTGGAGTACGCCAGGTCCGTCGGGCTGACCGTGGTGACGGTCGCCGACAGCGCCTTCGCGCCGGTCGCCCGCCACAGCGACCTGCTCCTGCCCGCGGCGGTGGGCACCGGCCTCGCCTTCGACACGGCCTGCGCGCCGATGCTGCTGGGGCGGGTGCTGCTGGAGGCGATGTGCGACGCGCTGCCGGACGCGCAGGCGCGGCTGGAGGAGTTCGACGCCAAGGCCGCGGCGCGCGGGCTGTTCGCGGAATGAGCGAGTCTCAGCGAATTCTCACGCCCGCTGACTAGAGTCCGTGCGCGAACGGCTGTATGTACGGCTTGTACTCGTATCCGAGCCGAATGCTGAGGAGGTCTGTCGTGGGGCGCGGGGCATATGCGCTGGCGCGGGTGGCCGTGGTCGTGCGGGCGCCGGCGGGATGGCTGTGGTGGCTGGGCGTACTGGCCGCGGGCGTCGGGGTGTGGGTGCCGGGGCTGACCGGGCGCCGGATCGGAGTACTGGCGGGGGCGGCGCTGTTCCTGATCGCCGCGGCCGCGACCTTCCTGGCCCGCCGGGGCCGCTACCGGGAACTGGCGCGCGCCGCCTCCCGCGCGGGCCGGGCCGTGTACCTCCAGGACCGCGCGGTGACCCTACGGGCCCGGCGCCGCGCCCTCCGCTGGTGGCTGCTGCTCGCCTTCCTCGCCGCGGTCGGCTCCTCCTTCGCCGTGCCCGCCACCGCCGGAATGCTCCTGGCCGGCATCGGCGCCGGCCTGTGGGCCAAGGCGCGCTGGCTGGGCCACTGGGAGCGTACGCACGACGCGCTGCTGTGGGTGCGCGTCGAGTGGGTGACCCGGGGCAGGCCGGCGGGCAGGAACGTCACCGCCTACCAGACCACCGGCATCGTCGCCGGCGACGCCCGCCCCGGCGGAGCGAAGCGAAGCCGCACGGCGGAGCTGGCGGCGCGCTGACGCTGCCACCGCGCGTGCCGCGCCGTCGCGCGGGTGTCGGCGGCCATGCCGACGCCCTGGCCCCGGCGCCGCGGCACCCGAACTCCGGGCCCGCCGCTGACAGCCGCGTCGGTGCCGCCGCTATGGCGGTGCTGTGCGGGGCGCGGGCTGTGGCAGGGCGGGTGTGCTCGTCTTCCGCGCTGTGCCGTCGCGCGGCCACGCGGCCTTTCGCGCCGCCCGCGCCCGACGGTCAGGCCCCAGCGGGACGCCGGCGCCGCTGACCTGACAGCCGCTCTGGCGCCCGCGCGGTGGCGGGCGTGGCGTGGCGCGGCGGGCGGCGCCCGCGGCCGGGTGCCGCTGCCGCCCCCAGGCCAGGCGCCCGCGCGCCCCGCCCGTCGGAGCCTCGCCCATGCGCTCTGCCCGTCAGAGGCCCGCGAGGGCGCTCGCGTGGTCGCCGCCGCTTTCGGTGACGATCTCGTCGAGGGACTGGGGGGAGCGCACGGGGGCGAAGTGCACGCGGGCGTCCTCGCCGCCTTCGGCCGAGAAGCCGTAGATCCCGGGGCGGGGGAGGCTGTTGTAGGCGAAGTGGTTGGAGAAGTAGTACGCGCCGGTGTCGAGGAGCGCGACCAGGTCGCCGGCCTCCAGCCGGGGCAGGGGGCGGTTGGCGGCGACCAGGTCGCCCGCGAAGCAGCACGGGCCGGCGACGTCCTGGGGGACCGGGCCGTCCGGGCCGGTCGGTTTGGGGAGGCCCGCGCTGTCGTACGCCGCGACCCGCAGGGGCCAGGACTCGGGGGCGAACACGGTGCGCGTGGCGAGCTGGGCGCCCGCGTGGGTGACGGCTATCGGGCGGCCGCCGGCCGACTTGGCGTACTCGACGCGGGCCAGGACCGTGCCGGACTTGGCGATCAGCGACCGCCCGAACTCGGTGACCAGCCCGTACCGGCCGTCGAACAGCCCGGGGACGGTGGCGAGCAGCAGCCGGGCGTAGTCGCGGTAGCCGGGGGTGACCTCGTCGGAGCCGAAGTTGACGGGCAGGCCGCCGCCGATGTCGAGGGTGTCGATCTGCTGTCGGCCGACGGCCCGGTTGATCTCCTCGGCGAGCTCGTACGCGGCCCGTACGCCCGCCGCCATCAGGTCCAGGGGGCAGCCCTGGGAGCCGACGTGCGCGTGCAGCCGGGTCAGCCAGGGGCGCTCGGTGAAGGCGCGCACGACCCATTCGCGCGCCCCCACGTCCAGCAGCGCCACCCCGAACTTCGAGGTCGCGGTCGCGGTGCTGAGCGCCCCGATGCTGCCGCCGCCGACCTGCGGATTGACCCGGAGCCCGAGCGGGCCGGGCGGCGGCGTCGACCCGGGGCCGGTCCGGGGCCGTACGAGCGCGTCGAGGCGGGCCAGCTCCTGGGGGTTGTCGGCGTTGACGGCGATGCCGAGCTCGACGGCCTCGAGCAGCTCGGCGTGGGTCTTGGCGGGGGAGTCGAGCACGATGCGCTCGGGGTGGACCCCCGCGGCCCGGGCCAGGGCCAGCTCACCGGGGCTGGCCACCTCGCAGCCGATCCCCTCGTCGGCCAGCAGCCGCAGGACGGGGACGAGCGCGGCGGCCTTGACGGCGAAGGCGTGCAGCACGGGGGTGCCCGGCGCGACGACCTCGTCGAAGGCGGCCCGCAGCTCGGCCGCCGCGGCCCGGATCCCCGCCACGTCCAGCAGCCCCACCACGGGCTGGTCGGCCCCGATCAGCCCCTGCTCCACCGCGGCCCGCACCGCCCGCTCCCGCCGGACGGCCGAACCGGCCCCCGCTCCTGCCCCCGCTACGACCGGATTCGATGTCATGCTCTCAGCCAACCACCGCGCCGCCCGGCCGCGCAGCCCGTCCGGCCCACGGCCTCGCGGTGAGAGACGTCAGAACGTGCCGGGCGGCGCCGTGCCGCCGGGCGAACCGCCCGGCGGCAGGGGCGTTGAGCGGGGGCGTCGAGCGGGGCTCGGCTAGCCCGCCGCGGGGGTCCGCGCGGGGGCCAGGTCATGGCCGAGGTCGCGGCCCAGGTCGCGCAGCGGGCCGCCGACCCGCTGCGCGAGCCCGTCGCGCAGCTCCGTCAGCCGCTCGATGCGCTCGTCGAGATACGCCAGCCGCCGCCGGACGATCGCGTTGGGGAGCGTGCACAGGCCGGGCTCCCCGTCGGCCCGAGGCCCGGCGGTGGGAGGGCTCACCCCGCGGCGGCCCTGCGGCAGCGCGGCGATGGCCGCGACGAGGGTCCGTACGTCCTCGATGGTCAGCCCGGCCGCCAGCAGCTCGCGGACGGCCCGCAGATGTCGCACGTCCTCGGGCGTGTAGTCGCGGTGGCCGGAGGGCGTGCGGCGCGCGGTGAGCAGTCCGCGCTGCTCGTAGTAGCGCAGTGCGCGCGGCGTCAGCCCGGCGGCCGCGGCCGCGTCCCCGATCCGCATGGGTCCCCCGTTCCGTCCGTTCCCTTCCGCATTGAGCGTCATTGTCGTGGGGGGCCGCCTACAACTCCACCAGCACCGCCCCGACATGGCGCCCCTCGACCAGCTCGCACAGCGCGCGCGGCGCCTGTTCGATGCCCCGCAGCAGGGTGTGCGGGTAGCTCATCGCGCCCTCGCGCAGCGCGCGGCCGAACTCGCGCTCGTACTCGGGATACGCGTCCCGGTGGTCGAAGGCCGCGACGCCGCGCAGGGTGATGCCCCGGGCGATGAGGTCGAAGGTGCTGATCGCGGTGGTGGCCATGGCGTCGCCGGTCAGCTGGGCGGACAGCGCGCCGACGAGGGCGAAGCGGGCGCCCCGTCGGGCCACGGCGAGCGCGGCGAGCAGCTGTTCGCCGCCGACGTTGTCGAAGAGCGCGTCGATGCCGTCGGGGGCCGCCTCGCGGAGCTGGTCCTCGATCGGTCCGGCGCCCCGGACGACGGCCGCGTCATAGCCGAGTTCCTCGGTCAGACAGTCGGCCTTGCGCCGGGAGCCGGTGGAGCCGATGACCCGGGCGGCGCCGCGCAGCCGGGCGAACTGCCCGGCCAGCGTGCCGACCCCGCCGGCCGCGCCGGTGACGAACACGGTGTCCCCGGCCCGCACCTCGGCCCCGCGCACCACCCCGAGCCAGGCGGCGAAGCCCTGTGACAGATACGCGGCGGGGTCGGGCAGCGCCCCCGGGGTCAGGCGCTCCGCCTCGGCGGCGTCCACGACGGCGTACTCGCGCCAGCCCAGCCGGTGCCGGACCAGCTCGCCGGGGGCCAGGTCGGTGCCCGGCGCGGCGACCACCTCGCCGACGGCCGGGCCGTGCATGGGGTCGCCGGGCCGCTGGAGCAGCTGGGGCAGGCCGAAGCGGTCGGGGTCGGGCAGCGTGAGGGGCCGCATCACGGCAGCGACGCTCATGAGCCGGTTGCGCACGAGCGCCTGCCCGGGCCCGGGCTCGGGTACGGGGGTGGTGACGACCTCGAAGTGGCCGGTGGTGAGGGTGTCCCGGGGCTGGGCGGCCAGCACCACCTGCCGGTGGGTGGCGGGGACGGCGGCCGGGGTGGAGGCGGGCAGCGGCATGGTCGGCTCCTCTGCGTGGCGGGCGGGGCGGAGGGGTGGGACGCCGAGACGGTAAGTCCTGACGTATACGTCAACCACAAGCCCGCCCGCCTCCCCCGAACGCCCGCGACACCCCCCGAGCCGGTATTGACTAGTTCTATTCACTCCAGTCAAGATGTGAATATCTCGATCCAGTCGACCGTAGGGAGGCACGGCCCATGTCAGGACCGCGACCCGTACGCGCACCGCGCGGTACCGAGCTCAGCGCCCGGGGATGGCAGCAGGAGGCCGCCCTGCGGATGCTGCAGAACAACCTCGACCCCGAGGTCGCCGAGCACCCGGACAAGCTCGTCGTCTACGGCGGCACCGGCAAGGCCGCCCGCGACTGGCGCTCGTTCGACGCCATGGTCCGCACCCTGCGGACCCTCAAGCAGGACGAGACGATGCTGGTCCAGTCGGGCCGGCCGGTCGGCGTGATGCAGACCCACGAGTGGGCCCCGCGCGTGCTGATCGCCAACTCCAACCTGGTCGGCGACTGGGCCAACTGGGAGGAGTTCCGCCGCCTGGAGGCGCTGGGCCTGACCATGTACGGCCAGATGACCGCGGGCTCGTGGATCTACATCGGCACCCAGGGCATCCTCCAGGGCACCTACGAGACCTTCGCCGCCGTCGCCGCCAAGCGGTTCAACGGCACGCTGGCCGGGACCATCACCCTCACCGCCGGGCTCGGCGGCATGGGCGGCGCCCAGCCGCTCGCGGTCACCATGAACGACGGTGTCGCCATCTGTATCGACTGCGACCCGCGCGCGATCGAGCGCCGCATCGAGCACCGCTACCTGGACGTGCGGGCCGACAGCCTGGAGCACGCGCTCCAGCTGGCCACCGAGGCCCGCGACCAGCGCAAGCCGCTGTCCATCGGCGTGCTGGGCAACGCGGCGGAGCTGGTCCCCCAGCTGCTCGCCATGAACGCCCCGATCGACATCGTCACCGACCAGACCAGCGCCCACGACCCGTTGTCGTACCTGCCGCTGGGCGTGGACTTCGACGAGATGGCCTCGTACGCCGCCGAGAAGCCCGCCGACTTCACCCAGCGGGCCCGCGAGGCCATGGCCAAGCACGTCGAGGCCATGGTCGGCTTCATGGACGCGGGCGCCGAGGTCTTCGACTACGGCAACTCGATCCGCGGCGAGGCCCTGCTCGCCGGGTACGACCGCGCCTTCGCCTTCCCCGGCTTCGTGCCCGCCTACATCCGCCCCCTCTTCTGCGAGGGCAAGGGCCCCTTCCGCTGGGCGGCCCTGTCCGGCGACCCCAAGGACATCGCGGCCACCGACAAGGCCATCCTGGACCTCTTCCCGGAGAACGAGTCGCTGGCCCGCTGGATCAAGATGGCGGGGGAGCGGGTCCACTTCCAGGGCCTGCCCGCGCGGATCTGCTGGCTCGGCTACGGCGAGCGCGACAAGGCGGGCGAGCGCTTCAACGAGATGGTGGCCGACGGCACCCTCGCCGCGCCCCTCGCCATCGGCCGCGACCACCTGGACTGCGGCTCGGTGGCCTCCCCGTACCGGGAGACCGAGGCCATGCTCGACGGCTCGGACGCGATCGCGGACTGGCCGCTGCTCAACGCCATGGTCAACGTCGCCTCGGGCGCCTCCTGGGTCTCCATCCACCACGGCGGCGGCGTCGGCATGGGCCGCTCCATCCACGCGGGCCAGGTCACCGTCGCCGACGGCACGCCGCTGGCGGGCGAGAAGATCCGCCGGGTGCTGACCAACGACCCCGGCATGGGCGTGATCCGCCATGTCGACGCGGGCTACGACCGCGCCGACGAGGTGGCGGCGGAGCGCGGCGTGCGCGTCCCGATGCGGGAGGGCGAGACGGCGTGACCGACGATCGCGAGCCGGTGGCGCACCCCGGCCACCGGCCGGGCGCCTCCTTCCACGAGATGTGGCGCGACCTGCTCCCCATAGGCCGCCACACCGAGACCGGCGGCTACCGCCGCTACGCCTGGACCGGCGCCGACGCCGACTGCCGCGCCTGGTTCCGCGCCCAGGCCGAGACCCGCGGGCTCGGCTACGAGGAGGACCGCAACGGCAACCAGTGGGCCTGGCTCGGCGACCCGGCCGCGGGCGACGCCGTGGTGACCGGCTCGCACCTGGACTCGGTGCCGGACGGCGGCGCCTTCGACGGCCCGCTCGGCGTCGTCTCCTCCTTCGCCGCCCTGGACGAGCTGCGCTCGCGCGGGGCGCGGCCCGCCAAGCCGCTCGCCCTCGTCAACTTCGGCGACGAGGAGGGCGCCCGCTTCGGCCTGGCCTGCGTCGGCTCCCGGCTGAGCGCCGGGCAGCTGAGCGCCGAGCAGGCGCACGCGCTGCGCGACGGCGACGGGGTGAGCCTGGCGCGGGCCATGGAGCGGGCCGGGTACGACCCGGAGGCGATCGGCCCCGACCCGGAGCGGCTGGCCCGCATCGGCGCGTTCGTGGAGCTGCACATCGAGCAGGGCCGCGCCCTGGACGAGACGGCCCACCCGGTCGGCGTCGCCTCCGCGATCTGGCCGCACGGCCGCTGGCGGTTCGACTTCCACGGCGAGGCCAACCACGCGGGCACCACCCGTCTCGAGGACCGCCGCGACCCGATGCTGACCTACGCCAACACCGTGCTCGCGGCCCGCAAGAAGGCGCGGACCGCCGGGGCGCTGGCGACCTTCGGCAAGGTCGGCGTGGAGCCCAACGGGGTCAACGCCATCGCCTCGCTGGTGCGGGGCTGGCTGGACTCGCGGGCCCCCGACGAGGAGACCCTCGCGGCCGTCGTCGGCGAGATCGAGCGCGCGGCCGTCGAGCGCGGGCAGCGCGACGGGGTCGAGGTCACGGTCACCCGGGAGTCGTTCACACCCGTGGTGGAGTTCGCCCACGGCCTCCGCGACGAGCTGGCCCGGCTGCTCGGCGGCGCCCCGGTCCTGCCCACCGGCGCGGGCCACGACGCGGGCATTTTGTCCGCGTCCGTGCCGACCGCCATGCTGTTTGTAAGGAACCCCACAGGCGTCTCGCACTCGCCCGCGGAAACGGCGGCCGAGGACGACTGCCTCGCCGGGGTGACAGCACTCGCCGACGTACTGGAGGGCCTGGCGTGTCACTGACGGCGCAGACCTACTGGGCGGAGCACGCCTGGCTGGGCGAGAGCGTGGAGCCGAACGTGCTCATCGTGACCGCGGTCGACGGACGGATCAAGGAGGTGCGGCCGAACACGCCCGTGCCGCCCGCCGGCGCCGTCTGGCTGCGCGGGCTGACCCTCCCGGGCCTGGCCAACGCCCACAGCCACGCCTTCCACCGCGCCCTGCGGGGCGTGGTCCAGGCGGGCAGCGGCACCTTCTGGACCTGGCGCGAGGTGATGTACGGGGTCGCGGACAAGCTGACCCCGGACAGCTACTTCGAGCTGGCCCGCGCCGTCTACGCGGAGATGACCATGGCGGGCATCACCTGCGTCGGCGAGTTCCACTACCTCCACCACGCGCCCGGCGGCGCCCGCTACGACAACCCCAACGCCATGGGGGAGGCGCTGATCGCGGCCGCCGCCGAGGCCGGGATCAGGATCACCCTCCTCGACACCTGCTATCTGTCCTCCGGCTTCGGGGCCGAGCCCGACACCCACCAGCTCCGCTTCTCCGACGGCACCGCTCATGCCTGGGCGGAGCGGGTGGGCGCGCTCAAGGCCGACGCCAACACCCGGATCGGCGCGGCCGTCCACTCGGTGCGGGCCGTGCCCGTGGACCAGCTCGGCACCGTCGCCGGCTGGGCCGACCACCACGCCGCGCCGCTCCACGTCCACCTCTCGGAGCAGACCGCCGAGAACGACGCCTGCGTGGAGGCGCACGGCTTCACCCCGACCCGGCTGCTCGCCGACCACGGGGTGCTGGGCCCGCGCACCACGGCCGTGCACGCCACCCACCTCACCCCCGGGGACATCCGGCTGCTGGGCCACTCCGGCACCGGGGTGTGCATGTGCCCCACCACCGAGCGCGACCTCGCCGACGGCATCGGCCCGGCCGCCCAGCTCCAGCACGCGGGCTCCTCGCTGTCCCTGGGCAGCGACAGCCACGCCGTGATCGACATCCTGGAAGAGGCGCGCGCCATGGAGATGGACGAGCGGCTGCACACCCGCACCCGGGGCCACTGGAGCGCCCCGGCGCTGCTGCGCGCCGCCACCGTCGACGGCCACGCCGCCCTCGGCTGGGGGGACGACGCGGGCCGGATCGAGCCCGGCGCCCTCGCCGACCTCACGACGATCGCGCTGGACTCCGTCCGCACCGCGGGACCGCCGCCCCGGCTCGGGGCCGAGACGGCCGTATTCGCGGCCACGGCCGCCGATGTCCGGCACACCGTGGTCGGCGGGCGCCATGTCGTACGGGACGGGGCGCACCAGCTCGTCCCGCGCGTCCCCGAGGCCCTGGCCGAGGCCGTCGCGGCCCTGCGGGACTGAGCCGTGACCGCCCGGCGCGAAGCCGCGGCGCCGGCCGGGCCGCCGCCCCGCCGGAACCGACCCGACGGCCGCCGCGGCGGCCGATGAAGGAGAACGCCCCCGCGATGACGACCGCCACCGCCATCATCGACATCTCCACCCTCGTCACCAACGACCCCTCCCTCGGCGAAGGCCCCCTCGGTCTGATCCAGGACGCGGCCGTCGTCATCGACGGCGACCGCGTCGCCTGGGTCGGTGAGTCAAGCAAAGCACCCGCCACCGACAGCCGGGTCGACGCGGGCGGCCGGGCGCTGCTCCCCGGTTTCGTCGACTCCCACTCCCACGTGGTCTTCGCGGGCGACCGGACGCAGGAGTTCAACGCCCGGATGTCCGGCCGCCCCTACAGCGCGGGCGGCATCCGCACCACCGTCGCCGCCACCCGCGCCGCCTCCGACGAGGACCTGAGCGCCAACGTGGCGCACTACGTCCGGGAGGCGCTCCGCCAGGGCACCACCACCCTGGAGATCAAGTCCGGCTACGGCCTCACCTCCCAGGACGAGGCCCGCTCGCTGGAGATCGCCGCCGCCCACACCGACGAGGTCACCTTCCTCGGCGCCCATGTGGTGCCGCCGGAGTTCGCCGACGACCCCGCCGCGTACGTGGACCTGGTCACCGGCCCGATGCTGGACATCTGCGCCCCGCACGCCCGCTGGATCGACGTGTTCTGTGAGGAGGGCGCCTTCGACGGGGACCAGGCCCGGGCCGTCCTCACCGCCGGGGTACGGCACGGCCTGACCCCGCGCGTGCACGCCAACCAGCTGACGCGGGGCCCCGGGGTCCAGCTGGCCGTCGAGCTGGGCGCCGCCTCCGCCGACCACTGCACCCACCTCTCGGACGCCGACGTCGACGCCCTGGCCCAGGGCGACACGGTCGCCACCCTCCTGCCGGGCGCCGAGTTCTCCACCCGCTCGCCGTACCCCGACGCGCGCCGGCTGCTGGACGCGGGCGCGACGGTGGCGCTCTCGCCCGACTGCAACCCGGGCTCGTCCTTCACCAGCTCCATGGCCTTCTGTGTGGCGCTGGCGGTCCGCGAGATGCGGATGACCCCGGACGAGGCCGTGTGGGCGGCCACGGCCGGCGGGGCGCGGGCCCTGCGCCGCACCGACGTCGGCCGGATCTCCCCGGGCGCCCGCGCCGATCTGACCCTGCTGGACGCCCCCTCGCACGTCCACCTCGCCTACCGCCCCGGCGTCCCCCTCGTCGCGGCGGTCTGGCGGGGCGGCGAGCTGATCTGACCGCGCCCGCGGCGGGCCGGTCATCCCACGCCGCTCATCCCACGCCGCTCAGCCCACGTCCAGCACCGCCTTGCCGCGCACCCGGCGGCCGAGCAGCGCCTCGGCCGCCTCGGCGGCCCGCGACCAGTCGCCCCGCCAGGCGATCTGCGGGTCGAGCTCGCCGCGCGCCACGAGCCCGGCCAGCCACGACAGGTCCGCGCCCAGCCCGTCGGCGTCGTCCAGCAGGAAGTACGTGGTGATCGACCGGTTGTGCCGGTTCTGGTGGCCGAACAGGGCCCCGTACGGGAAGCTCTCGCCGTCGCCGCCGGTGTGCCCGAGCGCGACCAGCGTCCCGTGCGGCGCCAGCGCCTCGTAGACGGCGACCAGCCCGGCGCCGCCGATCAGGTCGATCACGCCGTGCACCGGCTCCGACGGCCTGACCGCGGTGCCCACGACGACCTCGTGCGCCCCCAGCGCCCGCAGCTCCGCCTCCTTCGACGGGTCCGACGTGGCCGCGACGACCTGGGCGCCGCCCCGGGCCGCGAGCTGGACGGCGAAGCGCCCGGCCCCGCCGCCCGCGCCGGTCACCAGCACCCGGCGGCCCAGGATCGGCCCGAGGCGGCGCAGCGCGCGCAGCGCGGAGCCCGCGGCCACCGGCAGGGTGCTGACCGCGCCGGGGTCGGTGCCGGGCGGGACGGTGCCCAGCAGGTCGGTGTCCACGGCCCGCAGCCGGGCCCAGGCGCCGGCGGCGCCCACGGTGACCACGGGCGTGCCGACGGCCGGGCCCGAGCCGTCCGCGGCCGCCCGCTCCACCACCCCCGCCGCGTCCCAGCCGGGTACGGATCCCTCGGCGCCGCCGGGCACCTCGAAGGCGACCTCGCCGTGATTGAGCGAGAACGCCTCGACTCGCACCAGCGCCTGGTGGGGCGCGGGCTCGGGGTCCGGTACCTCGGCGAGGGTCAGATGCCCGGGGGCCGTGTGGTCGATCGTCAGTGCGCGCAAGTCCGCCTCCGCGGTCCGGAAGAGTTGATCACGAGGTCCGCATAGTGCCACTGAGTGGCATAAGCCTTCAAGTGGCATAAGCGCATGAAAGGCATGAGCCCCCAAGAGGCGAACGCGCCGGAGACGCATCCGGCGCCGGGAGGTAGGCTGCCCGGCGTGGTGAACGAACTGCCCCTGCGCGAGCGCAAGAAGCTGCGCACCCGAGAGGCCCTCGTCGAGACGGCGCTGGCGCTCTTCTCGGAGAAGGGATTCGCCGCCGTCACGCTCGACGAGCTGGTGGCCGCGGTGGAGGTGTCCAAGCGCACCTTCTTCCGCACGTTCGCCTCCAAGGAGGACGTCGCGCTCGCGCCCGAGAAGGAGCTGTGGCGCGCGTACGCCGAGCGCATCGAGGCGCGGCCGCTGACCGGCCCGCTGCTGACGACGCTTCAGGACACGCTCTTCGCGTCGGTGGCGGACATGGCGGACGGCTGGGAGCGCCGCTTCCGCGCCAGCCGCGCGCTCGCCGACCGCACCCCGGCGCTGACCGCGCACAGCCTCCGGCACTGCGCGGACGTCACCGACGCGCTCGTGGCCTCCGTCGCGAGCCGTCACCCGGCCGACGAGCTGCGGGTGCGGCTGCTGTTCGAGCTGATGCTGGCGGCCTGGCGGCACGCGCTCAAGGAGTGGGCGGGGCAGCCCGGCGACCCCGGGCGCGACGCGCTGCGGAGCAGGACGCGGGAGGCGTTCGACGCGATCCCCGAGGTCGCGGAGCTGGCCCGGGGCACCGCCGGCGACTAGCGGCGGGCGGACCGGCCGCGCGGGAGCCGTTGTGCGGACGGGGCGTCATATTCCGTACGGGATTTGTACGTAAAAGGAAAGCACGCGGACGCGGATAAGGGCCCGTCCCCCACGGGGGCGGGCCCTTATCCGTCTGCGGTGAGCGCTACTCCTCGATCATCAGGCCCCTGCGGAGCCGGACGAGTGTGCGCGACAGCAGCCGGGAGACGTGCATCTGGGATATGCCCAGCTCGTCGCCGATTTCCGATTGGGTCATATTCGCCACGAAGCGCAGCGAGAGAATCTTCCGGTCGCGCGGTGAAAGATTCGCGATGAGGGGTTTGAGGGATTCGACGTACTCGATGCCCTCGAGTCCGTGGTCCTCGTAGCCGATCCGGTCGGCGAGCGCGCCCTCGGAGTCGTCCTCCTCCGGCTGGGCGTCCAGCGAGCTGGCGGTGTACGCGTTGCTCGCGGCCATGCCCTCGATGACCTCGGCGGTGGTGATGCCGAGCCGCTCGGCCAGTTCGGCGGCGGTCGGGGCGCGGTCCAGCCGCTGCGCCAGCTCGTCACCGGCCTTGGCGAGGTCCAGCCGCAGCTCCTGCAGCCGCCTGGGCACCCGCACCGACCAACTGGTGTCGCGGAAGAAGCGCTTGATCTCGCCGACGATGGTCGGCATCGCGAACGTGGGGAACTCGACGCCCCGGCTGAGCTGGAAGCGGTCGATGGCCTTGATCAGGCCAATGGTCCCGACCTGGACGATGTCCTCCATGGGCTCGCTGCGGGAGCGGAAGCGGGAGGCGGCGAACTTGACGAGGGCCAGGTTGAGCTCGACCAGGGTGTTGCGGACGTACGCGTATTCGTGGGTGCCTTCCTCAAGGGCCTCGAGCCGCTCGAAGAGGGTCTTGGACAACGCCCGCGCGTCCACCGGCCCCACCGTTTCGTACGGCGGGATCTCGGGTAGGTCGGCCAGTTCGGGCAGGTCCTCGAAAGAGTGCCCGGGGGCCGGGGGGCCGTCCGGGTCGGGTGCGGACCGTGGTGCTGCGATTGTCGACGAGGCGGTGATCCGAGTGTCCTGAGTGGCTGATGTGTTAACAGAGGAATCGGTGCGCGATTCGTCGAGCCGGGGTGACATAGTCTCCTCCCTCATTCTCGGCATATGGCTGCCGACGCCATTACGAGCTGATGCGGTTTGCGGCGCCTCCAAAGCCGGTACGTGGCGGATGTGTCTCTCTACGCCTACCCGCAATCACCTCCACGTGGCAAGTCCAACTTGTCCATATTTGGCGAAGAATGTGAAATGTTCGGGTACCGGAGGACGTGGAGAAGGCGTAATGTTCGATCCGCGCAATCGAAAGCAACGAGACGCCAGAAGAGGTGCGCACATGGACCGCCAGATGGTCGGCAGCGCCAGCAAGGGCCGGCTGCAGGTTGAGGTTCGGCACCACGGGGCGAGTGCGGTCGTGACGCCGGCGGGTGAGCTGGATCACCACACCGCCGAGGCGTTGCGGGAACCGCTGGAGGCCTGCGTGGAGGAGGGGCATGCACGACTCGTCGTGGACTGTTCCAAGCTGGAGTTCTGCGACTCCACCGGGCTCAATGTCCTCCTCGGTGCCCGGCTGAAGGCCGAGGCCCAGGGGGGTGCGGTCCATCTCGTCGCGATGCAGCCGGTTGTGGCGCGCGTGTTCGAGATCACAGGCGCGGAGGCCGTCTTCACGGTCCATGAATCGCTGGACGCGGCGCTCGTCGAGTGACGGCCGCCTCCTGTTTCCGGCGCGTGCCCGGCACGTCGTCGACGCGTAGCCCGCGTCACACGAAACGTTCCCAGGAAGTGGGTGTTCTCACGCTTTCCTCGGGCAGGAGACAGGCTGAAACAGTTGAGAAGATCAGGTATCCCTTGTCCCTGAATCGGTGAATCGGTGAGGTGAAGCCGCTGATGAGCACCACCCGGCCGTACCCGCCGGGCGACCGTGGCGGCCCGGAGCCGGACGGCCCCGCCGCCTCGGCCACCCCAGCGGCGACCCCACCCGCCGGGGCCATCCGGCAGATCCGCAGGCTCCACCTGATCGGAGCCAGCGGCGTCGTGCCCCGCGCGCGCGACTTCACCCGGGAGGCGCTGCGCGACTGGGGATGGCTCCCGGCCGTGACGGCGGATCAGCGGGCCGCCGCGGAGGATGTCCTGCTGGTCGTCTCCGAGCTGGTCACCAACGCCTGTCTGCACGCCGACGGACCGGAGGAGCTGCGCGTCAGCTTCTCGCCGAAGGTGCTCCGGCTCGAAGTGGTGGACCTCGGCTCGGGCACCCCCGCCCCGCGCTCCCCGCACCGCGCGGGCCGGCCCGGCGGCCACGGCATGTTCATCGTGCAGCGGCTGTGTCTCGACTGGGGGGTCGTCCGCAACGCCGACGGCACCGGCAAGACGGTCTGGGCCGAACTGGCCGCCCCCTCCTGACGCCCGGGGCCCGCCCAGCGTCCGACGGACGCGGGGCCCGCGCGGGCGCCCCGGTTTCGATATCTTCACCCGCTGCGCGCCGAACCGGCGCGCACTTTGTCTTCCCTCGACAAGGTCCCGGGCGTACTGTCAGCGCCCGATCTGATGTGTCGTCAGTAACATTCGGCTGCGACACTTGACGAGAGGGGATCTCGAGGTGTCCCACACGCATCGCCACGCCGCCCTCGGCCGTGGCGCAGCCCTCGCATTAGCCGCGGCCGTGGCCGGCTCGGCGGCACTCCTCAGCGCCCCGGCAGCGCGGGCCGCCACCGTGGACGTCGACTACAAGTGCAAGACGCCGATCGGTGACAAGAGCGCCGTCTCGCCCATCGACATCAAGGCCGTGAAGAGCGGCAGCGCGTACAAGCTCACCATGTCCTTCCAGAAGGGCGTCTCCTCCAGCCCGGTCGAGCTGGGCAAGGGCGCCATGCACCCGAGCGCGCTCATCAGGCTCGGCGGCGCGGAGACCGGCACCCTCCAGGTCTCCGGGCCCGCCAACGACCAGGCCATCCCCGCCAACACCCCGATAAAGATCAGCGATCTGTCGGGTACCTACACCCCGAAGAAGACCGGGAAGGTCACCTTCACCGCCTCGACCCTCACCATCAAGGCGCTGGGCACCACCACGACCTGCACCCCGGGCAACAACCCGGGACCCTCGCTGAGCCTGGACGTCACGGGCTCGGGCGGGACCAGCGGCTCGGGCGGCGCCGGCGGCTCGGGCGGTACGAGCGGATCCGGTACGAGCGGCACCAGCGGCGCGCAGACCTCCTCCGGCGGCAGCCTCCCGCAGACCGGACCCGCCGACTCCGCGATCGCCCTCGGCACCCTCGGCGCCACGGTGCTCCTCACCGGAGCGGCCGGAACCCTCTGGCTCACCCGCCGCCGGCGCCCGCGGGCCTGAGGCCCCGCGGATCCGAGGCCCCCGCACCAGGCCAGGGCCCTGCCCGTCGCCGCCCCGCGGCCACGCACGAGTACGAGCACCAGCCCCCGAGGAGCCGCCGATGCCGTCTCGTCTCCGCCCCCGTGGCGCCCGGCCGGCCGCCGTCGCGCCCGCCCTCGCCGCCGCGCTGCTCACCGCGCCCGCCCTGCTCACCGCGCCCGCCACGGCCGCCGGGCCGGACTGGACCGCGCGGCCCGCGGCCGGCGGCGCGGACGGGCCGGGCGCCGCCGGCCGGCCGTACTTCTACCTGGAGGGCGGGCCGGGCAGCGCGCTCCGGGACCGGCTCTCGATCGTCAACCGAGGCGACCGGCCCCGCACCGTACGGCTGCGCCCCACGGGCCCCTCCACCGGCCCTGACGCCCCGTCGGCGGCCCGGGGGAGCGGCGCGTGGATCGCGCTCGCCGCCGAGCGGGTCACGGTCCCCGCCCGCACCCGCGCCGACGTCCCCTTCACCCTCACCGTTCCGCCCGACGCCCCGCCCGGCGACCACCCCGGCGCCCTGGTCGTCACCGGCGGCGGCCGCGAGGTCCGGGTGCGGGTGCATCTGCGGGTCAGCGGGCCGGTGTTGGCCGCGCTGTCCGTCGAGGACGTGAAGGTGGTCAAGGCCGACCGCGGCGCCACCATCCACTACGCGCTCGTCAACCGCGGCAACACCGTGCTGACGCCCCGGCTGGCGGTGCGCGCCGACGGGCTGTTCGGCGAGGTGCTGCGCCGGGACGCCCGCCCGCTCCACGTCGAACTGGCACCGGGCCGCCGGGTGCGGCTGACCGAGAGGTGGCCGGGCGCGCCCGCCCTCGACTCGGTGGACGTCACCCTCACCGCGACCGCGGCGGGCGGCGCCCACGCGGCCGCCTCCGCCGGATACACCCCCGTGCCCCGGGGCGCCCTGGCCGGGGCCGCGGCGCTGGCGCTGGGCCTGACCGGGGCCGGGGGCGCCTGGCTGTGGCGGAGGCGACGCGGGAGGCGCGGCGCCCGGGACGGCGAGGCGGCCGCGGCCCCGACGCGAGAGGCAGGGGAAGCGCGGGAGGCACGGGAGGCGCGCGAGGCACGGAAGGCGCGCGAGGCACGGGAGCCGGCGGGCACGGGGTCAGGAGCCAGGACGTGACAGGCCGTACGGACGCCATCCCCACCCCCGCCGCGATCCCCGCCCCGGCCGCGATCCCCGCCGCCGACCCGCTCACCCGCGCGCCCCGCCGGCCCGGCACGCCCCGCCGGCCCGGCACGTCCCGCCGGCCCGGCGCGCTGCTGGCCGTGCTGGCCCTCCTCGTACTCGCCCTCGGCGCGGCGCCACCGACCCGGGCCGCCGCGGCCGAGGGGCCGAGCGCGACCGTGTCGAAGCACGAGGCGGGGGCCGGTGGCACGGTCACCGTGAGCGGCCGGGGCTGGCGGCCCCGCGCCCTGCTCATGCTGCTCATCTGCGGACAGAACATGATCGGCGGCACCAATTCCTGCGCCAACTCCGACGGCAGAGCGGTCACCACCGATCCGAAGGGCGCCTTCCGCAAGAAGCTGCCGGTCGCCGAGCCGCCCAAGCCGTGCCCGTGCGTCATCCATGTGGCGACCGTCACCGGTGAGGCCGCCTACGCCGATGTGCCGTTCCGGGTCGCGGGGCACCCCGTCGCGCCGCTGCTGAAGGAGGAGGGGACCGGGGGCGAGCGGCTGCGGGCGCTGTCCGCGCGGCTCGACGGCTCCAGCGGGCTGCTCACCTGGTTCGGCGCCCCGCCGCAGCGCCGCCTCGTGGTGACCGTCGCCAACCTCGGCTCCACCCCGGCCCGCGATCCGGTCTTCGAGGTCGGCGCCTCCCACGGCGTCTTCGCCCCCTCCTGGGAGGAGCACCAGTGGCGGGGGACCATACCGGCCGGGAAGAAGGCACAGGTCAAGCTGGACGTCGAGCTGTCGGCCGGGGCGCACGGCGACTATCGGGTGTCCCTCAGGTACGGCCGGAAGGTGCTGGTCGAACAGCCCTGGTCGGTGGGGCGGCCATGGGGCGTGACCCTCTTCTGGATCCTGCTGTGCGTGGTGGTCCCGGCGGCGGTGTTCCGCATCGGCATGGCCGTCGTGGACAAGGTGCGCCCGCGTACGACCGTGGTCGCGGGGCGCGGCGGCCGCCACCGCTCGGCACGGCTGTGGCCGCGGCGCGGCTCCCGCGCCCCCGGACCGCCGTCCGGGGCCCCGTCCCCGGCGGAGCGCGCCGGCGGCGGCGCGCTGCCGTGGTTCACCGCGGACACCCTGCCGCGCGCGCCGGGCACCGAGGCCCGACGGGCCGAACAGACGCACCACCGTTCCGCACCGTCCCAGGAGAACCGGGAGAGCCCGGGGAACCGACCGACCCCGAAAGGAACGACGTGAGTACGCAACGAAGAGTGAGCGCGGCAGCGGCCGCGCTGCTGCTCGGCGGTGCGGGCGTGCTGATGGGCGCGGGCACCGCACGGGCGGCCGAGGTCTCGTACGCGACCGAGTGTCTGCCACCGCCGATCTCCGGCCTGCCTCCGGTGGAGGGCACCACGACCGTCGAGGTCAAGGCCCCGGCGACGGCGAAGGTCGGCGACGAGGTCGAGGTGGTGTGGAAGACGGTGCAGGCCGCCTCCAAGAATCCGCCGATCCTCGACATCGAGGAGAACACCGTCAAGCCGACCGGCACCCTGACGGTGGGCGGCGCGCAGACGGGCGAGCTGGCCATGGAGGGGCCGCGGGAGAACCCGGCGATCCCCAAGGACAGTCCGATGAAACTGTCCGACATGACGGGCAGGCTCAAGCTGACGAAGGCGGGGGAGGTGACGCTGACCCCGGGCGGGTACGACATCAACGTCAGCAAGCCGCTGTCCACGGACACCAAGTGTTCGGCGAAGGAGCCGGTCAAGGCCGCGGCCACGATCAAGGTGACGGCCGACGGCGGCAACACCACCGGGGGCAACACCACCGGGGGCAGCACGACCGGCGGAAACACCACAGGTGGGAATACGACGGGTGGCAACACCACCGGCGGGAACACCACGGGCGGCAACACGACCGGTGGGAACACCACGGGCGGGAACACCACCGGCGGCGGCTCGGGAGGCGACTCGTACACCGGCAAGGAGGTCCAGGTCGCCTACGCCTGCAAGACCCCCATCGGCGACAAGAACGCCACCTCCCCCGTCCGCGTCGACGCCGTCAGACACGGCGGGAGCTTCGACCTGACCGTGAAGTTCGGCAAGTCCGTCATGGACAGCCCGGCCGACATCCCCGCGGACTCGGTCAAGCCGTCGATGGCCGTCAAGCTCGGCGGCGCGGACAAGGGCACGGTCGCCGTGGTGGGCCCGACCAACAAGGGGCCCATCAAGGCGGGCGCCCCGATCGAGATCCCTGACCTCACCGGCACCTACAAGCCCGGCGCGAGCGGCACGTCGACGCTCATCCCCGGGGTGCTCACGGTCAAGGCGCTCGGTACGACGACCACCTGCACCCCCGCCGGCGACACCCCGGCCTCGCTGGAGCTGGACACCACGGCCCAGTCCAGCGGCGCCTCGGGCGGCAGCGGCAGCGGCAGCGGCGGTGGCAGCGGTTCGGCCGGCACCACCGGCGCCGGCAGCGGTACGAGCGGCGGGCTGGCCGAGACCGGCGCGAGCGACCACGGCGGCCTCAAGGCGCTCGGCCTGGTGGCCGGCACCACCATCCTGGTCGGCGCCGCCGTCTTCACCCTCACCCCCTGGCGCAAGCTGCGCGGCACGCGCTGACCCACGGCGTACGCGAAGGGGCCCGGCGCCGATGACCGGAGTCATCGGCGCCGGGCCCCGCCGCGCCGTGCGACGAACGTCTCAGTACACGTCGGCTCAGTGCACGTCGTCTCAGTGCACGTCGGCCATCAGCCGGGTGACCTTCTTGCGGGACGCGTAGACCGCGACACCGGCCCCCACGGCCACCGCCGCCTCCAGCGCGATCATCCCCACACCGCTCAGGTCGACCCCCGCGATGGACAGCAGGCCCGTGACGCAGTCACCCGCGGTGACGGCCAGGAACCACACGCCCATCATCTGGCTCGCGTACTTCGCGGGCGCCATCTTGGTGGTGACCGACAGACCCACCGGCGACAGGCACAGCTCGCCCATGGTCTGGATCAGGTAGATCGACACCAGCCACATCGGGCTGACCGTCGTGCCGTCCGAGGCCATCCCCATCGGGACCACGAAGACGAAGAACGACGCGCCGATCAGGACCAGGGCCAGGGCGAACTTCACCACCGTGCCCGGCTCCCGCAGGCGCCGCGCCAGCGCCAGCCAGGCCCACGCGAACACCGGCGCCAGCGCCATCACCCACAGCGGGTTCACCGACTGGAACCAGGACGACGGGAAGTGCAGGCCGAAGACCGTGTCGGCGGTCTTGGTCTCGCCGAAGGCCGACATGGTCGAGCCGCCCTGGTCGTAGATCATCCAGAACACGGCCGCTGCCACGAAGAACCAGATGTAGCCGCTGACCTTGGTCTGCTCGACCGGGGTCAGCTCCTTGTCCCGCTTGATCCGGACCAGCACCCCGGTCGGGATGAGCAGCCCCAGGATCGTGATCGGCACCAGTGCCCAGTTCAGCGTCCAGGAGCCGCTGACCACGACCACGGAGTAGAAGACCGCGGCGACGACCAGCCAGATCAGGCCCTTGCGCAGCCAGGCGGCGCGCTCGGCGGCCACCAGCGGGGTGGGCACCACGCTGCTGCGCGGGCTCAGGTGGCGGGTGCCGATCAGGAACTGGGCCAGGCCCAGCGCCATGCCCAGGGCGGCGAGCGCGAAGCCCAGATGCCAGCTGTAGCTCTGCCCGATGGTGCCGATCACCAGCGGAGCCGCGAAGGCACCCAGGTTGATGCCCATGTAGAAGATCGTGAAGCCGCCGTCCCGGCGCGGGTCGGTGGGGCCGTCGTAGAGGTGGCCGACCATCGTGGAGATGTTGGCCTTCAGCAGGCCCGAGCCGAGGGCGACCAGCGCGAGGCCGGCGAAGAACGTGGCCTGGCCGGGCACGGCGAGCGCGAGGTGGCCGGCCATGATGACGCCGGCCGCGACGGCGACCGTCAAACGCGGTCGCCGAACCAGCCGCCCGGCATGGCGAGCAGATAGACCATCGCCAGGTACACCGAGTAGATGGCCACCGCGTTGCCCTGGGACATCGCCAGGCCGCCGCCCTGGCTGCCGGGCTTGGCGTCCGGGCCCCCGGCGATCAGGTAGAGCACGAGGAGCGCCCGCATGCCGTAGAAGCTGAAGCGCTCCCACATCTCGGTCATGAAAAGGGTGGCCAGGCCGCGGGGGTGGCCGAAGAAGGTCTTGCCGCCGGCAGGGGTCTCCCGCCCGGCCGCGTCCTTCGTCAGGCTGGACGCCATGGTGGTTCCTCGGGGTGTGGGGGGTGTCGGCCGCGCACCGGGCCGGTCGGCTGATGGCCGGCCACGGCCCCGGACACGACGAGGACCTTCGGCGCCGCGTCGCCGCGTCGCTGCCAAAGGTCCCGAAAAGATGCTACGGACTCCCTGTCACCATACGACACGCCATAGGGCGTGATGACCGGTTTGAGAGATAGCTCACGCGTGGCGTGTGCAACCTTTCGCGCTCCATCCGGACACCCGTGTGCGCCCCGTGCGTGAACCCGGTCGGACTACCATCACCCCATGACCCGAGTACTGCTCGCCGAGGATGACGCATCCATCTCGGAGCCGCTCGCCCGCGCCCTGCGCCGTGAGGGTTACGAGGTAGAGGTGCGGGAGGACGGACCGACCGCGCTCGACGCCGGGCTCCAAGGAGGCGTCGACCTGCTCGTCCTCGATCTGGGCCTGCCGGGCATGGACGGCCTGGAGGTCTGCCGCCGGCTGCGCACCGAGGGCCACGGCTTCCCCGTCCTGGTGCTCACCGCGCGCGCGGACGAGGTCGACACGGTGGTCGGCCTGGACGCGGGTGCCGACGACTACGTCACCAAGCCGTTCCGCCTCGCCGAGCTGCTGGCCCGGGTCCGGGCGCTGCTGCGGCGCGGCTCCGTCGAGACGCAGGCGCAGGCGCCGGCCACCCACGGGGTGCGGATCGACGTCGAGTCCCACCGCGCCTGGATGGGCGACGAGGAGCTTCAGCTGACCGCCAAGGAATTCGACCTGCTGCGGGTCCTGGTCCGGGACGCGGGCCGGGTGGTCACCCGCGACCAGCTGATGCGCGAGGTGTGGGACACCACCTGGTGGTCGTCGACCAAGACCCTCGACATGCACATCTCCTGGCTCCGCAAGAAGCTCGGCGACGACGCGGCCAACCCCCGGTACATCGCCACCGTGCGCGGGGTCGGGTTCCGGTTCGAGAAAAGCTGAGAAATTCCCAGCGTGACACGGTAGGGCTATGCGCCGTCGTTTGATCAACTCCACGCTCGCCGTGGTGCTCGTCGTCATCGCCGTCTTCGGCCTCTCACTGGTCCTCGTGGAGACCCGGACCATCGAGACGGGCGCCCAGGAGAGCGTCGACTCCGACGCGGTGCGCCTGGTCAGCATCGTCGACAGCAGGCTGCTGGGCGGCGAGGGGGTGACCCCCGCCGTGCTGCGCGAGCAGATCGAGCCGGGCCGCTACGCCGTGATCAGGATCCCGGGCCGCGACGCGGTCGAGATCGGCCGGCGGCCGAGCGGCGGCATCATCGTCTCCGAGGAGCGGGGCGACCAGGGCGAGACCGTCCGGGTGGAGGCGTCCCGCTCCACGGTCAGCCGGGAGATCGGCCGCACCATGCTGATCATCCTGGCGGTGGCGCTGCTCGCCGTGCTCGCGGCCGTCTTCCTGGCCGTACGCCAGGCACGCCGGCTCTCCGCCCCGCTCACCGACCTCGCCGAGACCGCCGAGCGCCTGGGCTCGGGCGACCCGCGCCCCCGCCACCGGCGCTACGGGGTGCCGGAGCTGGACCGGGTCGCCGATGTGCTCGACGCGAGCGCGGAGCGGATCGCCCGCATGCTCACCGCCGAGCGGCGGCTGGCGGCCGACGCCTCCCACCAGCTCCGTACGCCGCTGACCGCGCTGTCCATGCGGCTGGAGGAGATCACCCTCACCGACGACCCGGACACGGTCAAGGAGGAGGCCACCATCGCGCTGGCCCAGGTGGAGCGGCTCACCGACGTCGTCCAGCGCCTGCTGACCAACTCGCGGGACCCGCGGACCGGCTCCGCCGTCGCCTTCGACCTGGACGAGGTGGTCAAGCAGCAGATCGAGGAGTGGCGCCCGGCCACGCGCAGCGAGGGCCGCGCCATCGTGCGCTCCGGGAAGAAGCGGCTGCGGGCGGTCGGCACCCCCGGGGCCGTGGCCCAGGTGCTCGCCACACTGATCGAGAACTCGCTGATGCACGGTGACGGCACGGTCGCGCTACGCACCCGCGTCACCGGCAACCAGGCGGTGGTCGAGGTGTCCGACGAGGGCCCCGGGGTGCCGCCCGACCTGGGCGCGCGGGTCTTCGAGCGCACGGTCAGCGGGCGCAACTCCACGGGGCTCGGGCTGGCCGTCGCCCGTGATCTCGCGGAGGCGGACGGCGGCCGTCTGGAGCTGCTGCAGGGGAATCCGCCGGTCTTCGCGCTCTTCCTGAGCCGCGAGGCCGGTGAGGCCGACGCCGACGAGCCGACGGGGCCCTGAGCGGCCCCAGGGCTGAGCGGCCCCAGGGCTGAGCGGCCCCAGAACTGAGCGGCCCCAGGGCTGAGCGGCCCCGGGGGCTACTTCCGGACCGTCGTCCGGCCCTGGGCCGAAGGCGACCCGGAGAGGAAGGACTCGGCGGTCTCCACGGCCGCCCGGGCGGGCAGCGCGCGGAACACCCAGCTGCGGTAGGACCAGAACCGGAACAGCGTGGCGATGCCGATGCCGACGAACTTGAACACGTTGCTCTGCAGCTGGCTGTCCCAGCCGAACCCGTACGTCGCCGTGTACAGCACACCGTTCTCGATGATCAGCCCGATCGCGCTGAACAGCAGGAAGAGGGTCAGCTCCTTGGTGCGCCCCTGCCTGTCCCGGTCGCGGTAGGTGAAGTACCGGTAACCCAGGTAGTTGGTGAAGGTCGCGACGATGGTCGCCACCACACTGGCCCGCACCACGGGCAGTTCGGTGACGTGTCTGATCAGGTTGAAAACACCGAGGTTGACGAGGACGCCGGCCCCTCCGACGGCCCCGAACTTGGCGATCTCGCGGGCGAGTTGATCCACTCGTGCGCGCAGCCCGCCACTCGTGCGCTGTTCACTCATGGCGACTACTCAGCCCCGTCCGGTCGGCATCGACAACTCGATCCATGCTAACCAGCGGCCGGGGCGCCCGCCCCTCGGTGTCCCCAAACCGGCTGTTTCTCACCGCTCCCCCCGTTTCCGTCAGGCCCCCAGGGGCCCGCCCCCGCCCGCGCCCCCGCCCGCACCCCGGGTGCGCACCCGCAGCTCGAGGACCGCGGCCACCGCTTCCAGCCACCGCGCGACGGTCTCGTCCTCCGCCACGCCCCGCGCCCCTGGCGCGGCCGCCCCCAGCCAGTCCCGCGCCAGCGCGGCCGCCTCGCCCCCGGGCAGCGGCTCCGGCAGCTCCGCGGCCATCCGGGTGCCGCCGCGCCGTACCACCTCGCCCAGGTACGCGACCGAGCGCGGCAGCACCCCCAGCCGCTCCGCCGCGAGGGCGGCGGCGATCGCCCCGTCCCCGAAGAGGGCGGTGCGGTGGACGCCGCCGAACATCAGTCCGTAGCGGATCATGATGGGGACGTCGAGGGCGAGCAGCTCCTCGTCGGTCATGCTCTGGTGTGTCATGGGGATCACTTCGGCAGGCTGTATTCGTAGGCTTCCGGCAGGCGCCTGTCGGACGCCTTGTCCATGTGGTTGTTGACGAAGTCGTCCTCGCTGACCCAGGTGGTGTACCCCCAAGGGTTGTACACCTGGAGCTTGTCGCCCTCGTGGCCGACGATCATCATCGCGTGGCCCACCGGCACCTTCTCGCCGTGCACCGTGTCGAACCCCTGGACGCCGACCGGGACGGGCTTGCCCTCGTCCACCGCCTGCTCGATCAGCGGCAGCGCATGCCGCCGGGACTCGGGTGTGCGCACTTCGCGCTGCTCGTAGGCGGCGCCGGTGTGCGGCGCGATCTCGTCGTTGATGACCTCGTGCTTGCCGGTCAGGTCCATGCCGCCGTCAGGGAGCAGCCCGCCGCCGCCCTCCTTGTGGACACGGATCTGCTCCTTGAGGAGCCGCTTCCCGAACGCGGTGGGGTTGTCGTAGGCGGGGTCGCCCGGGTGTCCGCCGGTGGTCAGCCGCAGCGTGTAGACGGGGTCGACCAGGGCGCGGGCGGCGACGGTGGACGAGGACACGCAGGTGCCGTTGTTGCCCTGGGTCCAGTCCGCCCCCTTGGCGCCGGGGACCTCGAACTCGGACGCCGAGTCGACGCCGACCCGGGTGTCCCCGCTGGTGTGGAACGGGGCGAGGTGCTCGCGCAGCCAGGTGGCGTCCCGGCCGTGGATGTCGTCGCCGAAGGTCCGCAGCGTCTTGATGTCGTACCCCGCGGCCAGGGCCTTCAGCAGATACGCCCCCTCCTGCGGGGACTTGGCCTCGGAGACCAGCCGGTCGAACTCGGCCCGGTCCTTCGCGCTCAGCTTGTCCCGGAACTGCGCGGAGCGCTGCAGGTCGTTGGTGGTCAGGATCTCGTTGAGGTCCGCGGGGCCGCCCGGCGCGGCGGCGTCGGCGATGACCAGCCGGTCGGCGTCGGTCAGGCCGCCCGCGGTGACCTTCCGGGTCCGGGCCTGCGCGGCCAGCTTGTTGAGCTTCGCCGCCGCCTTCTTCCCGCCCTCCTTGGCCCGGTCGTCCGCCTCGATCATGTAGGTGATGCCGTCGAGGACGGCCTTCTTGGCTTCCAGGAGCTGGTCGCGGTCGCCGAAGGGGCCGCACAGCGACTGGGCGTAGTCCAGCGCGACGCGCGCGTACTCGTCCGTCGCCTGCGCCGCTCCGATATCTATGGCCAACTGCCGCAGCACCGGTTCGGCCTCCCGGAGCCTCTCGGCGGTCTCGTCGGTGGTGCGCGAGGCGGCGCCCACGACCTCGCTCGCCTTCTCCCCGGCCGTGCCCACCCACACCGCGGGCAGCCCGTCCTTCGCCACCTTCGCCAGGTCGCCCCGCGCCGATTCCAGGAACGCCGCGGCCTTCTTGTAGTTGTCCGCGACGCCGTCGATGTGGTCCGGGTCGCCGATGGGCGCCGGGAAATCCCGTGCCTTGGCGATCGCGTCGGACAGGTCCGAGCAGAACCCGAAGGACGCGAAGACCTTGTCCTCGAGCTTCAGGGCTTGCACATGCTTGTGCAGGGTGTCCAGCTTCTGACGCTTGGTCTGGTCCTGCGACGTGTGCTGCGCCGTGTGGTGCTGCCCGGCCATGTGCGCCTTGCCCCTCAGGAGTTCTGCGAGTAGCGGTCGATGGCGCTGAAGTCGCTCTTTCTGCCCAGGTCGGTTCCGCGATAGGCCTGGGAACTGACCCCGACCTTCTTCTGCAGCTCGCGCACCGCGCCCTCGAGGGTCTCGCACTCGGCGGTCCAGGCGTCCGAGAACTCGGTGAAGGCGGGCCCGGCGTACTCGCCGAAGTGCGCGAGCGAGGAGACCACTCCGAGTGCCCCGAACCCGAAGATCCCGCCGCCCTCGCCGCCCTTCTCCAGCAGCCCCTTGGCCGCCTGGATGTCATCGGCGGCGAGCCCCAGGCGATCCGCCTGGCTGAGCGCGCCGCCGTGCTGGATGCCGAGGACCTTGTCCTGTCCCATAGCGACTCCCCCGAGGAAACGGACGCGGCAGGTCCGCGTCAAATACGGCTGATCCTAACCACCTGGGCCGCTGCCGGAACAGGCAGGTCACGGGTGTCGTCGCGGCGTCAGCGCACGACCACCCGGTAGGTGATGGTGCGGGGGAGGTTGGGGGAGTAGCCCCCGGCGGAGGTGTCCGTGCCGAAGGAGTTGGCGAACACGATCCGGGTGTCTCCGGCCTTGAGGGCCTCGAAGGTGAAGTACTTGGTGTGGCCCCCGCCGACCAGTTCCTTCTCCCGCGCGGTCTGGTACGAGCTTTCGCCGACCTTGCGCAGCACGGCCGCGGACGGGCGTGGCCTGCCCAGGCTCCAGTCGGCGCGCGCGGAGACGTTCTGCCGGAGGGCGATCGAGAAGCGTTCGCCGCGCTTCACGGTGATCGGGCCCTCGGTACGGTCCCGGACCGAGGTGTCGTTCGGGTCCTTGTGCACCGTGCCGAGACCGGCGGGGGTCGGATCGGAGGCCGGGGACGAGGACGGCGTTGAGGTGGGGGACGACGACGAGCCCTCGGACTCGGCGGGCGAGCCCTGGCCGGACTCACAGCCCGCGGCGCCCAGCGCGAGGCCGGTCAGGAGCAGGGCGAAGGTGTGGCGGGTGAGGGCGCTCATGGTCACTTCGGGAGGTAGACGGAGTAGGCGGTCGGGTAGTAGCCGTTGTTGGTGTAGCCCATCCTGTTGTTGACGAAGTCGTCCTCGCTGATCCACGTGGTGGTGCCCCACGGGTTGTAGACCTGGAGCCGGTCGCCCTCGTGTCCGACGATCATCATGGCGTGGCGGCCGGTGCCGCCCTCGACGTCGACCGGAACGGGCACGCCGTTGTCGAGGTTCCTCTCGATGTCGACCAGGGACGCCTGCCGCTCCGCGGCGTTGCCCAGCTTCCGTTCGGCGTAGTCGCCGCCGGTGTGGCCGCCCACCTCCACGTCGTTGATGTGCTGCTGGCCGTAGGGGTTCATACCGCCGTCGGGAAGGGGGTCGCCGCCGCCCTCCGCGTGGACGCGGTTCTGCTCCTTCTTGAGGCGGTCGGCGAAGGCGGGGGGGTTGTCGTACTTGGGTTCGTCGGGGTGGCCGCCGGTCGTGAGGCGGAAGGCGTACAGGGGATCGACCATCGCCCGGGCGTTGACGGTGGACGAGGCGACACACGTCCCGTCCGGGCCCTGGTCCCACTTGGCGCCCTGGTAGTTCACGTAGTTGGTGCCGGGCTCGGTGCTCTGGATGACGACGGGGGTGAGGCGGTCGCTCAGCCACTGCGGGGACCGGCCGTGGATCTGCTGGGCGAAGTGGTCGATCTCCTTCAGGTCGTGCCCCGCGGCCAGCGCCTTCATCAGATACGCCCGCTCCTGCGGGGACTTGGCGGCGGACAGCAGCCGGTCGAACTCCGCCTTGTCGTGCGCGCTCATCTTGTCCATGAACTCGGAGGACCGCTTGAGTTCGTTGGCGGTGAGGATCTCGTTGAGGTCGGCGGGGCCGCCGGGGGCGGCGGCGTCGGCGAGGACCAGCCGGTCGGCGTCGGTCAGGCCGCTCGCGGTCACCTTCCGGGCGCGGGCCTCGGACGCCAGCTTGGTGAGCGCCTTCCGGGCCTCGACACCGGCCGCCTTGGCGTGGCCCGCGGCCTCGCCCATGTAGGAGACGCCGTCCAGGATGGCCGTCTTCGCCCGGCGCAACTCGTCGGCGGGCATGAAGAAGTCGCCGTTGTTGAGGATCGACGCCGCCACGTCGAGCGCGGAGACCCCGAAGTCATGCTTCGACTGGGCCTCGCGGATGCCCTCGGACAGGGCCCGCAGGGCGGGGATGGCCTCCTGGAACTTCTGGGCCATCTGGTCGGCGGAGTACGAGGCGGCCTTGATGACCTCGCTCGCCTTCGCCCCCGCGGTGCCCACCCACACCGAGGGCAGCCCGTCCTTGGCGACCTTCCCCAGATCGCCCTGGGCCCGGTCCACGATCGCGGCCGCCTCCCGGTAGCGGCCCGCGACCCCGTCGATGTGGTCCGGGTTGCCGTGCGGGGCCGAGAACTCCCGCGCCTCGGTGATCGCGTCGGCCAGGGCGGTACGGACCTTCATCGGGTCCTCGAACGAATGGGCCTCCACCTGGATGGCCTGGACCCGCTTGTGCAGCTTGTTCAGCCCGTCCTGGTTGTCGGTGTACATGTGCCTGAGCCTGCGCGTCGTCATACGGCCTCCCCCTAGGACGCGCGCGGCAGGTCCCCGTCAAACCGTGCCCGGCAGGTCCGTGTCAAATGCACGGAGATCATAACGTTCTGTAGGAACATCCAAGAGATCCCTCCAGGTCAGGCCCCTCACCAGGTGCCCCGGGGGCCGCCCGGCCGGGAAGCTACTCTGGGGGGCGTGACATTTCCGGTAGTCGGCATGGTCGGCGGCGGCCAGCTCGCCCGCATGACCCACGAGGCGGGCATCCCCCTCGGTATCAGGTTCAAGCTGCTCAGTGACACCCGCCAGGACTCGGCGGCCCAGGTGGTCAGCGACGTCGTCGTGGGCGACTACCGTGACCTGGAGACCCTTCGTGCGTTCGCACAAGGCTGTGATGTGGTCACCTTCGACCACGAACACGTCCCGGCCGAGCACCTGCGCGCCCTGGAGGCGGACGGTGTCGTCATCCGCCCCGGCGTCGAGGCGCTGCTGCACGCCCAGGACAAGGGCGTGATGCGGGACCGGCTGACCTCGCTCGACGTGCCCTGCCCCCGCCACCGCATCGTGGCCGACCCCGCCGACGTCGAGCGGTTCGCCGCCGAAGGGCTGGGCGGGGCGGCGGGAGAAAACACAGGCTTCCCCGTCGTCCTCAAGACGGTCCGCGGTGGCTACGACGGCAAGGGCGTGTGGGTCGTCCGCGACGCCGAGGAGGCGGCCGAGCCCTTCCGCGCCGGGGTGCCCGTGCTCGCCGAGGAGAAGGTCGACTTCGCCCGCGAGCTCGCCGCCAATGTCGTACGGTCCCCGCACGGCCAGGCCGTCGCCTACCCCGTCGTCGAGTCGATCCAGGTGGACGGCGTCTGCGACACCGTGATCGCCCCGGCCCCCGGGCTCTCCGAGGAGCTGTCCGGCCAGGCCCAGGAGATGGCGCTGAAGATCGCGGCGGAGCTCGGGGTCGTCGGCCACCTCGCGGTCGAGCTCTTCGAGACCCGGGACGGCCGGCTGCTGGTCAACGAGCTGGCCATGCGCCCCCACAACTCCGGCCACTGGACCCAGGACGGCGCGGTCACCTCCCAGTTCGCCAACCATGTGCGCGCCGTGCTCGACCTGCCGCTCGGCGACCCGCGCCCGCGCGCCACCTGGACCGTGATGACCAACGTCCTCGGCGGCGACTTCCCCGAGATGTACCCCGCGTACCTGCACTGCATGGCCCGCGACCCCGCCCTGAAGATCCACATGTACGGCAAGGACGTGAAGCCGGGCCGCAAGGTCGGCCACGTCAACACCTACGGCGACGACCTGGACGACGTGCGCGAGCGCGGCCGCCACGCCGCCGACTACCTCCGAGGGACCATCACCGAATGAGCAGCCCCAGCGCCCCCGTCGTCGGCATCGTCATGGGCTCCGACTCCGACTGGCCCGTGATGGAGGAGGCGGCGAAGGCCCTCGACGAGTTCGAGATCCCGTACGAGGTGGACGTCGTCTCGGCCCACCGCATGCCGCGCGAGATGGTCGCGTACGGCGAGAACGCGGCCCCCCGCGGCCTCAAGGCGATCATCGCGGGCGCCGGCGGCGCCGCCCACCTCCCGGGCATGCTGGCCTCCGTCACCCCGCTGCCGGTGATCGGCGTGCCGGTCCCGCTGAAGTACCTGGACGGCATGGACTCCCTGCTGTCGATCGTCCAGATGCCCGCGGGTGTCCCCGTGGCCACCGTCTCCGTCGGCGGCGCCCGCAACGCCGGGCTGCTCGCCGCCCGCATCCTCGCCGCCCACGACCCGGAACTGCTCACCCGGATGCGCGAGTTCCAGGACGAGCTGAACGAGCAGGCGACCCAGAAGGGCAAGCGGCTGCGCGCCAAGGTGGACGGCGCCGGGTCGTTCGGCTTCGCCAAGTAGCGGGGGCGTACGTGACGCGGGCCGGGCCGCGTAAGAGGATGGGGGGATGACCGACCGACTCGCGCAAGCCCGTGACCTGCTGGCCGCCCACCCCGTCGTCGACGGCCACAACGACCTCCCCTGGGCCCTGCGGGAGCAGGTCCGCTACGACCTCCACCGGCGCGACATCGCCCTCGACCAGCGCGCCCACCTGCACACCGACATCCCGCGGCTGCGGGCCGGCGGGGTGGGCGCGCAGTTCTGGTCTGTCTACGTCCCCTCGCACCTCAGCGGCGACACGGCGGTCAGCGCCACCCTCGAGCAGATGGACGTCGTACGGCGGCTGGCCGACCGCTACCCCTCCGATCTGCGGCTCGCCCACACCGCCGAGGACATGGAGGCGGCCCGCGCCGAGGGCCGGATCGCCTCCCTCATGGGCGCGGAGGGCGGCCACAGCATCAACTGCTCGCTCGCCACCCTGCGCGCGCTGTACGACCTCGGCGTGCGCTACATGACGCTCACCCACAACGACAACGTCCCCTGGGCGGACTCGGCGACCGACGAGCCCCGGGCCCACGGCCTCACCCGCTTCGGCGAGGAGGTCGTCCGGGAGATGAACCGGCTGGGCATGCTCGTCGACCTCTCCCACGTCTCCGCCGACACCATGCGGGACGCGCTGCGGGTCACCGACGCCCCCGTCGTCTTCTCCCACTCCTCCTCGCGCGCCGTGTGCGACCACCCGCGCAACATCCCCGACGACGTACTGGAGCGGCTCCCCGCCAACGGCGGTGTCGCGATGGTCACCTTCGTCCCGAAATTCGTCCTCCCGGAGGCCGTGGCCTGGACCCGGGCGGCGGAGGACAACCTCCGCGCCCACGGCCTGGAGCCGCTGGCGACCACGCCCGAGGCCCTCAAGGTCCACCAGGCGTACGAGGAGGCCAACCCCCGCCCCGTGGCCACCGCCGCCACCGTCGCCGACCACCTCGACCACATGCGCGAGGTGGCCGGCATCGACCACCTCGGCATCGGCGGCGACTTCGACGGCACCCCCTTCACCCCCGCCGACCTCGCCGACGTGGCCGGTTACCCGCACCTGATCGCGGAGCTGCTGGAGCGCCGCTGGTCCGAGGCCGACCTGGCCAAGCTGACCTGGCAGAACGCGGTGCGGGTGGTACGCGACGCGGAAGCGGTGGCGCGGGACCTGAGGGCCCACCGGGGGCCTTCCCTCGCGACGATCGAAGAGCTGGACGTGCCTGGGGACGCCTGAGGCCGCAGGGGCCCGGCCTTACTGGCGAATCAGACAGAAGGGGTGCCCGGCGGGGTCGGCGTAGACGCGGAAGTCCCGCTTCCCGCCCTCGTCGTCGGTGTCCAGGGCCCGGGCCCCCAGCGCCAGAACCTTCTCCTCCGCCTCCTCGATGTCGCAGGTGACGGTCAGATCGAGGTGGAGCTGCTGCGAGGAGTCCGCGCTCGGCCAGTCCGGCGGCACCATGCCGGGTGCCTCCTGGAACGCCAGCCGGACGCCGCCCTGGGCCCCGATCAGGTCGACCCACCGCTCGCCCTCGCCCTTGATCTCGCCACCGATGACCCCTTGGTAGAAGCGGGCGAGCGCGGTCGGGTCCGGGGCGTCGAGCACGACGACGTTCAGAAAGGCGACGGACATGGGCTCCTCCGTGGGCTGATCGGCAGAAGACGAGTGCCATACAGGTTGACGGAAGGAGCCGCCGCAAACCTGGGAAGGCCACACCGCGGCAGCCGGCAGCCGCCGGTCAGGTCGCGCGGTCGGGCCGATGGGGCCGGCCGGCCGGCCGGTCAGGCGGTGGGCCGGCCCAGCGCCCGGTACGTCCAGCCCGCCTCGCGCCACCGCTCCGGGTCCAGCGCGTTGCGCCCGTCGAGGATCCGGCGCTCCGCGACCGCCTCGCCCAGCGCGGCCGGGTCCAGCTCGCGGAACTCGGCCCACTCGGTCAGGTGCAGCACGGCGTGCGCGCCCCGCGCCGCCTCCAGCGCGCTCGGCGCGTAGGCGAGGGTCGGGAAGAGGGCGCGCGCGTTGTCCATCCCCTTGGGGTCGAAGACGGTGACCTGGGCGCCCTGGAGGTGGATCTGGCCCGCGACGTTGAGCGCGGGGGAGTCCCGTACGTCGTCCGAATCCGGCTTGAAGGTCGCCCCCAGCACCGCGACCCGCTTGCCGAGGAAGCTGCCACCGACCGCGTTGCGGGCCAGCTCGACCATGTGGCCGCGGCGCCGCATGTTGATGGAGTCCACCTCGCGCAGGAAGGTCAGCGCCTGGTCCGCGCCCAGCTCCCCGGCGCGCGCCATGAAGGCCCGGATGTCCTTGGGCAGGCAGCCGCCGCCGAAGCCGATCCCGGCCCGCAGGAACTTCTTCCCGATCCGCTCGTCGTAGCCGATGGCCTCGGCCAGCTTGACCACGTCGCCGCCCGCCGCCTCGCAGACCTCGGCCATCGCGTTGATGAACGAGATCTTCGTCGCGAGGAAGGAGTTCGCCGCGGTCTTCACCAGCTCGGCCGTCGGATAGTCGGTCACCACGAACGGCGAGCCCTCCGCGAGCGGGGTCCCGTACACCGTGCGCAGCAGCTTCTCGGCCCGCTCGCTGGTCACCCCGACCACGATGCGGTCCGGGTGCAGGGTGTCCTGCACGGCGAAGCCCTCGCGCAGGAACTCCGGGTTCCAGGCCAGCTCGGCGTCCACCCCCACCGGGGCCAGCTCCGCCAGCCGGGCCGCGAGCCGCGCCGCGCTGCCGACCGGGACGGTGGACTTGCCCACGACCAGGACCGGGCGGGTCAGATGCGGGGCCAGCGAGTCCACGGCGGCGTCCACGTAACTCATGTCACACGCGTACTCGCCGTGTTTCTGCGGAGTGTTCACACAGATGAAGTGGATGTCGCCGAACTCGCCGGCCTCCTCGTACGAGGTGGTGAAGCGCAGCCGCCCCGTCGAGCCCTCGAACCCCGCGACATGCCGCCGCAGCAGCTCCTCCAGACCCGGCTCGTACATCGGCACCCGGCCGGCCGAGAGCATCTCGATCTTCTCGGGCACGACATCAAGACCCAGCACCTCGAAGCCGAGCTCGGCCATGGCCGCGGCGTGCGTGGCGCCCAGGTAGCCGGTGCCGATCACGGTGATCTTGAGGGCCATGCGTGCTCCAGAAGGCGTTCGGGCGGATGCGGGCATGAGCATAGCCGCGCCCGCGCCGCGGAGCCGATCCCGCGCCTCCTCCGCGCGCACGGCTGTCGCCAAAGTCACCTGTACCAGGTCCGGACGGCGCTCTAGAATTCAGTTACTTAACGGTAGTTAGCACTCTTGGGGAGTGAGACGATCTTGGCGGGATCCATGGACTTCGACCTGTACCGGCCGCTGGAGGAGCACGACATGCTCCGCGAATCGGTGCGCGCCCTCGCCGAGGCGAAGATCGCCCCCCATGCCGCGGAGGTCGACGAGGAGGGCCGCTTCCCCCAGGAGGCGCTGGACGCACTGGTCGCCAACGACCTGCACGCCGTCCACGTCCCCGAGTCGTACGGCGGCGCGGGCGCGGACGCCCTCGCGACGGTCATCGTCATCGAGGAGGTCGCCCGCGTCTGCGCCTCCTCCTCGCTGATCCCCGCCGTCAACAAGCTGGGCTCCCTCCCGGTGATCCTCTCCGGCTCCGAGGAGCTGAAGAAGAAGTACCTGGCCCCGCTGGCCAAGGGCGACGCGATGTTCTCCTACTGCCTGAGCGAGCCCGACGCCGGCTCGGACGCGGCCGGCATGAAGACCAGGGCCGTGCGCGACGGCGACGCCTACGTCCTCAACGGCGTCAAGCGCTGGATCACCAACGCCGGGGTCTCCGAGTACTACACCGTCATGGCCGTGACCGACCCGGAGAAGCGCTCGAAGGGCATATCCGCCTTCGTCGTCGAGAAGTCCGACCCGGGCGTGTCCTTCGGCGCCCCCGAGAAGAAGCTCGGCATCAAGGGCTCCCCGACCCGCGAGGTCTACCTCGACAACGTCCGCATCCCCGCCGACCGCATGATCGGCCCCGAGGGCACCGGCTTCGCCACCGCCATGAAGACCCTCGACCACACCCGCATCACCATCGCCGCCCAGGCCCTCGGCATCGCGCAGGGCGCCCTCGACTACGCCAAGGGCTATGTCCAGGAGCGCAAGCAGTTCGGCAAGCCCATCGCCGACTTCCAGGGCGTCCAGTTCATGCTCGCCGACATGGCCATGAAACTCGAAGCCGCCCGCCAGCTCACGTACGCGGCCGCGGCCAAGTCCGAGCGCACCGACTCCGACCTCACCTTCTTCGGCGCCGCCGCCAAGTGCTACGCCTCCGACGCCGCCATGGAGATCACCACCGACGCGGTCCAACTCCTCGGCGGCTACGGCTACACCCGCGACTACCCGGTCGAGCGGATGATGCGGGACGCCAAGATCACCCAGATTTACGAAGGCACGAACCAAGTACAGCGGATCGTGATGGCAAGGAACCTTCCTTAGCAGGGTTTTTGCAGGTCAGGAGCTATTTCGAAGGCCCGGAAGGACGTCCTTGGCTTTCTACCCGTTGCGGCCTGATCAGGGCCGTTCCTGGGCGTCATGCTGGGGGAATCCTGGGCAGATGCCGGGCTGAAAACGGCCTCTGACCTGCACAAACAACACAGCCCCCGGCGCGACAAGCGGCCAGAACCGTTCAGGGACACGAAGCCCTTCCTCGCACTGCTCTAGGCAAACCAAACAGGCCCCGTCCATCCGGACGGGGCCTTTCGTTGTTTCGACTACGCGACTGGGCAGGCCGCTCCAGGAAGCGCACGATTCGGGGAGCACGTCACTACTGTCAGGGATAGATACGAGGGACGTTCCAGGTAGAAGCCGTACGACACATCAGCACCCGTGCACAGTTGTTCGGCAGCAGTGTCCACCAGTCCGGCCAGGCGGGTAGTGTCTCGGTCCCTCTCAGATGCGAACCGGGCCGCGTACTCGGCCAGCCGCTCATCGAGCCATGAGGCGGCCTCCTTCGCCTCCACCCACGTGCCGCGAACCAAGGAACGGGGCTTGATCAGCCAGTACGCCGTTTCAAGGGGCGGCAGGTCAACCGTCGGGAACTCCGTCGCGACCTCCCGATAGCGCTGGATCAGTTCTGGCCTGCTTCCTGCCGGTGGTGGCTCAGGATGCGGAGGTCGCCGAAGAGCCTCATTGTCGAAACGCTCTTTCGGGCCAGCCCATAGATAGCCGTGGTGGTGCACCAGTCGTTCCCGTTCGAGAGGTGCCAGCCGGGCCGGACCCAGGGACGGGGGATGGACCCGGCCCGACTGACGGGAGAGGAGGATCAGACGTTCAGGCCGAAGCGCGCCGGGTCGATCCCGGCCGCGTCCAGCTCCTCCGTGGTGAACCGCAGCGGCTGCGCGTCCGGTCGCTTGCTGTCACCGAGCGCCCAGAGGCCGTCACCGATCTGGGCCAGGGTCACACACCCCTCCGTACAGGGGCCGCCGCACGCCTTCACGAACGAGGCCCCGCTGATGTCGAGCGCGTACAGGTCGGTTCCGATCTGCATCACTGCACCTTCCTGCTAACTGATCACGGCCATGGCTGGCCGTCGCCGCCTGAACGGGCGGGAGTCAAAGGGGGGAGAGCCGCGCTTCAGCGATTGGAACGCTTGCCGGACTCGGCGCACCGCGCGCACTCGCATGGCGGCCACGCGGAAGACATAAGAGGTGCCAGATCCTCGCTCGCGGACACTGCCTGCTCGGGCTCCCACGATCGCCCGGAGTCACGGGAAACGCGCATCGTCAACAGCGGCCGGTCAGCGAAGAGCCGCTGCGCCGCTCCCTTGCGCGTCACGCGTGTACCTCAGCTTGGTGGCGACGGAGTTTCACGTTGCCGTCTGAAACCCCGCTGTAGTCCCCTGCGGATCGCGCGTTCTCGCGAGCGACCGACAGCGAGAGGCACGCACAGCAACCAGGCTTTGGAGACGGCTCGCTTGTCCCCTCCATCAGACTGATTGCCGATGCGGTCGATGCTGGATCACAAGTGTTCTCGTCGCTCCCCATGGAGCCATCTTCGGCTGGCCGGGGGCGCGCCTCTAGCCTGTTTCCTGTTCCCGCAAGAAGTCGTTGCGGATGTCTTCGAGTAGGCTCCGCATTCTGTCCCCCGCCAGAGCTACGGCTGCGAACCCATTGAACTTATCTACGTACAGTCCAACGTCTCTGGGGTCCGTAACGACCACTTCAGCGTGCACGGTCTCTATCGTCACCATGTGGTCATCCCGGATGACGAACGCGTGATTGGCGATGTCGTGTTGCTGAATTGCCAGCGGCACCACCCGAACATCCACGTGAGGCAAGCGTGATATGGAGGCGATGCGGTCGAGCTGCGCCGCCAGCATCTGCGGCGGGACGGTTCTCCACCTCAGCACTGGTTCTGTGATGACGAACTGAAGTGATTTCGTGCTGTCGTAGAGAACCGCTTGCCGTTCAAGCCTTCCGTTGATCGTGCGCGTGAGGGCGTCTTCACTCAGGTTGTGCCGTTTCAGAACAGCGCGGATGTACTCCGGGGTTTGGAGCAGGCCGGGGACCAGTGCCGGTTGAAAGAGCCGCAGCGTCGACATCTGGGCTTCCAGGGCCTTGGCGGCTTGCTGCCCCTTGTGGACGCCAATGCGCTTCAGCAGCCGCCACGCTGTCGCTTCGGTCGCCGATGCGCGGGCGGCCTCCGTGTACTCGGCCTTGACCTCATTCGAGACGCCGATGGCGGTCAGGATGCGTTCAACATCCGTGGCGCTTGGTGCGAGCTTGGCATTCTCGATCTTGGACAGCTTGGACGGCGACATGAGGGCGCTGCGGGCCACTGCCTTGGCCTCTTTCCCGGATGCCACTCGCAGCGCCCGCAGCGCGGCCCCAAGCTGTGCTCTGTTCACGCCCCGTACTTGGCCCACCATTCGGTGAATGGTTCCGCGTGAGTGAGTGCCGTGTCGCGATACCTGGTGAACTCCGCCACCCGTTCCGGCTCCAGTATTTCCGAGCTCAGGTACTTTCCTGCCCCGTCGTAGTTCATCACGGCCACGGACTCGGAATCGAAGCACCAGAAGTCCGGGACGCCGGTCAGGGGATTGGGTTTATCGGTGACGTCGAGGATGAAGAACTCTTCGCCCCCGGTCATGTTCTTCCGGTAGCCCCACCCGAGCTCGAAGCAAAGATAGTCCGTGAGTGGTCGCGACAGAATGTGCACCCGATAGACCCGCTTACCGTTCTCGGTGTGCGATCGGAGTTCCTCCACCCACCCGGCGTTGTAGTCCTCCGGCTGCGGCTCCCCGGCCAAGTAGGCGTGATACGCGTCGACGCTCCCGGACTTGCTGTAGTCGTTCAGGGTTTCCAGACGGAAAGCCTCCCGCTGGAAGGAGTCGAAGAGGCCGCCGAGGGTCTTAGATGAGCTTGTCACGGATGGCCTTCTGGAGCAGTTCCATCGGGATCTCGACCAGGGTTTCATGAGCGGGGATCTGAAGCCCGTGGTCCGTTGGCGTCTCGCCCTGCACCAAGAAGGTGCCGCGATCCGTCGCGTAGATCGTCGGGCAGTCCTTGATGTCGCACGTGCTGACCAGCTTGGTGACCTTCATGGTCTGGGTTCCTCTCCCATGCCGCTGTCAGTGCCTCGCGTCTGGGTTGATGCTCCCGAGGGCCGGGCGCGCGGGTCAAGCGATCACGGTTGACGGAACGGGAAACTGCGGGACGTCCTCCAAGCTGCTCGTCTGTTGCCGTCTCAGTCTCGGCTTCAAGGCGGCTGGAGGTGACTGCGCAGACTGTCGTGATGGCGCGCAACCTGCGTAGTCCCCCGGAGAGACGCCGACGGAACCAGCCGCCCTCACCTCTCGTCGAAGCGCCACATTGATGCCGAAACGACGCGTGGGGGGCGGCCATGGGCGGAGTGCGCGTGGGGGTGCTGGTGTTGACGCTGGCGCTGGGCGGGGTGGCGTGTGGTGGGGGAGGGGGCCCGTCGGAGGAGGAGGCCCCGAGCCAGAAGCCGCTGAAGGCGCGGGAGAGGGAGGGGGAGCGCTGGGAGGAGGGGCCGAGGCATCCGAAGGTGCAGGTGGCGTATCCGTACGACATGTACGGCCACTGCGGTATCACCTGGGCGACCTTCGGCGGCAGGACCTGGAAGATCTCCGGAGTCGGCCCCGCCATCAGCAGGCGGGTCGAGGGCGACGCCCCGGACGGGTCCCAGACCTTGGCGGGCTATATGACGTTGCTGTCGAAGGACGAGGCGGTGTTCGAGGCGGCGGGCTTCCCGCCGGTGTACTTCACGGTGACGAAGGAGACCCCGCCCGTGTGCGACTGACCCGGTGAGGGGTGGGGCCGCTTCCGGTCGGCGCGGCCGGCCGCCCGTCCGGGCCGCAGGACGCTTCGGTCCGGGCCGAAGCGTCCGGCTCCTAGGCTCCGCACCATGAACACCGCGTCATCGAACACCGCGCCATTGATCACCGCGCCATTGATCACCGCGTCACTGGACACCGCGTCACTGGACACCGCCGAAGAAGCCACCCGCCACATAGCGATCGAGCCGAGCATCCTGTACTTCGGAACGCCCGTGGTGCTGCTGTCGACAGAGAACGAGGACGGCTCGTACAACCTCGCCCCGATGTCCTCCGCGTGGGCGCTCGGGCAGACGGTGGTGCTCGGTCTGGGGGCTGACGGGCAGACGGCGCGGAACCTGGGCAGCCGGCCCGACCTGGTGATCAATCTGCCCGCGCCCGAGCAGTGGCGGGCGGTGGAGCGGCTGGCGCCGCTGACCGGACGGCATCCGGTGCCCTCGACCAAGGCGGAGGGCTGCCGGTTCGAGCCGGACAAGTTCGCTGCGGCCGGCCTGCGCGAAGAGCCTTCCCACGAGGTCCGGCCCCCGCGTGTCGCCGAATGCCCCCTCCAGTTGGAGGCGCGAGCCCTGCGGGTGGGACCGGACGTCTCCGGCGAATTCGTGATCGTCGAGGCCGCCGTGCACAAGGTGCACGCCGACCCCCGCATCGTCGTGCCCGGCACGGACCATGTCGATCCCGCTTCCTGGAGCCCGCTCGTCTACAACTTCCGGCACTACTTCGGACTCGGCCCGGAACTCGGCTCCTCCTATCGCACGCAGACTCCCCGGAGCCGGCGGGGTCGGGCGTAGCGGGCCTGCTTGCGGTGCTGCTGCTAGCATCCCCCTCTCTTTTCTTCACATGGATGGGGGGTTCGGGATGGGGGATGGGCACGTCGTTTATGAGATCCGCGAAGTCACCAAGAGATTCCCCGGCGCAGAGCGGCCCGCGAATGACGACATCTCGCTCACCATCGAGCAGGGCGAGTTCTTCGGGATGCTCGGCAGCAACGGCGCCGGCAAAACCACTCTGATCAAGCAGATGGTGGGGCTGCTGCGGAGCGATTCCGGCTCCATCCGGCTGTTCGGCAAGGACGTGCTCGCCGATCCCGTGTTCACCAGCATGCGGGTGTCGTACATGCCGCAGACCGCGTTCGCGCTCAACAGCCTGAAGGCCTCCGAAGCGCTCTACGTCACGGCGCATCTGAGGGGGCTCGGGCGGCGGGAGGCCAGGCGGCGGCGGGATGAGCTGATCGAGCGGCTGGACATCGGGGGGATGCGGGACAAGGTCGTCCGGCGGATGTCCGGCGGGGAGCGCCGGCTGCTGCAGCTGGCGGTGGCGCTCGTCGCCGATCTGCCCGTGCTGATCCTCGACGAGCCGACGAACGAGCTGGACCCGGCGCGCCGGCGCATGGTCTGGGACCTGCTGCGCGAGCTCAACCACGAGCAGGGCCAGACCATCGTGCTGATCACCCACAACGCGCTGGAGGCGGAGCAGGTGATCGAGCGGGTGGGCATCCTCCGCGAGGGGAGGCTGGTGGCCGTGGGGCGGCCGGCGGAGCTGAAGAGCGGGCTGGCGAAGACGCTGAGCGTGCATCTGACCCTGCGCGACGGGACCACCGCCGAGCTGCCCGACTACCTGGAGGTGCAGAGCCGGCACCGGGGCAAGGTGGTCGCCCAGGTGTCCCGTACGGATGTCGCGCGGCTGACTTCCGACCTCGACCTCGATGAATTCCTGGAATTCCGCCTGCAGTCCAAGACACTAGAAGAAGTGTATTTTGAATACGGAAATTGATCGGGCGCCGCTGTCTTTTCCGCGTACGGTGTGGACCCTGTTTCTGGTGCAGCTGTCCAACTGGCGCTGGTCCTGGCCGGGCATGGTGGTCACCGGAATGGTGGCGCCCGTCCTCACCCTGGCCGCGATGGGCGTTTTCGCCAAGGAGTCGGGCGGGCAGGCGGTGCATCAGGTGTTCGTCGGCAGCCTGACCCTGGCGCTGCTCTTCGAGACGCAGAACAAGGTCGCCAACAACTTCGCGTTCATGAAGTTCAACGACGCCTTCGACTTCTACGCCGCGCTGCCGGTGCGCCCCCAGGCGCTCATCGTCGCCACGGCCGGTGCGTTCACCCTGCTGGCGCTGCCCGCGCTGGTGTGCACCACGCTGTTCGGGGTGCTGATCCTCGGGCTGAAGGTCAGCCTGTCGCCGCTGGTGGTGCCGGTGGTGCTCGCCGTGGTGCTGCCGTTCGTCGGCATCGGCGCGTGGATCGGGAGCCGGGCGAAGAATCCGGAGGAGGCCGGCTCGCTGAGTGTGCTGTGCGTGCTGGCCATGGTCTCGCTCGGGCCCGTGGCGGTCCCGGCCCATCTGCTGCCGGACTTCATGGTCTGGATCGGCTGGGTGAACCCCGCCTTCTACGCCTCGTCGCTGCTGCGGCAGGTGTTCTTCGGCCCGATCGACGGCGCGACCGCCGGCTACTCCGGTGTGCTGCTCGGCTGTCTGCTGCTCATGTGGGTGCTGACCAGCAAGCGGATAGCCGGGTTCGGCGGGGCCGCCGGGTCATGACCCGCTGACAGCGCCAGGGCCCGCTGAGAGCGCCAGGGCCCGCTGAGAGCGTCAGGGCCCGCTGAGAGCGTCAGGGCCCGCTGAGAGCGTCAGGGCCCGCTGAACGGCGAACGGCCGCCGCACCCGTCCGGTGCGGCGGCCGTTCGCCGAAAGCCTGATGACGTACGTCTCAGTGGCTGGAGACCGTCACCTTCTCGTCGTTCTTCAGCTCCTTCATCAGCTGCTTGACCTTCGGCATGTCCCACTGGACCGCACTGCCCTTGGACGTGGCCAGGCCCGGGTTGGAGACCGGCATGTTCATCTGCTTGCCGTCACCGCCGGAGACGCTCTTCATCGCGAAGAACATGTCCTTCACGTCCCACAGGCTCATGTCCTTGTCCACGATCAGCGAGTCCAGGCCCGCCCCCATGGTCGGGTAGAGCTTGAAGGGGTTGAGCAGGGTGCTGGGCGTGGCGGCCTTGTTGGCCAGCGCGGACAGGAACTTCTGCTGGTTCTTGGTGCGGTCCAGGTCGCCGCCCGCCAGGCCGTAGCGCTGCCGGACGAAGGCGAGCGCCTCCTGGCCGTTCAGCGTCTGCTTGCCCTTCTTCAGGTCGGTGCCGGCGTGCTTCTCCTTCATGTCCTGCGGGACGTCGATCTCCACGCCGCCGACCGAGTCGACGATCTTGGCGAAGCCGTCGAAGCCGATCTCCGCGTAGTGGTCGATGTGCAGGCCGGTGTTGTACTCGATCGTGCTGACCAAAAGCTCGGGGCCGGCCATCGAGAAGGAGGCGTTGAGCTTGTTCTGCGAGGCCTGGTACCGCTTGCCGGTGTCCGGGCCGGTGAAGGCCGGGATGGTGACCCAGGAGTCACGGGGCATGCTGACCATGGTGTTGCCGTTGTCACCGACGTGCAGAATGATGATCGAGTCGGTGCGACGGCCGTCGGCGGAGCCGGTGTGCAGCTTCTTCTTGTCCTCGGCGGACATGCCCTCGCGGCTGTCGGATCCGACGATCAGGTAGTTGGTCCCCTTGCCGCCGTCCGGCCGGTCCTCGACCTTGCTGAGGTCCACCTCGCGCCGGAGCTTGGAGTCGGCCCAGAAGTACGTGCCGATGCCGACCGCGAGCAGCAGCACGACGACGGTGATCAGCCCGATGGTTATCCGGCGCTTCCAGTTCTTGGGCCGGGCCGCGCGCGGGGCGCCGCCGGGATTGCCCGGGCCGCCGGGGCCGGTCGGGCCACCGGGGTGGCCCGCGCCGCGGCCGTAGACCTGCCCGGTGTTGTAGCCGTCGTCGGCGTGGCCGCCGTAGTCGTCGAAGTCCTGGGACGCCTGCTGCCGCTGCTGGTGCGGGACGGGGCCGCGCGGCGACGGGTCAGGGGGCAGCGGCGGCTCGGCGCGCCGCGGCGGGCCGCCCGCGTCCGGGCCCGCGCGCCGCACATGCGGCATGGCGCGGGCGGCTTCCGGTTCGGCGCTGCCGCTGCCGCTGCCGTACCGGTCCCTGCGGTCGCTCGTCCACCCCTCGGGCCAATCACTCATGCAGGGAAGTCTGCCTTCCCGGGTGGGCGGCCTTACAGGGTGGGTGCGGGATCGGGGCACGGCTGTTGCAGACCTGATAAGAATCCGACCGGCATATGGTTGACCGCATGACCATTCAGGCCCCGAAACCGGAGTCAGGCATTCCGGGTAAGCCCACGTCCGCCTCGCGCACCACGCTCTCCCACATCATGACCGGCAGTGACACCAATCTCCTCGGTACCGTACACGGTGGCGTGATCATGAAATTGGTCGACGACGCGGCCGGAGCGGTCGCCGGGCGGCACTCCGAGGGGCCCGCCGTCACGGCCTCCATGGATGAGATGGCCTTCCTGGAGCCGGTCCGGGTCGGCGACCTCGTCCATGTGAAGGCCCAGGTCAACTGGACGGGCCGGTCCTCGATGGAGATCGGCGTGCGGGTGCTGGCCGAGCGGTGGAACGAGTCCACGCCCGCCACCCAGGTCGGCAGCGCCTACCTGGTCTTCGCGGCCGTCGACGCCGACGGCAAGCCGCGCCCCGTACCGCCGGTCATACCGGAGACCGAGCGGGACAAGCGGCGGTACCAGGAGGCCCAGATCCGGCGTACGCACCGGCTCGCCCGGCGCCGCGCGATCAAGGAGCTGCGCGCGCAGCGGGCCGCCGAGGGCATCGAGGACTGAGGATTCCCCCAGGAGACTGAGGATTCCCCTAGGAGCAGGCGACCTCGGCGCCGGTGACGGCCCGGCCGGCCGCCTTGTCCGCGGTGGGGTCCTCGGCGCGCACCGGGCGCACCGCCCGGAAGTCCGAGCCCAGCGTCACCCGCATCACCGACCCCAGCCGCGCCACCGGCTTCAGCCGGGCGCCGGGCAGCGCGGCCGCCAGCGAGCGCACCGAGCGGTTCCAGATCGGGTCGTACTCGATCAGCGTGTGCCGCGCCCCCTGGACCCCGGCGTCCGCCGGGGCCCCGGTGGTGGCGAAGCCGGTGGCGCGCAGCGCGCGGTAGGTGCGCCGGGCCAGGCCCGCGGTGTGGGTGCCGTTGAGCACCCGGACCCGGACCTGGGCGGGGGGCACGTCGACGGGGACGGCCCGCGGCCGCCCCGGGCGGCGGACGGCCAGCGGACGGTCCTCGCGGAGGGCCTTGAACAGGCGCGCGGCCCGCACCCGGTCCCAGCGGAGCGTCGAGCCGAGGCCCTTGACCGGGGTGCCGGGCAGCACCACCGGTACGGAGACGAACTCGGAGGACTCGACGCCGAAGCCCCGCATGGCCTGGCCGAGCGCGACCATGTCGGCCGCGCCGAAGCCCCGGTCGGCGCGCACCGAGCCGAGCAGGGCGGCCGCGACCCGGCCGAACTTCACCGGGTTGAGCAGCGTGCCACTGGCGGTGACCTGGTGGATCACGGAGGCGAGGAAGCGCTGCTGGCGCCGGATCCGGCCCAGGTCGGCGGCGCCGTCCAGGTGCCGGGAGCGCACGTACTGCAGCGCCTGGCCGCCGTCCAGGGCGTGGGTGCCGGCGGACAGGTCGAGGCCGGTGTAGCGGTCCTTGAGCGGGCGTGTCGTGCACACCGTGACCCCGCCCACCGCGTCCACGGTCTTCATGAAGCTGGTGAAGTCCACTTCGAGGTAGTGGTCGATGTGCACGCCCGTCATGCGCTCGACGGTGCGTACGGTCAGGCTGGGGCCGCCCTCGGCGTAGGCGGCGTTGAGCTTCTGGTGGTGCGCGGCCCGCACCCGCCCGGACGGGGTGGTGTACGCGGGGATCCGGGCGTACGAGTCGCGGGGGAGGCTGACCACGCTGGCGCGGTCCCGGTCGGCCGACAGGTGCACCAGCATCATGGTGTCGCTGCAGTGGCAGGGGGCGCCGCCCAGCCGGTACCGCCGCTTCTGCGCCGGGGTGATCTTGTCCCGGCCGTCCGTGCCGACCACCAGGAAGTTGACGCCCCGGTCGCTGGCCACGGGCCGCTCGTCGAGCCCGCCGAAGGCGTCGACCCGGTGGATCCCGGACTCCAGCTCGGTGACCAGCAGGTGCCCGACGCCGGCGGCGAGCAGCACCAGGGCGGCGCCGCCCGTGGCGAGCCGCAGCCCCCAGCGGGGCCGGGAGGGCTGCCGGGGGGTCGGCGGACGGGCCGGTGCGCTCACTGGGGGCCTCCGTGACGGCGAGGGGGTGGCGGGGCACACACCGTAGGGCCATACGATGAGCGGAACGGCGGCCCCACGCCGCCCGCCCCGCCCGCTGCCACCCGGGCGGCGCGCTCCGGCGTCCTCCATTCGCGGTAACGTGAGCCCCGAAAATCGACAACCGCAGTCTTGAGGGGGATCACCGTCCCCCGAGCTCCGAGGTGCCATGCCCCCGCATCAGCTCCCGGCCGTCTCCGTGATCATGCCGGTGCTCAATGAGGAACGCCATCTGCGCAACTCCGTCCGGCACATCCTCGAGCAGGAGTACGCCGGGGAGATGGAGGTGGTGATCGCGCTCGGCCCGTCCACGGACCGGACCGACGAGATCGCCGCCGAGCTGGTCCGGGAGGACCCGCGGGTGCACACCGTCGCCAATCCCACGGGCCGTACCCCCGCCGGGCTGAACGCCGCGATCAAGGCGTCCCGCCACCCGGTGGTGGTCCGGGTCGACGGCCACGGCATGCTGTCGCCGAACTACATCGCGACCGCCGTGCGGCTGCTGGAGGAGACCGGCGCGCAGAACGTCGGCGGCATCATGCACGCCGAGGGCGAGAACGACTGGGAGCACGCCGTCGCCGCCGCCATGACCTCCAAGATCGGCGTGGGCAACGCGGCCTTCCACACCGGCGGCGAGGCGGCCCCGGCCGAGACCGTCTACCTGGGGGTCTTCCGCCGCGAGGTGCTGGAGCGGCAGGGCGGCTACAACGAGGAGTTCATCCGGGCCCAGGACTGGGAGCTGAACTTCCGGATCCGTGAGGCGGGCGGGCTGATCTGGTTCTCGCCCGAGCTGAAGGTCTCCTACCGGCCGCGTCCGAACGTACGGGCGCTGGCCAAGCAGTACAAGGACTACGGCCGCTGGCGGCATGTGGTGGCCCGCTACCACCAGGGCTCGATCAACCTGCGCTATCTGGCGCCGCCGACCGCCGTCGTCGCCATCGCGGCGGGCGTGGTGGTGGGCGCCGCGCTGACCCCGTGGGGGCTGCTGGTGCCGGGCGGCTACCTGGCGGCCATCGCGGCGGGCTCCGTCCCGGCGGGCAAGGGTCTCCCGCTCAAGGCCCGGCTGCGGATCCCGGTCGCGCTGGCCACCATGCACATGTCGTGGGGCTGGGGCTTCCTCACCAGCCCGCGCTCGCTGGCCAGGAAGGTCATCGCCAGCCGCCGCCCGGCGGTCACGGCGACCCCCACCCACGGGTAGCCCGTACGGGGCAGACGGTACGCCGCGGCCAGTACGCGGCGGACGGTACGCGGAAGGGGCCGGACCCTGGTGGGTCCGGCCCCTTCCGGCTGTCCGCGGCGTCAGGCGCGGCGCAGGGCGCTCAGAACGTGTAGCCCGGGTTGACGTGCATGCACTTCTTCTCGTCGCCGTTGAGCGTGTCGTCGATCTTCGGTGCCTTGTCCTCGTCGTCGGCCGAGGACTTCGGGTAGGTCGTGCCCTGCCGCCAGTCGTTGCCGACGACCAGGGTCACCTCGGTGACCGACTGGGACTCCTTGACCGCGCTCTTCGACAGCCCCAGCGCCTTGGCCAGGGCCAGCGCGTCGCCGTGCCTGGCCTTGTCCGGGTAGCTGATGGTGGTGTCGGCCTGCGAGGTCAGGACGGTGTTGGCGATGGCCTTGGCGTAGCCCAGCCGGGCCACCTCGGCGGTGATGTCCCTGGCCCGGCCGGAGGCCGCGCCCAGGACGGTGCTGCCGGTGCCGTTCTGCACGACCACCGGGAGCTCGCCCTTGTCCATGCTGGGGGCGGGGACCTTGGCGGGCTTCTTCTTCTTGTCCTTGCCGTCCAGCGCGATGTCGTTGCGGATGAGCGAGAAGGTCTTCTCCGCGTCGTCGGGCTTGGGCACCACGTACTCGCCGTCGTTGCGGTACTCCCAGGGCATGGTGACCATCGTGGTCCGCTTGGTCGGCACCCGCTTGAGGTCGTTGCCCAGGTCGTAGAGCTTCTTGATGGTGCCGAGGCCGTGGTCGACGGTCAGCGCGTTGATCGCGGCCTCCGCCAGGTCCATCAGCTTGCCCGGGTCGGAGAGCTTGGTGCCGGACTTGAGCTGCTGGACCATGGAGCTCATGTACTGGTGCTGGGCCTTGGCCCGGCCGATGTCGGTGTTGTCCTCGAAGCCGTAGCGGGTCCGCAGCCACTGGAGGGCCTGCACGCCCTTGACCGGGTGGGTGCCCTTGGTGAGCCGCAGACCGGAGCCGTGGCCCTTGCTGTCGTGGGAGTAGATGTTGGCGTCCACGCACACCGGGACGCCGCCGACGGCGTCCGCCATGTCCACCACGCCCGAGAAGTCGACCATCATGAAGTGGTCGATGTAGATGCCGGTCAGCTCCTTCCAGGTGGCCACCGTGCAGCCGGGTCCGCCGTGCTGGAGCGACTCGTTGATGGGCGCGAACGTCTGCTTCGGATAGACGTGGTTGTCCTTCGGGTCGGTGCACTTGGGGATGGTGACCCGGGTGTCGCGCGGAATGCTGATGACCGTCATGTTGCTGCGGTCGGCCGAGACGTGCACCAGCATCTGCACATCGGCGAGCGGCTTGCGGGTGGCGTCCTTCTTGGAGCCACCGAGCTTGAGGTTCTCCTTCTTGCTGCGGTCGTCCTCACCGATCAGCAGGATGTTGAGGGGGGTCTGCCCCGCGGCGTTCGGCTCCGGCTTGGTGAGCTTGCTGTCGCCGAGGTCCAGCTCCGCCTTCTTGATGTTGCCGTTCAGGTGCTGGTAGTAGAGGTAGCCCGCGCCGGCCGCGCCGACGATCAGCACGGCCAGGGTCAGCGCGGTCCAGCGAAGTATTCGCACGCCTCTGCTCCTCTTGCGGCGCGGGCCCTTCTTGCCCTTGCGGCGGCGTCCGCCGCCCTGGGCGTCGGCGCGTGCGGCGCGCCGTGACTCGGCGCGGCCGCCCCCCTGGGATCCGCCCCCCTGCAATCCGGTGTCAGCAGCCGCGGCGTCCCGGGAGTCGGCGCCTTCGCCGGCCGTGGGCCCGGCGTCATGCGACGCCCCGCCGTCTTCTTCGCGCGCGCTGCCGTCCCTGCCCCCGTCGCGGGGCCCGGGCGCCCGCCGACGGGCGCCCTCCCCCCGCACACCGCTCTGCCGCACCGGGCCTCCCCTGTTCCTCAATGGTGGTTCCGGCCCGATGGGTGAGCATGCTCCGCTGGCCGGTAGTGATCACTTGGCGCAGACGCTCTTGTCGTCCGCCTCGACCCTCTGAATGTCCTTCGGCGCCTTCGAGGGAGCGGCGATCGGGACGCCGGCGCCCTTGAAGTCCGCCCCGAGGGTGAGGGTCATCTCCGCCATGGGGGCGGCATCCTCGGTGCCCTCCTTCAGCGCGGTGGCGGGCAGCCCCATGCTGTCGGCCAGGCGACGCGCCTGGTCGGCCTGGTTGGGCGCGTACTCCAGCGTCGTCTTCTTCAGATCCGCCGAAGCGTTTCCGCCGTTGCTGGACCGGAGCATACCTTCGCTGTTCTGCATCCAGTCGACGGTCTCCTGGGCCGCGCCCATCCGCCCGCTGCCGTTGAGGACCTTCACCCGGACGTTCGCCGGGTCGGCCTTGGGGCCCTTGAGCTTGGCGGCCTGCTTGGCCTTGTCGGCCTTCTCCTTCTTCTTCACCTCGGTCAGCGACACGTCCTGCCTGACCATCGCGAACAGCGGCTCGGCCTTGGCCTCGTCGAGCTTCACCGTCGCGCCGTCGGTGTTGTCCACCACCGGGACGGTGACGAAGGTGACGTTCTTCAGGTCGACCTTGCTGAGGTTCAGCGCCAGGTCCTTGAGCTTGTTGACGGTGCCGATGCCGGTGTCCACCGTGAGCGCCTTGGTGGCGGAGTTGGCCAGGTCCCACATCTTCGAGGGGCTGGTGAGCGTGCCGCTCGACTTCATCTTGCGCATCATCGAGCTGAGGAACTGCTGCTGGAGCTTGATCCGGTCCAGGTCGCTCTCGTAGCCGACGCTGTGCCGGGTCCGCACGAACGCCAGGGCGTCCTCGCCCTCGATGGTGTGCCGGCCCTTGCTCAGCTTCAGGTGGGACTTCGGGTCGTCGATGTCCTTGCCCAGGCAGACCTCGACCCCGCCGACCGCGCTGGAGAGCGTCTTGACGGCGTTGAAGTCCACCATCATGAAGTGGTTGATGTTCAGCCCGGTGAGCTTCTCGACGGTCGCCCAGGTGCAGCTGGGGTCGCGCCCCTCCTGGCCGAGGCTGGTGTTGAAGCGCACCCCCTCCTCGCCCTGGATGAACTTCTTGTCGCCGTCTGCCCTGGTGGTGCAGTCCGGGATGTCGGTGATCATGTCGCGCGGGATGCTCAGCGCGGTGGCGTTCGTCCGGTCCGCGGAGACGTGGAAGAGGATCGTGGTGTCCGCGTGGCCGACGCTCCCGGCGTCGCCGTATCCCTCGTTGCCCTTGCCGTCGCGCTTGTCGGTGCCGATGACCAGGATGTTCATCGGGCCGTCGCTGACCGCGGCGTTGTTCTCGCCGACGTCGACCTTTTTGATGTTGTTGTTGAGGTGCTGGTAGACCAGATAGGCCGCGACGGACCCGCCGACCAGCAGGAAGGCGAGGGTGCCGCTGCCCCAGTACAGCGCCTTCTTGGCCTTGGACTTCTTCGGCTTCGGCTTGCGGCGGCTGGTGGGGCCCGCCGGCTTCCCCGGCTTGCCGGCCGCCCTGCGCCGCCCGCGCGGCGGCGTCGGCTCGGGCTCGGGGTCCGGGGCGCGGCGGCGGCTCCTGGGTCTGCTGGGGGCCGGCCGGTCCTCGGGGGTGATGTCCGCCGAATCCCCGGCAGGATTCAGCCGCAGCTCATAGCTGCCGGTGTTCGGGTCGAACACCCACTGATCGGCGGGATCGAAGTCGTCCGCCTGCCCATGGCCTTGCGCGTCCACGGTCCCCTGTGTCCTCCGTTGGTGCCACGCGGCGCCTCCCCCTCAAGGCGCTCGGTCGATCGTCAAAAAATAGTGCGCGGCCACCTGGTAAGCGCACCGGATCGCTCACACTATCCGCCCAGTTCAGCGTCAAGCGACGCCGGTGACAAATTCCACTTCCCTACAACTGGGCAATCTGCCCAATCCTTTCGAGTTTTCCTGCGAGCCGTTGAGCGTACCTTTTGGCGCTTTCATTCGCACATGTCATGGGCTGCGGTGGTTCCCTTGTACGGCGTGGAGGTCCCGCCCTTCGGGTCGTCGCCGGACGCGTGGGCGACCGCCCTGGCCACCGGCACCGAGTGGTCGAGCCGCAGTTGCCGGAACAGCCGGTCGGCGTCGGGCTGGACCAGCTCATCGCGGTTCCGGTTGTAGGTGTAGGGCTGCCGCGGAATCGTCAGGAACCGGATCTTGTCGCGGGGGATGTGCCGCATGCCGGTCGCCAGGTCGTAGAGGTCCTTGAGCGAGTTCAGGCCCGGATCCGTGGTCAGGGACGAGGTCGCCGCGTCGAGCACCGGGTACAGCCGCGTGGGATTGAGCAGTACACCATTGCTCTGCAACTTCTTCACAAGCGCGCCGAGGAACTCCTGCTGCCGCCCGATGCGCTCGGTGTCGCTGCCGTCCCCGATGCTGTAGCGGGCCCGGACGAAGCCGAGGGCCTGCTCGCCGTGGAGCACCTGACGGCCCGCCGGCAGCTCCAGATGGGCCTCGCCGTCGTCGATGGCTTCCTTCAGGCAGACCTCGACTCCGCCGACCGCGTTCACCATCTTCTTGAAGCCGCTGAAATCCACGATCATGTGGTGGTCGACGCGGATGCCGGTGAGCTTTTCGACGGTGCGGATGGTGCAGGCCGGCCCGCCGAATTCGAACGCCCAGTTGAATTGGGCGAACCTGGCCGTGCCGCGCTTCCCGTCCGCCCCGGTGCAGGCGGGGATGTCCACCATCAGGTCGCGCGGGATGGAGACCGCGGTCGCGCTCTTCCCGCCCGCCTGCAGATGGAGCAGGATCGTGGTGTCCGAGCGCTGGGTGCCGGTGTCCCGGCCGTACTTGCCGTTGCCCTTGCCGCCGCGGTTGTCCGAGCCGATGAGCAGGATGTTCTGGGCGTCCCTGACCACCGGCACCGGCCGCTCGGCCTCGTACTTCCGCAGCTCGTTCTCGGTGCGGGTGTCGGTCCTGATGTTGCCGTCGAGGCGCTCGTAGAGCCACCACCCCACCCCGGCCCCCGACAGCACCAGGAAGGCCACCACGAGCGCGAGCACACGCGGCCAGCGGCGGCGGCGTGGTCTTCGTTCCGGTGTCTCGCCCGCGCTGTCTGTGGTCACGTCTGCGTCCTCCCACCCGTCCGCCTCCTCGGCCCGGAGGGGCGGCGCCGACCCGTGCCGGGGTCGTGATTACTGGAGCAGACATGCGAACCCCGCACATGGTTGTACGTCGCGTCGATCATCGCGCGGGGCGGGCGGCGGGGCCCGTGGGCTCGGCCCACGGGTCCGCCGGACGGGTCAGGGCGGTGCGGCTGTGCGGGGCGGACGGGCGAGGGGCGGCGCCGGGGAGCCCCGGCTAGAGAGCGGTCGCGGTGACGCGCTCGTCGGCCCGGCGCGCCGCGAGGCGCCCCTCGTCCAGCCGGTCCGGATGGCGGCACAGCACCACCGAGCCGCCCACGGCCAGCGGCGCGTACAGCCCGAATGACAGCCCCTCCCAGGTGTCGTACGGCAGCCCGGACAGCACCCGGGAGCCGGGGCCGAGCCCCCGCCCGGCCGCGTCGGCGCGCGCCCGCTCCACCAGCTCGGCGGCCGTGAGCCCGAGGCCGCCGACGGTGAGCGCGGGGGCGTGCGGGTCCACCGGCGCGTACGGCGCGAAGCGGTCGCCCTGGCCGGGCACCTCCACGGCGTAGTCGGTGAACCCCTCGGGCGGCTGCGGGAACCGGCCGCCCAGCGGGCGCAGCGCCAGCGCCACCCGCTCCCCGGTGCAGGCGCATGCCCGGTCCAGCGTGTCCGGGCCGCTGACCACCAGGTCGGCGGCGGCCGGGTCGCCGCCCACCTCGGCCTCCACGCCCACGGAGGAGCAGGCCAGCAGCCACACCGCGGTCTGCCAGTGGGTGGGCAGCAGCAGCGCCAGCCGGTCGCCGGGCGTCGCGGCCAGGTCGCCCTGGAGCAGGTTGGCGGTCTTCGCCACCCAATTGGCGAAGGTGGCGACGGACAGTTCGACGCGTTCGCCGGTCGCGTCGTCGTAGAAGGTCACAAGCGGACGCGCCGGATCCGCGGCGAGGGCGGATCGCAGCAGGTCGGCGGGGGTGTGATCGGTAGCGTTCATCGGCGCCAGGGTACGCGGCGGCCGGGCGCGCCGGACCCGGTGCTGGGGGCGCGGGGGCGGATCGCGGGACCGTTCCTGCTCTTCTCGGATGGACATATTTATTGCGGTATGTCCAGGATTTTCTTCATGCGTGCATTTCTGGCATCCTCGATCGGCGTCGCGTGCACCGCCGCCCTCGCTCTCCCCCTCTCCCTCCACTCGGCCCCGGACCGCGCGGTCCGCGCCGACTCCGCCGGCGGCACCCAGTCGCTGCCACTGCTCCCACTCGGCGCCGACGGCCCGAAGGGGGGCGGGGCGGCGCTCGGCGGCGCGGTGCTCGGTGGCGCGGAGCGGGCGTCCGACGCCACGCAGGGGGTCGCGCCGCGGAAGGTGCGCCCCTTCTCCCTCGTGGGTGTGGTCTGGGACGACCCCGCCGCGCGGCTGCGTGGGCAGGTGCAGGTGCGCACCCGTGAGGCGGTCACCGGAGCCTGGTCGCCCTGGCGCGATCTGGAGGCGCTCGACGAGGCCGACGCCCCCGACCCCGACTCGCCCGAAAGCCGCGGCGGCCGCCTGCGCGGCGGAACCACGCCCCTGTGGGTCGGCGACTCCGACGGCGTCCAGGCCCGGGTCAGCCCCCGGGTCAGCCCCCGGGACGACTCCGGGGTGCTCTCCGGACGGCCGGAGAGCCTGCCGTCCGGGCTCCGGCTGGAGCTTGTCGACCCCGGCCACGAGCCCGGCTCGGACCTCGCGGGGGAGGAAGACGCCCCGACCGGTGGCGCCGCCACGCGGCCCCCCTCCGCGCGGCCTTCCGGGGACGACCCGGCCACGGAGATCCCCGCCGAGCGGGACCCCTCCGCCGAGATCCCCGCCGAGCGAGACCCCGGGACGCGAGACCCCGAGACGCGGGATCCCGGGACGCGGGACCCCGGGACGCGAGACCCGTCCGAGGGCCCCTCCGGGCAGGATCCCTCCTCCCAGGACCCCTCCCAGGCCCCGTCCGCCGAGCTGCCCCCCGTCTCGCCCGAGGCCCCGCAGCCCGACCCCGATGACCCCTCGGCGCCCCCGGAGCCCGAGCCCTCCGGGCTCAGCCCGGAGCCGCCCACCCCGCCCTCGCTGGAACTCCCCGAGGAGCCCCCGGACACGAACGCGGGCCACCCGTACACCGCCCCGCGCCCCCGTATCGTCACCCGCGCCGGCTGGGGCGCCGACGAGAAGCTGCGCGAGAGCGGTCACCTCTACACCAAGACCGTCAAGGTGGCCTTCGTCCACCACAGCGTGACGGGAAACGCGTACACCTGCTCGCAGGCCCCCTCCGTGATGCGCGCCATCTACCGCTACCACGTCCAGAGCATGGGGTGGCGGGACTTCGGCTACAACTTCGCCGTCGACAAGTGCGGAAACATCTACGAGGGCCGGTCGGGCGGCGTGACCAAGGCCGTTCAGGGCGCTCACACGCTCGGCTTCAACAAGAACAGCATGGGCATCGCCGTGCTCGGCACGTACAGCTCGAAGAAGCCGTCCAGCAAGGCGGTCAAGGCCGTGGCGAAGCTCACCGCCTGGAAGCTCGGCCTGTTCGGGAGGAACCCGGGCGGCACCACCCATCTGACGTCCGCGGGCGGCAACAAGTACAAGAAGGGCACCAAGGCCAAGCTTCGTGTCATCTCCGGACACCGCGACGGGTACAACACGGAGTGTCCCGGCGGCGCCCTCTACCGCAAGCTCGGCACCGTGCGCGACACGGCCGCCCGGCTGCAGGGCCGCTGACCAGGGGCGGGCCGGACAGTCATGGTCTGCATACACTGGCCGCCGACCCGGCGAGCCCCAGCAGGAAGCAGAGACGATACGTGACCAGAGCGCCAGCGACGCCAGAAGCGATCCTCCTGGTCGGCGGCAAGGGCACCCGGCTGCGGCCGATGACGGTGAACACCCCCAAGCCGATGGTCCCGGCGGCCGGCGTCCCGTTCCTCACCCACCAGCTGGCGCGCGCCCGCGCGGCGGGGGTGGAGCACATCGTGCTCGCCACGTCGTACCTGGCCGAGGTGTTCGAGCCGTACTTCGGTGACGGGTCGTCACTGGGCCTGCACCTGGAATACGTCACGGAGCGGGAGCCGCTGGGCACCGGCGGCGCCATCCGCAACGTCGCCTCACGACTGCACTCGGGCCCCGACGACCCCGTGCTGATCTTCAACGGCGACATCCTCACCGGGCTCGACATACCCGCGCTGGTCGACACCCACCGCACCACCGGCGCCGATGTCTCCCTGCACCTCACCCGCGTCACCGACCCCCGCGCGTACGGGCTGGTGCCCACCGACGCCACCGGGCGCGTCACCGCCTTTCTCGAGAAGCCGCAGACCGCCGCGCAGATCGTCACCGACCAGATCAACGCCGGCGCCTACGTCTTCAACCGCTCGGTCATCGACGCCATCCCGGCCGGCCGGCCCGTCTCCGTCGAGCGCGAGACGTTCCCCGGGCTGCTGGCCGCCGGCGCCCACCTCCAGGGCATGGTCGACTCCACGTACTGGCTCGACCTCGGCACCCCGCAGGCCTTCGTGCGCGGCTCCGCCGACCTCGTGCTGGGCCGCGCCCCCTCCCCGGCGGTGCCCGGCCGCTGCGGCGACCGTCTGATCCTGGACAGCGCGGACGTGGCGCGCGATGCCAAGCTCACGGGCGGCACGGTCATCGGCCCCCGGGCCAGGGTGGGCGCGGGCGCCCGCATCGACGGCTCCACGGTGCTGGCGGGCGCGGTGGTCGAGGAGGGCGCGCAGGTCCGCGACTCCCTCATCGGCGCCCGGGCCCGGATCGGCGCCCGTACGGTGCTGGAGGGCGCGGTGGTCGGGGACGGCGCGCTGGTGGGGGCGGACAACGAGCTGCGGGACGGGGTGCGGGTGTGGTGCGGGGCGGACATCCCGGCGGGGGCGGTGCGGTTCTCCTCGGACCAGTGACCGGGCCGGTGACCGGCCTTCTGGACCGGTGACCGGACCGGTGGCCGCACCGGGCCCGGACCGGTGAGGGCGCCCTTCGGGGCGGGGCGCGGCGGGTCGTAGGGTGGCCGTGTGCCCGCCCACCGCCGCTGGACCCCCTCCGGCCCGTACGACCTCGCGCGCAGCCTGAGCGTGCTGCGGCGGGGACCGGGGGACCCGTCCTTCCAGGTGACGGCCGACGGCGCCATCTGGCGAGCCAGCCGGACCCCGCAGGGCGCGGGGACGATACGCCTCGCGGGCAGGGGCGAGGCGGTCGAGGCGCAGGCGTGGGGGCCGGGCGCGGACTGGCTGCTGGAACACCTGCCCGCCCTGCTCGGCGCCGAGGACGACCCCTCCGCCTTCACCCCCCGCCACCGCCTGGTGCACCAGGCGCACCGCCGCCACCCGGGACTCAGGCTGATCCGCACCGGACTCGTCCTGGAGTCGCTGATCCCCTCCATCCTGGAGCAGAAGGTCACCAGCGACGAGGCGTACCGGGCCTGGCGGCTGCTGCTGTGGCGGCACGGCGAGCCCGCCCCCGGCCCCGCCGAGCGGATGCGGGTCATGCCCGACCCGCGTGCCTGGGCGCTGATCCCGTCCTGGGAGTGGCACCGCGCCGGGGTCGACGCCAAGCGCTCGTCGACCATCCTGCGGGCCGTACGGGCCGCCCGGCGCCTGGAGGAGGCCGCGGCCATGGACCTGCCCGCCGCCTCGGCCCGGCTGCAGGCCATCCCCGGCGTCGGCCCGTGGACGGCGGCCGAGACCCTGCAGCGCAGCAACGGCACCCCCGACGCGATCACGGTCGGCGATCTGCACCTGCCCCGGATCATCGGCTACGCGCTCACCGGCGAGCGCGGCACCGACGACGCGGCCATGCTGGAGCTCCTGGCCCCCTACGCCGGCCAGCGCCACCGCGCCGCCCGCCTGATCCTGCTCTCCGGCCGCGTCCCGCCCCGCCGCGCGCCGCGCTTCTCGGTGCGGGACTTCCGGGCGATCTGAGCCCCGCCCCACCCCGGCCGCCGAGATGTGGCCGCTGAGATGTGGATCACATCTCGGGCGTGGATGTCACACCCCGGGTGCCCGGGTCGCTCTCAGAAGCGACCCCGACAGGAGGCCCGATGTCCGACACCCCGCCGGAACAGGCGTTCCACGACCACCGTGAGCTGCTGTTCTCCCTCGTCTACAACATGCTCGGCAGCGTCGCCGACACCGAGGACGTACTGCAGGAGACCTGGCTGTCATGGGCGGCCAGGAACCAGGCGGCGGGCGCGGAGCGGATCGAGAACCCGCGCGCCTATCTGGTGCGGATCGCGGTCAACCGGGCCCTTGCCCACCGGGACGCCATCAGCCGCCGCCGGGAAACGTACATCGGGCCATGGCTGCCCGAACCGCTGGTCGGCCCCCTCGCCGACACCCCCGCCCCCGACGACGCCGCCGAGGCGGCCCTGCGCGCCGAGTCGGTGTCGATGGCGCTGCTGGTGGTCCTGGAAACCCTCACCCCGCTGGAACGCGGGGTGTTCGTCCTGCACGAGGTGTTCGGCTACGCCCACACCGAGATCGCGGACATCCTCGGCCGCAGCCCCTCGGCGATCCGCCAGCTCGCCCATCGCGCCCGCGAGCACGTCCACGCCCGGCGCCCCCGCTACGAGCCCGACCCGCGGGTCCGGCGGGAGGTGACCGAGCGGTTCATGGCCGCCGCGCTCGGCGGGGACCTGGACGCCCTGCTGCGGATCCTGTCGCCGGAGGTGACCTTGTGGGGGGACGGCGGAGGCAAGGCGGCGGGGGGTCTGCGGCCGCTTCACGGCCGGGACAAGGTCGCCCGCCTGCTCGCCGGTCTCGCCCCCCGCTCGGGCAAGGGCCTGCGGATCGCCTACCGCAGGGTCAACGGCGACCCGTCGGCGCTGCTGCTCGCGGGCGACACCCCGTACGCCGTCCTCGTCCTCGACCTCACCCCGGACGGCGACCAGGTGTGCGGGATCTACGCCGTCGCCAATCCCGACAAGCTCGCTCACGTCAACTGAGAACCGGGGGATCCCCATGGTGCGGAAGTGGGCTTCCCTGCCCAGCGGCAGGGTGGCGAAGTGGGTCGTCCTCGCCCTCTGGGCGGCCCTGCTGGTCCCGGCCTTCATGCTGGCCGGCAGGCTCGGCGACGTCGAGGAGAACGACAACTCGGCCTGGCTGCCCGGTGACGCGGAGTCGACCAGGATCGTCGAGCGGGCCGAGAGATTCCGGCTCGCCGACACGCTGCCCGCGATCGTGATCTACGACCGGCCCGAGGGCGTCACCGCCGCCGACATGGCCGAAGCCCGGGCCGACGCGGAAGCCTTCACCGGCATCGACAACGTCGTGGGGCAGCCGCAGGGCCCCTCGAAGTCCCGGGACGGCAAGGCCATCCAGACCGTGGTCCAGGTCCACAAGGACAAGAAGGGCTGGGAAGGGATCGGCAAGGTCGTCGACGCGATGGCCGAGATCGGCGAGGAGAACGCGGGCGGGCTCGGGTTCCACGTCACCGGGCCGGCCGGCCACGCAGCCGACTCGATCAAGGCCTTCGGCGGGGGAGGGGGCCTGACCGCGATCACCGCCTCGGTGGTGGTCGTGATCCTGCTGCTCACCTACCGCAGCCCCGTGCTGCCCCTGCTGCCGCTGCTGACCGCGGGCACCGCCCTGGTCACCTCGGAAGCGGTGATCTACCTGCTGGCGAAGAACGCCGGACTCACCGTCAACAAACAGAGCAGCTTCATACTGACCGTGCTGGTGTTCGGCGCCGCCACCGACTACGCGCTGCTGCTCACCTCGCGGTACCGGGAGGAACTGCGGCGGCACGAGGACCGGCACGAGGCGATGGCCGAGGCCCTGCGGCGCACCGGCCCCGCGATCATCGCCAGCGCCGCGACCGTCGCGGTCAGCCTGATGCTGCTGATGCTGGCCACCCTCAACTCCACCAAGGGCCTGGGGCCGGCCTGCGCCGTCGGCGTCCTCGTCGGGCTGCTCGCCATGGTCACCCTGATGCCGGCCCTGCTGGTCATCTGCGGCCGGTGGATCTTCTGGCCGGTGAAGCCGGCGTACGGATCGGCCGGGGCGGCCGGGGAGGGCATCTGGGCCCGGGTCGGCACCGCCGTCTCCCACCGGCCGCGGACCGTGTGGATCGGCACCGCGCTCGTCCTCGGCGCCATGGCGCTCGGGGCGTTCGGGCTCAAGGCCGACGGACTCTCCAACAAGGACCAGTTCACCGGCAAGCCGCAGATGGCCGTCGGTGAGGACATCCAATCCAGGCACTTCCCGGCCGGGTCGGGCGACCCCCTCTACGTCGTGGCCGAGGCCGCCTCGGCGCGGCGGGTGAAGGCCGCGCTGTCCGACGTCCCGGGAGTTGCCGGGGTCAGGGCGCCGATGGTCAGGGACGGCGAGGCCCTCCTGCTCGGGGAGCTGGAGGACCCTCCCGGCAGCACGGCCGCGATGCGCACCGTCGAGCAGGCCAGAACCGCGGTCCACGGGATCGAGGGCGCGGACGCCCAGGTCGGCGGGAACACGGCGATCGCTCTCGACACCCAGGAGGCGGCCGCCCGCGACTCCGCGGTGATCATCCCCGTCGTGCTGCTCATGGTGTTCCTCATCCTCGTGGTGCTGCTGCGGGCGATCGTCGCGCCCCTGCTGCTCATGGCCACGGTGGTGCTGTCGTTCGGAGCCGCCCTCGGGGTGAGCGCCCTGATGTTCGACCACGTGTTCCACTTCGCCGGCGCGGAAGCCTCCTTCCCGCTCCTGACCTTCGTGTTCCTGGTCGCCCTGGGCATCGACTACAACATCTTCCTGGTCACCCGGGTCCGCGAGGAGACACTGGCGCACGGCACCCGGCGCGGCGCGCTGAACGGCCTGTCCGCCACCGGATCCGTGATCACCTCAGCGGGTCTGGTGCTGGCCGGCACCTTCGCGGCGATGGCCTCCCTGCCGCTGGTGTTCGCGGCCGAGCTCGGGTTCGCGGTGGCGTTCGGCGTGCTGCTGGACACCGTGATCGTCCGCTCCGTGCTGGTCACCGCGCTGACCCTGGACGTGGGGCGGTGGATGTGGTGGCCCGGCGCACTGTTCAGGCGTCACCCCGATCCCCGCGCCGTCCCGTCGGACGCCCCCAGCGTCTGCACCTCGGCGTAGGACAGGGCCGCCAGGTCCGCCGACCGGCCGTCGCGGATGGCCGTGGCGCAGTTCACGGCCGCCGTCAGGGCCGCACGGTAGAGCAGCGAGCCCAGGCTGACCCTGCGCACGCCCAGCGCGGCCAGCTCGGCGAGCGTGGGCCCGGCCGGCGTGTACAGGATGTTCAGCGGGACGGCGAGGGTGGCCGTCAGTGCGGCGATCCCCTCAGGATCCGACAGTCCCGGCACGAACACTCCGTCCGCGCCGGCCTGTTCGTAGACCGCGAGGCGCGAAGCCGTCTCCTCCTCCTCCTGGCGTCCGAGCCAGTGGGTGTCGGTGCGGGCGTTCACGAACAGCGCGGGCACGGCGGCCTTGACGGCGGTGATCTTCGCGGCGTGCAGCTCGACCGGGGCGAGGGTGCCGTCCGGGCGGCCGTCCTCCAGATTGATCCCGGCGGCGCCCGCGTCGTACAGCTCCCGGGCCAGCCCGGCCACGTCCGCCGGGTCGTCGCTGAAGCCCCCTTCGGCGTCGACGGTGAACAGGAAGGAGCCCCGCCCGAGCCGGCGCGCCAGGGTCAAGGTCGCGTCGGCCGTCGCGGCCGCCCCGTCCGGCAGGCCGGCGGCCGCCGCCACACCCAGGCTCGTGGTGCCGATCGCCGGGAAGCCCTGTGCCGCCAGGGCGGCGGCGGAGGCGTGGTCCCAGGCGTTGGGCAGCAGCAGCGGGGCGGTCCGGTGGTGCAGTTGGGCGAAGGCCGTCAGCGGGCGGGTGCGCCGGGTGTGCGTCGTGTGCGTCATGGCCCGACGCTAGGGCCGGAACGGTTCGGCGCCGCCCGAACCGTCCCCGGAGACCGGGGTGTCGACAGGGCTTGCGAACATGGCCGCATGAGCCACGTGATCACCATGAAGACGGTCACCCTGAGCCGGGTCCTCGGCTATGTGCGGGGCGGCGAGTACACCGCCCAGCAGGAGGAGATCCTCGACACCATGCGCGAGTGGGCACGGGCCCACCAGCACCGCATCGACCACCAGGGCATCGACTGGGGCCTCACCGTCCCCGAGGCCCTGGAACACCTCATCGCGGGCCGGGCGGACGCGGAGGGCGCGTCCGTCGGCTACGCGTACTACGCCGCGCTGATGGCCGTCCTCGAGTGCACCGGATCCGACCCCGTCGACATGGGCGTGTATTCCAAACCATCCACCTGCTTCGGGCTCATGGACGAGGAACTCCGCACTCTGGGCGTCCCCGCCGACCTCCTGCCGACCAGTTACCTGTTCGCGGACTTCCCCGACCTGCTCCCGTACCCCGTCCCGAGCCCCACGGACGGCTACCCGGCCATCGGCTACCTCCCCCTCGCCAAGGCCAAGGCCGTCGCCGACGCCTACAAGGCCGTGCTCAACCGCCTGGACCACCGCTTCTCCCTTGACGCCAAACTCCTCGCCGACAAGCTCGACGTGGAGCACGAGGAGTGGCAGACCGCCCTGAAGTACGGCCACACCATGGACCTGCTCGTCTTCTGCGTCCAGGGCTGACCTCACGCCCCGCACCGAGCTGGTCCGCGTGCCGGGGCCGTGTCGGCGCCTGTGTGTAGATTCACCGGCCATGACCAGCCTGGACCCAACGACGAGGCCGCCGGCCGACGCCGCCGGGTCGGCGCGCGGCGCCGTCGTGCTCGATGTGGAGGTCCCCAACCAGTGCTCCGCCGACGCGTTCGACCTGTCTCCGGACGGCCGGACCCTCGTCGTCGGGACCATGCTGGGGGATGCCTACGGCGCCGAGCTCCACCTGATCGACGTCGGCACCGGACACCGCCGGCTGATCCACGCGGAGCCACCGGGCGAGACGCAGACATTCGTGCACGCCGTGCACTTCGACGCCGCCGGCGAGCACATCGTCTACGCGCTCAATGGGGAAACGCGCCTGTTCGATCCGGCAAGCGGGCACACCCGAATGCTCGCCGAATACCGGGAGTTCAAGGACGCCGCGCACAACCCTTTCCGCCTCCGTCCCGCCTGGGACGCGGCCCGGCGGCGGCTGCTGCTCTTCGACGCCGGTGACCGGGTCCGAATACTCGACCAGGACGGGAACAACGTGTTCGCGACGTCCACGAAAAGGCCCTCGACGGGCTGCTGGGCGGGCGCGCTTTCCCCGTCCGGGAAGCTCCTGGGGCTGTGCTTCTCCAAGGGGTCCCGGTACAAGGAGGACGATCCCGAGGTCACCGAGGTCGAGATCTGGGACATCGACCGGGATACGGTCCTGCGCCGTATCCCGATGGACCACAAGCCCCATACGATCGGCTTCGACCCGGCCGACACACTGCTCGTCGCCACCACCGATTCCGCCGCGGGCCCGGGCGCTTTCTCCCTGGAGACCGGCGAACTCGTCTGGCACTTTCCGCACCCGTTCCTCAGCGACCGCTGGGCCACCTGCTACGGCTGGGCGTACTCGCCCGACGGCTCCACCCTGGCCATCGGCCGCCGGGGCGACACCGACGTCGTCGACGCCGTCACCCGCCGCGGTGATCCCGCCTTCGCGCGCCGCCCGGGCGACCGGGGCGGGGGCACGGGGCGCACCCGTACGGTCAGGATCTCAGCGGACGGCACGCTCCTCGCCTCCGGCGGCGACACCGGCCGCATCATCGTGCGCAAGCTGTGATCGAAGCGCCCGCGTGCCGCCGTTCTACTCGTTTCGGTAGTCTTTATTCGTACCGGTACTTGAGCGATTCCGCCTCCGCCTGCTCGATGTCGGCGATCGTCAGCTCCGGCATCCGCAGCTGGGCCAGGGTCACCTCGGCCGAGGTCGGCTGGGCGTCCGCCGGCAGCCACTCTTCCGGCTTCCAGGCCCCGCTGCGCAGGAGCGACTTGGGGCAGTGCGGGTAGACCTCCTCGATCCCCAGCACCAGCGCGCTGGCCGGCGGCTTGCCCACGGGGGTCAGCTGCGACAGCAGCTCGGGGCGGGTGGAGACGCAGGCCCGGCCGTTCACCCTGAGCGTCGTGGTGCGCCCGGGGATGACGAACAGCAGCCCGGCCCGGCCGGTGGCGACGACGTTCTGCAGGGTGTCCAGCCGCTTGTTGCCGGTCGCGTCCGGTATCGCCACCGTCCGGTCGTCCAGGACGGCGACGAACCCGGCGGGGCCGCCGCGCGGGGAGACGTCGCAGTTGCCCTCGGCGTCCACGCTGGCGACCAGGACCAGCGATGAGCATCCGATCAACCGCTTGGTCTGGTCGGTGAGCTCGGTCATCTGCTTGCGTACGGCCGCGTCGCTGGGGAGCGCGTAGGCCCGGCGCAGCGTCTCCTGGTCGGGCACGGCGTCGTGGCGGAGCGAGTCGAAGGCACTGCCGGCGAGAGTTGGCGTCATACCCCGACCCTAATGGGCCGACCGACCTGCCATTGATCTTGATCGGTGAATTCCGGTTCTCTGAGCGGGGGTGAAGTCAGGGGTGGCCGGGCCGAAAGTAAGAGGGAGCATTCCGGATTATTCATGGCAGGACGGTTGATCGTGGATCTTGAATTCGGGGTGAGCCGCGTGATTCCCTGTCGATCAGGCCCAGGGCGGCGAGGGAATGTCAAATCCCCTCGTATATCGGTCGGTTGGGAGTCATCCCGGCGTCCGTGAAACCTTCCGCATCGGAACGCGTTTCCGCCCTGAGCGGTCATACCAGTCAACGGGGAGGTGAACTGTGATGCAGGGCGACGAATTCCAGGAGACCAGCGAGCTCCAGACCTATGAAGCCCCCAAGATGGTCGAGTGCGGCTCCTTTCAGGAGGACACCGGCTACTTCGGTCTGACCGGCTACGAGAACATTATCCACTTCTACGACAGGCTCACCTGAGGCCGACGCTGATGCGGCACACCCCGTAAGGACATTGACATGGTCGATGCCGGTTGGCAGTACTTCGTCGCGCTGCCGGATGACGAGGGCGCGGCGGCCGCCATCGGCCGGCTCCCGACGGACGGCGTGCGCATCCTGCTGAGGCACCGGTCCGGCCGGCCCTGTGTGGCCGGCCGGCTGGCCGAAGGCCGGGCCCTGGTGGCCGAACGGGGCGACACCCGGCTCGCCGTGATCGGCCACTGCTCGGCGACCCCTGACGAACTCGCCGCCGCGGCCGCCCGTATCGACGAGGTGACCGACCTCGACCGGCTGGGCCTGGCGTGGGCCGGCAGCTACCACCTCGTCGCCTCCGTGCGGGGCCGCCTGCGCGTGCAGGGCACCGCCTCCGGACTGCGCCGGATCTTCCACGGCCGGCTCGGCGCCCTCACCGTCGCCGCGGACCGCGCGGACGTCCTGGCGGCCGTCCTGGACGCCGCGCTCGACCCGGCCCTGCTCGCCCTGCGCACCCTGGACGCGCTGCCGCACCCCCTGGGCGACCTGCCGCCGTGGCGCGGGGTCTCCGCAGTGCCCCCGGGCTCGTACCTGACGCTGCCCGCCGACGGCCGGCGGCCGCGGGTCACCCGCTGGTGGCAGGCCCCCGAGCCGGTGCGTTCCCTGGCCGAGGGCGGCCGGCTGCTGCGCCGGGCGCTGGACGACGCCGTACGGGTGCGCGCCGACGGCACCGAGCCCGTCAGCGCGGACCTCTCCGGCGGCATGGACTCCACCAGCGTCGCCCTGCTGGCCGCCCGGTACCGGCCCTCGCTCACCACGTTCACCATGGAGAACGACGACCAGGCCGACGAGGACGTCGAGTGGGCCAGGCAGGCCGCCGCCGGCCTGCCGGACCTCAACCACATCGTCTACTCCAACCGCGAGCTGCCGCCGTTCTTCGGCGGCCTCATGGGCCTGGACGGCGTTCCCGACGAGCCGTCCATCGCCCTGCTGAGCGGGCCCCGGCTGCGCGCCATACGGCAGCGGGCCGTCGCGCACGGCTCGCGGCTGCACCTCGACGGGCTCGGTGGCGACCAACTGCTGCGCGGGCACCCGGCCTATCAACACGACCTGTTGCGCCACCGGCCGCTGCTGGCCGCCCAGCGCCTGAGAGTGCTGACCCAACTGCGCCGCAGCAGCCTGGGCGTCGAGGCCCGGGGCCTGCTGGACGGCCGCTCCTACCGCCGCTGGTTCGCGGACCGGGCCCACGGCCGCGTCCGGCGCGCCCCGAACCCGCTGTCCGACTGGGGCCACTTCCCGCGCCTGCCCGGATGGCTCACCCCGGACGCCAGGGACCTGGTGGCCCGCACCCTGCGGGAGGCGGCCGCGGCGGTCGAGCCGCTCGCGCCGACGCGGGGGCGGCACAACGACCTGCTGGCCATCCACGACGCCGGGCGGCTCGTCCGCCAGTGCCACCAACTGACCGAGACCCAGGACTTCAGCCACACCTCGCCCTTCCTCGACGACCAGGTCATCGAGGCATGCCTGGCCGTCCGGCCCGAGGAGCGCGTCACCCCCTGGGAGTTCAAGCCCCTCATCAAGGCGGCCATGGCGGACGTCATGCCGCCGGGGGTGCTGACCCGGCGGGACAAGGGCGACGGCACCACGCTCGTCGCCGAGGGCTTCGAAGAGCACCGGCGGGACCTCGCGGAACTGTGGGACGGCTCCCACCTGGCCGCCCTGGGCCTGATCGACCCCGGACCGCTGCGCGAGCTGTTCGACCGGCCCTACACCGACAGCCTCCACCGAGGTGCGCCGCAGTCCGCGCTCAGCTGTGAACTGTGGGCGAGGGCCACGGCCCCCCGGCCGGCCGCCGCCACCCACCCCTGAGCCCGCCACCGGACCCGAGGCAGGAGACAACCATGACCTGGACACTGCACCCCGACGTCTCAACGGTGGACACCGACTACGGCACGGTCCTGCTGGACGGCAGGGACGGCCGCTACTGGCAGCTCAACCCGACCGCCTCCCTCGCCTTCCGCGCCCTGGTCGACGGCAGCACGGTGCAGGAGACCGCCGAGCGGCTGATGGCCGTCTACGACGTCGACGAGCCACGCGCCCGCGCCGACGTGGAGCAGCTGATGGCCGACCTCCGGCAGGCGAAGGTGGTGCGGGAGGCGTGAGTTCGGTCGTACCCCACCGGACGGAGGTCCGGCTCTCCCCGGGCCGCCGGCTGCAGGTGCTGCTCGCCGTGGCCGTCGCCCGCCGCCTCGCCGCCAAGCCGCCGGCCCGCACCCGCGCCCTCCTCGCCCGCCTGCGCAAGGGCGCCCGCCCGGCCACCTACGCGGAGGCCCGCGCCGCCCGCGAGGCCGTGGTGGCCGTCAGCCTCCGCTGCGCCGGGGACGAGGGGTGCCTGCCCCGCTCCCTGGCGATCGTCCTGCTGTGCCGGGCGCGCGGCACCTGGCCCACCTGGACGGTGGGGGTACGGGCCCGCCTGCCCTTCGGCGCCCACGCGTGGGTGGAGGCCGAGGGCCGCATGGTCGAGGAGAAGGCCGACCCTTCCTACTTCCGCCCCCTGTTCTCGGTCCCGGCGGAGGGCGCCCCCTAGGAGTGCCCGAAGCGGGGGATTATCCTCTCCGGCCGTGCGCGTTCCAGGGGCATCAGACCTCGGCCCGTCTCACCGCGGAGCCGACTTCGCACCTGGAGATGACATGAGCAGCGCCCTTCTTGTGATGGACGTCCAACAGGCCGTCGTGGACATCGTCGACGAGGACGGCTCCGGATATCTGCCACGCCTGCGCAGGGCGATCGACGGGGCCCGGGCGGCGGACATCCCGGTGATCTACGTGGTCATCGCGCTACGCCCCGGCTTCCCGGAAGTCGGCACGCGCAACAGGGCCCTCACCGCCATCGCACAGGCCGGCCTCTACGTCGAGGGCGCACCGGGCACCGAGATCCATCCCGACGTCGCGCCCCGCCCGGGCGACGTGGTGGTCACCAAGAGGCGGGCGAGCGCGTTCTCGGGCAGCGATCTCGATGTGGTCCTGCGGGCGCGCGGTATCGACAGCCTCGTGCTCACCGGCATCGCCACCAGCGCTGTGGTGCTGTCCACCCTGTGCCAGGCGAACGACCTGGACTTCGACCTCACCGTCCTCTCCGACGCCTGCCTGGACCCCGACCCGGAGCTGCACCGGGCCCTCGTGGAGCGGCTGTTCCCGCAGTGGGCGGATGTCGTCACCGTCGACGACTGGCTGGGGGCGATCGCCCCTCAAGGGGTGGGCAAGGGCCGGCGCGAGGGCTAGGGTCTTTCGTTTGGATCAGGCCGGATCAGGGAGCGGGGTCTGGTGCCGGGCATCGCAAGGCGGAGGAGGGCGCCATGGCGGAGCCATGGCAACCGACGACAACGCCGCGAGGCGCGGTGCCAGGGCCCGCGAGCCCGGCGTGATCCAAACGAGAGGCCCTAGCGCACCACCAGGAACGCGTCCGCGTCCCTCGCCGGCCGGGGCGAGGGCGGGGCCGCCGGGCGGCCCACCGCGACCGCGCCCATCGGGTCCCACTCCTCGGGCAGCCCCAGCACCTCGCGTACGACGGGGCGGCAGAACATCGTCGAGGAGACCCACGCCGACCCCAGCCCCTCGCCCGCCAGCGCGACCAGCAGGTTCTGCACCCCGGCGCCCGCCGCGACCACGAACATCTCGCGCTCGGCCGCGCTCCGCCGGGGGTCCGGGTAGGGGTGCGCCCCGTCCGTGACCAGGCAGGGCACCACCAGGTACGGCGCCTTGCGCAGCACGTCCCCGCGCCGGACCCGCTTGGCGATGCTCGCCTCGGAGAAGCCGTCGCCGCGCAGGTCCGCGATCCACGCCTCGCGCATCGCGTCGAGCAGCCGCAGCCGCGACTCGGCGGACTCCAGCAGCACGAACCGCCAGGGCGTGGTGTGGTGCGGGGCGGGGGCGGTGACCGCGGCGGCCACGGCCCGGCGCACCGCGTCGCCGTCCACGGGCTCGTCGGTGAACTCGCGCACCGTACGGCGCAGCGTGACGGCCTCCCGGACGGCCTCGGAGGTGCCGAGCCGGAACATGTCGTCGGCGGCCGGGCGGATCAGCGGCCGGGCGCCCAGGTCGGGGCCCTCGACGCTCTCGGAGCCTTCGAAGCTCTCGGGGCCTTCGAACCTCCCGGCGTCGTCCTGGCCGTCCTGGCCACCCTGCCCGTCCGGGCCCTCGGCGCTGCCCGTGCCGCCGGCGGTGTCGGCCTCCGCCGCGCCGGCCGCCCGTACGACCTGCGGCAGCCCGCGGACCACCGCCACCGGCAGCCCGCCCGCCTTGCCCTTGACCAGGTCGCCCGCCGCCGCCAGCTCGTCGGCCGTGGCGACGACGGTGGCGCTCAGCGGGTTGCCGTGGGCGTCGGTGCCGCCGCGCAGGTCCTCCAGGACCCGCACCCCCGCCGCGCCGATGGCGACGTCGGTGACCCCGCTGCGCCACGGCCGACCGAAGGTGTCGGTGACCACCACCCCCAGCTCGATCCCGAGCGCGTCCCGCAGCCCGTCCCGGATCCGCCGCGCGGAGGCGTCGGGGTCCTCGGGGAGCAACAGGACGGTGCCGGCGGGGGTGTTGGAGGCGTCGACCCCGGCCGCGGCCATCACCAGGCCGTGCCGGGTCTCCACGATGCGGGTGCGCCCGCGCCGGGCGACGACCCGGACGGCCTCGGCGTCTATGGCGGCCTCGCGGTCCGCGGCCTTGACGATCCGCCCCTCCGCCTTGCTGACGATCTTGGAGGTGACGAGCAGGACATCGCCGTCCGCGAGCCCGGGCAGGCCCTCGGCGGTCGCGGCGGCGGCGATGAGCTTGGCGAGGTCGTCGCCGGGGCGCACCTCGGGGATGCCGGGGAGCGCCCAGGCCCGGTAGGCCGGGGCGCCGGTGACGGCCTCCGTCATGTCCGTACCTCCTCGGCCAGCGTCAGGGCCTCGGTGGCCATCCGGGCCGTGGCCGCGACATCGGTCATCATCAGCGGGACGGCGCGGCAGCGGATCCCGGCGGCCTCGACCTCGCTCACGGCGGCGGCGTCCACCGTGTCCACGAGCCAGCCGTCGAGCAGCCCGGAGCCGTAGTGGCGGGCGACGGCCGCGGCGGTGGACTCCACGCCCACGGCGGCGAGCACCTTGTCGGCCATGCCGCGCACGGGCGCGTCGCCGACGATGGGGGACAGCCCGACCACGGGCACCCCGGCCTCGGCGATGGCCTCCCGGATGCCGGGCACGGCGAGGATGGTGCCGACGCTGACGACGGGGTTGGAGGGCGGGAAGAGGATCACGTCGGCCCCGGCGATGGCGTCCAGCACCCCGGGCGCGGGCTTGGCCTGCTCGGCGCCGACGGGGATGACGGCGTGGGCGGGCACGGAGGCGCGCAGCCGGACCCAGTACTCCTGGAAGTGCACGGCCTTGCGCGGGGCGCGCCCTTCGGCCGCCCCCTCGGCGCCCCCCGCCTCGGGGTCGTCGATCAGCACATGCGTCTCGACCCGGTCGTCGGTCATCGGCAGCAGCCGCACGCCGGGCTGCCAGCGCGCGCACAGGGCCTCGGTGACGGCGCTCAGCGGATAGCCCGCGCCGATCATCTGGGTCCGGACGATGTGCGTGGCGAAGTCCCGGTCGCCGAGCCCGAACCACTCGGGCCCGACGCCGTACGCCGCCAGCTCCTCCTTGACGGCGAAGGTCTCGCCGGCCCGGCCCCAGCCCTGTTCCTCGTGGATGCCGCCCCCGAGGGTGTACATCACCGTGTCGAGGTCGGGGCAGACCTTGAGCCCGAAGAGGTGGATGTCGTCGCCGGTGTTCCCGATGACGGTGATGTCGGCGTCCGGCGCCGCCGACTTCAGACCGCGGAGGAAACGGGCGCCGCCGATACCGCCTGCCAGAACCACAATGCGCATGGGGACATAGTGTCAGCCGCCGATGACATCGAGGCGCTCCGCCTGCTCGCGCACCGCGTCCTGCGACGGGTGCATCGGCATGTCGGTCAGCCCGGGGAAGTAGATGTGCAGGCTGACGGCCGGTTCGAGCGAGTCGTTGACGACGTCGTGGACATAGCCGGGCGCGAAGACGCGCTGCGCGCCGGCCCTGAGGGTGTGCCGCCCGCCGTGCCCCACCCGCTCGGTCAGCTCGCCCTCCAGGACGGTCAGCACCCCCGAGGAGGCGCCGTGGTCGTGGGCCCCGCTGCCCTGGCCGGGGACCCAGCTGAGCAGCCACACCTCGTAGCCGGGCCCGGTGCGCAGCCGGTGGTACCAGCGGCTGGTGGCGTCGTACTGGATCAGGGGCGCCCAGCCGGCGCGGTCGGCCGCGAGGGAGCGGGCCAGCCCGGCGAAGGCGGAGACGGTGGTCGGGTGCGCGGGTGCGGGCGGCAGCAGATGCGGGATGGCGAGGGGGTCACCGGCGATCTGGACGTCGCTGTTCATATGGGGGGTTCCTCGGCGGAAGGTGCGTGGCGGGCGCGGGTACGGCCGCGGGAGCCGGCTGCGAGAAGAGGCAGACCGTCATGAGAGCGGCGGCTGTGCGAGATGGCTGGAGCTCAGGGGCGTCGACAGGCATCAACAGCTGGAACAGCGACAGCGAGCCTGCACGGCGCAGCGGAACCCGTGGTCACGGGTCGGCTGGGGCGTGGGGGTCACTGACATGCGGACAAGGAGACCGGGTCGTCGCCCCCCGTGTCAACTTGACCGTCCGGATGCTGGGCGAGGTGTCACCCCATCCGGTGGCCCGGGCGGCGGAAAGGTTTGCGCGGACCGGAATCGGGTCACAAGGAGCGGCACCCGGAGTCCCACCGGGGTGCAACGGGATCGGCGTGCATGGCGTCCTCCTCTGTGAGCAGGAGAAGGGACAGGGGTGACGGTCGGGGAAGGTGTCGGCTTTAGGCTGATTTGAACACTTTCTGCGTCGCCTTGGTTCCGCAGAGTGAATAAGGGGCTCAATAGCAGATCTCGGCTTGACTGGCCCGGATCGGCGCACTTGTAATTTCACTCGTGTCGTTTTGCCGATGGACCGACGGCAGCGGACACGGGGACGCGATGACTGACGAGGGGCGCACATGACCGAGTTGTTCCAGCAACTGCTGGTCGAAGAGGCGGACGAGGAGCTCGGCTGGCAGGAGCGCGCGCTGTGCGCCCAGACCGATCCCGAGTCGTTCTTCCCGGAAAAGGGCGGATCCACCCGTGAGGCGAAGAAGGTCTGCCTCGCCTGCGAGGTCCGCTCCGAATGCCTCGAGTACGCCCTCGCCAACGACGAACGCTTCGGCATCTGGGGCGGCCTCTCCGAGCGCGAGCGCCGTCGGCTGAAGAAGGCCGCCGTCTGACCCCCCGTCACGCCGGACGCTCACCAGACCGGACACCCGCCATACCAGACCCGGAACCCGCGGTCCGCCTCCCGCGCCCCGGCGCCGGGAGGCGGACCGCTGTGTGACAGCCGTTAGTGTGGGGCCCCGTCCGAGACGCGCGGGCGCCGCCAAGGTCGCGCGCGTCCACCGCAGTCCAGCGAACCGGGGCCCGTACCTCGATGTCCGTGCACAGCCACCCGGCGGCCCAACACCCGGCCGCACACGCCGCGTTTGCGCCCGCCGAACCACCGGCGTTCCCCCGCCATGTCGTCACCGCCGTGCTCGTCGCCCACGACGGCGCCCGCTGGCTGCCCGACGCGCTGACCGGGCTGCTCGGCCAGGAGCGGCCCGTCCAGAGCGTCGTCGCCGCCGACACCGGCAGCGCCGACGACTCGGCGCAGCTGCTGGCCGACGCCCTCGGCCCCGACCGCGTGCTCCACCTCGCCCGCCGCAGCGGCTTCGGCACGGCCGTCGCCGAGGCGGTCCGCAACGCCGAGGTCCTGGGCCCCGACGAGCTGCCCTACCTCAAGCGCCCCAGCGGCTGGGACCCCGTCAACCGCACCTGGCGCGACGACGCGTACGACATGCCGGAGCTGCCCCACGGCGAGCCCGTCCAATGGCTGTGGCTGCTGCACGACGACTGCGCCCCCGCCCCCGACGCCCTCGCCGAGCTGCTGCGGGTCGCCGACGACCACCCGCGCGCCGCGATCGTCGGCCCCAAGCTGCGCAGCTGGTACGACAGCCGGCAGCTGCTCGAAGTCGGCGTCAGCATCGCCCGCAGCGGCCGCCGCTGGACCGGCCTGGAGCGCCGCGAGCAGGACCAGGGCCAGCACGACCAGGTGCGGCCCGTGCTGGCGGTCTCCACCGCCGGCATGCTGGTGCGCCGCGACGTGTGGGAGGAGCTCGGCGGCTTCGACCCCCGGCTGCCCCTCATGCGCGACGACGTGGACCTGTGCTGGCGCGCCCAGGCCGCCGGCCACCAGGTGCTGGTCGCGCCGGACGCCGCGCTCCGCCACGCCGAGGCCGCCGCCCGCGAGCGTCGCCCCATCGACTGCGTGGGCCGCTCAGTCGCCGGGCCGCACCGTGTCGACAAGGCCGGCGCCGTCTACACCCTGCTCGCCAACAGCCGCGGCGCGGCGCTCCCGTACGTCCTGCCCCGGCTGATCCTCAGCACCCTGCTGCGCACCCTCGCCTATCTGGTGGGCAAGGTGCCCGGGCAGGCGCTGGACGAGGTCGCCGGGCTCTTCGGCACCCTGCTGCGCCCCGAGAAGATCCTCGCCGCGCGCAAGCGCCGCGGGCGGCCGGCGGTCGAGAAGGACGAGCTGCGGCCGCTGTTCCCGCCGCCAGGCGCCACCGTACGGGCCACCGTCGAGCAGGTCGCGAGCCACTTCGGCGGGCGCTCGGAGCCCGAGCTGTCCTCCGGCGGCCGGCACGGGGCCGTGGAGTCCGGGCCGGGCGACGAGGACGCCGACTTCCTGGAGGTCGAGCAGTTCGCCCGGCTGAAGCGGATCGCGCGCAGACCCGGGCCGATGCTCTTCGCCGTGCTGCTGCTCGTCTCGCTCGTCGCCTGCCGCGATCTGCTCGGCGGCGGGGCGCTGGCGGGCGGCGCGCTGCTGCCCGCGCCCGGCGAGGTCTCCGACCTGTGGGCGCACTACCTGGACGGCTGGCATCCGGTGGGGATCGGCGGGACGCAGAGCGCGCCGCCGTATCTGGCGGTGCTCGCGTCGGTCGCCACGCTCTTCCTGGGCAGCACCGGGTTCACGCTCACCCTGCTGCTGGTCTGCTCGGTGCCGCTGGCCGGCTTCACCGCCTACTTCGCCTCCCGGCCGCTCGTCGAGTCCCGGCTGCTGCGCGCCTGGGGAAGCGTCGCCTACGCCTTCCTGCCGGCCGCGACCGGGGCGCTGGCGAGCGGCCGGCTGGGCACCGCGGTGCTCGCCGTGCTGCTGCCGCTGATGGCCCGCGCCGCGGTCGCCGCGAGCGGCTTCCAGCTCGGCGAGCGGGCGCGCGGCGGCGAGCGGCCGAGCTGGCGCGCCACCTGGGCGTACGCGCTGCTGCTGACCTTCACCATGGCCTTCACCCCCGTCGTCTGGCCGATCGCCCTGGTCCTGGGCGTCGGGGTGCTCGGGGTGCGGTTCGCCCAGAGCCGCGCCGAGCAGCTGACCGCGTACGGGCTGCGCTTCCTCGCGGTCGTGCTCACCCCGCTCGCCGTGCTCGCGCCCTGGTCCATCGACCTGCTGACCGACCCGGGCCGGTTCCTGGACGAGGCCGGTCTCGACTACGCCACCGGCTCCGCGTCCGCGCTGGACCTGCTCGCGCTGAGCCCCGGCGGCCCCAAGGGCGGCGGAACGCTCCTGCTGCTCGGCTTCGTGCTGGCCGCGCTCGCCGCCCTGATGCGCGGCGAGCGGCGGCTCGCGGTCGGTACCGCCTGGGCCGTGGCGCTCACCGGCTTCCTCTTCGCGGCGCTTGCCAATGGCTCCGGCTGGGCCGGGCCCGCGACCCTCGTCTACGGCCTGGCGCTGCTGAGCGCCGGGGTGGTGGGCGCCGAGGGCGCGCGGGAGCGCGTCGCGGCGCAGAGCTTCGGCTGGCGCCAGCCGGTCGCGCTGCTGATCGCCGCCGCCTCGGCCGCCGCGCCCCTGTGGGCCGCCGCGAGCTGGATGCTGAGCGGCGCCGACGGGCCGCTCGGGCGGCGTGACCCCGAGCAGGTCCCGGCCTTCGTGGCGGCCGAGAGCGGCGTCCGCGACCAGGCCCGCACCCTGGTCCTCGACGGCGACGCCGCCCGGGCGGACTACGTCCTGGTGCGCGGCTCGGGCGCCCGGCTCGGCGACGCCGAGCTGGCCGGCGCGGCCGGCGGCGACAGCCGGCTCGACAAGGTCGTGGCCAACCTGATCGCGGGCTCCGGCGCCGACCAGACCAGCCAGCTCGGCGGCTACGCCATCCGGTTCGTGCTGGTCCGCGACAGCGCGGCGCGCCAGGTGGGCCGGGTGCTGGACGTCACCCCGGGGCTCACCCGGCTCAGCCAGGAGGGCGGCAGCGCCCTGTGGCGGGTCGACCGGCGGATCTCGCGGGTCACCATCGTCCCCGGCGCGCCGGAGGGCGGGCAGGGCGGCGCGGCGGCCGGCGCCGAGCCGGTGAACGTCGCCGCCGGGCCCGTCGAGGCGCACACCACCATCCCCGAGGGCCCGGCCGGGCGGGTGCTGCGGATCGCCGACCGGGCGACGCCCGGCTGGCAGGCCACGCTCGACGGCAAGCCGCTGAAGGCGACGACCGTGGACGGCTGGGCGCAGGGCTTCGAGCTCCCGGCGAACGGCGGTCGGCTGGACCTGACCTACGACACCCCCCTCGGGCACACCGCCTGGGTGTGGGCCCAGGGGCTGCTCGCGCTGGTCCTGGTGGTACTGGCGCTGCCGGGCCGCCGCCGTACGGTCGACGACGACCTGCCGGAGGAGCCGCGCGCGGCGGTCGCGGCCCAGGACCTGGCCGGCGACGGGCGCCGGGCCCGCCGGCTGCGGGCCGCCGCCGAGGCGGCGGCCCAGGCCGAGCCGGGGGCGCCCGAGGAGCGGGCGGCCGACGCGCCCGCCCCCGAGGCGCCGGGCGAGGCCCCGGCGCCGCCGGAGGGCGCGGCCGCCGAGGAGCGGCCGTACGCGGCGGTGCCGGGGCAGCAGCAGTACGGCGAGTGGGACGCCCAGTCCCAGTCCCAGCCCCAGTCCCAGTCCCAGCCGTACGCGGGCGCGGGCTACGACCAGTACCAGGCGGGCCAGTACCAGGGCCAGTACCAGGACGGTGACTACGCGGGCGTCGGCTACCAGGCCGCCCAGGATCACGCCGCCCAGGACCCGGCCGCGCAGGGTGAGGGCGCCCAGGGTGCCCAGGCCCCGTACAGCCAGGACGCGTACGCGCAGGATCCCTACGCCCAGGGCCAGTACGGCCAGGACCCGTACGCGCAAGGCCAGTACGCCCAGGACCCGTACGCCCAAGGCCAGTACGCCGAGGGGCAGTACGGGCAGGGCCAGTACCCCGCGGACCCGTACGCGGGCGGCCACTACGCCGACCCGTACGCCTACGACCAGCAGCAGCCCTACGCCGACGGCACGTACCCCCCGCAGGGCGACACGACGTACGGCGGCGCCGAGCCCGAGGCCCGCCGCGACGGGAGCGAGCAGCAGCGATGAACCGCACCACCCTGTCCCTGATCGGCGCCGCCACGGCGCTCGCCGCCGTCACCGGCGTCGCCTCGCTGACCGCGGGGTCGTCCGAGGGCCCGGCGCAGCCGGTGGCGAAGGCGGCCAGGCGGCTGCCCGTCGAGCGGTCCACGCTGCTGTGCCCGCCCCCCACGTCCTCGGAGGTCGGCAGCACCACCTACACCGCCTACACACCCACCGGCAACGGCGAGGGCACCGGCGACGGCGCGAAGAAGGCCACCGCCGGGCTGCTGCCCGCCCAGGCCCCGGACGACGAGCCCGCGAGCGGGCCGAAGGGCGGGGAGAAGAGCGGTGAGAAGAGCGACCGGAAGGGCGCTCAGAAGGGCGGGAGCGACAAGGCGGGCGAGCCCGTCGTGCCCCTGAAGGAGCCGGGGAAGCCGGTCACCACCGAGACGGACCGCTCGGACGCCCCCGCGCTCATCGGCACCGCCGACGGGAGCCTCGCCCCCGGCTGGACCGTGCAGCAGACCACCACGGTGGACGCGGGCACCGGCCGCGGCCTGCTGGGCACCGCCTGCGCCGCGCCCGACACGAACTTCTGGTTTCCCGGCATCAGCACCGCCAAGGACCGCCAGGACTATGTGCACCTGACCAACCCGGACGACAGCGCGGCCGAGGTGGACCTCAAGCTGTATGGCGAGGAGGGCCGGCTCAAACCCTCGACCGACGAGGCGATCACCGTCCCCGGCCGGTCCACCGTTCCGGTGCTGCTGTCCACCCTGACCGACGCCGAGGCGGCCGACGCGACCCTCAGGGTGTCGGCGCGCTCGGGCCGGGTCGGCGCGACCGTGCAGGCGGTGGACCAGACGTTCGGCAGCGACTGGCTCCCGGCCTCGGCCGAGCCGTCCACCAGCGTGGTGCTGCCCGGCATCCCGGCGGACGCGACCTCGGTCCGCCTGGTCGTCCACGCGCCCGGTGCGAACGACGCGGACCTCAAGGTGCGGCTGGCCGGGCGCAACAGCGCGATCACCCCGGCCGGGCATGAGTCGCTGCACGTCAAGAGCGGAATGACGGCGTGGGTGGACTTCGGGGACCTCACCAAGGGCGAGGCGGGCTCCCTGGTGCTCACCGCGGAGGGCGGGAAGGGCACGGCCGCCCCGGTCGTGGCCGCGCTGCGGGTGACGCGCGGCAAGGGGCCGGACCAGGAGACGGCCTTCATCCCCGCGACCACCGGCATCGAGCGGACCGCCACCGCCGCCGACAACCGCGCCAAGGGCTCGACGCTGTCCCTGGTGGCGCCGAACGGGTCGGCGAAGGTGCGGGTCACCGCCTCGGCCGGGAGCGGGGGCGGCCGCCCCGTCAGCAAGACCATCGAGGTCAAGGGCGGCACCACGGTGGCCGCCGAGCCGCCGCACCCGGCCTCGGGCAAGGGCGGCTACGCCGTGACCGTCGAGCGGATCTCGGGCGGGCCGGTGTACGCGTCGCGGATGCTGGCGCTGCCCCAGGGCGGCATCCCGATGTTCACGATCCAGGCGCTGCCCGACGACCGGGCCACGGTCGAGGTCCCGGCGGCGCGCCAGGACCTGTCCCTGCTCAACGACGCCGGCCAGTGACGTTGCGGTGAGGACGGGCCAGTGACGTTGCGGTGAGTACGGGACGGCGACCCGCCGTCCCGTACTCACCGGGGGCCCGGGGCGCGCCTAGTCCTGCCCGTAGCGGGGGTCCACCAGCTCGGGGGCGAGCCCGAGCAGCTCGGCGACCTGCTCGACGACGACCTCGTGGACGAGCAGCGCGCGCTCGTCCCGGGTCTTGGCGCGGATCTCGACCGGGCGGCGGTAGATCACGATGCGGTCCGGGGTGTCGCCGCGCGCGGCGATGAACCGGCCGAGCGGCACCGACTCGCCGTCCCAGCCGTCCGGGTCGCCGGGCGCGGCCGGGCCCGGCACCTCGAGGACGGCGAAGTCGACGGCGGAAAGCTGTGGCCAGCGTCTCTCCAGCCGTTCCGCGGAGTCCTGGACGAGGTCCTGGAAGGACTCCGCCCGGCTGACCGAGAGCGGCACCTGCGGTGGCGCGAGGGGGCCGCGCATTCCGCGTCCGTGCCGATCGCGGCGGCGGGGGCGCGGCTCGGACTGGTGGGGCGGTACGGGCCTGGTCATCACTCTCGAGGGTAGCCGTCACCGGCCCATGGGCACGCGCTTACCGGACAGTGCGTCCGATGTCGCGCCTCTGTCGTTCCCGTGTTGCTTCAGAGTCGTCGAATGAACATTTCAGACAAGCTTCCGTCCGAAAACAGTCGCCACGAGGGGTGGCTTTCTCTCGCAAAGTGGTCCATATCGGATCAAGCGGTGACCGGATTCGTTCCCGCGGGTCACCGTCCCGGGCGGAGTCCGCGCTGGTCAGCAGCGATGTTCACGTAAGGGGCGCACGGGGCGAACCGTGACGACACGGCGGAGTGAGCTGGTGGAGAGTCGTCGCGGCCCGCTCAAGAGTGCGGTACCGTCCAACGTCGTGAGCCCTGTACGTCGCTGTTCGCGCACCGCGTGCGGCCGCCCCGCCGTCGCGACGCTGACGTACGTCTACGCGGACTCGACAGCGGTCCTCGGGCCACTCGCCACCTATGCCGAGCCGCACTGCTACGACCTGTGCTCCGAGCACTCCGAGCGGCTGACCGCCCCGCGCGGCTGGGAGGTCGTCAGGCTCGCCGTCGACACCGGCCCGCCGCGCCCCAGCGGGGACGACCTGGAGGCGCTCGCCAACGCCGTGCGCGAGGCGGCCCGCCCCCATGAGCGCGCCGCCGGCGGACCGGCGGGCCCGGGCCAGGGCGGCCGGGAGGGCGACGCCCGGGAGGTCTCCCGGCGCGGCCACCTGAGGGTCCTGCGCTCGCCCGACTCCTGAGCCCCGCCCGACTGAGCCGCGCCCGACGGTGCTCCGGTCGACTCCTCAGCCGCGCCGAACACCTGGACAGAGCCCGACTCCTGACGGCTGCTCGACTCCTCAGCCGCGCCCCACTCCCGGGCTGGATGCTGCCCTGAGCGCGCCGCGCGACGGGCTTCACAGTTGCCCCCCAGGTCATACGGGTAGCTTTGAGTTCCCGGGGCCCCGCATGAACAGGCCCCGGACAGCCAGAAGCAGATCTCAGAAGAACACCCGCAGAAGTAGAGACCTCGAGAAGGGGCTGCTGTGACCGACTTGTCGCAGATCGTGAAGGCGTACGACGTGCGCGGTGTGGTCCCGGACCAGTTGAACGAGCCGCTCGCCGAGCTGTTCGGCGCCGCGTTCGCCCGGGTCACCGGGGCGCGTGCCATCGTCGTCGGCCATGACATGCGGCCCTCCTCGCCGGGCCTGTCGCGGGCCTTCGCGACCGGGGCCGCCGCGCTCGGCGCCGACGTCACCGAGATCGGGCTGTGCTCCACCGACCAGCTCTACTTCGCCAGCGGACACCTCGACCTGCCCGGCGCGATGTTCACCGCCAGCCACAACCCCGCCCAGTACAACGGCATCAAGATGTGCCGCGCCGGTGCCGCCCCCATCGGCCAGGACAGCGGCCTCGCCGAGATCCGCGCCCTCGTGGAGGAGTGGTCCGCCGGCGGCGCGCCCGACCCGGTCGCCGAGCGCGGCACCATCACCCAGCGCGACGTACTCGCCGACTACGCCACCCACCTGCGCTCGCTCGTGGACCTCGGCTCCATCCGCCGCCTCAAGGCCGTCGTCGACGCGGGCAACGGCATGGGCGGCCACACCGTCCCCACCGTCTTCGACGGACTCCCCATCGAGCTCGACCCCATGTACTTCGAGCTGGACGGCACCTTCCCCAACCACGAGGCCAACCCGCTCGACCCCAAGAACATCGTCGACCTCCAGGCGCGGGTCCGCGAGACCGGCGCCGACATCGGCCTCGCCTTCGACGGCGACGCCGACCGCTGCTTCGTCGTCGACGAGCGCGGCGAACCGGTCTCCCCGTCCGCGATCACCGCCCTGGTCGCCGCCCGCGAACTGGCCAAGCACCCGGGCGGGACGGTCATCCACAACCTCATCACCTCCTGGTCGGTGCCCGAGGTCGTCAAGGAGCACGGCGGCGCCCCCGTCCGCACCCGCGTCGGCCACTCCTTCATCAAGGCCGAGATGGCCCGCACCGGCGCCATCTTCGGCGGCGAACACTCCGCCCACTACTACTTCCGCGACTTCTGGAACGCCGACACCGGCATGCTGGCCGCCCTCCACGTCCTCGCCGCGCTCGGCGAGCAGGACCGCCCGCTGTCCCAGCTCGTCGCCGAGTACGACCGGTACGCCGCCTCCGGCGAGATCAACAGCGTCGTGGACGACCAGACCGGGCGCATGGCCGCGGTCAAGGCCGCCTACGAGGGGCGCGACGGCGTCGAGCTCGACGAGATGGACGGGCTGACGGTCACGGCCGCCGACTGGTGGTTCAACCTCCGCCCCTCCAACACCGAGCCGCTGCTGCGCCTCAACGTGGAGGCACGCGACCAGGACACCGTCACCCGCGTCCGCGACGAGGTCCTGGCCCTCGTCCGCGCCTGAGACAACTCGCCCGCGCCAGAGAGAAGGGGCATGGGGGGCGCGCCGCCGCGCGCCTCCCTCCCCGGCGGTACGCTGACCACGCTGGACCCAAACCGAAGGGACGACGCCCCATGCCGCTCGAAGCCGGTCTGCTGGACATCCTCGCCTGCCCGGCGTGCCACGCGCCGCTGCGCGAGGAACAGGGGCCGGACACGCCCGAGCTGGTGTGCACGGGCGAGGGGTGCGGCCTCGCCTACCCGATCCGGGACGACATCCCCGTGCTGCTCGTCGACGAGGCGCGCCGGCCGGCCTGACGGCGGCGTCCCGCGCAGTTCCCGCACCGCCCCGCCCACGGCGATCGGAGGCCGAAGCACCATGCTCGACGAATCCCTCCTCGACGCCCCGGAGGCCCTCGCCCGCGCCGACACCCGTGGGCTGCTGCGCGGGGCCGCCGAGTCCGGCGCCCGGGTGCGCACCGCCGCCCGGTTCGCCGCCGAGGCGGGGGTCGCCGACCTCAAGCCGGACGGGCGGCCGCGCGCGGTCCTGGTCGCCGGCCCGGGCGCGGCCGGAACGACCACCGCCGACCTGCTCGGCGCGCTCAGCGGCGGAAACTTCCCGGTCAGCCTGATCGCGCCGGCGGGCGTGGCGCCCGCCCCGGGCGCGCTGCGCTGGACGCTGCCCGGCTGGGCGGGCCCCCTGGACCTGCTGCTGCTCGTCACCCCGGACGGCGCCGAGCCGGGGCTGCCGCCGCTGGTCGAGCAGGCGTACCGGCGGGGCTGCTCCCTCGTGGCGGTCGCGCCCGCGCGCTCCCCGCTGGCCGCCGCCGTCGAGCAGGCGCGCGGGCTGACCCTCCCGCTGGCCACCTCCCCGTACGACCCGGCGGCCCCGTACGACACGGCGGCCCCCGCCGGAGCGCCGCAGACGCAGGAGCAGGCCCAGACGCGCCACGCCGCGGAGCAGCACACCGAACCGACGGGCACGGCCGCGGCCGAGGTGACCGGGCCCGCCCTGCCCGGCACCCTGTGGGCGCTGCTCACCCCGCTGCTGGCCCTCACCGACCGCATCGGCCTGGTGGCCGCCCCGCCCAGCGCCCTCCAGCAGGTGGCCGACCGACTGGACCAGGTGGCCGAGCGCTGCGGCCCGGGCATCGCCACGTACACCAACCCCGCCAAGGCCCTCGCCGCCGAGCTCGCCGGCTCGCTGCCGCTGCTGTGGACCGAGGGGCCGGTCGCGGCGGCCGCCGGGCGGCGCTTCGCGGGCCTGCTCGCGCTGCTCGCCGGGCGCCCCGCGCTCGTCGCCGAGCTGCCCGGCGCCCTCGCCACCCACGGCACGCTGCTGTCCGGGACGCTCGCGGGCGGCGCGGACCCCGACGACTTCTTCCGCGACCGGGTGGAGGAGGCCGAGGCGCTACGAGCCCGGGTCGTCCTCTTGTACGACGAACCGGTGGGCGCGCTCTCGGCCGTGCCGACCGCCCGCGAACTCGCGCTGGCCCACGACACGGCGCTCAGCGAGCTGGGGCCGGGCCAGGGCAGCGCTCTGGAGAACGCCGCGGAACTCCTCGCCATCACGGATTTCACCGCCGTTTACCTGACGCTCGCCTCGGCGGAGGGATCATGACGGGGCAACCCCGTCCGTAACCCTCACCTCGAAGAAGCCTTCCCGTCGACCCCCGTCCGTACAGTCAGGAACCGCACTCCATGGACCGCCTCCTCAACACCGTCCGCCCCTACGCCTGGGGCTCCGCCACCGCCATCCCCGAGCTGCTGGGCACCGAGCCGACGGGCGAGCCGCAGGCCGAACTGTGGATGGGGGCGCACCCCGGGGCGCCGTCCCGCGTCGATCGAGGGCAGGGCGCGGTGGCCCTGTCCGAGGTGATCGCCGCCGACCCGGAGGGCGAGCTGGGCCCGGACGCCGTACGCCACTTCGGGCCGCGGCTGCCGTTCCTGCTGAAGGTGCTCGCCGCCGCCTCGCCGCTCTCCCTCCAGGTGCACCCCGACCGGGCCCAGGCGGAGGCGGGCTTCGCGGACGAGGAGGCGCGGGGCGTCCCCATCGACGCCGCGCACCGCAACTACAAGGACGTCAACCACAAGCCCGAACTCATATGCGCCCTCACGCCCTTCGACGGGCTGTGCGGCTTCCGCGACGCCGGCGAGACCGCCGAACTGCTGGCCGCCCTCGAGGTGGACCCGCTCAAGCCGTACGTGGACATCCTGCACGCCCGCCCGGAGTCGCACGCGCTGCGCGAGGTGCTGACCGCGGTCCTGGCCGCCGACCGCGAGGCGATGGCGGACACCGTCCACCAGACGGCCGCCGCCGCCGAACGACTGGGCGCGCAGGACGGCCCGTACGCCCCCGCGTACCGCGCGTACGCCTCCATCGCCCGGCACTACCCGGGCGACCCCGGCGTGATCGCCGCGATGCTGCTCAACTACGTACGGCTGCAGCCCGGCGAGGCGCTCTACCTCGGCGCGGGTGTGCCCCACGCCTATCTCGACGGCCTGGGCGTCGAGATCATGGCCAACTCCGACAATGTGCTGCGCTGCGGTCTGACCCCCAAGCACATCGACGTCCCCGAACTGCTGCGCGTCGTCCGCTTCGAGAGCGATGGCCCCGGGGTGCTCCGTCCCGAGGCGGAATCCTCGGGCGAGGAGGTGTACGCCACCCCGATCGACGAGTTCCGGCTCTCGCGCTACGTCCTGCCCGAGGGCGGCGGCCCGCGCCCCCTGTCCTCCCGCACCCCCCAGATCCTGCTGTGCGTCTCGGGCGAGGCCGTGCTGCGGGGCGAGGGCGCCGCCGGCGAGGCGGCCGAATTGCGGCTGCGTCAGGGGGAGTCGGCCTTCGTGTCGGCGGGTGAGGCCGTCGCGCTGTCCGGGCCCGGCACCGTGTTCCGGGCCACAGTCGTCGCCTGACGCACCGCCGTTTGGCGGGGCTGCAACAATGGCCCGCCGTGACGCAGTAAAGCAACGGCAAAGCTGCCGTGCGACGGAAGGGACATCCGGCACAAAATGAGTGCATCAGGCGGAACCAAGGCGATTGTTGCCGCGCTGGGCGCCAACCTGGCCATCGCCGCAGCCAAGTTCGTGGCGTTCGCCTTCAGCGGCTCCTCGTCGATGCTCGCCGAGGGCGTGCACTCGATAGCCGACTCGGGCAACCAGGGCCTGCTGCTGCTCGGCGGCAAGAAGGCCAAGCGCGAGGCGACCGAACAGCACCCCTTCGGCTACGGCCGGGAGCGCTACATCTACGGCTTCCTGGTCTCCATCGTCCTGTTCACCATCGGCGGTGTCTTCGCCCTTTACGAGGGCTTCGAGAAGATCAAACACCCGCACGACCTGCATAACTGGTACTGGCCGGTCGGGGTGCTCGTCTTCGCGATCCTCGCGGAGGGCTTCTCCTTCCGTACCGCCATAAAGGAGTCCAACGAGATCCGCGGCCAGCTGACCTGGTCGCAGTTCGTACGCCGGGCCAAGGCCCCCGAGCTGCCCGTCGTCCTCCTCGAGGACTTCGGCGCCCTCGTCGGCCTGGTCCTCGCGCTCGGCGGCGTCGGCCTCTCGCTGCTCACCGGAAACGGCGTGTGGGACGGCATCGGCACCGTCTGCATCGGCGCGCTGCTGGTCCTGATCGCCCTCGTGCTGGCGGCCGAGACCAAGTCCCTGCTGCTCGGCGAGGCGGCGGACGCCGACCAGGTCGCCAAGATCCGCGAGGCGCTGGTGGACGGCGAGACCGTGACCGGCGTCATCCACATGCGCACGCTCCACCTGGGCCCGGAGGAACTGCTGGTCGCCGCCAAGATCGCGGTCCAGCACGACGACACGGCGGCCGAGGTCGCCCGCGCGATCGACGAGGCGGAGGTCCGCGTCCGCGCGGCGGTCCCCATCGCCCGCGTGATCTACCTGGAGCCGGACATCCTGCGCACCGCCTCCGCGTAGGCGAGCCACGGACGGCACGGACGGGCTTGGCCGCCCTCGGCGGCCAAGCCCGTCCGGCTGTCTGCTCCCGCTCCCCGCTCCCTCTGTCTGTTCCGTCTGTCTGCTTGGTCGAGTTGCTTGGTCGAGTTGCTTGGTCTGCTTGGCCGAGCTGCTTGGCCGGGCTGCGGTTCGCCCCGGGGCTCGGGGCTACTCGATCTCGCCGAGCACCCGCAGCACCGCCGCCTCGTCCGCCGCCCCCAGCAGCCGCTCCCGGAACCCCGCGCTCATCAGCTTCCGCGAGAGCAGCGCCAGGATCCGCAGGTGTTCATCCCCCGCCGCCTCCTCCGGCACCGCGATCATGAACACCAGCCGGGCCTTCGTCCCGTCCAGCGCACCCCACTCGATGCCCTCCGGGGACCGCGCGAAGCCGACGACGGGGCCGGTCACCGCGTCCGTCTTGGCGTGCGGAATCGCGATCTCCTCACCCAGCCCGGTCGTGCCCTGCTCCTCGCGGGCCAGCGCCGCCCGGACCAGCCCGGCCACATCGGCGACCTTGCCGGAGGCGGCGAGCAGCTCGGCCATCTCGCGGATGGCGGCTTCCTTGTCGCCCGCCGCCAGCCGCTCCCGCACGGTCCGCCCGGTCAGATACCCGGACAGCACCTGGCCCGCCTCAGCGGGCGACGCGGCCCCGGCCGAGGCCGGGGCCGAGGCCGGGGCCGGGGCCGGGGCCGTCGGAGTCGCGGGCGCCGCCGTGGCCGCCGGGGCCGTCGGAGCCGCAGAGCCCGCCGCGGCCCCCACCAGCGCCGGCTCGGGCGACCGCGCGGGGGCACCGCCCCCGGCGCCCGGCCGCGTAGTCTCGCCGCCGCCCCGGGCCGCCGCACCGCCGCCGAGCGACATCAGCGCGACGGTCGTGAGCGCCGTGGCCGCCGTACCGATCACCACGGCGACGAAGAACATCGGCACCCCGCCGACCGCGCCGAGCAGCGCCACGATCGGACCGCCGTGCGGCACGTTGTCCTCGACCGACGCGAGACCCGCCACCGCCCCGGCGAGCGCGCCGCCGAGCATGTTCGCCGGGATGACCCGCGCCGGGCGCGCCGCGGCGAACGGGATGGCGCCCTCGGTGATCCCGAAGAACCCCATGAACAGCGCGGCCAGGCCGGTCTCCCGCTCCTGGTCGTCGAACATCCGGCGGCGGACCAGCGTGGCCAGCCCCTGGCCCAGCGGCGGGACCGGGATGGCCGCCGCGCACACCCCCATGACCTCCGGATTCCTGGAGACCAGGCCGGCGCCGAAGAGGAAGGCGGTCTTGTTGACCGGGCCGCCCATGTCGAAGGCGATCATCAGGCCGAGGATCGTGCCGAGCAGCGCCGCGCTGGTGCCGGTCAGCCCGCCGAGCCAGTCGGTGAGGTGCTCGAAGACCCACGAGATCGGCTCGCCGAGGACATGGATGAAGAACAGCCCGAGCGCCGAGGTCGCCGCGATCGGGATCACGATGATCGGCATGATCGGCTGGACGAACCTGGGGACCCTGACCTTCTTGATCCAGAGCACCAGGTATCCGGCCAGGAAGCCGGTCACGATCGCCCCGATGAACCCGGCGCCCGCCTCGCTGTCGTACAGCTCGCCGTGCGCCGCGATCCAGCCGCCGACCATGCCGGGCACCAGCGCGGGCCGGTCGGCGATCGCATAGGCGATATAGCCGGAGAGCACCGGGATCATCAGCTGGAAGCCGATCACGCCGATGTCGTTGACGGACTTCCAGAAGGAGTCGTCGGGGATGACGATGCCCTTGGACGTGGTGTCGCCGCCCAGCGCGAGCGAGACCGCGATCAGCAGCCCGCCCACCACGACGAAGGGGATCATGTACGAGACACCGTTCATCAGGGCCTTGTACGTGACGCCGCGCCCCTTGCCGCCGGCGGAGCCCCCCGCCCCACCGCTTCGCGCGCCCGAGCCCGTACCCGTACCCCCCGCGGAGCCGCCGCCGTCCCCGCTGTACAGGGACGCCACGCGGACCTGCTCGATCAGCCGCTCGGGATGGTGGATGCCCTCGGCCACGCCGACGACGAGCACCCTCTTGCCGACGAACCGGCGGCGGTCGACGTCCTTGTCCGCGGCGATGATGATGCCGTCCGCATCTCTGACATCGTTGTCGGAGAGGACATTCTCGGCCCCGATCGAGCCTTGTGTCTCCACCTTCATGGAGTGGCCGAGCGATGCGGCGGCCTGGGCCAGCTTCTCCGCGGCCATGTACGTATGCGCGATGCCCGTCGGGCAGGCGGTCACCGCGAGCAGCTTGAGCCCTGGTCCGCTGGCCCCCGCGCCGGTGGGGGGATCGGCTGGACTGGTCACGTGGTTCTCCTTACGCAGCGTCGAGCGAGCGCGGGAAGGTGCAAGGGTTCCCCGCGCCGAACGCATCCCGCAAGAGGCAGCGCGTCCGGCGAGGGGAGTACGAGGGGAGAAAGTGTCCACAGGCCGAAGAAAGCGGCCGCGGACTGGGGTTCGCTGCGCCGATCGGTGTAGATTCGACACGAGCCAGACGTCGCTGCTGATGGCGGTCGGCCGGTCCGCCCCGCGGACCGGCCGAGGGAGAGAGGGCCTCCGACGGACTGCGCACTGCGAGTAGGGGACCCGTGTGTCCACAGACCCAGGGATCACTGCCGCATGCCCAGCCGACACCACTCTCGCTCGAAACCGATCGAATGAGGAGCAGCAATGACGAATGCCGTCTCCGGTCAGGACTTCAAGGTCGCCGACCTGTCCCTGGCCGCCTTCGGCCGTAAGGAGATCACCCTCGCCGAGCACGAGATGCCCGGTCTGATGGCGATCCGCAAGGAGTACGCCGAAGCCCAGCCGCTCGCGGGCGCCCGTATCACCGGCTCGCTGCACATGACGGTGCAGACCGCGGTCCTGATCGAGACCCTGGTCGCGCTCGGCGCCCAGGTCCGCTGGGCCTCCTGCAACATCTTCTCCACCCAGGACCACGCGGCGGCCGCCATCGCCGTCGGCCCGAACGGCACCCCCGAGGACCCGCAGGGCATCCCGGTCTTCGCCTGGAAGGGCGAGACCCTGGAGGAGTACTGGTGGTGCACCGAGCAGGCCCTGACCTGGCCGGGCACCCCCACCGGCGGCCCCAACATGATCCTGGACGACGGCGGTGACGCCACCCTCCTGGTCCACAAGGGCGTCGAGTACGAGAAGGCCGGGGCCGCCCCGGACGTCTCCACCGCGGAGAACGAGGAGCACCGCGTCATCCTCGAGCTGCTGAACCGCACCCTCGCGGAGAGCCCGCAGAAGTGGACCCAGCTCGCCTCCGAGATCCGCGGCGTCACCGAGGAGACCACCACCGGCGTCCACCGCCTCTACGAGATGCAGCGGGACGGGACGCTGCTCTTCCCGGCGATCAACGTGAACGACGCCGTCACCAAGTCGAAGTTCGACAACAAGTACGGCTGCCGCCACTCCCTGGTCGACGGCATCAACCGCGCCACCGACGTGCTGATCGGCGGCAAGGTCGCGGTCGTGTGCGGCTACGGCGACGTGGGCAAGGGCTGCGCCGAGTCGCTGCGCGGCCAGGGCGCCCGGGTGATCGTCACCGAGATCGACCCGATCTGCGCGCTGCAGGCGGCGATGGACGGCTACCAGGTCGCCACCCTGGACGACGTGGTGGAGACCGCGGACATCTTCATCACCACGACCGGCAACAAGGACATCATCATGGCCTCCGACATGGCCAAGATGAAGCACCAGGCGATCGTCGGGAACATCGGCCACTTCGACAACGAGATCGACATGGCCGGTCTCGCCGCGGTCCCCGGCATCGTCAAGGACGAGGTCAAGCCGCAGGTCCACACCTGGACGTTCCCCGACGGCAAGGCGATCATCGTCCTGTCCGAGGGCCGTCTGCTGAACCTGGGCAACGCGACCGGTCACCCGTCGTTCGTGATGTCCAACTCCTTCGCGAACCAGACCATCGCGCAGATCGAGCTCTTCACCAAGCCGGAGTCCTACCCGACCGACGTCTATGTGCTGCCCAAGCACCTGGACGAGAAGGTCGCCCGGCTCCACCTCGACGCCCTCGGCGCCAAGCTGACCACGCTCCGCCCGGAGCAGGCCGCCTACATCGGCGTGCCGGTCGAGGGCCCGTACAAGCCGGACCACTACCGCTACTGATCCCCGCCCCGGCGGGGGCCTGCTGATCCCCGCCTCGGCGTGGGCCCAGGGCCCGCCCGGCCGTACCGGCCCGGGCGGGCCTTTCGCACGTCGGCGGGCCTTCGCACGTCAAGGAAACAGCCCCATGCCCCGCGGCCGCTACTCCCTCCACGACCCGCACGACCACGCCCCCCTGGGCGAGGAGCACTTCCAGTGCGCGACCGGCCCCACCGGCTGGCGCTACGTCGCCCAGCTCACCTCCCCGTCCGGTGAGCACAGCGGCTCCGTGGACCTCACCCTCGACGAGCTGGGCCGCCCCCTCCGCCTCGAGCTGAACGCCGCGAGCTGGCGTGTCCGCGGCGCGGCCCTGGACGGCGTCACCTGGGTCCGCACCGACCCGGCCGGAGAGCGCGCGACCGAGGGCAATGTCGCCGCCCACGCCTTCACCGGCACCTCGCCGGCCTTCCTGGTGGCCACGGCCCGCCTGCTGCGCCTCGCCCCCGGCGCCCCCGCCACCCGAGTCCGCCTCGTCGCCTTCACCACCCCCGTCCTCGCGCCCCGCACCCTCGACCAGTCCTGGGCCCTGCTGGAACGGACGGCCCACCCGACGGACAGCGGCCCGCTGACCGTGGACGAGTATCAGGTCACCGCCCTCGACACGGGCGAGCGGCACTCGGTCCACATCGCGGGAGACGTGGTCCTCGCGGCGCCGGGGATCGAGCTGGAGGATCTTGAGAGCCCCCCGTCCTCCTTCGCCGAAAATTTCCCCCCGCCAGGGGCTTGACGCACGCTCCCTCCGGAACTACACAAGAGAGTTGCTGGTTGCTTCACAAGGACGTCAAGACATCGTCGGGACACCGGATCGTCGAGACACCGGGTCGACGCACCGTCCACCACGCGTGGCGCTCCGTGCGTGACCCCACTGGAACCTGCTAAGGTGACGATCTCGCCCAGGCCCCTTGACGGGGGTTGTCGGGTGAGGTAGGTTTTACTGGTTGCGGCGAGCGGGGTATGCTCGTAGGCACCTTGCTCGTGGGTGACCATGAGCACAAGATCGCCTCGGTTTCGAATTCAGATTTGAACGAGGCACTTCGATCCCGCGGGAATCACGAAGCCGATTAGGTCGGCCGAAGTGAGTCTGCTAAAGTCGAAACAGCCGAAAGGCAAAGGCCCTCCAAACGGCCACCAGAAATGGAAATCCGGACCGGGAACGGAACGGAAAACGGATCTGGTAAGGTTGGAAACACCGAAGGGAAGCGCCCGGAGAAACCGGTGAAACGGTTTCGAAGGAAGCGTCCGTTCCTTGAGAACTCAACAGTGTGCCAAAAGTCAACGCCAGATATGTTGATACCCCGTACGGTCGGCCAGTGTGGCTGATCGGACGAGGTTCCTTTGAAAAACACACAGCGAGGACGCTGTGAGCGGGCTGGATTATTCCTCCGGCCTGCTCCGCTCTCGTGGTGTTGCCGGGATAGCCCGGAAGCATTCACGGAGAGTTTGATCCTGGCTCAGGACGAACGCTGGCGGCGTGCTTAACACATGCAAGTCGAACGATGAAGCCGCTTCGGTGGTGGATTAGTGGCGAACGGGTGAGTAACACGTGGGCAATCTGCCCTGCACTCTGGGACAAGCCCTGGAAACGGGGTCTAATACCGGATATTACCTGGTGAGGCATCTTACCGGGTGGAAAGCTCCGGCGGTGCAGGATGAGCCCGCGGCCTATCAGCTTGTTGGTGGGGTGATGGCCTACCAAGGCGACGACGGGTAGCCGGCCTGAGAGGGCGACCGGCCACACTGGGACTGAGACACGGCCCAGACTCCTACGGGAGGCAGCAGTGGGGAATATTGCACAATGGGCGAAAGCCTGATGCAGCGACGCCGCGTGAGGGATGACGGCCTTCGGGTTGTAAACCTCTTTCAGCAGGGAAGAAGCGCAAGTGACGGTACCTGCAGAAGAAGCGCCGGCTAACTACGTGCCAGCAGCCGCGGTAATACGTAGGGCGCAAGCGTTGTCCGGAATTATTGGGCGTAAAGAGCTCGTAGGCGGCTTGTCACGTCGGATGTGAAAGCCCGGGGCTTAACCCCGGGTCTGCATTCGATACGGGCAGGCTAGAGTTCGGTAGGGGAGATCGGAATTCCTGGTGTAGCGGTGAAATGCGCAGATATCAGGAGGAACACCGGTGGCGAAGGCGGATCTCTGGGCCGATACTGACGCTGAGGAGCGAAAGCGTGGGGAGCGAACAGGATTAGATACCCTGGTAGTCCACGCCGTAAACGTTGGGAACTAGGTGTGGGCGACATTCCACGTTGTCCGTGCCGCAGCTAACGCATTAAGTTCCCCGCCTGGGGAGTACGGCCGCAAGGCTAAAACTCAAAGGAATTGACGGGGGCCCGCACAAGCGGCGGAGCATGTGGCTTAATTCGACGCAACGCGAAGAACCTTACCAAGGCTTGACATACATCGGAAACATCCAGAGATGGGTGCCCCCTTGTGGTCGGTGTACAGGTGGTGCATGGCTGTCGTCAGCTCGTGTCGTGAGATGTTGGGTTAAGTCCCGCAACGAGCGCAACCCTTGTCCTGTGTTGCCAGCATGCCCTTCGGGGTGATGGGGACTCACAGGAGACTGCCGGGGTCAACTCGGAGGAAGGTGGGGACGACGTCAAGTCATCATGCCCCTTATGTCTTGGGCTGCACACGTGCTACAATGGCCGGTACAATGAGCTGCGATACCGCGAGGTGGAGCGAATCTCAAAAAGCCGGTCTCAGTTCGGATTGGGGTCTGCAACTCGACCCCATGAAGTCGGAGTCGCTAGTAATCGCAGATCAGCATTGCTGCGGTGAATACGTTCCCGGGCCTTGTACACACCGCCCGTCACGTCACGAAAGTCGGTAACACCCGAAGCCGGTGGCCCAACCCTTGGGAGGGAGCCGTCGAAGGTGGGACTGGCGATTGGGACGAAGTCGTAACAAGGTAGCCGTACCGGAAGGTGCGGCTGGATCACCTCCTTTCTAAGGAGCACATAGCCAGCTCTGAGCGAGTGTCTCAGAGTGGTTGCTCATGGGTGGAACGTTGACTATTCGGCACGGTCTGGTTGTGAGGACTGCTAGTACTGCCCCTTGGGGTGTGGAACGCGGATCCGAGCGGTGGATCGTGTCGGGCACGCTGTTGGGTGTCTGAGGGCACGGGCGAGAGCCTGTTTCCCTTGACGCCGGTCCCGGTGAACTGCCCCGCTGTGGGTGGGTGACGGGTGACTGGTCGTTGTTTGAGAACTGCACAGTGGACGCGAGCATCTGTGGCCAAGTTTTTAAGGGCGCACGGTGGATGCCTTGGCACCAGGAACCGATGAAGGACGTGGGAGGCCGCGATAGGCCCCGGGGAGCTGTCAACCGAGCTTTGATCCGGGGGTGTCCGAATGGGGAAACCCGGCAGTCGTCATGGGCTGTCACCCATACCTGAACACATAGGGTATGTGGAGGGAACGCGGGGAAGTGAAACATCTCAGTACCCGCAGGAAGAGAAAACAACCGTGATTCCGGGAGTAGTGGCGAGCGAAACCGGATGAGGCCAAACCGTATGCGTGTGATACCCGGCAGGGGTTGCGTATACGGGGTTGTGGGAGTGTGCTTGATCAGTCTGCCGGCTGATCGGAGAGTCAGAAACCGTTGTGGTAGGCGAAGGGCATGCGAAAGGCCCGGCGTAGAGGGTAAGACCCCCGTAGCTGAAATCATGACGGCTCTCTTGCGTATTTCCCAAGTAGCACGGGGCCCGAGAAATCCCGTGTGAATCTGGCGGGACCACCCGCTAAGCCTAAATATTCCCTGGTGACCGATAGCGGATAGTACCGTGAGGGAATGGTGAAAAGTACCGCGGGAGCGGAGTGAAATAGTACCTGAAACCGTGTGCCTACAAGCCGTGGGAGCGTCGCGCAGGGACTTGTCCTTGCGTCGTGACTGCGTGCCTTTTGAAGAATGAGCCTGCGAGTTTGCGGTGTGTTGCGAGGTTAACCCGTGTGGGGAAGCCGTAGCGAAAGCGAGTCCGAATAGGGCGATTGAGTAGCGCGCCCAAGACCCGAAGCGGAGTGATCTAGCCATGGGCAGGTTGAAGCGGAGGTAAGACTTCGTGGAGGACCGAACCCACCAGGGTTGAAAACCTGGGGGATGACCTGTGGTTAGGGGTGAAAGGCCAATCAAACTCCGTGATAGCTGGTTCTCCCCGAAATGCATTTAGGTGCAGCGTCGTGTGTTTCTTGCCGGAGGTAGAGCACTGGATAGGCGATGGGCCCTACCGGGTTACTGACCTTAGCCAAACTCCGAATGCCGGTAAGTGAGAGCGCGGCAGTGAGACTGTGGGGGATAAGCTCCATGGTCGAGAGGGAAACAGCCCAGAGCATCGACTAAGGCCCCTAAGCGTGCGCTAAGTGGGAAAGGATGTGGAGTCGCAGAGACAACCAGGAGGTTGGCTTAGAAGCAGCCATCCTTGAAAGAGTGCGTAATAGCTCACTGGTCAAGTGATTCCGCGCCGACAATGTAGCGGGGCTCAAGCGTACCGCCGAAGTCGTGTCATTGCAGCATGAGGTCCAACGGCCGCTGTGATGGGTAGGGGAGCGTCGTGTGCCGGGTGAAGCAGCCGTGGAAGCGAGTTGTGGACGGTTCACGAGTGAGAATGCAGGCATGAGTAGCGATTCACACGTGAGAAACGTGTGCGCCGATTGACTAAGGGTTCCTGGGTCAAGCTGATCTGCCCAGGGTAAGTCGGGACCTAAGGCGAGGCCGACAGGCGTAGTCGATGGACAACCGGTTGATATTCCGGTACCCGCTTTGAAGCGCCAGCGCTGAACCAGGCGATGCTAAGTCCGTGAAGCCGCCCTGGATCCTTCGGGTGAAGGGGAGTGGTGGAGCCGACGGACCAGACTTGTAGTAGGTGAGCGATGGGGTGACGCAGGAAGGTAGTCCAGCCCGGGCGGTGGTTGTCCCGGGGTAAGGGTGTAGCCCGAGGGGTAGGTAAATCCGTCTCTCATATAAGGGTGAGACCTGATGCCGAGCCGATTGTGGTGAAGTGGATGATCCTATGCTGTCGAGAAAAGCCTCTAGCGAGTTTCATGGCGGCCCGTACCCTAAACCGACTCAGGTGGTCAGGTAGAGAATACCGAGGCGTTCGGGTGAACTATGGTTAAGGAACTCGGCAAAATGCCCCCGTAACTTCGGGAGAAGGGGGGCCATTGCTGGTGATGGGCCTTTGCGCTCGGAGCTGGTGGTGGCCGCAGAGACCAGCGAGAAGCGACTGTTTACTAAAAACACAGGTCCGTGCGAAGCCGTAAGGCGATGTATACGGACTGACGCCTGCCCGGTGCTGGAACGTTAAGGGGACCGGTTAGTCACATTTCGGTGTGGCGAAGCTGAGAACTTAAGCGCCAGTAAACGGCGGTGGTAACTATAACCATCCTAAGGTAGCGAAATTCCTTGTCGGGTAAGTTCCGACCTGCACGAATGGCGTAACGACTTCTCGACTGTCTCAACCATAGGCCCGGTGAAATTGCATTACGAGTAAAGATGCTCGTTTCGCGCAGCAGGACGGAAAGACCCCGGGACCTTTACTACAGCTTGATATTGGTGTTCGGTTCGGCTTGTGTAGGATAGGTGGGAGACTGTGAAGCCGTGACGCCAGTCATGGTGGAGTCGTTGTTGAAATACCACTCTGGTCGTGCTGGATGTCTAACCTGGGTCCGTGATCCGGATCAGGGACAGTGTCTGGTGGGTAGTTTAACTGGGGCGGTTGCCTCCTAAAGGGTAACGGAGGCGCCCAAAGGTTCCCTCAGCCTGGTTGGCAATCAGGTGTTGAGTGTAAGTGCACAAGGGAGCTTGACTGTGAGACCGACGGGTCGAGCAGGGACGAAAGTCGGGACTAGTGATCCGGCGGTGGCTTGTGGAAGCGCCGTCGCTCAACGGATAAAAGGTACCCCGGGGATAACAGGCTGATCTTCCCCAAGAGTCCATATCGACGGGATGGTTTGGCACCTCGATGTCGGCTCGTCGCATCCTGGGGCTGGAGTCGGTCCCAAGGGTTGGGCTGTTCGCCCATTAAAGCGGTACGCGAGCTGGGTTTAGAACGTCGTGAGACAGTTCGGTCCCTATCCGCTGTGCGCGTAGGAGTCTTGAGAAGGGCTGTCCCTAGTACGAGAGGACCGGGACGGACGAACCTCTGGTGTGCCAGTTGTTCTGCCAAGGGCATGGCTGGTTGGCTACGTTCGGGAGGGATAACCGCTGAAAGCATCTAAGCGGGAAGCCTGCTTCGAGATGAGGGCTCCCACCCACTTGATGGGGTAAGGCTCCCAGTAGACGACTGGGTTGATAGGCCAGATATGGAAGCCGGGTGACCGGTGGAGTTGACTGGTACTAATAGGCCGAGGGCTTGTCCTCAGTTGCTCGCGTCCACTGTGTTGGTTCTGAAGTAACGACCATGTGCTGGCCCGTTCCCGGGTTGGGCTGGTTTGTTTTCTTCATAGTGTTTCGGTGGTCATTGCGTTAGGGAAACGCCCGGTTACATTCCGAACCCGGAAGCTAAGCCTTTCAGCGCCGATGGTACTGCAGGGGGGACCCTGTGGGAGAGTAGGACGCCGCCGAACAAATTTTGATAAGCCTCGGTCCCGAGTATCGGAAGATATTCGGGACCGAGGCTTTTTCGCGTTGGCGGCCGGGGCCGCCTGGCCCCCCTTCTACGTGTCGTAGCCCGGCACGCCGGCGGCCCGGGCCAACTCCAGGTCGAGGGCCTCGCGGCGGATGCGCTGGTCCACGTAAAGAAGCGCGGTGACCCCGGCGCTGATCGGCAGGGTGATGGTCGAGGCGATGACCCCGCCGACGCCGATGACGATCAGGAAAGTCCAGCTGACGGAGACGGACTCGCCGGACAGCCAGTCCATCGCGTTGTCCCCGCCGATGGCCATGCCGACCGCGCTGGTCGGAATCTCCAGGATGACGGAGACGACAATGGCGATGAGCAGCGCGAGAAGCTGGACGCCGAGGACCCGCCACCACGCGCCGCGTACGAGCTTGGCGGAGCGGCGCATGGCCGCGACGACCCCTTGCTTCTCCAGCATCAGGGCGGGTGCGGCGAGGCTGTAGCGGACCCAGAGCCATACCGCGGCGGCCGTCGAGCCGAGCCCGCCGAGCAGAGCCAGCGCCGCGCCTTCGCTGTCCGCGCCGGCGGCGATGAGCAGCAGACCCGGGGCCAGGCCGACCGCACAGGCGGCGGCCGCGAGGGCGGGCAGCAGGAACAGCAGGCCGCACAGGGGCAGGAGGCGCGGTCGCGCTCCGCGCCACGCCTCGCCGAGCGACACCTGGCGGCCCAGCACGGCCCGGCCGACCACGACGGTCAGCACGGCGGTGGTGAACAGGGTGCCAAGGATCCCGACCGCCAGAGGGATCGCGCTGCTCTTCAGAGTCTCGCCGAGGGCGTCCGCCGCCTCCCGGAGGGTGGGGTTCGGGTCGTTCTCGAGCGCGTCAAGTCCGCTCGCACTCCGGAACCACAACCCGGTGGCGGCCGTGGTCGCGGCCTGGGTGATGAGGGCGACGACGAAGGAGACCCCGACGACCGGCCGCCAGTGGGCGCGCAGGGTGGCCATGGCCCCGCTGACGATCTCGCCGACGCCCAAGGGGCGCAGCGGAATGACCCCGGGCCGGGCCGCCGGCGGTGGCTGGGTCCAGCCGGCCCCCCAACCCCCGTACCAAACAGGCCCGGCAGGGCCCGGCGGACCGGTCGGCCGCCCGCTCGGTGGGGCGGCCGGCGGGGCGGGCGGTGGCGCGGGGGCGCCACCGGATTGGGCGGCCCAGGGGCCCGCGGGCGGTTGCCGCTCCGCCCACTTCGCTCCCCACACCGGCCGATCCCGTACCGGACGGTCCGTCATGGTCTGGCCCGTCACGGCCTGCTCCGCCCCGGGGCGGTCGGCCCCGGGCTGGTCGGGCAGGGCCGGGGCCGGTCCGTCCGGGCCCTCGCCGGCCGGGCCCGCGCCGGCCGGGGGCGGTGCGGCTTGGTCGGCGGGGGCGCCCTGGGGCTGGGTCCGCTGCTCCGGTGCGTCGGAATCGTCGGAAGGGGACGGCCCGGGCGGTGCCCAGCCCGGCGAGTCGTTCATCGTCGCTCCGTAAGGTCGGTCGTCGGGCTGCTGTGGGTGCAACGGCCGGTGGGCAGTCATCGTGCCACGGCGTATCCGGCCGGACGGGGGCCACGGGGCGTGGCGGCCCACTTCAATACTCGGGGCCGTAGAGGGCAGACTGGACGGATGGCTGATCAGCGCTCAGAGGACCGGGACACCGCCGCATCGCCCGCCGCCCTCGCCCTGCGATGGGAGGAACCGCCGGAAGGTCCCGTGCTGGTGATTCTGGACCAGACGCGACTTCCGGCGGAGGAGGTCGAGTTGGTGTGCACCGATGTGCCGGTGCTGGTGGAGGCGATCCGTTCGCTCGCCGTCCGGGGCGCCCCGCTGCTGGGCATCGCGGGGGCCTACGGGGTGGCCCTCGCCGCGGCGCGGGGCTTCGACGTGGACGAGGCCGCCGAGTCCCTTGCGCACGCCCGGCCCACGGCCGTCAACCTCGGCTACGGGGTGCGCCGCGCCGCCGCCGCTTATCACGCGGCGGCCAAGGCCGGCGCGGACGCCCAGGGCGCCGCCGCGGCGGCCCTCGCCGAGGCCCGCGCGCTGCACCGCGAGGACGCCGAGGCCAGTGAGCGGATGGCCGCGCACGGCCTGGCCCTCCTCGACGAGCTGCTGCCCGCCGGCGGCTATCGCCTCCTGACCCACTGCAACACCGGCGCGCTGGTCTCCGGCGGCGGGGGCACCGCCCTGGCCGTGGCCGCCGCGGTGCACCGGGTCGGGCAGCTGCGGAGGCTGTGGGTGGACGAGACCCGCCCGCTGCTGCAGGGCGCGCGGCTGACCGCGTACGAGGCGGGCCGCGCGGGCATGGCGTACACGCTGCTCACCGACAACGCGGCGGGCTCGCTGTTCGCCGCCGGCGAGGTGGACGCGGTGCTGATCGGCGCGGACCGGATAGCCGCCGACGGCTCGGTGGCCAACAAGGTCGGCAGCTATCCGCTCGCGGTGCTGGCCCGCTACCACCATGTGCCGTTCGTCGTGGTCGCCCCCACCAGCACGGTGGACCTGGGCACCGCGGACGGCGCGTCGATCGAGATCGAGCAGCGCCCGAGCCATGAAGTGACGGACATCACAGTCCCTTACGCTCCGGCCGCCGGGGCGCAGGCGGGCACCGGAATACCGGTCGCGCCGCTCGGCACGCAGGCCTACAACCCGGCTTTCGACGTCACACCACCGGAGTTGGTGACGGCTCTCGTCACCGAGGCCGGGGTCGTCTCACCCGTCACCGGCGACGGCATCGCGGAGCTGTGCGCCAGGTCACGATCGGGTAATGGGATGATGTCGATATGAAGGGACGCGTCCTTGTCGTCGACGACGACACCGCACTGGCAGAGATGCTCGGCATCGTGCTGCGCGGCGAAGGCTTTGAACCGTCGTTCGTGTCGGACGGCGACAAGGCTCTCGCCGCCTTCCGCGAGACCAAGCCGGATCTGGTACTGCTCGACCTCATGCTCCCCGGGCGGGACGGCATCGAGGTGTGCCGCCTGATCCGGGCCGAGTCCGGGGTGCCGATCGTCATGCTGACCGCCAAGAGCGACACGGTCGATGTGGTGGTCGGCCTCGAGTCGGGGGCCGATGACTACATCGTCAAGCCGTTCAAGCCGAAGGAGCTGGTGGCGCGGATCCGGGCGCGGCTGCGGCGGTCGGAGGAGCCGGCGCCGGAGCAGCTGACCATCGGCGATCTGGTGATCGACGTGGCCGGGCACTCGGTGAAGCGGGACGGCCAGTCGATAGCGCTGACGCCGCTGGAGTTCGACCTGCTGGTCGCGCTGGCGCGCAAGCCGTGGCAGGTCTTCACCCGTGAGGTGCTGCTGGAGCAGGTGTGGGGCTATCGGCACGCCGCCGATACCCGGCTGGTCAATGTGCATGTGCAGCGGCTGCGCTCGAAGGTCGAGAAGGACCCGGAGCGGCCGGAGATCGTGGTGACCGTGCGCGGCGTCGGCTACAAGGCGGGGCCCAGCTGAGATGCCGGAGGTCGGCTCGGCTCCGCCTGCCGACAGGTCGGCGGGCGGGGCACCGGAGGGCGCGCGTCCGGGGCGGCCCGTCGACCCGGCGGGTGAGATTCCGCTGTTGCGGCGGTTGTGGAGCGGTGGGCATCTGCTGCCCGACGGGGCGTCGGGTGGGCCCGCGCATCCGTTGATCCGGCTGTTCGGGCGGTGGGTGCGCCGTCCGCTGCTGCCCGCTGCCCGGCTGTGGCGGCGGAACATCCAGCTGCGGGTGGTCGCGACCACGCTGTTGATGTCGCTGGGTGTGGTGCTGCTGCTCGGTCTGGTCGTCATCGGGCAGGTGCGCAACGGTCTGCTGGACGCGAAGCGGCACGCGGCGCAGGGCCAGGCCAGCGGCGGTTTCCAGGTCGCCGAGCAGATGGCGGAGCGCAACAGCGCCGGCCGGAGCGAGGCCGGGGCCGACGCCGCCGGCCGGGGTGGCCAGGACGTCGGCAGCTGGCTGAACAAGCTGGTGGAGCAGCTGGCCAGCGGCGGTAAGGGCGCCTACTCGGTGGTGGCGCTCAGCTCCGCCTCGGGCGATACGCCCCGGCTGGTCAGCCGCGGGCCGCGGGTCTCCGGCGATGTGAAGGCGGAGAGCGTCCCGGCCGATCTGCGCGAGAAGGTGGACGACGGGCGGACCACGGCGTACGAGCAGTACGGCCGGATCCTGCACAACGACTCGAAGGACTCCGAGGCCGCGCTGATCATCGGCAAGCGGCTCGACGACAACCACGGCGACCCGTACCAGCTCTACTACCTCTTCCCGTTCACGCAGGAGGAGAAGTCGCTGAGCCTGGTGAAGGGGACGCTGGCGACGGCCGGGGTGTTCGTGGTGGTGCTGCTGGGCGCCATCGCCTGGGTGGTGGTCCGGCAGGTGGTCACGCCCGTGCGGATGGCCGCCGGGATCTCCGAGCGGCTGGCGGCCGGTCTGCTGCAGGAGCGGATGAAGGTCACCGGGGAGGACGACATCGCGCGCCTCGGCGAGGCGTTCAACAAGATGGCGCAGAACCTCCAGGTCAAGATCCAGCAGCTCGAGGAGCTGTCCCGGATGCAGCGGCGCTTCGTCTCGGACGTCTCCCATGAGCTGCGGACGCCGCTGACCACGGTCCGGATGGCGGCGGACGTCATCCATGACGCGCGCGAGGACTTCGACCCGATCACCGCGCGCTCCGCGGAGCTGCTGTGGGGCCAGGTCGACCGGTTCGAGTCGCTGCTGTCGGACCTGCTGGAGATCAGCCGGTTCGACGCGGGCGCGGCCGCCCTGGAGGCCGAGCCGATCGATCTGCGCGACGTGGTGACCCGGGTGGTCGACGCGGCCGCGCCGCTCGCCGAGGCCAAGGGCACCCGGATCGTGGTGCGGGGCGCCGAGCAGCCGGTGATGGCGGAGGCGGACGCGCGGCGCGTGGAGCGGGTGCTGCGCAACCTGGTGGTCAACGCCGTGGAGCACGGCGAGGGCCGGGATGTGATCGTGCGGCTCGCGGCGGCCGGCGGGGCGGTCGCGGTCGCGGTGCGCGACTACGGCGTGGGGCTCAAGCCGGGCGAGGCGACGCGGGTGTTCAACCGCTTCTGGCGGGCCGACCCGGCGCGGGCCCGTACGACGGGCGGCACCGGCCTCGGCCTGTCGATCGCCGTGGAGGACGCCCGGCTGCACGGCGGCTGGCTCCAGGCGTGGGGTGAGCCCGGCGGCGGTTCGCAGTTCCGGCTGACCCTGCCGCGTACGGCGGGCGACACGCTGCGCGGCTCGCCCATCCCGCTGGAGCCCGAGGACTCCCGGCGCAATCGTGGCTCGGGGCCGGGCGCAGGGGCTTCAGGCGAGGCCGCGCGGGGCACGGGGGCTTCAGGGGAGCGGCTGGCGGCCGTACCGGCCCAGTCCAAGTCCGGGCTGTCGAAGTCCGGGCTGTCCGGCGCCGACCTGCCGCTGCCCCCCAGCGGCGCCGGCCTGCCCCCGACGGCCGACCCCACGGCGCTGCCGGGCAACGGCGCCCGCGTGGTGTCCCGGGGCGCCGCGCAGGGCGGCGCGCCACGCCCGCAGAACGCGCGGCCGGAGGCGGCGGGCACGGCGGCGGACGCGGCGGATACAGCCGACAGCGCGCACCCGGCAGCCCCGGCACACCCCGCAGACCCGGCAGACCGGGCAGACACGACACCGACCGAACGGGAGGGCCGCCCCCGTGGGCGCTGACCGCTACCGCCCCCGCCGTACGCGCCGTACCGGCCGGCCCCTGGGCGGGCCCGCGCTGCTCGTCTGCGGCGCGCTGCTGCTCACCGGCTGCGCGTCGATGCCGGACAGCGGGGACGTGCGCCGGGTGGACTCCTCGCCGGGCACGGACGCCGACACGCAGGTGCGGGTGTACGGGGTGAGCCCGGGCAAGGGCGAGCAGCCCGTCGAGCTGGTCAACGGCTTCCTGGAGGCGACGACCAGCAGCGAGGAGACCCTGCCCACCGCCAGGGAGTACCTCACCAAGGGCGCGGCCCGGCGGTGGGAACCCTTCGCCACCACCACGGTGCTCGCGCAGCCGCCGGAGGTGCGGGTGGAGCCCGACCCGGGGGAGCGGGACAGCGACGGGCGGACCGTGGTGCTCTCCGGCAAGCGGATCGCCACGGTGGACGCCACGCACGCGTACCGGCCGGGCGAGGGCGACTACGAGGAGCGCATCCACCTGTCCAAGGCCGGGTCGGAGTGGCGGATCGACAGCCTGCCGCGCGGCCTGGTGCTGGGCGAGGCCGACTTCCAGCGCATGTACTACTCGGTCAACAAGTACTACTTCGCCGAGCTGGGCCCGGACGCCTCGAACTCGCGGGTGGGGCAGGACGTCCTGGTCGCCGACCCGGTCTACCTGCGGATGAGCATCGACCCGGTCACCGCGGCCGTGAAGGCGCTCCTGGACGGGCCGACGAGCTGGCCCGACCCGGTGGTCAGCACCTCCTTCCCCTCCGGTACGGCGCTGAGCCGCCGGGACCAGAAGCTGGCGCCGGACGACTCGAACACGCTGAAGGTGCGGCTGACCGACCGGGCGGCGCACGTCGGCGAGGCGCGCTGCGCCCGGATGGCGGCCCAGCTGCTGTTCACGGTCCAGGGGCTGGGGCAGTCGTCGCCGGAGGTCGGCAGCGTGCGGCTGGAGCGGCAGGACGGCGCGGAGCTGTGCACGCTGTCCCGCGACGGCGCGCGTTCCTTCGCCCCGGACCGGGTCAACGGCTCGGGGGCCCACCAGTACTTCGTGGACGCCGATCACCGGGTGGTGCGGCTGTCCGACGAGGCGCGGGAGCCCCAGGCCGTGCCGGGGCCGTTCGGCGAGGAGGGGGCCGGGCTGAGGGCGGTGGCGGTGTCCCGGGACGAGCGGCTCGCCGCGGGAGTCACCGAGGACGGCCGGTCGCTGTACGTGAGCGAGCTGAGGTCCGGCGCCCAGCGCGGCGGGGCGAAGCTGCACAGCCAGGGCGGCGGCGCGCAGTACGGGCTGTCGGCGCCGAGCTGGGACGGTCTCGGCGGCCTGTGGGTGGCCGACCGGAACCCCGGTGCGCCCAAGCTGCTGCGGCTGCGCGAGGGCGCGGACAAGGCGGACGAGGTGCGGCTGCCGGACCTGAAGGGCGGCGTGATCACGGCGCTGCGCATGTCCGCTGACGGCACCCGGATCGCGATGCTGGTCAAGCGTGCCGGGCATACGACGCTGCGGCTCGGCCGCGTCGAGCGGTCGGGCGGCGAGAGCGCCCCCGAGCTGTCGGTCCGGGGACTGCACTCGGTCTCGCCGCGGCTGGAGGACGTGGACGCCGTGTCGTGGGCGGGGGACAGCCGGCTGGTGGTCGCGGGGCGCGAGTCCGGCGGGGTGCAGCAGCTGCAGTACGTCGGGACGGACGGCTCGCCGGCGGACGTGCCGGCCGTGCCGGGGCCGAACGGGGTGGAGGCGGTCGCGGCCTTCGAGGGCCAGAACCGGCCCTTGATCGCCGAGACGACGAACGACGGGATCGTGCTGCTGCCGCCGAACGAGGACTGGAAGACGGTGGTCAAGGAGGGGTCGGCTCCGGTCTATCCGGGGTAGCGGTGGCGGTCGCTGTCCGCGAAACAGCCGCTTCGCTGTCACTCGTACGGGTGGCCCGTCACCCGGGTGGCCCACGGTCTCGCCGGGGTTGTCCACAGGCTTGTCCACAGGGGTGGCGGGTCCGGGTGGGTGACGCGATGGTGGTGGGCATGCGGATGTGGTGGCGGGAGATCGCCGGGCTGGTGCTGCCGGCCGGCTGCGCGGGGTGCGGCCGGGCGGGCGGCGCGCTGTGCGGGCGGTGCGGGGCGGCGCTGTGCGGGGCCGGGGCGCGGCGGGTGCGGCCCAGCCCGTCCCCGCCGGGGCTGCCGCCCGTGCACGCGGCGGTGGCCTATGAGGACGAGGCCAGGGCCGTGCTGCTCGCGCACAAGGAGCGGGGTGAGCTGCGGCTGGCGGCGGCGCTGGGCGAGGCGCTGGCCGGGGCGGTGGCCGGGTCCGTGGCCGGCGCCGAGGCCGGGGCCGGGGCCGGGGTGGCGGGCGCGGTGAGCGGCCCGCTGCTGCTGGTGCCGGTGCCCTCGGCGCGGCGGGCGGTGGCGGCCCGCGGCCATGATCCGGCCCGGCGCATCGCGCGGGCGGCGGCGGGGGTGCTGCGGCGCGGCGGCCGGCCCGCTCGGGTGCTGCCGGTCCTTCGGCAGCAGCGCTCGGTGACCGACCAGGCCGGGCTGGACGCGCGGCGGCGGCTGGAGAATCTCGCCGGGGCGCTGGGCGTGGCGCCGGGCTGCGGGCGGCTGCTGGCGGAGGGGCCCGTGGTGCTGGTGGACGATCTGATGACCACCGGGGCGTCGCTCGCGGAGGCCGCGCGGGCGGTCGGGGCCGCGGGCGGCGCGGTCGTCGGGGCCGCCGTCGTGGCGGCCGCGGCCCGCTCCTTCCTCGCGGCCGGAGGGCCCGCACCGAGCGCGCCAGAGAGCGAGACCGGAGGCGAGACCGAAAGCGGAATCGTATGTGGAACTCCGTACGAACGCGGATCGTTGCTGATGATAAGCGGACGTAAACACCTGATCGGAGGTACGTGCCGGTAGGGGGTGCCGACTTCCGGTCGGGCGAGCTATGTTCGGTTGTGAGGAACGGCGAGCGCTATGGCTCGCATTATCCGCTTGGCGTGCTTCGTGTGCCTTTTTGCTCATGCTGAACAAGAAGGAATGGCGATCCGGGCCACCGGGGAGGAGGAGGTGAAAGCCGCCAAGCCGGAGGCTCCGGAACACCCCGGAGCCCAGTGCACAACGGATGAGCTCCGACTTTTGACGGAGCGACCCGGGAACGGAGTTCTGCGTGGACATCGTCGTCAAGGGCCGTAAAACAGAGGTGCCCGAGCGGTTCCGGAAGCACGTGGCCGAGAAGCTGAAGCTGGACAAGATCCAGAAGCTCGACGGCAAGGTGATCAGCCTCGACGTCGAGGTGTCCAAGGAGCACAACCCCCGGCAGGCCGACCGTTCCGACCGAGTGGAGATCACCCTCCGCTCCCGCGGTCCGGTGATCCGGGCGGAGGCCGCGGCTGCGGACCCGTACGCAGCGCTTGACCTGGCCGCCGGCAAGCTGGAGGCGCGCATGCGCAAACAGCACGACAAGCGCCACACGCGCCGGGGCAACGGCCGCATCCCCGCCAGCGACGTGGCCGTCACCGTGCCGAACGCGGCCCGGATCAACGGCCATGGGGAGATCGCACCCCAGCGCACGTCGGAAGCCGTCCCCACCACGAGGATGGGGCCGCTGGAGGTCCAGGGCGAAGGTCCCCTGGTGGTCCGGGAGAAGACCCACGCCGCCGCCCCCATGACGCTCGATCAGGCGCTCTACGAGATGGAGCTGGTCGGGCACGACTTCTATCTGTTCGTCGACTCCGACACCGGTCAGCCCAGCGTCGTCTACCGGCGCCACGGCTATGACTACGGAGTCATCCATCTCAAGCCCGAGGCGTTCGTCGGAGAAGAGCCCGGCGGCGCCGGTGGCGCCCTGGGAGGCTGATCAGGACGGGCGGGACCGTGCGGCCCAGCGCGCCGCGCGGTCCCGCTGTGGCGCGCGCGGTCGCACCTGGTGTGATGCCGATGAGCGCCCATGCGCCCCCGGGGCACCACCGTGCGACCACGGCGGGACCACACCGTCCTCCAGGCATGAAATCATGGCTCAGCGGCCAACCCTCGTATCGAGAAGACCGGTTGACGCCGCCGTATAGGACCATGCACAGCCAAGTGCGGACAGCAGGGGCCATGGCCTTCAGGGGGAGGAACGATGGCGGACAGCTTCGGGCCCGCGACCGACGGCGATGACCAAGGCGTCGGAGCGGACAGGGGCGAGTCGCGCGGTGAGCCGCGCAAGGAGCCGATTCGGGTCCTCGTGGTGGACGATCACGCGCTCTTCCGGCGCGGGCTGGAGATCGTCCTGGCCCAGGAGGAGGACATCCAGGTCGTCGGCGAGGCGGGGGACGGCGCCGAGGCCGTGGACAAGGCGGCGGATCTGCTGCCGGACATCGTGCTGATGGACGTGCGGATGCCCAAGCGCGGTGGGATCGAGGCGTGCACCTCCATCAAGGAGGTGGCGCCCAGCGCGAAGATCATCATGCTGACGATCAGCGACGAGGAGGCGGATCTCTACGACGCGATCAAGGCGGGTGCCACCGGCTATCTGCTCAAGGAGATCTCCACCGACGAGGTGTCCACCGCGATCCGGGCGGTCGCCGACGGCCAGTCCCAGATCAGCCCGTCGATGGCGTCCAAGCTCCTCACCGAGTTCAAGTCGATGATCCAGCGCACCGACGAGCGGCGGCTGGTGCCCGCGCCCCGGCTCACCGACCGGGAGCTGGAGGTGCTCAAGCTCGTCGCCACGGGCATGAACAACCGCGACATCGCCAAAGAGCTGTTCATCAGCGAGAACACGGTGAAGAACCACGTCCGCAACATCCTGGAGAAGCTACAGCTGCACTCCCGGATGGAGGCCGTGGTCTACGCGATGCGGGAGAAGATCCTCGAGATCAGGTGAGCGGCGCTTCCGCGTCCACAGCCTGATGTGTGGTGAGTATCGGACAGCGACACGCCGACACCACGGCGTGTCGCTGTCCGATACTCACCACAAAGCCACGGGCAGGGGCATCGCCCCTAGGCGACCTGGGCCGCGAGCGCGGCGGCGAGCTCCGGGGGGTCGACGCGCTCGGTCCGCACGGACTCGCAGCCCACCCACTCGGCCGCCTCCAGCAGCGCCCGGGCCATGGGCGCCACGGCCTTGGGCCCCTCCAGGGACACCTGCCGGGCGACCAGCGTCTTCCCCTCCCGGGCCGGGTCCACGCGGCCCAGCAGCCGCCCGGCCGACAGCAGCGGCATGGCGAAGTAGCCGTGGATCCGCTTGGGCTTGGGCACATACGCCTCCAGCCGGTGGGTGAAGCCGAAGATCCGCTCCGTGCGGGCGCGGTCCCATATGAGGGAGTCGAAGGGCGACAGCAGGGTCGTGCGATGGCGGCCGCGCACCGGGGTGGCCAGCGCCTCCGGGTCCGCCCAGGCCGGCTTGTCCCAGCCGGCCACCGTCACCGGCACCAGGCCCGAGTCCGCGATCACCGCCTCCACCTGCTCGGCCTTCAGCCGGTGGTAGTCGGCGATGTCGGCGCGGGTGCCGACCCCCAGGGCCCGGCCGGCGAGCCCGACCAGCCGCCGCAGGCACTCCGCGTCGTCCAGGTCGTCGTGCAGCAGGGCGGCCGGCACGGCGCGCTCGGCCAGGTCGTAGACCCGCTTCCAGCCGCGCCGCTCGACGCACACCACCTCGCCGTACATCAGCGCCCGCTCCACGGCGACCTTGGCGGCCGACCAGTCCCACCACGGGCCGCCGTTCTTGGCGCCGCCCAGCTCCGTCGCGGTCAGCGGGCCGTCCTCCCGCAGCCGCTTCACGACCGTCTCGTACGCCCCGTCCGGCAGCTCGTGGTACCAGTGCGGGCGGCCGCGGTAGGCGCGGCGGCGGAAGGCGAAGTACGGCCACTCCTCGATCGGCAGCACACAGGCGGCGTGCGACCAGTACTCGAAGGCCCGGGTCCCGGTCCAGTACGCCGACTCGACCGCCGGCCGGCCGACCGCGCCCAGCCGCGCGTACGGAATCAGCTCGTGGGAGCGGGCCAGCACCGAGATCGTGTCGAGCTGCACCGCGCCCAGATGGCGCAGCACCCCCCGCACGCCGGCGCGCCGGTCCGGCGCGCCGAGCAGGCCCTGGGCGCGCAGCGCGATCCGGCGCGCCTCGTCGGCGGACAGGGTGACCTCGGGCTTGGGGGCGGGCGCGGATCCGGACGCTGCGATCGTCATGCCGGACACCGTAGAGGGTGGCACCGACAACTCCCGCCGACCCCCGCGCCGCCGAGACCCGGCCCTGCGCCCGCCGCCCCCGCGCCGCCGCCCCCGCGTTGCCGACCCCTTGCGCCGCCGCGCCCGCCGCCCCGAAAACAACACCCCCGTCCCCCCGCTCAGGCGGGGTCCGTGACCGCCGGGCGCTCGGGCGCGGGCAGGTATGGAGTGGTCGACGGGAGGCCCAGGTCCGAGGGCAGGATCGCGCCCCGCCAGGCGTCCCGACGGGTCCCGTGGTGCACGATCCGCGCCCGGTCGATCCCCTCCATCCGGAACCCCGCCGCCAGGGCTACCGCCCGCGACCCCTCGTTGCCGACCTGCGCGCACCATTCCAGCCGCTCCACGCCCAGTGCGGTGAAGGCCCACTCGACCACCGCCCGCGCCGCCTCGCCGGTGAACCCGCGCCGCCGGTGCTCCGGGGCCGTCCAGTAGCCCAGCTCCGCCTGGTGCTCCTCGGTGCGCAGCCGGGCCAGCTGCACCAGGGCCATGGAGCCGACGAGGGCGCCGCCGTCCCGGGTGACCACGGCGAAGCGGTAGCTGATGTCGTCCCGCCACTCCTCCGGGCAGACCCGCCCCACGAATTCCTCGGCGTGGGCGCGCTCGTACGGGGAGGGCACGGGGGTCCAGCGGCGGATGTCCGGGTCCTGACAGGCGGCGTGGACCGCGTCGGCGTCGCGGGGCTCGAAGGGGCGCAGCAGCAGACGCCCGGTGGTGAGGGTGACAGGTTCCATGGCCCGAGTCTGGGGCGCCGCCGGGAGGGCCGCGAGCGGTTTCGCCGGTTCAGGGGCACCTGGCGGCCGCCTCATACGTTGACACGGAGAGGTGACACCGGCTCCTCGTAGTGACGGACCTCCCGGCGTGGTGGGGTCCTGTCTTACGATGGCCGTTGCGGCGGGGCCGGTGCCCCTTGATAATGCCGCGCCAGCGCACCCGACCGTGCCAGGCCCGACCGGCGAGGAGTCAGCCTACGTGTCCGTCTTCAACAAGCTCATGCGTGCAGGCGAAGGAAAGATCCTGCGCAAGCTGCACCGCATCGCGGACCAGGTCAATTCCATCGAAGAGGACTTCGTCAACCTCTCCGACGCCGAGCTCCGTGCCCTCACCGAGGAGTACAAGGAGCGGTACGCCGACGGAGAGAGTCTGGACGACCTCATGCCCGAGGCGTTCGCGACGGTCCGCGAGGCGGCCAAGCGCGTGCTCGGCCAGCGCCACTACGACGTCCAGCTGATGGGCGGCGCGGCGCTGCACCTGGGATACGTGGCCGAGATGCGCACCGGTGAGGGCAAGACCCTCGTCGGCACGCTCCCCGCGTATCTGAACGCGCTGTCCGGCAAGGGTGTCCACCTGATCACGGTCAACGACTACCTGGCCGAGCGCGACTCGGAGTGGATGGGCCGGGTCCACAAGTTCCTCGGTCTGTCGGTCGGCTGCATCCTGGCGAACATGACGCCCGCGCAGCGCCGTGAGCAGTACGCGTGCGACATCACGTACGGCACCAACAACGAGTTCGGCTTCGACTACCTGCGCGACAACATGGCGTGGTCGCAGGACGAGCTGGTGCAGCGCGGCCACAACTTCGCCATCGTCGACGAGGTCGACTCCATCCTCGTCGACGAGGCCCGCACGCCGCTGATCATCTCCGGCCCGGCCGACCAGGCCACCAAGTGGTACGGCGACTTCGCGAAGCTGGTCACCCGCCTGACCAGGGGCGAGGCGGCCAATCCGCAGAAGGGCGTGGAGGAGACCGGGGACTACGAGGTCGACGAGAAGAAGCGGACCGTCGCCATCCATGAGTCGGGTGTCACGAAGGTCGAGGACTGGCTGGGGATCGACAATCTGTACGAGTCGGTCAACACGCCGCTGGTCGGCTACCTGAACAACGCGATCAAGGCCAAGGAGCTCTTCAAGAAGGACAAGGACTACGTCGTCATGGACGGCGAAGTCATGATCGTCGACGAGCACACCGGCCGTATCCTCGCCGGCCGCCGCTACAACGAGGGCATGCACCAGGCGATCGAGGCGAAGGAAGGGGTGGAGATCAAGGACGAGAACCAGACCCTCGCCACCATCACCCTTCAGAACTTCTTCCGCCTCTACGACAAGCTCTCCGGCATGACCGGTACGGCGATGACCGAGGCCGCCGAGTTCCACCAGATCTACAAGCTCGGCGTGGTCCCCATCCCCACCCACCGCGCGGTGGCCCGCATCGACCAGTCCGACCTGATCTACCGCACCGAGGTCGCGAAGTTCGAGGCGGTCGTCGAGGACATCGTCGAGAAGCACGAGAAGGGCCAGCCGGTCCTGGTCGGCACCACCTCCGTGGAGAAGTCCGAGTACCTCTCCCAGCAGCTCGCCAAGCGCGGCGTGCCCCATGAGGTGCTCAACGCCAAGCAGCACGACCGTGAGGCGACGATCGTCGCCCAGGCCGGCCGCAAGGGCGCCGTCACCGTCGCCACGAACATGGCCGGCCGCGGCACCGACATCAAGCTCGGCGGCAACCCCGACGACCTCGCCGAGGCGGAGCTGCGCCAGCGCGGCCTCGACCCGGTCGAGCACGCCGAGGAGTGGGCGGCCGCGCTGCCCGCCGCGCTGGAGAAGGCCGAGGCCGCGGTCAAGGCCGAGTTCGAGGAGGTCAAGGAGCTCGGCGGGCTGTATGTGCTGGGCACCGAGCGCCACGAGTCGCGCCGCATCGACAACCAGCTCCGCGGCCGCTCCGGCCGCCAGGGCGACCCCGGCGAGTCCCGCTTCTACCTCTCGCTCGGCGACGACCTGATGCGGCTCTTCAAGGCGCAGATGGTCGAGCGCGTCATGGCCATGGCCAACGTGCCCGACGACGTCCCGATCGAGAACAAGATGGTCACCCGCGCGATCGCCTCCGCGCAGTCGCAGGTCGAGCAGCAGAACTTCGAGACCCGTAAGAACGTCCTGAAGTACGACGAGGTGCTCAACCGGCAGCGCGAGGTCATCTACGGCGAGCGCCGCCGGGTCCTGGAGGGCGAGGACCTGCACGAGCAGGTGCGCCACTTCATGGACGACACCATCGAGGCCTACGTCCGGGAGGAGACCTCCGAGGGCTTCGCCGAGGAGTGGGACCTCGACCGGCTGTGGGGCGCCTTCAAGCAGCTCTACCCGGTGAAGGTCACCATCGAGGAGCTGGAGGAGGCCGTCGGCGAGCGCGCCGGACTGACCGCCGACTTCATCCTCGATGCCATCAAGGACGACATCCACGAGCAGTACGACGCGCGTGAGGAGCAGCTGGGCTCCGAGATCATGCGTGAGCTGGAGCGGCGCGTGGTGCTGTCCGTCCTGGACCGCAAGTGGCGCGAGCACCTCTACGAGATGGACTACCTCCAGGAGGGCATCGGCCTGCGCGCCATGGCCCAGAAGGACCCGCTGGTCGAGTACCAGCGCGAGGGCTTCGACATGTTCCAGGCGATGATGGACGGCATCAAGGAGGAGTCCGTCGGCTACCTGTTCAACCTGGAGGTCCAGGTCGAGCAGCAGGTCGAGGAGGTCCCGGTCGAGGAGGGCGAGAAGGAGGCCGTGGCCGCCGCCGACGGCGGGCAGGACGCGGTCCCCGCGGCCGTCTCCGCCAACGGCCGCCCCGAGATCCACGCCAAGGGCCTGGAGGCCCCGCAGCGCCCCGACCGGCTGCACTTCTCCGCCCCCACGGTGGACGGCGAGGGTGGCATCGTCGAAGGCGACTTCACCAACGGCGACACGCCCCCCGCCCCCCGCTCCGAGTCGGATGGCATGACCCGCGCCGAGCGCCGCAAGGCGAACAAGGGCGGCCGCCGCCGCAAGAAGTAACCCAGCCGGTCCCGGCCCGGCTCGCCCGGGCTGGGACCGACCGCGTACGGGCCGGGCCCCGCGTCGCAAGGCGCGGGGCCCGGCCCGTCGCCGTTGTGCGCCCCCGGCCCGGCCCGTACGCGTGGTGCGGCCCGCGGCCCGGCCCGTCGCCGTGTGCGGCCCTGTGGCGGCCGGCAGGCCGCCCCAGGGCCTCTTCGAGGGCCCATGAGGGGCGGCCGGGGGCCCGGGAGCCCGCCAGGGGAGCCCCCGGCGGAGTGCGGGTGTCAGGGGCGTCTCGGTGGGGCCCATGGGCGCGGCGAGGGTCCCGGAGCCTGCGTGGGGTGCCCTGAGGGTGGCGGACCGGGGCGGGCGGCAGGGCCGCGAGCGTGGGCCGCAGCGGGCTTGCGGGGGCTGTCCCCGCTCGGCGCCGCGCGGCCGGGGCCCGAGCCCCCCATGCGGCCCAGTACGGAGCCGCCGCCGGGCCGCGCGAGGCGACCACGCGGGGGGTGAGCACCGCCACCCGGTGCGGCTCGGCGGCGGGGGTGCGGGGGCCGTCTGGTCCTCGGGGCACCAGAGCGGCTCGTAGCCCAGTTCCGGGCCGTTCGGCGGTACGGGTGGCCGGTCGGTGGGCGCGGGCTCCGGGTGGCCCACCGCTTCGGTGGTGGTCCGGTCGGCGGCACGCGCCGCACGGCGGCGGGCACGAGCGGCCGCGGCACGCGTCCCGGTGCCCCCGCGCCACGCCGGGGCGCGGGGGCGACCACCCCGGCCCGGGCGGCGCGTTCGTGCGGCCGCCGCGGCCCATCGGGCCGGCGGTCGCCGCGCCAGGCCGCCGCCTCCGTAGGGCCGCCTCCGGGCCGCCGCCGCGCCCGGGCCTGCCGGCCTTATGACCGGGGTGGCCGGGGGCCTACATGGTCGGGCCGATGTCGAAGGCGGCGCAGCGCCAGCGGGCGTCGGGGCCCAGTTCCAGGCGGAAGGCGAGGGCCCGCAGGGGGTCGCCGTAGGCGATGCGGGCGAAGGCCTCGATGGCTCCCTGGCGTGGCTGGTATTCGTCGCAGCGCCGTACGACGGGGGCAGCGGCGCGGCTTCCAGTGGGGCGCAGGGGTGCCAGGGGCGCGAGTTCGATCAGCCGGTCGTACGCGGCCGGGAGGGTGTGGCCGAGCAGGGTGTGGACGGGGCGCCGGCCGCTCAGGGTGAGCAGCAGCTGGTTGGCGAACCAGTAGCGCGGCAGTCGCTCGCGCTCCCTGCGCCGGGCGGCGGCGGCCGCCGTGCGGGACACCGATCCGGGACCCGCCGGGCGCCGGGAGTCACGGCGCCGCGGCGGCCCGCTCCGGGCCGGGGCGCCCGCCCCCGCGCCCCGGCGTGGCGCGGGGGCGGGGGCGCCGGGGCGTGTGCCCCGGCCGCTCGCGCCCGCCGCCGTGCGGCGCGTCGCGTCGCCTTCCGTGGCGGCTCCGGTCGGGGCCGTCGTCGGGATGGTCCTGTCCATGCGCCTCGCCGCTCTCCCGGGCCCGGTGAAGATACCGGGCAGTAGCTTGGGTCGGCAGTCTTCTATCGACGCCTTTCCGCCACCGGCAAGGACCCCGCCCCGCCCGCGGCCCGCCCGTCGGGGTTCACCTATCCGGGTGAGCCGGGGGACGGTCGGGGTCCGGGGGTGCCGCCACGGTCCGCGCGGCGGGACTCGGCGCTTCTGCCCGGCAGGTCGGCGCTGGAGGGGCGCTGGACGGGCGCTGGGCGGGCCAAGGCCGGCGGTCAGCCCGATGACCCCGATCGCCCCCGATGGGGGACCGCATGGGGCCGGCCCGTCCCGCGCTCGCGTCGCGCTCGGGTCGCGCACGGGGCGGCCCGGGGAGGGGGTGGCGAACGTATGCTGGCTGGCAACTGCAGGAACTTGAGGAAAGCGGCAGCCATGCGCGTCTACGTCCCCCTGACCCTCCCCGGTCTCGCCGAGGCGCACAAGGCGGGGGAACTGGGCCCGGCCCCGTTGACCGCCTACGGCGTCACTCCCGCGTTGCGCGAGTGGTACGTCTCCGACGACATCGAGGAGCTGGAGTACGCCGCGCTGAGCCGCGCCGCGCAGGCCTCCTTGCGGCAGCTCGCGGTCGACCGGCAGGCGCCCCGGCGGCGGGTCGTGGTGGCGGTGGACGTGCCGGACGGGGACGCGGTGGCGGACCCGGACCGCGGCCTCGACCACTCCTCGCTCGGGGAGGTGCGGATCGCGTTCCCCGTGCCGCTGGCCAAGGCCGCCGCGGTCCACGTCGACTCCGACGAGGCCGAGCGGGACGTCGAGGCCGCGGCCGAGGCGCTGGGCGCGGCGGACCTCGGGGACGACGACGCGCAGTTCACGGTGGACGGCGCGGAGGACCACGAGCTGCTCTGGTACGACGCCCAGGAGATCCCCTACCTCGTCGAGTGAGCAGCCTCGTCGAGTGGGCCTTCTCGTCGAGTGAGCCCCGTCGCCTGGCCCATCGGCCCATCGCCTGGCCCCCTCGGGTGATCCCGGCGAACCTCATCAGGTCGGACCCGTTCGGTACGGTCGTCGAATGGGGAAGAAAGTGACGCACATCGTCTGGGACTGGAACGGCACCCTTTTTCACGACAACGACGTCGTGATCTCGGCGACGAACGCCTCGTTCGCCGAGATCGGCCTGCCCCCTATCACCCTGGAGCGCTACCGAGAGCTGTACTGCGTCCCGGTCCCGCGCTTCTACGAGCGCCTGATGGGGCGGCTGCCGACGGACGCCGAGTGGCGGGCGATGGACGATGCGTTCCACCGGCACTACTGGGTCATGGCCGAGAGCGCCGGTCTGGCGCTGGGGGCCGAGCGGCTGCTCGCCGACTGGCAGGCCGCCGGGCTCACCCAGTCGCTGTGCTCCCTGGCCGAGCACCGGCGGCTGATCCCCCTGGTGCGCACCCACGGCATCGAGTCGCGCTTCGTCCGCGTGGACGGGCGTACGGGGCAGAGCGACACGGGCAAGGCGGAGCAGATGGTGCGGCATGTGGCCGCGCTGGAGGGCGTGCCGCCGGATCGCATCGTGGTGATCGGGGACGCGCTGGACGACGCCGTCGCGGCGCGCCACGCGGGCGCCCGCGCGGTGCTCTACACGGGGGGCTCGCACAGCCGGGCCAGCCTGCTGGCGGCGGGGGTGCCGGTCGTGGACACCCTGGAGGAGGCCGTCGCCGAGGCCGGGCAGCTGGTCGACTGACCCGGCCGCCCCGGCCGCCCCGGTCGGCCGGGGCGACGGCCCGTACGCCCGCTCAGGCGACAGGCGCTCAGCCCAGCCGCACTCAGCCCAGCCGCGCTCAGCCCCGGCCCGCTCAGCCCTGCGGCGCCTTCGACCGCAGCACCGCCAGGAACTCCCGCAGCCACGCCGGATGGTCCGGCCAGGCCCGCGAGGACACCAGCGCGCCGTCGACCACCACCTCCGCGTCCTGGAAGGTCGCCCCCGCCGCCTGCATGTCCAGCTCAAGGGCGGGGTAGGCGGTCACCCGGCGGCCCGTGAGCGCGCCGACCGCCGCCGTCAGCAGGGGGCCGTGGCAGATCTGGGCCACCGGCTTGTCGGCGTCGAAGAAGGACTTGAGGATCTTGCGTAGCTCGGGATCGTTGCGCAAGTATTCGGGGGCGCGTCCGCCGGGGATCACCAGTCCGGCGTACTGACCCGGCTCGACCTCGGAGAAGGCGAGGTCGGCGGGCCAGGTGTAGCCGGGCTTCTCGGTGTAGGTGTCGAAGCCCTCCTCGAAGTCGTGCACCACGAACCGCAGCGTCTTGCGGGCCGGGGCCGCCACATGCACCTCGTAGCCCTCCTCGCGCAGCCGCTGGAGCGGATAGAGCACCTCCAGGGACTCCGCCGCGTCGCCGGTCACGAGCAGGATCTTCGCCGCCATGCCGCCCACCTCCACACCAGGACCCCCTGTACCACCTGCGTCGCTGTCCATTACGTCAAACTTCGGGCCCCGGTTTTGTACACGAACGGCTCATGACGGCCCCCTGGGGTGGAGCGATAGCCTTACTGCGTGATCAGCGCGATAGGCCGTGGGGGCGACGAGGCCCCCGCACCGATCCCGGACTTCCCCCGGGCTCGGGCCGCCGCTGACCGGTGCCGCCTGGGGCCTTGGTCACTTTCGGCCGAGTTCTCCCCGGCCATCCCCCGCACGGGCATATCGTCGTCCCAGACCGGATATCCCGCGTCGCGACGTCATGCCACCGCTATCGATGTCACGCAACGGCGCGCGACAGGAGCCAGAGGACATGCAGACCAAGCTGGACGAAGCCAAGGCCGAGCTGCTCACACGGGCCGCCCGGGTCGCTGAGAACAGTCCTGCCGGGGGACAGCAACCGGTACAGGGACCAGGCCCCGAGACTCTGACCGCCTACCTTCAGCACTACTACCAGCACACGCCGCCGGAAGATCTCGCGGGCCGCGACCCGGTGGACGTCTTCGGCGCGGCCCTCTCCCACTACCGCCTGGCCGAGTCGCGCCCGCAGGGCACCGCGAACGTCCGGGTGCACACCCCGACCGTCGAGGAGCACGGCTGGACCTGCAGCCACTCCGTGGTCGAGGTGGTCACCGACGACATGCCGTTCCTGGTCGACTCGGTCACCAACGAGCTGACCCGCCAGGGCCGCGGCATCCACGTGGTCATCCACCCGCAGGTGCTGGTCCGCCGCGACATCACCGGCAAGCTGATCGAGGTGCTGGACGTCTCCCCGGAGGGCCGGCCCGAGAAGCTGCCGCACGACGCCGTCGTCGAGTCCTGGATCCACGTCGAGATCGACCGCGAGACCGACCGCGGCGACCTCAAGCAGATCACCGCCGATCTGCTGCGCGTGCTCTCCGACGTCCGGGAGGCCGTCGAGGACTGGGAGAAGATGCGTGAGACGGCGCTGCGCATGGCCGAGGGCCTGGCCGAGGAGCCCACGGCGAGCGAGGTGCGCCCCCAGGAGATCGAGGAGGCCCGCGAGCTGCTGCGCTGGCTGGCCGACGACCACTTCACGTTCATCGGCTACCGCGAGTACGAGCTGACGCAGGCGCCCGCCGAGTCCGGCGGCGAGGAGGACGTGCTGAGCGCCGTGCCCGGCACCGGCCTGGGCATCCTGCGCTCCGACCCGCACCACCGGGACACGTCCGAGAGCGCCCACGCGAGCCTGCCGGCGGCGGCCGCCGAGACCGGCGACGGCCGCCCCGTCTCGCCGTCGTTCAACCGGCTGCCGGCCGACGCCCGCGCCAAGGCGCGCGAGCACAAGCTGCTGGTCCTCACCAAGGCCAACAGCCGCGCCACCGTCCACCGCCCCTCGTACCTGGACTACATCGGCGTCAAGAAGTTCGACGCCAAGGGCAATGTGATCGGCGAGCGGCGCTTCCTCGGGCTGTTCTCCTCCGCCGCGTACACCGAGTCCGTGCGCCGGGTGCCGGTGATCCGCCGCAAGGTGGAGGAGGTCCTGGAGGGCGCCGGGTTCCTGCCCAACAGCCACGACGGCCGGGACCTGCTGCAGATCCTGGAGACCTACCCGCGCGACGAGCTGTTCCAGACCCCGGTCGACCAGCTGCGGTCCATCGTGACCAGCGTGCTCTACCTCCAGGAGCGCCGCCGGCTGCGGCTGTTCCTGCGCCAGGACGAGTACGGGCGCTACTACTCCGCCCTGGTCTACCTGCCGCGCGACCGCTTCACCACCGAGGTCCGGCTGCGGCTGACCGACATCCTGCTGGAGGAGCTGAACGGCCGGGTGCCGGTCGACTTCACCGCGCTGCACACCGAGTCGGTGCTCTCCCGGCTGCACTTCGTGGTCCGCGTCCAGCCCGGCTCCGAGCTGCCGGACCTGACCGACGCCGACGTCGAGCGCATCGAGTCCCGGCTGGTGGACGCCGCCCGCTCCTGGGCCGACGGCTTCGCCGAGGCGCTGACCTCCGAGGTCGGCGAGGAGCGCGCCGCCGAGCTGCTGCGCCGCTACCAGCACGCCTTCCCCGAGGGCTACAAGGCCGACCACTCCCCGCGCGGCGCGGTCGCCGACCTGCAGCACCTGGAGCGGCTGAAGGACAGCGAGCAGTCCTTCGCGGTCAGCCTGTACGAGCCGGTGGGGGCGGCCCCCGCCGAGCGCCGCTTCAAGATCTACCGCGTCGGTGAGCAGGTCTCGCTGTCCGCGGTGCTGCCGGTGCTCACCCGGCTCGGCGTCGAGGTCGTCGACGAGCGCCCGTACGAGCTGCGCTGCTCGGACCGCACCAACGCCTGGATCTACGACTTCGGGCTCAGGCTGCCCCGCCACGACGGCGACGGCCTCGCCGACGACGCCCGCGAGCGCTTCCAGAACGCGTTCGCCGCGGTGTGGACCGGCCAGGCGGAGAACGACAACTTCAACGAGCTGGTGCTGGGCGCCGGGCTCACCTGGCGGCAGGCCATGGTGCTGCGCGCGTACGCCAAGTACCTGCGCCAGGCCGGGTCCACCTTCAGCCAGGCGTACATGGAGGACACCCTCCGTACGAACGTCCACACCACCCGGCTGCTGGTGAGCCTGTTCGAGGCCCGGATGTCGCCGGAGCGGCAGCGGGCCGGCACCGAGCTGACCGACGCCCTGCTGGAGGAGCTGGACGCGGCGCTGGACCAGGTGGCCTCGCTGGACGAGGACCGCATCCTGCGCTCCTTCCTCACCCTCATCAAGGCCACCCTGCGCACCAACCACTTCCAGAAGGACGAGGACGGCAGGCCGCACGAGTACCTGTCGATGAAGCTGGACCCGCAGGCCATCCCCGATCTGCCCGCGCCGCGCCCGGCGTACGAGATCTGGGTCTACTCCCCGCGGGTGGAGGGCGTGCACCTGCGCTTCGGCAAGGTCGCGCGCGGCGGTCTGCGCTGGTCCGACCGGCGTGAGGACTTCCGCACCGAGATCCTGGGCCTGGTCAAGGCGCAGATGGTGAAGAACACCGTCATCGTGCCGGTCGGCGCCAAGGGCGGCTTCGTCGGCAAGCGGCTGCCCGACCCGGCCGTCGACCGGGACGCCTGGCTGGCCGAGGGCATCGCCTGCTACAAGACCTTCATCTCGGGTCTGCTCGACATCACCGACAACATGGTCGGCGGCCAGGTCGAGCCGCCCAAGAACGTGGTCCGCCACGACGGCGACGACACCTACCTGGTGGTCGCCGCCGACAAGGGCACCGCGACCTTCTCCGACATCGCCAACGAGGTCGCCCAGTCCTACGGGTTCTGGCTCGGCGACGCCTTCGCCTCCGGCGGCTCCGCCGGCTACGACCACAAGGGCATGGGCATCACGGCCCGCGGCGCGTGGGAGTCCGTCAAGCGGCACTTCCGCGAGCTGGGCCACGACACCCAGACCGAGGACTTCACCGTGGTCGGCGTCGGCGACATGTCCGGCGACGTGTTCGGCAACGGCATGCTGCTCAGCGAGCACATCCGGCTGGTCGCGGCCTTCGACCACCGGCACATCTTCCTCGACCCCAACCCGGACAGCGCGGTCTCCTACGCCGAGCGCCGCCGCCTGTTCGAGCTGCCGCGCTCCTCGTGGGCCGACTACGACACCAGCCTGCTCTCCCAGGGCGGCGGGATCCACCCGCGCTCGGCCAAGGCGATCCCGATCACCCCGCAGGTGCGGGCCGCCCTCGGCATCGAGTCCAAGGTCGCCAAGATGACCCCGGCCGACCTGATGAGGGCCATCCTCAAGGCCCCGGTCGACCTGCTGTGGAACGGCGGCATCGGCACGTACGTCAAGTCGTCCACCGAGTCGCACGCCGACGTGGGCGACAAGGCGAACGATGCCATCCGGGTGGACGGCCAGGAGCTGCGGGTCAAGGTCGTCGGCGAGGGCGGCAACCTGGGCCTGACCCAGCTGGGCCGGATCGAGTTCGCCCTCAACGGCGGGCGGATCAACACCGACGCGATCGACAACAGCGCCGGTGTGGACACCTCCGACCACGAGGTGAACATCAAGATCCTGCTCAACGAGCTGGTCCGGGAAGGCGACATGACGGTCAAGCAGCGCAACAAGCTGCTGGCCGAGATGACCGACGAGGTCGGCGCGCTGGTGCTGCGCAACAACTACGCCCAGAACGTCGCCCTCGCCAACTCCGCCGCCCAGGCCACCAGCCTGCTCCACGCCCACCAGCGGGTGATGCGCCGCCTGGTGCGCGAGGGACGGCTCGACCGCGGGCTGGAGTTCCTGCCCAGCGACCGCCAGATCCGGGAGCGGCTGGCCGCCGGGCGCGGGCTGACCCAGCCCGAGCTGGCCGTGCTGCTCGCCTACGTCAAGATCACGGTGGCCGAGGAGCTGATCACCACCGGCCTGCCGGACGACCCGTACCTTCAGCGGCTGTTGCACGCGTACTTCCCGCAGGCCCTGCGGCAGAAGTTCCCCGAGCACATCGACAGCCACGCGCTGCGCCGGGAGATCATCACCACGGTGCTGGTCAACGACACGGTCAACTCCGCCGGTACGACCTTCCTGCACCGCATGCGGGAGGAGAGCGGCGCCTCCGTCGAAGAGGTGGTGCGCGCCCAGGCCGCGGCCCGCGCGATCTTCGAGCTGGGCGAGGTGTGGGACGAGGTCGAGTCCCTGGACAACGTGGTCGCCGCCGATGTCCAGACCCGGATGCGGCTGCACTCCCGGCGCCTGGTCGAGCGCGGTACCCGCTGGCTGCTCGGCAACCGCCCGCAGCCGCTGGAGCTCGCCGAGACCATCGGGTTCTTCAGCGAGCGGGTCGCGGCGGTCCGCGCCCAGCTGCCCAAGCTGCTGCGCGGCGCGGACGCGGAGTGGTACCAGAAGATCCACGACGAGCTGACGGCGGCGGGGGTGCCGGAGGACCTGGCCATCCGGGTGGCGGGCTTCTCCTCGGCCTTCCCGACGCTGGACATCGTCGCCATCGCCGACCGGGTGGGCAAGGACCCGCTGGCCGTCGCCGAGGTGTACTACGACCTCGCCGACCGGCTGGGGATCACTCAGCTGATGGACCGGATCATCGAACTGCCGCGCGCCGACCGGTGGCAGTCCATGGCCCGCGCCTCCATCCGCGAGGAGCTGTACGCGGCGCATGCCGCCCTCACCTCCGACGTGCTGTCGGTGGGCGACGGCGGGGCCACGCCGGAGCAGCGCTTCAAGTCCTGGGAGGAGAAGAACGCGGCGATCCTGCAGCGGGCGCGCACCACGTTGGAGGAGATCCAGGGGTCGGAGACCTTCGACCTGGCGAACCTCTCCGTGGCCATGCGCACCATGCGCACGCTGCTGCGCACCCAGCGCTGAGCGGTGCCGGCCGGTGCCGAGTAGGGCCGGCCGGTACTGAGAAGCGCTGACCGGTACTGAGAAGCGTTGACCCATTTGCCGCGCCGCCCGGGGCCTGCCCCGGGCGGCGCGGCGCGCTTCCGCCGGGGTCAACGATCTTTTCACCCCTTCCCTCGCCTTATCGGGACGACTCGGACACATCACCCTATAGTGGGCAGACGATGAGCGCTCCAGTCCGGAGGTGTCCCATGCCCCGATTCAGCATCGTCATCGCCGCCTACCGAGTTCAGGGCTATCTGAGGAGCTGCCTGGACTCCGTGCTGACGCAGTCGTACGGCGACATCGAGGTCGTGGCGGTCGACGACTGCTCCCCGGACCACTGCGGCGCGATCATCGACGAGTACGCGGTGCGGGACGGCCGGGTGGTGCCCGTCCACCAGCCGGTCAACTCCGGCCCGGGCCGGGCCCGTAACGCCGGGGCCGACCGGGCCACCGGCGACTACCTGCTCTTCCTGGACGGCGACGACACCCTCGCCCCCGGCACCCTGGAGGGCCTCGCCGACCGGCTGGCGCTCACCGAGGACCCCGACATCCTCTACTTCAACCACGTCCGCACCTACTGGTGGGACCGCGCCGAACCCAGTCTGTTCGGCGGGCTGCTCTCCTCGGCCGGGACCGATGTCTTCTCGGTCCTGGAGCGCCCGGAATTCCTGCGGATATTCGCGATGTCGTCCAATCGCGTCTACAACCGCGCCTTCTACACCCGCCACGGGTTCGCGTTCACCGAGGGAATCTACGAGGACGCCCTGCTCTCGTACAAGACGATGCTCACGGCCGAACGAATAGCCTGCGTGGACCTGGTCGGCCTGGAATACCGTCAGCGCCGCGTCGGCGCCAGCACCGCGAGCCCCGGCGAGAAGCACTTCGTCATCTTCAAGCAGTACGCCCGCCTCTTCGCATTCCTCGAGGGCAGACCGCACCTGGAACCGCTGCGGCCGCTGCTCTTCGAGCGCGCCGTCTCCCACTTCCTGTTCTGCCTGGGCCGCCGCTCCCGGGTGGCGGCGGAGGATCGCCCGCGCTTCTTCGAGCGGGCCGCCCGCTGGTACCAGGAGCACGTACCCGACGGATTCACCCCGCCCGCCGACGCGCAGTGGCGCTTCGAGGCGCTGGCGCGCGGCAGTTACGTCCGCTACCGGGAGCACGAGCTGACGCTGCGGGCGGCGGCCGGGGCCCGCAAGCTCAAGCGGATGACCCGGCGGCCCCTGGCCGCACGGGCCAAGCGCAGCCTCTACCGGGTCCACCGGCGCCGGCCGGTCGACGCCGACCTGGCCGTGTACTCCGCGTACTGGGGGCGGGGAGTGCTGTGCAACCCGGCGGCCATCTACTACAAGGCCCGGGAGCTGGCGCCGCATGTGCACGGCGTGTGGGTGGTGAGGAAGGCCGCGGTCGACTCGCTCCCGGAAGGCGTCGACTACGTCATCTCCGGAACCCGGGACTTCTATTGGGCGATGGCCCGCGCGAAGTACCTCATCAACAACGTCAATTTCCCCAACGACGTCGTCAAGCGGCCGGGCACCGTGCATCTGCAGACCTTCCACGGAACGCCGCTCAAGTGCATGGGCCTGGACCAGCAGCGCTATCCCGCCGCGGCGGCGGGAATGAGCTTCCGCAACCTCCTCAAGCGGGTCGACCGCTGGGACTACGCCCTCTCCTCCAACCGGCATTCGAGCGAGGTGTGGGAGCGGGTCTACCCCGCCTCGTACCGCCTGCTGGAGTACGGATATCCGCGCAACGACGTCTTCTTCTCGGCCTCCGCCGACGACATCCGGCGCATCCGCAAGGAGCTGGAGATCCCGGACGGCTGCCTCACGGTCCTCTACGCGCCCACGATCCGCGACTACCAGAAGGGCTTCACGCCCCGCCTGGACCTCGAACGCCTCAGCCGCGCCCTGGGCCCGGAGGCGGTGCTGCTGGTGCGGGCCCACTACTCGTACCAGCCGCAGGCCGGGCTGCGGCAGCTCCAGGAGGCGGGGCTGGCCCTCGACGTGTCGCGCCACCCGTCGGCGGAGGAGCTGTGCCTGGCCGCCGACGTGCTGGTCACGGACTACTCGTCGATCATGTTCGACTATGCCAACCTCGACCGGCCCATCGTCGTCTACGCCGACGACTGGGACGTCTACCAGGCCACCCGGGGCGTCTACTTCGACCTGCTCTCCGGGCGGCCGGGCGACACCCCCGGGCCCGTAGCCCGCACCGAGGACGAGCTGATCGCCGTCTTCCGCGAGGGCCGCTGGCGCGACGCCGACGCGACCGCGCTGCGCGCCGCCTTCCGGGCCCGCTTCTGCCAGTTCGACGACGGGCGCGCGGCCGAGCGGGTGGTACGGACCCTCATGCTGGGCGAGGACACCGTGGAGCCCCCTCAGCCGCCCGCCGCGGCCGCCGAGTCCGCTGCCCCTGCTGCCCCCGCTGCGTCCGCCGAGCCCGCTGCGGCTGCTGAGTCCGCTGCGGCCGAGGCACCGTCCGCGTCGCAGCGCCATGACTTCCCCGTCAAGCGGGGCCTGATCAACGGCGTTCCGCCGCACGCGGCCCGGCCCACGCCCCTGTCGCCCGACCACGACTGACCGCCCCCACCTCGGACCGGCGAACCCGCCCGTCGGAGCCGCCGAGACCGCCGAGACCGCCAAGACCCCCGAGACCGCCGAGACCCCCGAGACCGCCGAAAACCTCGAGACCTTCGACCCGGAGTCCGGAGCCCCCATGCCCTCTGCGCCCCCTCCCCGCGTCAGTGTGATCGTCCCCGCCTACAACGCGATGCCGGAGCTGACCCGAGCCATCACCTCCGCGATGGACCAGACGCTCGGCCTGGATCAGATCGAGATCATCGCGGTGAACGACGGCTCGACCGACGGCACCGGCGCGGAGCTGGAGCGCCTCGCGCACGGCTGCCCCGCGCTCCGCGTCGTCCACCAGGAGAACTCCGGATGCGCGGGCCGCCCCCGCAACACCGGCCTGGACCTCGCGCGCGGCGACTTCGTCTTCTTCCTCGACTCCGACGACTACCTGGGGCCGGACGCGCTGCGCCGCATGGTCGCCATGGCCGACGAGAACGGCACCGATGTCGTCCTCGGGAAGATCGCCTCGGTCGGGGGGCGCGCCGTCCCCCGTGCTGTCTTCAGCCACAACCAGCCGCGCACCGACGTCTTCTCGTCCGCCGCCTATCTGACCCTCGGCCCCTGGAAGCTGTTCCGCCGCTCCCTCATCGAGCGGCTGGGGCTGCGCTTCCCGCCGTACCGCAACTGCGAGGACAAGCCGTTCACCGTCGCCGCCTACCTCAACGCCTCCGGCATCTCCGTGGTCGCCGACTACGACTGCTACTACGTCCGCTACCGCGAGGACCGCAGCAACCTCACCCTCGTTGCCGGCGACCTCGTCCACCGCATGGACGGCATCGGCCTGTGCTTCGAGACCGTGGCCCGCTATCTGGAGCCCGGCCCGCGCCGCGACCGCGTCATGCGCCGCCACGTCGAGTGGGAGCTGTGCGGCCCGCTGCGCGGCCTGCTGTGGCGCGAGAGCGAGGAGGACGCGCGCGAGCGCTTCTACCCCCGCTTCCGGCACTGGGCGCGGACCTGGGCCACCGACGCGGTCTGCCGGCAGATCGACGCGCCGGACCGGCTCCTGGTCCATCTGCTGCGCGCCGACCGCTTCGAGGACGTGATGACGGTCGCGCGCAACGCCAAGGAGGACGCGCGGCGCGGGCACGTCGTCGACAAGGGCCGCGTCTACTGGGCGCACCCCTTCTTCCGCGACCCGGCCGCCGCCGTCCCCGACGAGTGCTTCGACGTCACCGACCGGCTGCCGGTCCGGCACCGCCTCGAGGGTGCGCGGTGGCGCGAGGACGGCGTGCTGGAGCTGACCGGCCACGCCTACATCGAGCACATCGCCGCCCGCCGGCCGGGCACCGAGCTGGTCCTGCGCCGCTACCAGTCCGACCGCCCCGAGGTCCGGCTGCCCACCACCCCCCGCCCGGCCCCCGGCCTGCCCGAGGACGGCAGGTACGAGATGGCGGGCTTCACCGCCGAGATCGACCCGGCCACCGCCGACGGCGGGGCGCCCCTGGAGCGCGGCCTGTGGAACATCTATCTGGACGTGCGCGCGCAAGGCGTCAGCCGCACCGCGCGGTTCGGCAACGACCGTGAGGGCGGCGAGGCCACACACCCCAGGCCCCGGCGCGTCGTGACGGGTCCGGAGGGGCGGGCCACCGTCGTCACGCCGTACTTCACCCCGTACGGCAATCTCTCCCTCGACGTCGGCCAGGTCGCCCACCACCTCGACGCGCCCTGCCAGGTCACCGGGGCCGCCTGGCGGCCCGGCAGGCGCGGTGTGCTGGTCGTCAGCGGGCGGCTGACCCGGGACGCGGCGGGGGGCGAGGGCGCCGGGCTGCGGCTGCGCGCCGAGAACGGGGCGGGGGAGGTGCGGGAGGCGCGGGCGCGGTACGGGGCGCCGGCATCCGACACCCTGTCCGACACCCCATCCGACACCCCATCCGACACGCCGTCCGACACGCCATGCGACGGCGACACCCCGGACTTCACCGTCCGTCTGCCGGTCAGAAGGCTCTCGAAGGGCCTGTGGACGCTGACCCTGACCATGGACGGTGAGGAGACCATGGACGGTGAGGAAGGTGACGGGGGCGGCGACCTCGATGCCCGCGCCGCGGTCGTGCCGCGCTTCGGCTCGCTGACCGGCACCCGCTGGCTCCGCTTCGGCCGCCCGTACTACGCCAAGCCGCTGGCCTGGGGGCCCGCCCCCGCGCTCGCCTTCGAGGTGGCGCCGGTCAAGGTCGCCACGGCCGTGCGGCGGCGACTGCGGCGGTTCCGTCCTTCGCGGCCCCGTTCCCGATCCGGTCTCCGCCTCGGTTTCCGCCTCGGTTCCCGACGCGGGAGGGGCGGGAGAGGTGCATCACCAGCGCGAGGTAGGGGGCGAGTGCCAGCAGGGTGAGCAGGCAGGCGCCGGTGGCGGCGGTAAGGCCCGCCACCACACACCGCGCGTCCCCGGTGGCCAGCGTCCCGGCGAGGCCGAGCAGCGCGGTCAGCTCGTAGCCGAGCATCCGCTGCCCCGGCCAGTCGACGAGCGACCGCGGCGGCCGGGCCGCGATCGGGAAGCGGCGCCGCCGACGGATCATCGTGCGCATCGCGGAGTGCAGCGCCTGGCCGCCCAGCAGACACATGACCAGCGTGATCGCGGCGGTCAGCCCGGTGTGGCCGGCCAGGTCCAGCCGGGCGAGCAGCATCAGCAGGCCGACGCAGCGCAGTTCGAAGCGGAGGGTCTCGCCGATGTGCAGCCGGCTGAGCCGGTCCAGCAGCCCGGGCTCGGTGCGGTGCAGGAACAGGTCGCAGCCCACGCCGAGCAGCCCGGCGGCGGCGAACGCCCAGCCGGCGCCGTACAGGGCGGCGAAGGGGGTCGCCGCGAGACAGCAGGCCATCACGAGGAAGGCGGCGAGGCCGAGGGCGGTTCGTATGCCAAGGCGCTCCATGATGCATGTGCCCTTCGCTGTGGATCATGCTTACTTACGCAAACATTAGGCGAATGATCCTCTCGGTACCTTTTATGTGACTCTGCGGGGGGTAGGGGGTTACGGCATTCGGCGCGCGGCGGGGCGGCGGATGTCGTACACCGGGCAGGGCGAGACCACTCCGTCTTCGGCGTGAAAGTCAGAGATGCCGAGGCAGGCGAATCCGGCTTTGGCCAGGACGCGGCCGGAGGCGAGGTTGGCGGGGCGGTGCTTGGCCGCCAGGCACTTCAGTCCGGTGTGGGCGAAGGCGAAATCGACAACTTGTTTCGCAGCCTGGGTGGCATAGCCGTTGCCCCAGCAGTCCTCACGGAGGATGTAGCTGAGGGTCCCGAGGCCCGGTTCCCGTACGCGGAGGGAGATCATGCCGATCACATCGCCGACGACCACGATGCCGAAGTCCCAGCGCGGGCGAGGGATGGATGGCCGGGGAGTCGCCCATGGCCAGCTCCCGCAGGGTCAGCATGCTCTGGCCAGCTCGGCGGCCGTGGGCCGGGCGCCGGGATCAGCGTTCAGCAGGCTGTGATGAGCTGCTCGAACTCTGGAAAGACCCATGGCCGTACGTCTTCCAGGCGGAGTGTGCGCCCTTTGGCGATAGCGTGGAGCTTGCCCAGGCGGTCGAGATCGTCCTCGTAGGCCACCGGTCGATGTCCTGTCCAGCACCAGAACAGAGACGCGCCCAGGCCCCACATGTCTGCCGCGGGCCCTGCTTGGACGTGGGTGTCGTCGCTGGTGGACAGGATGGCGTCGGCGACCTCGGGGGCGGTCGTGTGAGTGAGGGCGCCCCGGTACGGAATGCGCTCGTCCTGGCCAGGCCCGCAGGCCAGCGCGTAGTCGATCACCTCGGTGCTGCCGCTGTTGGTGACGAGGGTGTTGGTGGGCTGCACATCCGCGTGAGCCCAATCAGCAGCATGCATCGCCGCGAGGCGCTGTGCCCAGGTTCGGGCGATGCCGAGCAGCCAGGGCCGTACCGAGGGGCAGTCTCCCTCGGGCCCACGGGCGATCCTGAAGGCCCGCCACAGGAGCTCACCCTCGATCCACCGCACGGCCAGCCACCGCCCGTCCTCCCACGTACCGGACTCGATCCGGTACGCACGGTCGATGGCGTCGGCCTGGGTCAGCTGCAAGAGATGACGGTTTTCCTGCGCCAGTTTCTCGGCCTTGTCCCGGGCGCCTTCGGAATCCGGAGCGTTGGCCTTCAGCGCCATGTGGCCCTTGGGGGTGGCGACCTTCCATGCCCGAGAGCCTCGCCGGTCACTGAGCAGGCATGCGCTGACCGGCCCGAACCGGTCTTCCAGGGCTTTCACTGCCTCGGCAGGAGGTGGTGCGCCTATTCCTTGATCTCCTTCCAGTCATGCGGAATGCCTTCGAACGCATCTCGGCCGTCGTCGACGGCGACCGCCACGGCGGCAGGGAGATCCGGTGTCCGCTCCAGAAGTCGGGGATCGCGGGGCCGTACGGCGACCCGCACGGTGAGAAACGACACCGGGGGCGCCGGAATGTGGCGGCCGTGTTGGTCGGTCTTCTCCTCGCCCGCCGAGAATTTGCCGAACATCAGCCCCACTGGCCCGTACCGGTGCTTGAGGACCCAGTGAGGCCACGCCAGCGCATCCTGCCCGGCGCCGAGAACCACGATGTTCTCGCACATCAACGCGCCATGCGGCCGAGTCGCCAAGGGACGTACCCACTCCGCAGCCCGAACGCCGGCATGGAACACCTCCGTCTCGACGTCCGCGTCGACGTGCGGGGTTGTCACTGGGCTGCAGCCTTCTCCCCCTTGGCGGCGACATCGCCGCCGTCACCCGGGACCGGCGAACAGTCCCACTCGGCGACCACCACTCCGGTCTCCCGGTAGCCGGCCAGCGCCCTCTCGTCGACCTGACCGTCCTCGTCCGTGAACCAGATCTTGGGCAGCGGGCCGAACATCTCGCCGAACATCTCCTCGTACGCGGAGATCCCGCAGGGGCGGCCGGTCTGGGGGTCAGCGCAGGGCTTGGGTGACGCGCTGCTTCAGCCGCTTGTCGCGAAGGGTATCGGCCGTGCGCCAGGCGGCGTCGGTGACCTCTTCGGTCTGCAGCTCGCCGATGTCGGCGGTGGTGGTGAAGAGGAACCGGAAGTCGATGTGCTGGTGGTCCGGCTCGCCCTTGGCGTCGTTGGCCCCGATGGGGTGGACATCGATATGGAGGGGGCCTTCGCCCACCGGGGTGACGGTGTCGGCGGGGATGCCGGTCTCCTCGGTGAGTTCGCGGCGGGCGGCGTCGAGGAGGGTGGTGTCGTCGCTTTCGAGGTGGCCGCCGGGCAGGAGCCACTTGCCGGTGGCGAGGTGGTGGATGTGCAGGATGCGTCCGTTCGGGTCGGCGAGGATCGTGCCGGCGGTCGCGTGGCCGCGGAACTCCTTGCGGCTGGTGAGGTCGGCTCCGGCATCCAGGAGATCAAGGGCGGGTGCAAGGCCGGGCTTTTCCTCGGGGTGCCGGTCGAGGTAGGCGGTCAGGGTGGTGCGGATGTGGTCTGCCGTGATGGCCAAGTCGATCACCTGTTGAAGTAGGAGAGCCAGGCTGCCGCGATGGCGGCTCGGTCGGGTGCGGGGACCTTGTGCATGCCGGGGGCGAGGTCGTCGCGGATGAGCATCCTGATCGAGGCGAGTATCTCGGCTTGGACCAGGAAGATGAACGGCCCGACGCTCGCGCCATGCAGGAAGTTGACGGCGTTTCCGCCGTTCGCCAGGTAGAAGTAGTGACCGGTGGTCTGGTAGCGGGTGACGTGGTCGCCGACCATCGTGCGGGTGTAGACCTCCGGCAGGCCGGCAAGCTCCAGCTCGTCCTCACTGCTGGTGACGGTGGCGACGTAGGCGCCGTTGCGGAGGTGGGGGAAGTCCTCGCCGCGCAGGGAGACCGCGCCGGTCGCGCAGAGCACCAGGCCGGCTCCGGCCAGCGCGGCCTCGCGGTCGCGGGCGACGCTGAAGCCCTGGGAGAGGGCCTGGGTGCGGCGGACGGGGTCGATGTCGAAGACGGTGACCTGGACGCCCTTGGCGTGCAGCAGCCGGGCGATGGAGGAGCCGAGTTTGCCGAAGCCGATGACCAGCGCTGGGCGGCCGTGGAGGATGTCGCCGCGGCTGCGCATGACGGCCTCGGTGGAGAAGACCACAGACTGGCCGACAAGGAAGTCCTCGGGGTCCTTCAGCGGCGAGCGGGCGACGGAGATCACCGGGCAGGGCACCTTTTCCAGGTCCTGGTAGCGACGGTGGCCGTTCTCGGTGTCCTCGATCACGCCGAGGAGGCGGCCGGAGAAGCGTGCGTGGAGGTCGACGAGGCTGGGGGCGAAGTAGCCGCCGACGTCCAGCAGCAGCAGGCCCTCCCCGCCCGCGCGAGACTCCATGTAGTCCAGCGCTGTGTCGGGGTCGGCGAACAGTTCACGGGAGAGCGTGTCGACCGGAACGGTCTGCTCGACTTCGTGCCGGGCAGTGGGGTCGATCGACTTGGGCTTGGGCAGCACCGCCCGTAGCCGGCTCATGGCCGCAACTGCGCGGACGAAGGCGGGTCGCTCCGGCAGCAGGTGGGTGACCAGGAAGGACGCGGCCTGCTCGCCCGGGGCAAACTGGGCGGCGATCTTGGCGAAGTAGGCGTCCAGCCGGGCGCGTTCGAAGGATTCCATGGGTTGTTCCCTCTCATCCGTCAGTGCGGACCGTGTGTGCATGGAAAGCTGGGGCTGGGGGTTCAGGTGGTACGGACGACGCCGAACAGGAGCCGGTCGGCAGCGAGGACGGCGTCCATCTGCATCCGGGCCTCGACCGTCTCCGAGGTGTCGTGGTCGGTGCGGCTGGGCGGGTGGGCCAGCAGAACGTGCGCGACGTCCTGGCCGTCCGATGCCGTGCCGGGCCAGGTCCAGGCTCCGAGCGAGGCCAAAAGCCCCGGCCTCGGCCCGTCGAGCGGGCCTGGGCTGAGGGTCAACATGCCGCCTCTCGGATGGCGGCGGCCTTGAAACGCGACCAGACGATCTTGCCGAATGGCTGGCGGCTCTCGACTCCCCAGGCATCGGCGAGCATCTCGACGATCAGTAAACCGCGGCCCGAGGTGTCCGCAAGGTCCGGGTGGCGGACGTGCGGCCGGTGACCGTCGCGGCGTGGGTTGCGGCTGTCGTGCACTTCCAGACGTACGAAGCCGTCGTCGCCTGTCAGCTTGACGACGAAGCCGTGCCCGGGCTCCGTGCCGTGGACGAGCGCGTTGGAGGCCAGCTCGGAGACGCACAGCCGGATATTGTCTGCGGGCCCGTCCAGGCCCCAGGCCGTCAGGGCGGCGGTGGTGAACTCGCGGGCCAGGCCGACGGACTCAGGCTTGGCGTCGAAGTACTTCTGCGTCATCAACTCAGGCATGGCCGACCCTCACGTTTCGGCGTCGAGGACCTGGCTGCGACGGCGAGTTCGACCTGTGCTGGGCGGGCTGGCAGTGTGGTGACCGCCGGGCGGGGCCTGCGGGGGCCGCGGATCAGCAGCAGCCGGGCCCCAGCCGCCTCGATTCGCCTGGCCTGGTCAGCCGCTATGCGTTTGGGCCCGAGGTGGGATTCGGCCGGCAGTACGACGCCGTAGGTGTCGGGCAGCGCGAGCACGTCCAGCAGGCCGGTGAACGCCACCGTCGCCGAGGCGGAGCGTTCGGTGAACACCCCGGACAGTTGCAGCTCGTGCTGGCGGCAGTACTCGGCCAGCGAGGCGGTCAGGGCCTCCTGCCGGGCCGACGCCGCCCGCACCAGCCGCAGGTAGCCGTAGACGACCGGGCCGGCGACGCCGCGATGCTCGGTGAGGGGTTCCATGCCGTTCAACCGTCCAAAGTGGCTTGGGGAGCGTGATATTCCGAGCCTGACGCCACCTCAGCCGGCGGAGAATGACCGGCTGTTGCACTTCCGTGGCACTTTCGCCTCCCGGCCCAGTGCCCCGTGCTTCCATGGCGATTCGGAAGGGAGCGATGCGTGGCGACCGTGCACCACTGGACCGGCCTGGAGGCCCGAGCCCTGCGTCTGGCTCTGCGGATGAGCGTGCGCGCGTTCGCCGAGCATCTCGGCGTCGGGGTCCGCACCGTCTCCAAATGGGAGAAGCTCCTTACTGTCACCGAGCCCCGCCCCGACACTCAGGCCATCTTGGACACCGCGCTGGCCCGCGCGGACGCCGCAGTGCATCTGCGGTTCGAGGTGAACCTGTCCGAGGCAGGCCGCCTCACCTCTGGTCTGAACCGGCGGGTGATCGTCACCGGCCCCCGGGCCTGGGAGTACGAGTCCTGGACCGACGACCTGGACCGGGTCGTCATTGCGCTGTCCTGCCAGAACTTCGCCTTCGCAGACACCCTGCTGAACCGCTGGCTCGTGCGCTTCAAGCCGCTGGAGCTGGACGACAAGGGCTTGTATCTGTTCGCCCGCTCCACCGCTCTCCTCGGCGACCTGCGACGCGACCGGGGCGCCGTGATCGGACCGCTGTCGGCCCAGCACTCCTATGCCGACGCCCGCTCGGTCTTCACCCAGCTCGACATCCCCCGCCGCGTCGCCCAGCTCGACCTTTCCCTGGCGGTCGTCGCCGAGATGTCCGACAAGCTGGAGATCGCTGCCCGCCAGTACGAAACCCTCACCGTCGACGACCGGCTCTCCCGCCGCGACCGGGCCCGGGCCAGGTTGTGGGTGGGAACCGCGCTGAGCAAGGACGGAAACCACGACTATGCCGCCCGCGTCATGCTGGCCGCGACCCGCGAGTTCGAGGATCTGGGCGAAGTGGACGACTGGTCAGTCGCCCACCAGAAACTCGCCCTCGCCCATCGCGGGGTCGGCCAACTGGATCAGGCCCTGCACTTCATCGGCATCGCCCGCAGCACCGGCATGACCGAGTCGCCAATGCAGCGCGTGCGGTTGGACACCGCTCACGGTCACATCCTGCTGTCCGACCCGGCCACCCGGGATGATGGGCTGCGCGTGCTCGACGACGCCGCGAAGCTGGCCGCAAAGGTCGGACTGAGCCACCAGCTCCGCAGCATCGAGAGCATCCGGACGATGACCGAGGGGGCAATCGGCCCCCGACGACGGTGACCAGGGAGATGCAGCGTGACGGACAACCAGTGGGCCCTCACCGAGGACCAGCGGCAGCAGGCCAAGCTGATCTGGGACTACCATCAGATGCGCCACCAGGTCCGCCCGGCCGATGTCGGGATCGGCTTGGGCAGCCACGACTTGGGGGTGCCCGCCTTCTGTGCCCGCCTGTATCGTGCCGAGTTCTTCCCGGCCTTGGTCTTCACCGGCGGCCCTAACCCCACTGCCCCCGAGCGATTCCCCCGCGGTGAAGCCGTCCACTTCCGCGAGCACGCCATCGAACTCGGCGTCCCCGACGAGGCGATCCTGGTCGAGCCCAAGGCCCGCAACACCGGCCAGAACATCACCTTCTCCCGCGAGGTCCTGGCTGCCGCCGGCATCAAGGTGAACACCGTGCTGTTGATCTCCATGCCGTATATGGAACGACGCTCCTTCGCCACCGCCTGCAAGCTGTGGCCTGAGGTCGAGGTGATCTGCGCCTCGGAGCCGCTGGAGTTCGACGACTACCTCAAGAGCATCGGCGACGAGAAGCTCGTCACCGACCAGCTCGTCGGCGACCTCCAGCGGGTGATCGAGTACCCCAAGCTCGGGTTCGCCATCGAGCAGGACGTCCCGGAGGACGTGCATGCCGCTTTCGAATCTCTCATCCGCGACGGCTTCACCAGTCGCCTCATCTCCTGAGCTCCCACCTGTCGGCGGGCTGTGCGTGATCCACCAGCCCAACCTCTTCCCGCGACTGACGACGCTGGCCAAGCTGTTCGCGGCGGACTACTGGATCGTCCTGGACGATGTTCAGTTCACCCGCCGCGACTACCAGCACCGCACCCGCCTGGCGGCCCTGGACGACCCGCAGCGGCACCAGTGGCTGACCATCCCCACCCACCTGCCCAACGGCCGTCAGACCGCCATCCGCGACGCTGTGATCGCCGACCCCACCCGGTCCCGCAGGCGCCTGGCCCAGATGCTGCCGCACTACTACCAAACCAGTCCGCACTGGAGAGCCTTCGGCCAACTTCTCGAACCACTCCTCGGCCTGGTCACCATCACCGACAAGACCGCGCAGGTCGCGGAGGCATCCACGCGCCTCCTGCTCAGCCTGCTTGGCTGGAGCGGGCAGATCGTCCACAGCAGCGATCTGCCCTCCCGCCCCGGACGTTCCCTGCGGCTCGCAGACCTGGCCGAGGCCACCGGCGCCCGCGGCTATCTGTGCGGGACCGGCGGCATGAAATACTTGGAGACCGACCTGTTCACCGCCTGCGGCATCGAGGTGACCCCATTCCGGCCGCCCACCTCCGGACGGTGGCAGGCCGCGCGAGAGATCACCGCGGTCCACTTCCTGATGCAGCTCGGCCCCGAAGCCCTGGCTGACCAGATGCGGGCCGCAGCCCATCAAAGCGAAGTGCGGCCCGTCGCTTGAGCGATACCTTCAAGGTCGGCATCCGCTCACCGGTCCGTCGGCTGCGCGGCTCGGTGCGGGCAACGTGAACGCTCGCGGACTACGGCCCAGGCGCGCGGCGGGCCAGGGCGGCCAGGCCCGCGAGTCCCGCGCGGAGCCTGCGGGCGGCGTGCCGCCGGTGGGCGGCCGGGCCGCGCGCCGGCCGGCGGCCCGGGGGCGGGTACGGGGCGTTCCAGCCGCCGGGGAAGGGGGAGCCGGCGGGGGTGAGGAGGTTCGTCGTCTCGTCGCAGGCCAGGATCGCGATCAGCCACCGCCGCACCGCCCGGTGGAAGCCGGGGGTCAGCGGTTCCGGGGCGAGCAGCCAGTCGCGGCACTGGCCGCTGACCGCGCGCCGGTAGCCGCGCTCGTCGTAGCGGCTCCAGGGCGCCTCGGGGGTGATGGGGTGCAGGCCGTATCCGAGCGCGACCAGCGGGGCCAGCGACCGGCGCAGCGCGTCGTGGTCGGCGCTGGGCAGCAGCTCGCAGACGATCCACGGGCGGTGGCGGTCGACGGTGCGCAGCGCGCCCTCCAGCACGGCCGCCTCGAAGGTCTCCACATCGATCTTGACGAGGTACGGGGCGGCGCCGCGCTCCGCCGTGAAGGCGTCGACCGTGGTGACCGGGACCGGCACCGACCGGGTGTGTCTGCGGTGCGCGCTGTTCAGCGAGTTCGAGGACTCCGACTTCTCGGACAGATACAGCTCGGCGGTCCCGGGCGCCGAGGACACCGCGCTCTCCACCACCTCGTACGACAGCCGGTTGCACTCGCGGACGCGGCGGCACAGCCCGGCGATGTCCGGCGTCGGCTCGAACGCGTACGTCCGCAGCCTGCCGCGCCCGTAGACCGCGCTGATCAGCGCCGAGTACAGCCCGATGTGCGCCCCGATGTCGTACACCGAGCTGCCCGCCGGCGCCCGCTGGGCCAGGGCCAGCAGCGTGGCCTGGGTGGTCGGCTCGTAGCCCGCGAGACCGGCCCGGCGCAGCTGCCGCTGCACGGCCGTCTGCTTGCGGCTGAGGACGTTCAGCGCCCGCGGGTAGGGGCCCTCGGCCGCGATGACGTCGGGGTTCAGCGGGAGGGTGATGGCGAGGGGCATGGCTGGCGGGCCTCCTGGCGGGCGATGGCCCGCTCCAGCGGGCTGGGGACCGGGAAGTAGGCGTCGAGGAAGGGGCGGAGCAGGGCCAGCTGGTCCGCGAGATCCCGCTCGCACGAGACCGTGTCGTTGAGGCAGAACGCCTGGCAGTGCCGGGACCGCAGCAGCCGGGCCAGCCGGGCCGGGATGCCGGGCCGGGCCAGGTCGAAGTAGTCGTAGCGCAGCGGCGCGGGGACGGCCCGGCCGGTCAGGAAGGCGTAGTAGTGGTGGAGCGCGGAGGGCAGCGAGATGTCCGAGGTGCTGCGCACCCGGCTGGCCATGGTGGCGCGGTACGGGCCGGGGAACTCGCGTTCGATCTCGGCGAGGACGCTTCTGCGCAGCGCGTGCGGGGTGTGCTTCAGCTTCTGTGTCACCGTCGCCCCGAACCGCGCCTCCAGCAGGGCCCGGTTGTTCTTCCCGGCCGCCGAGACGGGGACGTCGCCGGGGTGGATGGGGCCGAGCGGGATCAGCGCGCGGGAGAGGAAGAACTTCGTCATGCCGTTGGCCAGGAAGAAGTCCTGCGGGGTCACCGGCGAGCCGAGGAAGACGTCGTCGTTGAAGTACAGGAAGTGCTCGGACAGCCCGTCGATGTGGTGCAGCCGGGTCTCGATGGCCTGGGAGTTGAAGGTGGGCAGGACCCTCGGGTCGTCGAAGATCTCGCGGTGGTCGACCACGGTGATCCCGGGGTGTGAGCCCACCAGCCACGGCGGCACCTGGTCGTCGGTCACCAGGTAGATGTGGCGCACCCAGGGGGCGTACATGTGCAGGGAGCGCAGCGAGTAGCGCAGCTCGTCCCGGTTGGCGTAGCGGGCGTCGTTGGCCGCCTGCTCGTGGTACGGCCCGTCGGCGTCGCAGGCCGTCACCTCGGCGCGCCGCCTGCGCCAGGCGGGGTCCGAGCCGTCCACCCAGGTGTAGACGACGTCGATGGGGAAGCGGATCTCGTCGGGCAGCCGGGTGGTGAACTCCGGGCGGGTGCGCACCAGCGTCGCCGGCTGCCAGCCCTCGGCCGGGGCCAGCCGGGTGAACAGGTGGCCCGGCGCGTGCACGGCCGCGCCGGCGGCGGGCACGGAGGCGGTGGTGCGGTTGGCGCGCGGCGCGATCAGCAGGTCCTCCTCCCCGGCCTCGGCCCGGCCCCGCTGCCAGAACTCGATGTCGCAGCCGTGCGCCACGCCCAGCACCAGGCCCGCGCCGGGGCCGGTGCCGGGGCCGGCGCCCGGGCTGGCGTGGAAGCGCGTGAAGCGGACGACGGGGGCGGTGGCCAGCCGCCGCCAGGCCTGGGGGGAGCCGCCGGGCCGGGGCACGGTCCCGGGGCGCTTGCCGCGCGCGGGCAGCGACACATAGCCCGCCTCCCGGGCGCACAGCTCGACGAGCGCCGCGACGACCCGCGGCCGCTCCGCGGCGGGCACCCCGACGGCGGAGGAGACGTTTCCGTACGCGCGGACCACGAAGTGGTCGATCCCGGCGCGCTCCAGGGCCTCGCACACCAGCCGCAGATTCTCCGCGCGCGCGTGCAGAGGGGTGGGCACCGGGGTGACCTGGGCGACCCGCAGGCCGTGCCGGTCGGCGACCACGATCCGGTCCGTCACGATCAGCAGCCCCGCCCGGCGCAGCCGTCGCCGCCCCCACCGCAGCCGCAGCGCCCCGGACGCGGCGGAGAGGCGGCCCAGGCCCCGCAGGGCCGCCCGGCGCAGCCCGGTGCCGGTCACCGCGACCACGGCGCGGCGGACGGGCAGCGGGACCTTGCGCCGGTAGCCGCGCACCAGGGGCGGGGTGTCGGTGTGCCAGGGCAGCGGACGGGGGGCGGGCGGTGTGGTGCGGGGCATCCTGGGTCCTGGTCTTCCGGGCGCGGGGTGGCGGTCGGGCGAGGCGGCGGGGGCGGCCGGCGGTCGGGCGAGGCGGCCGGGGGCGGAGGAGACGGGGCGAGGGGCGGCGGAGACGGGGCGAGGGGTGGCCGGGCGGGTCACGGGGGCGCCGGGGCCGGCGCCTGGGCCGCGGCCGGGCGGCGCGCGCTCGGGGCGGGGGCGGGGCGGCGGTCGGCGAGCGGCACGACGGGCGGCAGGGACTCGGAGGGCTCGCCGAGGAAGACCCGCCGCACCACGCGCTCCGCCGCCCGCCCGTCGTCGTGGGGGCAGAAGCGCGCCCGGAAGGCGGCGCGCCGGGCGTCATGGCGCGGATCGCACCAGGCGGAGGTGGCGAAGACCTCGATCAGCTCGTCCTCGGAGCGGGTGACCGGGCCGGGCGGGGCGGTGGTGATGTCGAAGTAGGTGCCGCGGGCGGCCCGGTAGGCGTCCCAGTCGTCGGCGTGGATGACGATGGGGCGGTCCAGGTTGGCGTAGTCGAACATGATCGACGAGTAGTCGGTGAGCAGCGCGTCGGCGGCCAGGCACAGCTCCTCGACGCCGGTGTGCCCCGAGACGTCGATCACCCGCCCGCCGGCCGCCTCGCCCGGCAGGCCATGCGCCCCATCCGCCCCAACCGCCCCGTGCGGGCCGTCCGGGCCGTAGAAGTAGTGCGGCCGGACCAGGAAGACGAAGCCGGGGCCCAGCGCGCGGGCCACCCGCCCCAGGTCCAGGCGCGGCAGATACCCGCGCTGGTAGTCGCGGTGCGTGGGCGCGTACAGCACGGCCGTGGCACCCTCCGGCACCCCGAGCCGCTCCCGCACCCGCGCCACGTCCTCGGCGGTGGCGCGCTGGAAGACGTCGTTGCGCGGGAAGCCGTACTCGAGCGTGGCGTAGCCCGACGGGTAGACCCGCTCCCACACCAGGGTGGAGTGGCGGTTGGCGGAGAGGCTGAAGTCCCAGTGGTCCACCCGCTCCAGCAGCTCATTGAAATCAATGGAGCGGGCGGCCGCCGGGCGGTCCAGCAGGTCCAGGCCCATGTGCTTGAGCGGGGTGCCGTGGTGGGTCTGGAGGTGGATCTGGCCGGGCCGCTTGCGCAGCCGGGGCGTGAAGTTGACGTTGTTGACCAGGTACGCGGCGCGGGCGAGCGCCGTCCAGTACGCGGGCGAGCCCGGGTGCAGCCGGCGCACCCCGGGCGGCAGGGTGTGCGCGTGCTCGCGGGTGGTGATCCAGGCGGTGCGGATGTGCGGCGCGAGTTCGCGGACCTTCGCCTCGATCGCCGCCGGATTGCAGGCGTAGCCCTTGTTCCAGTACGCCGCGAACACGGCGAGCCGCCGGTCGAGGGGGCGCAGCCGCTGCACCCGGTAGTGCGCCCGCAGCGCCACGGCGCGCAGCCGTACGTACGCGGCCGCCCCGAGCTCCGCCGCGCGCCGCCGCATCCGGTCGGCGCCGCGCAGGAACTGGAAGACCCGGCGCGCCCCGATGCGCAGCAGCAGCCCCCGCCACCAGGCGCGCCCGGGCGGGCTGGTCGCCCCGCCGGGGCGGTAGCGGCGGTGGTGCGCCCCGGCCCGGCGGAAGAACTCGGCGCGCGCCCCGCGCGGCAGCCGCCCGGGTGAGGTGAACACGGCGGCGAGGTGGTCGAGCATCCGCTGGAACAGCGCGGGCCGCCAGTGGGCCAGGTCCGGGCGGCTGTCCAGGAACCGGAAGACCCGGTCGTACTGGTCGAAGACGTCCAGGTGGCGGCGGCTCGGCGTGCGCAGGATGCCGCCGCGCCGCCGCTGCCGGTAGTGCACGCACACCCGGTCGAGCACGGCGAGCGAGCGGGCGGTCAGCAGCACGGGGTAGGTCCAGGGCGTGTCCTCGTAGTAGCCCGGCGGGAAGGTGAACCCCTCGCGCGCCAGGAAGTCCCGCCGGTACGCCTTGTTCCAGGCCACCATCAGCAGCCGCAGCAGCTCGGGCCGGTCGTCCAGCCGGAAGCTCTCCGGCCCGCTCTGGCGCAGCAGCTCCGCCCGTACGTTCCGCACCGCCCGGCCCGTCCAGTACACCCGCGCGTAGTCGAACAGCAGCACCTCCGGCTCCCCGGTGGCCGCCAGCCGCTCGGCGATCGCCCGCAGCGCGCCGGGCGCCAGCGTGTCGTCCCCGTCGAGGAACAGCACATAGTCCCCGGTCGCCCGCCCCAGCCCGGCGTTGCGGGCCGGCCCGAGCCCCACGTTGTCCGTCAGGTGCACCGGCCGCACGCGCGGATCGTGGGCCGCGGCGTCGTCGATGATCGAGCCGCAGGCGTCGGGGGAGCGGTCGTCGACCGCGATCAGCTCGAAGTCGGTGAAGTCCTGCGTGAGTACCGAGCGCAGGCAGTCATGGAGGTAGGGCTGGACCTGGTACGCGGGCACGATGACGCTGAACCGGGGCAAAGCGCATCCCATCGGTCGAGGCGGCGCGGATGTGGTTTATCAGCATCATCGGACCGTAGGCTCAACGCGGGGAGACGCGTGCCGCGGGGGCGCGGAAAGCAACCCGTTCGGCGCAGCGGCGCAGCGGCGCCGCCCGCCGGCGGAAACGGTTCGGGCGGGGCCGGGCCCGCCGGCGGAAACGGCTCGGGCCTGCCGCCCCTTTCCGGGGCGGCAGGCCCGAGAACTCTCAGGTGTAGGGGTTGTCGGCCCGGTTGCCGCCGTACAGCGTGGGACTCTGGCCTCCGCCGTTCTTGGCATAGACCACGGCCCTGACCGACCGGATCTTCCAGCGGGCCTCGAAGTGCAGGTTGGGGAAGCGCTTGTAGCCGTCATGGCAGGTCCACCCGCTCGGCAGCCAGTGGACCGGGCCGCCCCAGCGGTTCTCGTTGAAGCCCTCGACCTGCAGTTGGATGCCGACGGTCTTCCCGTCGCACTTGGTGTCCTTCACCGACATGGTGATGTTGGGGAGTTTCTTCTCGCCCCAGGTCACCGTGGCGCTGCCGCACCCCTTCGCGCCACAGGCGTCACTGCGCCCCGTCGCGGCGGCCACGGCGGAAGTGTCGTCGCCGGTCGGGGCCGCGCTCGCGGCCGGGGAGGCGGCGGCCATCGCCGAACTCCCGAGGATCCCGGACAGAGCCGCTGCCACCGCGACAGGCGCCCGCCATAATCCGTGCCGTTTCGTCTTCATGTCTCTCACCCCGTGGGTTGGTCGGTCGGAGGGGGCAGGGAGCCCGCTTCGCCCGCCGATACGGGCGATAGGTGCCCCATGTCCAGGGCGAGACGCTAGTCACGGTATGGCCGGGAGTCGTTAGCGGAGAGTGCCAGCCGCTTACCGCTGGGTGCCAGTCCGCGGCACGCGGGTCAGGCGTCGAGGGGGCGCCAGACGGCCCCGTTCGCGCCGGGGCGGACCTGGCCGAACACCACGTCGGCGAAGTGGATGCCGAAGCCGATGGTGTCGGGCTCCTGGAGCTCGGCGACGAGCCGCCGGCGGAAGCCGGCGGACTCGGGGGAGTCGTGGTCGACGACCGAGCCCCACTCCGGGTGGCCGACCTGGATCGGCGAGTGCAGGGCGTCACCGAAGGCGAGCAGCCGCTTCCCGCCCGAGGTGATGACGTACGCGGCGTGGCCGGGCGTATGGCCGGGGACGAACCGCACCCGGACGCCGGGGAAGACCTCCTCGCCGTCCGAGACGGTCCGGACGTACGGCTCCAGCGCGGCGAGCGCCTCCTTGCCGGTGCCGTGTGCCTCGAGGAGGTGGCGCTGGGACCATTCGGGCTCGGCCACCAGGTAGTCGGCGTGGGCGAAGGCGGGGCGGTCGCCGCCCGGGGCGGGGTGCTGGGCCCAGCCGAGGTGGTCGACGTGCAGGTGGGTGAAGGCGACGGCTTCGACGTCCCGCGGCCGGCGGCCGAGCGCGGCCAGGTTGTCCAGGAGCGCGCCGCCGTGGATGGCGCCGATCGGGGCGCCGGGCTCGGCCGGGAACGACTGCGGTCCGAAGCCGGTGTCGATCAGCAGCGCCCGGTCGCCGCGCTCGACCAGCAGGCCGCCGATGCCCGCCGCGAGATGGCCGGACTCGTCCAGGTACTCGGGGTGGGCGGCCCACACCGCGTCGGTGGTGTCCGGCAGCCAGCCGCGCGGGGTCAGCTGCACCGACCCGTCCGGTACGTACGTCACCCTGGTCTCGCCGAGTCGCAGGGACCGGATGCGCGACGGCCTGCGCAGCCGCTCGTTCGTGTTCGTCATGGCCGCAACCATAAGCATCAAGTTAGAACTATTCAAGCTAGCAATATGCAGGCTTTACGAACTTGCTAGAATGACCGGCATGACGAACCCGGAAGCGCAGGCCATCGCGGAACGGCAGCTGTGCGGCCTCGTGAACGGGGTGGCCCACCAGATCGCGGAGCACCTGCGGCAGCGCGCGGCCATGCTGGGGCTCACCGCGGCTCAGGCGACCGCGCTGCGCGAGCTGAGCGGGCCGATGACCATGAGAGAGCTAGCTGAGCGCATGAGCTGCGAACCCTCCAACGCGACCTTCGTCGTCGACAAGCTGGAGAAGCAGAGCCTGATCGAACGCCGCCCGCACCCCACCGACCGCCGCGCCAAGCAGCTCGTCCTCACCCCCGAAGGCACCGCGCTCCGAGGGCGGCTCCTCGAACTCCTCGGCGCGGACTCTCCGCTCGCGGGGCTCACCCAGGACGAGCAGCAGACCTTGCAGAAGCTGCTCGAACGGGCCACCGCCCGCCCCGCCACACAGCACTGAGCCGAACACAGCACTGAGCCGGCCGGCCCTCGGCGGGCCGACCGGCTCAGGAGATCGGGTGGCTCAGCGGGGTGCGGTCACTTCACCGCGCCCGCCATCACCCCCGCGACGAACTGCCGCTGGAAGGCGAAGAACACGGCCAGCGGGATCACCATCGAGATGAAGGCGCCCGGCCCCAGGATGTCGATGTTGTTGCCGAACTGCCGCACCTGCTGCTGAAGGGCCACCGTGATGGGCGGGTTGCCGCTGTCCGCGAAGATCAGCGCGATCAGCATGTCGTTCCACACCCACAGGAACTGGAAGATGCCGAGCGAGGCGATGGCCGGCCCGCCCAGCGGCATGACGACCCGTATGAAGAGCCGCAGCTCACCCGCCCCGTCCAGCCGCGCCGCCTCCAGCAGCTCACGCGGGATCTCCGCGAAGAAGTTCCGCAGCAGGAAGATCGCGAAGGGCAGACCGAAGGCGGTGTGGAAGAGCACCACGCCCGTCGTCGTCTGGAAGATCCCGATCTCGCCGAAGAGCTTGGCGACCGGGATCAGCGCGACCTGCACCGGCACCACCAGGAGGCCGACGACCACCAGGAACCACCAGTCGCGGCCGGGGAAGTCCATCCAGGCGAAGGCGTAGCCCGCCAGCGCGCCCAGCACCACCACCAGCACCGTGGCCGGGACGGTGATGGCGAGGGTGGTCCACAGCGAGTCGGTGATCTGCTGGTTCGACAGCAGATCGTCGTACGCGCCGAAGCTGAGCTGCCCCGGATCGGTGAAGACCTTCCACCAGCCCGAGACGGCCACCTCGGAGGGGTCGCGCAGCGAGGAGAGCAGCAGCCCGATCGTGGGCATCAGCCAGAACAGCCCGATCAGGACGAGGAAGACTTGCAGCGCCCCGCCGCCGGCCCGGGCCGCGATCCGCGCGGCGAGCGACTGCTTGGCTGGTACGACCGTGTCCGCGCTGGTCATCGGCGGCTCTCCCTTCGGATCCGGCGGATGTTGAAGAACATGACGGGCGCCACGAACACCAGCAGGAACACGGCGATCGCGCTGCCGAGACCCTGGTTGACATCGGTCCCGAAGGAGGACTGATACAGCTGGAGGGCCAGCACGTTCGCCTCGTCCTGGCTGGCGCCCGGCGCGATGATGTAGACGAGGTCGAAGATCTTCAACACGTTGATCATGAGGGTGACGACGACCACCGACAGCACCGGCGCCAGCAGCGGCACCGTGACCCGGCGGAAGACCTGCCACTCGTTGGCGCCGTCCATCCGCGCCGCCTCCAGCAGCTCGCGCGGCACGCCCGCGAGCCCCGCCGCGATCAGCACCATCGCGAACCCGGCCCAGATCCACACGTACGAGCCGATGATGGCCGGCGTGACCAGCGACGGGCCGAGCCAGTCCACCCCGTTGTACGGCTCGCCGAAGTTCCAGGCGGGCAGGCGCAGCTGGGCGCCCTCCGCCTTGGCCGGGAGGGTGTACGTACCGTCGGCGCGGGACGTGGTCTTGGCGACGACCTTGCCGTCCTTGACCGCCTCGATCCTGACGTCGGCGAGCGCCTTCTCGCCCTTGTCCAGCACGTTGTGCTCACCGCGGTCGCCCCTGGTGAAGTCGAACCAGACGGTGCCGGTGACCTTCCCGGCCTCCGGCTTCGCGGCCTTGGCGTCCTGCGCGCCGCTCACGTCGTCGCGCTTGGCGGCGACCAGCGGCAGCGAGAGGGGTGTGCCCGCCTTCGCCGTCGCCTCGGTGGTGAACGCCCCGCCCGAGGACTCGGTCATCCCGGCGTCGGGCCGGGGATGGGCGCCGGGGAAGGGCGGCGACTCGTTGAACGTGTCGTGCACGCTCACCCAGACGGCGTTCGCCACGCCCCGGTCCGGGTCCGCCTCGTACACCAGGCGGAAGATGATGCCCGCGGCGAGCATCGAGATCGCCATCGGCATGAAGACGATCAGCTTGAAGGCCGTGCCCCAGCGCACGCGCTCGGTGAGCACGGCGAAGATCAGGCCCAGGGCGGTGGCCACGGAGGGGGCGACGATGACCCAGACGATGTTGTTCTTGATCGCCGTCATCGTCGCGTCGTCGCTGAACATCTCGCGGTAGTTGTCCAACCCGACGAACCCGTCGCCCGACGCGTCGAAGAGACTGCGGTAGACGGAGTAGCCGATCGGGTAGACGACGAGCGCGCCCAGCAGCACCAGCGCGGGCAGCAGGAAGATCCCCGCCACCCACAGTCGGGTGCCCGTGATGCTTTTCTTCTTCTTGTCCTTCACTTGCGCAGGCGTTGCGCGGCCAGGTGCTGCCGCGCCGCCCGCTGTCGCGGTCGACATGATGTGGATCTCCCGGTCGCGTCGTCAGTTCCGGTACGCCTTGGCGGCATCGCGTTCCAGCTGGCGTTGAATGCCCTCGACGTCCTTGGGGTTCTTCAGGAAGTCCTGGAGCGCTTTCCACTCGCCCTGGGCCGGCTTGCCGCCGAACGAGGCCGGGGCCTGGTCGGACATGTCGAAGCGGAAGTCGTCACCCGCCGCGATCACCGCCTTGGCGATCTTGCGCAGCGGCTCATTGGGGTAGACGCTCAGGTCCAGCTTCCTGTTCGCCGAGACGAAGCCGCCCGCCTGGGCCCAGACGTGGGCGGCGTCGGGCGACGCCAGGAAGGTCAGCAGCGCCTGCGAGGCCTCGCTGTTCTTCAGCGCCACGGCCACGTCGCCGCCGGTGACCACCGGGGCCGTCTTGCCCACGGCCGGGAACGGGAAGACCTTCGCCTCCGAGCCCAGTTGCGCCCCCGCGTCGGAGACGTTGGCCGCGGCGAAGTCCCCCTCGAAGACCATCGCGGCGTCCGGCTCGGCTGCGTTGGAGAAGGCCTTGACGACCGAATCCGGGAACGCCGTCTGCAGTGCGCCGGACCTGCCCCCCGCGAGCAGCCCCTTGGCGCCCCACAGCTCGGCCAGCGTGGTGAGCGCCTGCTTCACCGAGGGGTCGGTCCACTTGATCTTGTGCTGGGCGAGCAGGTCGTACTTCTCCGGACCCGCCTGGGAGAGATAGACGTTCTCGAACCAGTCGGTGAGCGTCCAGCCGTCCGCGCCGCCGACGGAGACCGGGTCGGTGCCGGAGTCGGAGATCAGCTGCGCCTGGGCGAGGAACTCCTTCCAGGTCTTCGCCTCCTTCGCCCCCGCGTACGCGAACGCGGAGGTGTTGTACCAGATCAGCGACTTGTTGCTGACCTTGAAATAGACGCCGTACTGCTTGCCCTTGTACGAGCCGAGCTCCTGCCAGCCCTTCGAGAAGTTCTTGGCCAGCTCGGCCTTGGTGGCGTCATTGACCGGCTTGGCCCAGCCCTTCTGCGCGAACTCGCGCAACACGCCGACCTGGCCCACCAGCGCCACGTCGGGCGGCTGGCCGCCCGCCATCTTCGAGCCGACGAAGCCCGCCATGTCGTCGCCGCTGGGCACGAACGACACCTTGGCGCCGGTGCGCTTCTCGAACTCGGACAGCACTTTGGTGAAGTTCTTCTGCTCGGTGCCCGTCCACACGGCCGTGACCTGCAGCTGCTTGCCCTTGAGATTGGGCAGCTTGACGGTCACGGGCGGTGGGCTGCCGCTGTCCGCCTCCCCGCTGTCGGTGCCGCAGCCCGCGGCGGTGAGCATCAGCGCCCCCGCCGAGCACAGGGCCAGCGCGGCTCGTGCCGAACGCCTGCCGCGCTTCCTGCGAAGCGATGTGAGCATCCCCGTTGTCCTCCCAAATCGGCCACCCTGCGGCCGTGTCCCGTGCCGACAGTCCTACGCCCGGTCACGGTCCGTCGCAATACCGTTTTCTGCGGTAACTCTCTGATTGTGACCGGCCCGTGATGAACAGTCAGGAAGGAACCGGGCAGGGGTGGTCAGACAGGAGGTTGGGAAGATCGATTCCGAAAATCGGACGGGTCGGATGGGGCGGGGGCGCGCGGGGGTGGTTGTGGGGCCGGTGGCTGTGCGGGTGCGGGCGGCGGTTCGGCCGGGCTCGGGCGCGGGCGGGGACGCGGGCGGGGTGCCGGTCAGGCTCGGGTGCGCGGGCGGGGCAGGGTGCGGCTCGGTGTGGTCAGGCTTGGGGTGCGGGCCGGGCTCGGGTGCAAGCGGGCTCGGGTTCGCGGGCGGGCTTGGGTCCGCGGGCGGGCTCGGGTGCGCGGGCGGGCTTGGGCGCGGGCGGGGCAGAGCCCGCCGGCGGGCTTAGGTGCGGGCGGGCTCGGGTGGGCGGGGGCGCGGCGCCGGGTGGGCGCCGCGCCCCCGCGCGTGGCTCGAACCGTAGCGGGTCAGATGAGCGCGGGCGCGGTCGGCGCGCCCGCCGACTGCGCCGCGCGCTGCAGCGCGCTGGCGAGCAGGGCGAGGTCCGTGGGCCCGTTGCCCAGCTCCCGCACCTGGCGGCGGGCCGGCGGGTCGCCCATCCGCTCCCAGTCGACCGCCACGACGGTGGGCCGCTGTGTCGCCGTACGCGGTATCCGCCCGGTCACTCGACCCGCCTGGAACGGCGCCGCCGCGCCGTCCTCGCTCCGCCGGTACACCAACTGCCCGCGGCCGGGGGCGGGCGGGGCGGCGCCCTCCGCCGACCCGGAGCCGCCGCTCTGGCCGCCCTGGCCGCTCTGGCCGACGGGACCGGCGGAGCCGGTCGGCGCCGGGGACGCCAGGGGGCGGGCCTCCAGGGTGACCCACAGCCCGGCCCGCTCGGCCGCCGCCGTGTCCGCCGTACGGTCCGGGCGGCCGGACGCCGCGATCAGATGCACCCCGAGGCGCGCCCCGTCGCGGGCGACCGCCTCCAGCGCCCGGACGACCGACCCGGCCGCCGGGCGGCCCGGGCTGCCCAGGGCGGGGGCGACCAGCGCGTCGAAGTCGTCGACGAGGACGACGAGCCGCGGCAGCGCGGTCGCCGGGGTTGTCGCGGCCGCCTCCATGTCCTGTCCGCCGGGCTGGGCGCACAGCCGCAAGGCGCCGCCCGGGCCGGAGTCGAGATCGCCCGCCCGGCGCGGCGCGACCACCCGCGCGCCGCCGCCCGTACCGCCGGCCGCGCCCATGTCCCCCGCCGGGCCCCCCGGTCCGTCGCCGCCCAGATGCCGCCCTGCGGCGCCGCTGGGGCTGCCGCCCACCTGCCGGGGCGGGGCGTCGCCGGCGCCGGTCCCCGCGCCGGCCGGGTGCCCGCCTTGGCCGCCTTGTCCGCCTTGGCCGCCTTGCCCGCCTCGGCCGCCTTGGCCGCGTGGCGGGGCGTCGCCCGTGCCGTGGACGCCCAGATGTCCGCCCGGGCTCTGCGCCGGCGCGTCACCCCGGCCTGCGCGGCCCCCCGGCCCGCTGCCCGCGGTCCGGTGCGCGGCGTCGAGTCGGTGGGCCGCCGCACCGCCACTCAGGTGTCCGCTCGCGCTCTCGGACGCGCCACCGCCCCCGCTCCCGGCGCTCCCGGCGGACGAGGCGCTCCGGGCGGGCGGGGGGCTTCCGGCGGGCGTGGCGCTTTGGGTGGGCGCGGCGCTTCCGGCGGGCGCGGCGCTCCCGGCGGACGCGCCGCTCCCGGCGGACGAGGCGCTCCGGGCGGCCGGGGGGCTTCCGGCAGACGCGGCGCTTTGGGTGGGCGCGGCGCTCCGGGCGGACGCGGCGCTCCGGGCGGGCGGGGGGCTTCCGGCGGGCGCGGCGGGGGCCTGGGCGTGCCAGGTCACGAAGTCCCGCTCGCCCAGCAGCTCCGCGCGGTGCTTGAGCTCAGAGCTGAGCGCCTGGGCGAACTCCCGCATCCGTACCGGGTCGGAGGCCGCCAGATATGTCGAGACCTGCGGCAGGTCCGTACACACCCGCAGCCCCTCGCCGCGCTCCGCGCCACCGCCGTCGACGAGCACGAGCCCGAGGCGGTCCGGGCGCTCGGCCGCCGCGAGCGAGGCGGCGAGCGAGCGCAGCAGCTCGGTCTTGCCGGTGCCGGGCCCGCCGCCGATCAGCAGATGCGGACCCTCGGCCACCAGGTCGACGGCGAGCGGGCCGCGCGGCCCCGCGCCGAGCACGGCCAGGGCCCGGCCTCCCGCCGGGACCTCGTCCGCGGCGGACGCCCAGCGGGCCAGCAGCGAGGCGGGGGTGGCCCGCGCCAGCCCCAGCTCGTCCAGCAGCCGCGAGGCGGGCGGCAGCGGAGCGGCCGCCGGGTGGCCGGAGCCGCCGCCCTCCGCGGCGGAGTCGGCCGGGCGCAGCGGCGCCATCGCCCGCGCGAACCGCTCGGCCCACGGGGCCGACACCGCGTCCACGGTCGCCACCGCGCCCGCGGCCACCTCGTGGCCGCCGCGGCGCACGATCTGCAGTCCCGTGGCCACGTCACCGCTGAGCAGCGCCGCCACCCCGCACGCGGTGAACACCGGGGACGCGGACGAGGCGGCCGCATAGCTCGCCGGCAGCGGTGAAGCGGGCGACGCGGCGGGCGCCTCCACGAGCGACACGAGGTGGATCCCGGCCGCCGGGCCGACCAGTGCCAGGGCCGCGAGCGTTTCGCGCAGCGCCGCCGGGCCGGGGTCGCCGTCCACGACCACCACGGTGTACGGGCCGGAGTGGTCCGCCGCGGCGGCGGCCACGGCCGCCGGGGAAGCGGCCGCCCAGCCGGGGCCGGGCCGCCCGTCCTCCAGCCGCCGCACCAGCTCGTTCGTACGGGCCGTGGCCTGCTCCGGGTCGTACGCCAGCAGCAGCCGGCAGTCCTGCCCGCGCAGCGGCTGGAGGTGGGGCAGCCAGCCGAGCCAGGACCACTCGGCGAGCCGGTCCGCGACGGGGCGCCGGGGGTCCGTGCTGACCAGGATGATCTCCAGCGCGGCGGGTGAGTGCAGCGCCGCGAGCTGCGCCACGACGGAGCGGGCGAGCCCGGCCAGGCGGGCGCGCGGGCCCGCCAGCCCCAGCGAGCCGGCCTCCCGCAGATCGACGGTCACGGGTGCGGCGGGCAGCAGTCCGCCGCCCGCGGCGGGCCGGTCGGCGGACCCCAGGCGCACGGTCAGCGCGTCCGGGTGTCCCTGGCCGCGCTCCCACAGGCGGGGGCCCGGGCCGAGCGCGGTCATCAGCACGGCGGCGGGGTCGGGCCACCGCTGCTGCAGCGCGGCGGCCTCGGCGGCCGCCTGCGCCGCGACGCCCCCGGCCCCGTCGCCGCCGGCCTCCTCCCGCTCACCCGCGCCCAGCCCCGAAGCGAGCCGCCGCGCCCAGGCCCCTATCCCACCCCGCCGCCGCACCTGCGCCCCGGCAACGTCATAACCACTCGGCCGCGCCCCGCCCGCAGCGCGCCCGCCGGGCACCCCGGGACGACCTGCGCCCTGCCCGCCGGCCGCCCCCGCCTGCCAGGCGTCAGCCGCCCCGCCTGCGGCGGGCCCACCGACTGCTCCGGGGTGCCAGCTGGTGGGCTGCTCGTGGGGTGCCCCCGTGCGCCAGGTGTCTGCCGTGCCCGCGGCTTGCCCGTCGGCTGCTTCGGGGTGCCTTCCGCCGGTGGCCTGCCCGCCGGGCACGCCCGCGTGCCCGGCGCCTGCCGTGCCGCCCGCTGCGCGTCCGCCGGGTGCTTCGGCGTGCCAGGCGTCCTGGGCGCCGTGGCTTGCGGTGTGGGGAGGGGGCGCGGTGTCGCCTGCGCCCTGCCCGTCGGGCGCTCCCGCGCGCCAGGTGTCTGCCGTGCCGCCTGAGGCGGGCCCGCCGGCTGCTCCGGGGTGCCTTCCGCCGGTGGCCTGCCCGCCGGGCACGCCCGCGTGCCCGGCGCCTGCCGTGCCGCCCGCTGCGCGTCCGCCGGGTGCTTCGGCGTGCCAGGCGTCCTGGGGACCGTGGCTTGCCGGGCGGGCAGGCGATGCGGGGCCACCCGCTGAGTGCCCGCCGGGCGCGCCCGTGTGGCCCGCTGGCTGTCCATGCGGCGCTGTCGTGGGGGTGGGGCTTGTGGCTGGGTGGGGTGGGTCTTCGGGGCGGTCGCGGCCTGGTGTGGTCCGGGTCCGGGCCGTCGGGCCTTCCGCCACGGCCCAGGGGCCCTGGCCCATCCCGGCGGCGCCGTAATGGGTCGGGTTCTCGTCCGTCCCCGGCGGAACGCGGTCGTCCGCGGCCGGAGCGCCGGCCGGCGGGCGGTGGGCGGTGTGGCTGTGGCCGTGGCTGTCCGGGGACGCCTGCCCCCCGTGGGCGCTCCGGTCGTGGGGCGGCCACCCGGCCGCGTCGTCCGGCGCGGCGGGGGCGCGGACGCCGCGTCCGGCGCTCGGGTCGTGGGCGGTGGGCTGAGCGGGGACGCCGTGCGGCGGGGGCCATGGGGCGCGGGGGGACGCGGCGGGGGCCTGGGCCGGCGCCCCTGGGGCCGCTGGCACGCTCCCGCCGGCCACGGGCGCCGCGCCCGCGAGTGGCTGGCGTCCGCCGGGGAGCCAGTCGCCCTGGCCCGTGGTCGTCCGGCCCGGGGTCGTGGGGCTGGCGGTTAGGGAGCCCGGGGTCGTGGGGCCGGTGGCCGGGGAGCCCGGGGTCGCCCGGCCCGTGGGCGCGTCCGACGCGTGGGGTTGGGCGGCGGCGACGCGTAGGTGGCCCTCGCCGTCCGGGTGGGCCGGGAGGTGGTCGGGTGGGGTGGGGGAGGGGGCGCGCAGGCGCAGGGCGGACTCACCGATGCGCAGCAGCGCGCCCGCGGGCAGGGGGACGGCGTGGGGGCCGACGGGGGCGCCGTCGACCGCCGTGCCGTTCGTCGAGCCGAGGTCGGCGATGGTGACCCGGCCGTCGTCGGCGACGGTCACCGCGCAGTGCAGCCGGGAGACGTCGGGGTCGTCGAGGGGCACGTCCGCGTCCGCGGAGCGGCCGATGCGGACCTGGCCGCCGTGCAGCAGGTGGACGCCGCCCGCGTCGGGCCCCGCGACCACGTCGAGCCGGACGGTCGCGTCCGCCGCCGCGGCCTCCGGCAGGCCCCCCGGATGGCCCGGACTGCCCGGGTGGCCCGCAGACCCCGGCTGGCCCGCAGCCCCCGGGTGGCCCGCCCGGGTGGCC